>CANSHI010000001.1 GCA_947646655.1 uncultured bacterium
CACTTATCTATGGAATTTACCTCTTCAAAGTGGATTTTACTTTTTCATTTGAGCACGAAAAAGTAATTCACATTAAAGCGAATTACTAGTCCATTTTAACATTTGTATAAATTTGAGATACATCTTCGATATCGTTTAACATTTTATAAAGTTTGTTAAAAATTTCTAGATCTTCTCCCTCGAGAGTTACTTTGTCTTTAGGGTACATGCCTATTTCATCTATTTCGTATTCGGCATTTGGAATAAGTGTATCTATGACATCTTTAACTTTCGATGCATCTTTAGCATCAGCACTTACTATAAGTAGGCCTTCATCGTTTTCTAAATCTTTAATTTCAATTCCAGCATCTAAAAGTGCTTCAAAAAGTTCGCTTTCTTTATCGCTTTTAATGCCGATTATTGCTAAATGATCATAATTATATGTTACACTGTTTGTCACACCTAAGCTTTTGTGTACTTTATTAAATGCTGCTCTCACTTCTCCGACTGTACGGTTGACATTGTCTGTAAGAGTCTTAATTACTAAAGTACTCGAACCAGGACCAAATCCT
This sequence comes from uncultured bacterium, assembly GCA_947646655.1. Taxonomy (GTDB): domain Bacteria; phylum Bacillota_I; class Bacilli_A; order RF39; family UBA660; genus RUG11867. Next base: position 552 of record CANSHI010000001.1, read on the forward strand.
TCGTAAATGACTTCTTTGTAGTCTTCTTGACCCGCACCTTGAGCTTTTTTGATTGCACGTTCGATTATATCATTAGGAACTTGCTGTTTTTTAGCTTTTTCTACTAGTCTTTTAAGTTCAGAATTGGCTTCAATTTCAGGAACACCTTTTTTACAAGCTAAATATATTTCTTTAGCAAAAGTTGTGTAAATTTTTCCTTTAGCGGCACCAGATGCTTGAATGCTCGCCTTTCTTACTTCATACGCTCTTCCCATAAATATCACGTTTTCCTTTCTATACAATTATATAATGGATGTTACTTTTTTACAACCCTCAATAAAAAAGAGACTTACAATTTTTTGGCTTCAGTCTCTATCTTTTCTATTTTAGTTCTATCCATTATCATATAGTTTGAAAATTCTTCTGTTGTCATACTCGGAAAAATATATTTTTTAATCATATAAGTTAAACATGCAGTTCGTGAAAAACTCATTGTTTCTTTCACTACCGTTTGTCTAGCAGGCGATAAAATGCTTGATAAATAATATATACTTGTTAAGTCGAGATCAGCATTTCTAAAGGCTCTATTAGCATATAAAACTGTGCCATCAACCGTTTTAATCGTGCCATCATCATTTTTTAAAGGATCTAGTTTGCTTTCTAGAACTTCATACTCTTTAAGCAATAAAGGTTCCATTAATTTAATAATTCTTGAAATCGCGGCATCACTTCTTAGATGAAGCAAAGAGGCAATTTCTTTTAATTCCATTTTAGAACCCGATTTAAGCCCATAATATTTTTCTATTATTACTCTGATTATAGGGTTAAATAGAGCTAATTTTCTATTTAACTCATAACCATCACAATTAAGTACTTTAAATGTCGGAACATTACTGAGTCTTAATCTTTCTGCTTCTTCTAAATCGATATATTTAGTAAGATATATAAACTTTCTTCTCAGTTCTTTGTTATACTTTTGGGATGTCATAAAGTTTGGAATATTTTCTAACGGAGTTATATAAAATTCGTTAAATTTATTAATAATATCATTAGGATTTGTATTGCAACTAACTGATTTTTTTGCATCTCCACACCAAACGTCACGCAGTTTATGAAGATATTTAGTAGGCATAAGGTATAATTTATAACCAAAACTAGGATCTAAAAGTAAGTATTCTACTTTATAGTTTCCGTATGATTTAAAATAATTAACAGCAAATTGTGGGAACGGTAGTCTTAACTGATTAATAATCGACGAGATTTGTGTCGGTTTTGTTGGATTATAAGGTTCTTTTTTTAATTCTCTAATTAACAGTGCTAATTCTTCGTTAGCTAATATTTCTCTTTTTTCTTCCCATTCACTTATTCCGTAATATTCAAACATTTCTTGATTAGTTAGTTCCATAAATAAAACATCCCCTCTTCTTGAGAAGGTATGTTATCATATTTTTTGTATATTGTCAAATTTCGTCTTCGGGCATAACTTCGGGTGTTGTGTCTTTAGGCACCGTTTTTTTTACATTATCTCCGTTTATTTCATAATGTGTACGAATTTTGTCTTCTATTTCTTCTGCTATATCAGGATTTTCTTTTAAAAATATTTTAGCATTTTCTTTCCCTTGCCCAATTTTTTCGCCATTGTAGGAATACCAAGCACCACTCTTTTCGACGATGTCGATATCTGATGCGATATCTAGTAATTCTCCTTCACGTGAAATTCCTTCGCCGTACATTATATCTACAGATATATTTCTAAATGGTGGCGCAACTTTATTTTTAACGACTTTGATATTTGTTTTATTTCCGATGATTTGATCACCATTTTTGATCTGTTCTCCGCGACGTATGTCTAAACGAATTGTCGAATAAAATTTAAGTGCTCTTCCACCTGGGGTAGTTTCAGGATTTCCAAACATTACTCCTACTTTTTCACGAAGCTGATTGATAAAAATTGCTGTCGTCTTAGTTTTATTAATATTTCCAGATAGTTTTCTTAAAGCTTGTGACATGAGTCTTGCTTGTAAACCGACATGTGAGTCACCCATCTCACCTTCAATTTCGGCTTGTGGAACGAGTGCTGCAACGGAGTCTACAACGATTAAGTTGACAGCCTCACTTTTAACGAGTGCATCTACGATTTCTAGAGCTTGTTCTCCTGTATCAGGTTGGCTCAATAATAATTCGTCTATGTCGACACCTAAGTTTTTACTATAGACAGGATCGAGAGCGTGTTCTGCATCGATAAAAGCCGCTCTTCCACCTTTTTTTTGACATTCGGCAATAGCTTCTAGAGCAATAGTCGTTTTACCACTCGATTCAGGTCCAAATATCTCGATAATTCTTCCTTTTGGAAAACCACCTACTCCGAGTGCAATATCTAGACTTAATGAACCACTAGGAGTCGTTTCAACTTGAATGTGATCCTCGCTACCCAATTTCATAATAGCGCCTTTACCGAACTGTTTTTCTATTTGAGCCATTACTTCTTCTAATGTTTTATCTTTCCCTTGTGATTCTTTTATAGTTGCTTTTTTAGCCATACTTTACCTCCATATGTATTAATTTTAAACTACACTTTTTACTTTGTCAATATTTCCTCATATTTTGTCCCTCTAATATATATTATACCGGATAAATTTGATTTTTCTCATAAAAAGAAAGATAAGTTAGAATTTGTAAACTTGTGAACAATTTTACAATAGTACGTGTACAACAACTATACATGTCAAAAATTCTAGTATTTTGTAGAAAAAAATGTTATAATACCTTTGGTGGTAAAAAATGAAAACAACAATAGCAATAGTAACTTGTAAATTACTAACATTCGTATGTAAAATAATGGGAAAACTTATCGGGCACGATGGTACAGTATATCCTGGAAGTATTGCATTAAAATTCGATAAATTTGTTTTGGACAAAATAGTTTATCCAAAGTATGTGATCGCGGTGACTGGTTCTACTGGAAAAGGTTCGACTACTAGTATGATCGCACATATTTTAAAATCATCAGGCAAAGAAATATTATGGAATGAAAATGGTTCCAACGTAAAAAATGGGACTGCATCTTTAATTTTAAGTCATTCAGGTATATTTTCACATAAACTAAAAACTGATATATTGCTCTTAGAAATGGATGAACAATATTTGGCACAAACTTTTAGAAAATCTGTTATAACTCATCTTTGTATAACTAATATTATGAGAGACCAACCAGCTAGAAATATACATCCTCAAGTGATTTACGATAAAATCGTCTCTGCTGTAAAGGAAGATACACATATAATTTTAAATGTCGACGATCCTCTTTTGAATAGAATAAGATATGCTTATGATAATAAAATTACAACTTATGGTATAGCTAAAAATAAGTATGATTTGGAAAGTGCCCCTAATTATGCAATAGATTTTGCTTATTGTCCTAGTTGTCAAAGTAAAATCGAATACGAAGCTTACCATTATGGAAATTTAGGTGTATATAAATGTCCTACTTGTTCTTTTAAACGTAGTGATCCCGATTATGAAGCAAGCGAAATCGACTTGAAAAATAAAACTTTCAAGATAGATAAAGATTATTTAAAATTAAATCGAAATGCTTTATTTGCGGTTTACTACACTACTCTTGCATATGCAATCTGTGATATTATTGGAGTACAAAAAGAAGATATTTTAAAAAATATTAATGACAATATGATGGAAAGTCAAACTATTAAAGAATACAAATTGAATAATCGTAACTTTGAAATTTTGGATGTTAAAAATGAAACTGCCCTTTCGTTCGTTCAAGCACTTAGCTACATTAAAAATCAATCAGGAAAGAAAACAGTTGTAATGGGTGTCGAAAAAGTTAGCAGAAGATATATTTATAATGATCTATCTTGGCTATGGGATATCAATTTTGAAACTTTAAACGATGATACAATCGATAAAATTTATTTGATAGGACTTTTTAAATATGATATCGCAGTTAGACTCGACTATGCTCTTATAGATCCAAACAAAATCGTCTTTGTCGATGACGTTAACAATTTGATGAATGAAATTAAAGAATCTAGTGAGGGCGACATATATGCACTACTCTACTATGACCTTAAGCCAACCATTAAAGGTTTATTAAAGGAGGAAGACAATGAAAAAAATAATTAAAATTGCTCATCTTTATTATGATCTTTTAAATCTTTATGGAGAATCAGGTAACATTAAAGCTTTAAAGAGATTTATCGAGAGACAAAATGTCGAATGTGAAATCCACTTTTTAACTTTAGGCGATAAAATCGATTTTGAGAAGTATGATCTTTATTATATGGGGCAAGGAAGTGAAGAAGCACAAGTCATGGTTTTAAACGAACTTATGCCACATGTAAAGGAAATTAAATCTGCTATCGAAGTGGGCAAGATGTTTTTAACAACAGGAAATTCTATGGAACTTTTTGGAATGAGAATACGTGTCAAAGAAGGAAAACCGATTCCATGTCTTAAAATATTCAGCTTTAATTCGAATGAGGCTGGACATCGTCTAGTTAGTGATCTATTTTATGATTTTGACGAATTGCCAGTAGGCAAAGGTAGTAAAGTTTTATCTTTCAAAAATTGCAAATGTAATATTATGAATAATGAAAATGAACGACCTTTTAAATATTCCGATAATATCCATTATAAACATTTTTTTGGAGTCATGTCTGTCGGTCCTCTTCTCATTAGAAATCCTTATTTTACCGATTATTTACTCGAAGAGTTGTTTGATTCTTTAGGATATGATTATGAAGCTCATACAGACAGTATCGAATACAAGGCTTATCACGAATTTGTTAAAAATATGATAACAAATCGCAAGTTAGACTAGATAGTTCTAGTCTTTTTTGATATAATTTTGTTATGATAAGGAAGTGTTTATTATATGGAACCAATACACATAGTTACAGATAAAAATAATATTGGTGAATTAGTTTTAATGCCCGGCGATCCTTTGAGAGCAAAATATATCGCGGATAATTTTTTAGAAAATGCGAAGCTTATAAATGAGGTAAGAAATATGCTCGGATTTACTGGAACTTATAAGGGTAAAGTGGTGAGCGTAATATCTTCTGGTATGGGTATTCCTTCGATCGGCATTTATGCTCATGAATTGGTCAAGTTTTATGGAGTTAAGAAAATAATAAGAATCGGAAGTGCTGGATCACTAGACCCAAAAGTACATATGAGAGATATAGTTGTTGCAGAGGATGCGCGAAGCTTAAGTACTTTTGCCTTAGCAGCAAGTCAAGATGAGTCACACATAAAATATGCTAGCAAAGACTTAATAGAAGATATAAAAAGTGTTGATAGTAATGCTGTTATACATTACGGCTCTATTTTAACAAGTGATACATTTGATCCTTATACTGGTGGAATAGATGAAGTTTTAAATATATTGGATTTTAAAGATCCATTAGCAAGCGAAATGGAAGCTTTTGGCTTGTATCATATAGGAGAAATTACAAATACTAAAGTAGCTGCGATGCTTACTATTGTCGATAGTAAATTTGAAAATGTCAATTTGACGAGCGAAGAGAGACAAACGTCACTAAACGATATGATAAAGCTTGCACTGGAGGCGATAATTAAATGAAAAAATATGAGAATTTAAAGAAGGTTGAACTACATTGTCACTTAGATGGCTCACTCGATCCCGTTAGAGTATCTAAATGGACACGTAAAAATGTTTCAGAAATTATAGATAAGTTGAGATTACAAAGACAAGGTGATTTAAACGATTATTTAAAAATGTTTGAGTATCCAATAAGTCTTTTGCATAATCGTCAAAGGTTGAAAGAAGCAGCAGAGGTTTTGTGTAGAGATTTAAAAAAAGACTCTGTTATATATGCTGAGATTAGAATGGATCCCCTTTCACATACTAAGAAAGATTTGAACGTCAAAGATGTCGTCGAAGCAGTTTTAGAAGGTATTAACAATAGTACTTTGAAAGCTAAACTTATTTTATGTATGAAACGGGAACGCGAAGAGGCAGAAAATAAGATGGTTATCGATGTCGCTAAGAAATACTTGAAAAAAGGTGTCGCTGCTATAGATCTTTCGGGAAGTGAAGGAGATTACCCTACTCGATGCTTTAAAAATTTATTTCTATACGCTAAAGAACAAGGTGTACCGTTCGTAATACATGCTGGCGAGGCTGGAACGAGCGATGATATCAATTGTGCTATATCTTTCGGGGCAAGCCGTATAGGTCATGGAGTTAAAGCTATTACTAGTTTTGAAGTTATGGAAAAATTAAAAAAATATGATATACCTCTAGAAATATGTTTGACTAGCAATGTCCATACAGGCTTATATCCTAAATATAGCGATCACCCTATCATGAGATTAGTCGATTCAGGAGTCAAGGTCACAATCAATACAGATAATAGAACGATATCTAATACTACTCTAACCGATGAATATAATTTGCTCAATAAATATTTCGGGTTTACTATTACCGATTTTGTAGAAATGAATAGATATGCTGTAAAGCATGCTTTCTTAAGCGATAAAGAAAAAGAAGAACTTTTAAAACAATTAGAGAAATAGATAAAGTCTAAAGTTATTAGGCTTTATTTTTCTTGTAATTTTAAAATAGTTGTGTATAATACACTCATTAGGAGTGATTGTATGGAAAAGTTAATTGATATAAATGGTTATTGGAATACAACATTTGATAATACTTTTTTGAATAATGATATGTGGTATGGTCAAATTGTATTAAATGAGGATGGAAGATTTGAGGGTATTATTGTAGATCAAGAAGATCATTATAAGGGTGAATGTTTAATCGGAGGTATGTGTACAGAAAAATATATGGAATTTATTGTTATAAGTTCTTTTATAGATATTCCTCCTATAGTTTATAAAGTACAAAATGTTAAAGATGGCTTTTTGGGACGAGCTTATGAACTTGGAGAAGACGATCAAGAGATCGAAATAGGAAACTCGTTTGTAATTGTACAAGACAAAGTTTATTCAACCGATGATGATATTACTAAATATAAGCATAGTATAGATAATTGGAAAGATTTGCTCATGTGCCCAGTATCTGAATTTGCATATATTGAATTTTTAGATAGTCTAGATTGCAAAAGTAAAAAAACTCAAAAATAAAAAGACTACTGACCTTTAAAGTATAATTTTAAAAATTGCTCTAGAGGTTTTTATTTTGTCTTTTAAAAGTGTCTAATATGATTTTTAAAATTTTAGTCAAAAAAAACAGAACGAACTTATTTGCTATGTCTGTTTATTTCTCTCATAACTTGTTTAACTTGCTTTTGGCTAGGTTTTCTACCCATACTGCTCATCATTGCTTCGATCATTTTTTCGTTAATAGGAGGATTTTCTTTCATAAATTTTTGCATAAAATGTTTGGCTATTAGAAATCCAATTATCAACCCTACTACTAAACCTGCTACTATTAAAAGTATGTCGTGAACTATTTCCATAAAATTTCATCTCCTTAAAAATATTATACTAAACTTGTAATCTTAAGACAACCAAAAATAATCTTTAGTGCCAAAATCGATGACAAATAAGTTCGGTATGTTTTTAAGTGTCTTAAAAAAAGTTGGATTATTGTCGGAACTTTTTAATTTTAAATAAGTTTTATATATAGTTAGTTTAGATGATTCGTCAGTGTAATAGTTATTGATGATGTGATTATTGTTAAATTTAGTATAGTAATCTGATTCACGTAATGAATTGAAAATTGAAAGGTTTAATGATCGTACGTCGTTGCGATCGCATACTTCTTCATAGAGACGTACTGCTAAAGAAATGTCTGTTCGATCCATGGAATGTATGTTATCTAGTGCCTTGTAAAGATTAAATGGTTTATTTTTTGTTATAGTTTTAAATTCGTTAGTTATTTTAAAAATGTAAAATGTCCTCATATGTTATCACCAAAAAAATCATATCACATAGGATATGATTTTCATGTCGAATTATAGGATGTCTTCAAACTTTTTATCGTGGGGAGTTATTTTTATTATTTCTTCATTCGCAATTGCAGATTTGAGTAATGGTTCAAAATCAAATAGTTGCTCATATTCTTCACATTTTTTAATTTCTGGATTAATAACAGGATGGTCGGGTACAAAAATTGTACAACAATCTTCAAATGGCAAGATGCTCGTTTCGTATGTACCTATCTTTTTAGCTAGACTGATTATTTCAAGCTTATCTAAACAGGCTACTGGACGAATGACAGGTATTTTAACAACTTCATTTATGACATTCATACTCGATAAAGTTTGGCTTGCAACTTGTCCAATGGACTCGCCATTTATGATAATTTTAGCATTGTTTTTGTGGGCAAGTCGCTCTGAAATGCGATACATCATTCTTCTCATGATCGTTATTAAATATTCGTGAGGTATATTTTTGTATATGGCTTCTTGTATTTCTGTAAAGTTTATAACATGAAGTTTAATATAACTCGAGTATGAGGATAAAGTTTTGGTCAAAGTTTTAACTTTCTCTTTTGCAGCATCACTTGTATGTGGAGGACTTTCAAAGTAGATACCTTCGATTCGAACTCCCCTTTTCATCGCCAAATATCCAGCAACGGGAGAATCGATTCCACCTGAGAGCATTAAAAGACCTTTTCCTTGAACTCCTACGGGATAGCCACCTAGACTTAGTGTTCCATCGAAATATATATATGATTTATTAAGTCTAATCTCGACATCGATAAATGTTTCAGGATTATGGACGTCGACTTTAGAATTAGGAACATTTTTAAGTACTACACCACCCAAAGTACTACTTATTTCCATACTAGTAAGTGGGTATGTTTTATCACTTCGTTTAGTTCTAATTTTAAACGTCGAAATAGGTTTGTCCACGATTAAATTTTTTAAATTATTTTTCAAGTCTTCGATTGCAGTGGTAGTAAATTCATAACCGATTATGATTTCATGAATACCAAATATATATTTTAATCTTTTTTTTATTAAATCTAGGTTATCAGAAAAAATGAACATGCGCCCATTGTCATATTCGATCTTGTAGTCTAAATCTTTAAGGGACTCGTCAATATTCTTTTTTAAGGTTTTAATGAAAAACTTTATATTTCCTTTTTTGGTTGTGAGTTCACCGTATTTAATAATAATTATTTTTTGCATAATTTCACCTAAGTTCTAGGAGTTTATTATATACTATATCAAAAGAATATACAAATTTATTTAAGTCGTCAAAACTAGTCAAGTGAGATAGACATATTCGTATACTCGTATCAGCCCTGTTTTCATCGTTATAAATAGCCATAAGGGTACTAGAACGTTTGCCTTTAGCACAGGCTGTATTACTGCCGACATATATGTCTCTTTTTTCAAGAGAATGAATAAGAGTTTCTGGTTTAATCGTCATCAAGCTTATATTAAAAATATGAGGTATCGAATAATTGGTTTTGTTAATTTTAATGTTTGGGTATTTAGCTATAGTTGCAGTTAGTTTATCGTTTAAAAGTTTGACTACAGATTCGTTTTTAGAAACATTTGTAACGGCAAGTCTCAGTGCTTTTGAAAAAGCTACGATTAGAGGTAAACTAGGCGTTCCACTTCTCAATGTTTCATCACCATGAATAATCGGCTCGAGTCCTATTTTTTCATTTTTGTAAAGCATTCCTATTCCTTTCGGTCCATATATTTTATGACCTGAAAAAGAGGCAAGATCGACGTCGTGCAAGTTTACGTTTACTTTGCCGATCGCTTGAGTCATGTCGGAGTGTAAGATAGCAAATTCATTTTGTTTTTTTATAATTTGTCTCAATGTTTTTAGTGGTTGTCTTACCCCTACTTCACTGTTAACCGCTACGATCGAAACGAGAATGGTTTCGTCAGTTACTTTGTTTTTTAAGTCTTCGAAGTCTATTAGTCCATCTTCGTTGTTGTCGACATAAGTAATCGTAAAACCTTGAGTAGCAAGATAGTCGCATATCCCATATATCGACGGGTGCTCGAGTTTGGATACAACGATGTTTTTACCTCGATTAGAATGTTTAAAAGCGTAGCCAATAATTGCTAGGTTGTTCGCTTCTGTTGCTCCACTTGTATATATAATTTCATTTGTATTTATATTTAAAATTTCACTTATTTGTTTTGTTGCACTGTTTAATAATTCGTTGGATTTTTGCCCTAGCGAATGCAAAGAATTAGGGTTGCCAACATATTCTTTTGTAACTTTTACTAAACTTTCTAATACTTCTTTTGATACAGGAGTAGTTGCAGAATAATCTAGATATATCATTTTTACTCACCTACTATTATAGTATAACATAAGCAGGGATTTTTTCAAAGAATTTTTGGAATAAAAGTAACTTGAACTTCGAATTTTATTTTTAATATCTTTTATTTTAATTGAATGAAAAAAGTAGCAATTCGCTACTTTAAGTGTCGTGAATAAAAGTATTATTTTCTTATAGGAAATAAATTTAAAGTCTTATGTCCTTCTTTAACTCTATTTTTATAAAATCTTTTATTTGTTCTTATTTCCTCCGTAATCCCCTAAGATAATTTACTTAGTACAGTTCTATAATATACTTTTTTAAAAACAAAATCAAATAATTTTGGTATTTAACTTTTATTCTAAACGATATGAATCATTCGAATAGCCACTTCCAATCATTGTACTTGCGTATTCTGAACTTAGATTGATTACTGGTGCAACTCCTCCTGAAGCTGCAATGCCTTCATGCCATAATGCCCCATTATTATTGACAAGAAAGCCGAAAACATTGTTGCCGCGGAAGTCGTTAGGTGAAAGTGACCAGTACCAATTACCTTTAAATAAGTAATAAGTATTGTTTGCTGTACCATATTTTCCACTTCCCGCTGCCACTATTTCATCTGCAGTTATTAGTCCTACCTTTTGTTCTAGACGACCATTTCCTCTAGCAGTGTCATTCATTGTAAAAGCATCATTTTTTTCACTGCATGTAAATTTAGGTTTGGGGTTGTCTTTAACGTTTATGATTGTCCCATTATTGCCTGTCATTATTCTTTCCATAGCTCCATATCCTGTAATGTTTGTTCCGTATCCTAGTCCTGTATCACTTGTCCACAATGTTTCGCTCTTTCCAGGTGTCGTTCTATCATTACAAAATATATTATCACTTACATACTCATCATATCCTTTATCTGCTATGTTTGTTTTATACCAATTTTCTAATGCTATTTTGATTGGTGAACTGGATGTATTTGTTTGTGCTTCTACTTTACTTGTACTTGCTCCCGTTCCATTTGGGCTAAACATGTAGCCAGTATATTTTGCATCATTATAATAAGAATTGAATGACTGATTTATTAATGCCAATCTATCAGTGCTAGCTTCCCCATTTTGATGGGGACTTGTTCCATCATATATAAGTCGGAGTGAGCCATCACCATTAATTCTTATGATTCTCCAATAGTACCCTGCAAATTTGACATAATTATTATCTACAGACCCTCTAAAGTAATAACTTGTACCATAATCGTCTTCCATGGCATAGATACCATCATTTTTTGTAGCAGATATTCCAAAGAGAGGATCATCTTCATTTACATTTTTGGGAACTTTATTATTTTTTATAGCTTTTACTGCATCAGGTACTTTAAATTCTTGCTCTTCAAATCGATATGGATTACCAGATGTTCCATTTCCAACAATTCTATCAATATAATCAGCTTTTATATTTATGACCGGTGCAACGCCATTATTGGAATATGATCTATCATTGCTAATACTATAGTAGTCTATGTAAGAATACAAAAAAGACGTCAAACCAGTTTTATAATCTCCAAAGTAATCTGGAGTCATCGTCCATTGCCAAACTCCTTTATATAAGTAAAATTGTGTATTTGATGGTTTATACCATTCTTGAGAATAGCCACTTCCCGCTAAAACAAATTCATCAAATGAAAGCAATCCAACAGGGTATGTAAGAGCTCCATTTCCCTTATCTGTATCGTTAACCGTGAATTTATCATTCTTTTGTTCACATTTTATACTGTTGTTGTTATTATTATATCTAGTGCTAAATACGGTAGCATTATTTCCATACCCTAATCCTGTATTTTTGACAAGTCCTGCATCTAAAGATAAATCATCTGATGTTTTTCTATCATTACAAAATATATTATCTGCAATATAGATGTCATAATTTCTATCGACTATATTTGATTTATACCATGCATCAAGTGCTACTTTTATTTCTGAATCTGTTTCATTTCTTTGAGCTTGTTCTTTACTAGTTGATGCTTCCCCATTCAATCCCCCATACATATATCCCACATATTTGGCATCATCACTTGTCGTATTCCATTTAGAGTTAAAAGCTACCCGATCAGCATTTACTGTTCCATTAGAATAAGCCATATTTCCATCATAAACTAGTCTTAAACTGCCATCGCCATTTATCCTAGCAATTCTCCAATAGTACCCAGCAAATTTGACATAATTATTTTCTACAGCTCCTCTAAAATAGTAACTTATCCCATAGTCATCTTCTATTGAATATAGTCCATCCGCTGTCTCATCAGTCACAGCTGCATCCTTAAAATTAGGACTACCTACCTTTGGGTTTAATCCTAGTGCATATAATGTATCTAAAGCACGATTCCCTTTCTCAACTAGCTTGAAGTTTGACATAAATATTGCATTAAAATCATTAGTCTGATCTACATCTTCTAAATAGTTTAAAGTTATAGTTAGATTATAGTAATATTTTTGTTTAGAAGGAATAGCTAACACATTAGATAGTGTCCTAGAAGTATTTGTTTCACTTTTTGGCACATTTGTCTTTGTCACTATCTCACTGTATTCGCCATCTTCTGTTTCAGAGTAACTTAATGTATATGTAAGAGATCCTATTGTATAAGTATTTATTAAATTATCGAAATACATTACTGCTGTGGCATCCAAAGTACCAGTGTTCTCTATTGTAAAAGTTTTAACTATATTACTACCAAATTCTAATTCTCCTTTTATACTAGGATTACCATCTTCGAATACTAATGAAAGAGTACCAGTTTCTGCCGAAATATTTTGATTTTTTGTATTACCTAAAATATTTATAAAAGAATAAGTACTTGCAAAACCCAAGAAGACCAGTCCACTTATGATTATAACTAAAATAATTCTTTTTTTATTTTTTAGATAATTTAAGTTACTCATAAAAAACAAAGTCCTTTCTGCGCTAGCGTAGTGCTATCTTAATAAATATTATACCTTTAAAATGTACATTTTTCAATCAATATTTAATATCTAATTTTAATATATAAGAAGTTAAGTTTTGCAACCAGAAAGAAGATATTTTCTTCACTCAGTATAACAACTATTACATTAAAAAAGAACATTTTCTACAAAATGTCCTAAAATATTTTTTATTTAACTATTCTTCTTTCTCTAATAATATAAAACAGCGTTTGGGAGTTTTCAAAGGATTTTTTGAAAATAGGGATAAATATGCTTAGTCTATTGCTCTTAAAATATAAAGTAAAAGTAGACGTTATATTATCTCGATCTTTATTCTAAATTATTTTAAATAGCTGAAAGCTAGCAAATTTTTTTTATAAGAAAATTATTTTAAAATATAAGGTTCTTCTTTTGTTCCTATTCCCGATTTTAATTGTATATCATTACGAAGATAAACAGTAGGAAATATTTTCCTGTAATAGCTTGTGTTACGACTATCTTCATAACCATATTGGACATCATTTCCATCTCTTAACCTTCCAGATAATGAGATAAATAAGACTCTGTCTTGTGCTGTTGTTGTTGCAAAAATTGTCCAATAACTGCTTTCTTTACTTAGCCAACTAAGAGTGCGTTTGACACAATTATATCCATTATTATAGCAAGTATTTTCAATGTTATAAGCGTAAGTATAAGAATAATCACTAGGGTATATTAAACCGACATTAGATAAAATATTGGTATCATTTTTAGAATATACTAGCGTACCTCTTTCTCTATTATAATAATCATCTGCTCCTAAATTTTGGTCACTAGAAGAACCAGCTAAATACCATTTAGTTAAAGCAATTTGATCTCTAGCAGTTTTTGATAATCCTTTAACAGATGTCGTTATAAATGGGTTTTGAGCATTATCTAAGTTTACCCATTTGTAATCAAAAGTCCCCCCTTGTTCAACATAATTTCCATTTAACATATTTTGTATAGAACTTTTTACCCAGTTATTGTTTGTTGTTTTGGTTTCCTTAGCATCCCAGGGGAATCCTCCTATAGGAGTGTCACTCATTATTTTTACTCTTTGTTCTTTTTTTCCGTTTTCCCCTTCTACTGTAAATACACCAATTATTCTCCAAATTTCATTATTAAATTCGATATAATTTTTTGGTTCATTACCAATGTATCTAAAATCAGTTCTTTCTTCATCTGTCCAACCTGTAGTTTGTGAAGTTTCACTATGAGTAAATGTAAAAACTTCTCCTTTATTTCCTAGACTATATTCCTTTACATTTTCATCGTTTGCTTTAGAGAGAATAATTTGATTTAAATAGTCTTTACTGTCTTCCTCTAAAAGGAAACGTGTACTGAGTATGGCATTTAAATCTTGGGTTTGATCGACGTCATTTAAATAGTTGAGAGTTATAGTAAGTTTATAATAGTAAGTTGTTTTTGGTGGAATGGTAAGGTTATCTGCAAGAGTTTGGGTACTCATTTCTTTGCTTGTAGGTACATTTTTATTTGTAATTAGATCAATATACTCTTCAGTTTCGTTTTCCCTATAGCTAAGTGAATAAGTTAAAGAACCTTCTAGATAAGTATTTATTAATTCTTCGAAATTTATTTTATTATAAGATGAAATTGTTCCTTTATTTTCTATAACAAATTGTTTTTCTGCACTAGTACCAAATTCTAAAGATTTATTAAAACCGGGGTCGCCATCACTAAATGTGATTTCTAATGTTCCTGTTTGAACTTTGATCTCTTCTTTTTGGCTTGTAGCATCAATATTAAAAAAAGAGTATGTTAAAGAAATTAATGTAACAGAAATAGCTATTATAAAGCTACTAATAAGAAATAAGTTTTTTTTATTCATTTAATTCACCTCAAACTAATCTTTAATTAAATATTAATGTTTAATTAAATTTTTTCCTGTCATGGAAGCGAGTTTAATTAAGCCTAATAAATCGATTATAATTGGTGCGATATCCGCTAAGACTCCATCATGTAAAGTTAAGTCCTTTTTAGTTATTATAAATGGGACGGGATTTGTCGTATGGCTAGTTACTGGATTGTGAAAGTTATCCCACATAATATCGCAGTTTCCATGATCAGCAGTAATGATAAGTGTGCCCTTTTTTTCTTCTATTTTTTCATATAATCGCTTTAGACAAGAATTGTAATATAACATACGGGGGAAGATTTTCAAAGAATTTTTGGATGAAAGAGCTTTTAAAATTATTTTATTTACTTTATTTGATATGGATTATTACTTGCTCCTGTGCCTGAAATGAATTCTATATCTGGTCGAAGATAAACACTTGGGCGAACATTATAAGTGCTTGAAATAGTACTACTTAAAACATTACCATTCTTTTCTATACGTACTATTGCATTACTATTTTTTGAACCTGATGTTATGGTCCATTGTATATTAGAATTAAATAACCAGCTATTATTTGCACCGGTTGAATTGTTCGAATTACAGTAATAAGCATTTGTATAACAATCATCGTCTACACCATAAGCATACGTATAAATATAATCACTTGGATAAATTAATCCTATGTTAGCACTGGTTTTGCAACTATGACCTGAATATACAACTGTTCCTCTTTCAAAGCTATAATATTCCCTAGCTCCTAGGCCCGCATTTGTGTTTGTGCCTCCTAAATACCATATAACAGGTGCTATTTGATTTTTAGAAATATCAGTTAGTCCAGTTGAAGAATAACTTCCATTTCTATTATAGTAGTCTATGTTTAGGGTCGAGTAAAGACTGGAATTAGGCCAATTATTTTGTTTATTAGAATCCCAAATTATATTTCCTATCGATGTATTTCTAATAATTTTAATTCTATCTTCCCATTCGTTATTTTCGGTTTGAACTTTGAAAACTCCTATAATTCTCCATATTTCATCATTAAATTTAACATAATTATTCGGTGTGTTTCCAATGTATCTATAATCTGTTAGGCCTGGTGTTTGAGAAGTGGTTGGATGTGTAAATGTAAACATCTCTCCTTTATTTCCACTATTATAGTCTGTTATGCTTGAGTCATTGGCTTTAGATATTAGCTTTTGTGTGGACATTTCTTGCCAAAAGGCATATAGTGTTTGATTATTTCTAATGGTTACTATTGTTTCACAAGTAATTTCTGTGCCTTTTCCAGCTGGTTCAGTGAACCACCCTCCAAATGTAAATCCCTTTCTAATAGGTACTGGTAAGTCTCAATAAGTTGTATTTTCGATTACTTCTTTAGTTGTATCAGTGTTAATTCCATCTTTGAAAGTTATTAGATATTTTGCTAGCCCTTGTTCTAATTTGAAGTGTGTCGAAAAAAAGGCATCTAAATCTGCTGTTTGGTCGATTTCTTCTAGATAATTTAATATTATTGTTAGCTTATAATAATATTTTGTTCTTGCTGGAATAACAAGACTGTCTGTTAAAATGTGGGAATTGAAATTTTCACTTCTCGGTACATTTTCATTTGTTACTATTTCTTGATATATTCCTTTTTCAGTCTCAGAGTAACTTAGTGTGTATGTCAAAGAGCCTTCTATATAAGTGTTTACTAAATCTTCAAAGTTTATCTTAGCAAAAGCTTTTAAACTTCCTGTATTCTCTATAGTGAAAGTTTTCTCTGCACTTTCTCCAAAGTTTAATTCTTTATTAAACCCATTATTACCGTCACTGAAAGTAAGCGCCATTGTTCCTGTCTCTACTGTTACTTCTTGATTTTTATTTTGGCCTACTTGACCTATGAAATAAGCATATGATCCGAGGAATCCTACTAACATAAGGGAACATGCTATAATTCCTGTTACTATTCCTTTTTTTATATTTTTATTTTGTTCCATATTATTAAATATTCCCTTCAGTTTATCCTATGTCCATTGTAACACCCCCCCCCTAAGTTTGTCAAGCGATCTCTTTTAAAAGCAAATGAAGTGGTAAAGTAGAAGTAGACACGAGGGGGACTAAAGTAGACAAGGTATTAAAAAAGTAGATATAACCTCGTGGTTAAGAGATAATAATAAAAAATAAAGGATGTGTTGTTATGTATACACAATACTTAAAGATTTAGAAAGTCTGTTTTCTTATTAAACTGTCTCCAGTCATCGAAGCGGGTTTAATTAACCTTAATAAATCGATCATAGTTGGTGCGATATCCGCTAAGATGCCATCGTGTAAAGTTAAATCCTTTTTAGTTATTATAAATGGGACGGGATTTGTCGTATGGCTAGTTACTGGATTGTGAAAGTTATCCCACATAATATCGCAGTTTCCATGATCAGCAGTAATGATAAGTGTGCCCTTTTTTTCTTCTATTTTATCATATAATCGCTTTAAGCAAATATCAAGATGTTCAACAGCTCGAATGGCACTTTCATAGTTTCCTGTATGACCAACCATGTCGCCATTTGCATAATTAAGAATAACGACATCATAAACTTCTTCATCCAGTTTTTCAATGAGGGTATCTGTTATTTTACTTGCTGACATTTCTGGTAAGTGGTCATATGTTGCTACTTTAGGTGATGGGATGAGAATTTTATCCATATGAGCATAATCTTTTTCTTTACCACCGTCAAAAAAATAAGTGACATGAGCATATTTTTCGGTTTCGGCTATGCGAAGCTGTGTTAAGTTATTTCTTTCTAAATATTCACCTAAGGTAAGATCTAATTTTTGATGCGAAAAAGCGTGGGGAGCTTTAACCGTGTCTGTTACAGGGAACATAGTCACAACTTTTAAATTAGTTAATTCTTTTGTTTCTAATGGAGAGGCGGATGGATTAGTTATTGCTGTAAAGAGTTCTCTTAATCGGTCTGGTCGAAAGTTAAAGGTTATAATGCCATCACCATTTTTAAGCGGTGTTCCCCCTTCAATTAGTCCTGGTATAATAAATTCATCTGTAATGGATTTATCCCAGTTTTCTCGAATTAAATCTTCGGACTTTTTATATGTCGGACCTTCCCCATTAACAATTACATTGTATGCTAATTTTATGCGGTCGTAGTTATTGTCTCTATCCATTGCATAATAGCGGCCACTTATGGTCGAGATAGTACCTAGATTTAATTTTTTAAGTTTTTCTTCTAAAAGCTTCATATATTTAATGCTACTGTGAGGATCTGTATCTCGTCCATCTAGAAATAAATCGAGGTAAACATTTTTCAAATTATGCTCTTTACACATTTCTAAAAGAGCAAAAAGATGATCGATATGGGAGTGTACTCCACCATCCGATAATAAGCCCATGATGTGTAAATTTGAATCGCTGGTTTTTATATGATTAATAGTTTTTATGATTTCTTCATTGGCAAAAAAACTTTTATCTTTAATACAATGATTTATCATTTCAAGCGGTTGGTAGACGATACGTCCAGCGCCTATATTCGTATGTCCCACTTCGCTATTCCCCATTTGACCATCAGGAAGTCCAACATATGTACCACTTGCTTGAAGTATCGAATGAGGGTAATTATTCCAAAGATAATCATAAGTAGGAGTTTTTGCGTTTTTAAAAGCGTTTCCATCAGAAATCTCTCTTATTCCACATCCATCTAAAATACAAAGTACTAGCGGTTTTTTCATAAGCTTCACTCTCTCTATAAATCATTATAACATTAAAAGATAAAAACTTAAAATGAAAGATTTTTAAAATTGTAAAGAAAAAAGATAAATAGTTAGTTATTATCTTCTTTCAAACAAAATAGTGCATAAATTGGTATCGACTTGATTTTCTTTTTAGGATCAAAGCCAAAGTTTTTGGTACTTATTCGATAGCTTACTTCGGGGTTATATGTTTCTCTATAGACATCTAGGCTTTTTGATTGAGTGTTATCCCCTGCTTTAGCTTCAAGTGGTATGATTTTGCTATCTTTGTATAGAAGAAAATCGACTTCGCTTGTGGCATCGTTTTTCCAATAATATAATGAATAACCTAAACTAGTTAATTCACTAGCTACATAATTTTCTGTTAATGGGCCTTGAAAATACCTAAATTGTCTAATAAGATATCGGATGGTTTAATTTCGGATAAAACTGAAAGAAGTCCTACATCATTTATAAATATTTTAAAGAAGTCATCTTTTGAATAAGCTTTGAGAGGGATAGTCGGCAAACTTACTTGAAAAGATTGTAATATCAAATTAGATTCTAAAAGCCAGTCAAGTGCCAATTCATAATCACGACTTCGAGCATTTTTATCAATTTTTGAGTATTGAAATTTTTTTGACTGATTAGTTAATTGAGTTGATATCGAATCATATATATTTTTTATCTTTTTCGTTTCTGATTTATTTTTTACATATCGTTGCATGTCATCAAAATAAGATATTATTATACTTTCTAAAATCGATTTATCATACTTAGTTGTATCAAATTCACTTTCAATAAAGGATTTAGTCGATTCTGGCATGCCACCACATACTAAGTATTTTTACATCAAAAGTTTAGTTTTTAGTGAAAATTTCCTTATTTTAAAAGATGTCAATCAAATATCATGATTGTTTTACTACTAATTTACTACTTTTATTTAAAAATCAAGCCTAAAAGTCTTTTGACAAAAACAATAAAATATGTTATTATGAATATGTCAAGGAAACTTGCATAAAATAAAAAAGGAATACCTAGTTTTGACGAGTTAGGTACTATTCCAAAAATATTTGTTTTAGTACCGACTTATACAGTTGGTACTATTTTTATTAAAATGATTAAAATCACAATAATAAGGAGTATTATGATAGTACAAAGATATTTCTCTGATTTTCTCATAATTTCACCTCCTTCCACTTTTATAAAGTAAAGGAGAATAGTACCCAAACTAACTAAATATTCCTATAGATATTATACTATTAATAGCATATAAAAACAAGCGAACAAATGAAGAATTATATAAAGATATTGGAGGTTTGCATGAAAAGTAACTTATTAAAAATTTTAGATGATTATTTGTTATTATTTCCTGAAGAAAAAGAAAGACAATCTAGGATATTGGATTATCTAAAAAAATCAAAGGATAAAGATATAATTGATTGGAATAACTTTAAGGGTCATATAGTTGCTGGAGGTTTTATTTATGCAAAAGAAGAACATAAATTTTTAGTTTTATTCCATAAAGATTTAAAAATGTTTTTATATCCAGGTGGACATGTTAATGATAATGAAAAAAAACCATTGCAGACTGCTAAAAGAGAAATTATAGAAGAAACAGGTTTAAATAGATTTAAACAATTAAAATTATCTGAAAATGAACAAATTCCAATTGATATTGATACTCATTTAATTGAATATAACGAAAGATTAAACTTACCAGAACATTATCATTTTGATTTTAGATATTTATTTATAGTAGATAAGATTTCTAGAATAAAAATTGAGCAAAACGAACTATCTAGCTATAAATGGATAGATATTAATGAATTAGAAAATGATTTAAATTATGGAAAAATAGTAAATAAAATTAAAAAAATATTAGTAATAAAAGATGTAAATGATTTTTAAAAACAACTTTAATTTAAAAATTATATTATTAAAAAAGTTACTACATGCTACGTGCTACATAATAAGGGTAATACTATCCTTATTATGGCGAGGACTTTAGTGGCTACGCCACTAGTCTCGCTCATAAGTTATATTTGATACTATGACATTTGCTATAGTATCTTTTTAATATTTTAAAATTAATACTTTAAATAATTTCTGAATTTTACTACCAGTTTACTACTTTTGAAGGTGAAAATATGAAAAGTTATAGCAATTTATAAAAATATTCTTTAAAAACAAAAATACTTTAAACGCTTATAAATACAGATTATAATGCTATTTAAGAACTTATAAAAAGATGATCACGAAAATGCAATATTTTTTATATAAAAAGATGGCTTTTTCATGTATAGATGTCAATAAGGGTTTATTATCTTTAAAAGCATTTTCAATTTGTTCTATAAGACTATTTTGATTACAAGCCTGCAAAAATTCGTGAAAATTCATGGGATACAAAGTTTTTATCCAAACTTTTCCTACTGGGAACGATATTTTAGAACGTTTTAGTTTAACTCACTGTACTTCTATTTTTGCATAAAGTCAATATATTTCACGTTTTTCTAAGGACTTTTTGCCAAAATTCTCACGTTTTTCTAAGGAAGATTAAATTTATCATTAAAATTTGACTTGAAAATATACTTAAATGAGATGATAAAATTTATGAATGAAATAACAGTAGGAATACCTGCAACACTTTTGTATTATAAGTATAAAGAATTATGGTTAAACTTTTTTGGTAAATTAGGAATAAAAGTAGTTTTAAGCCCAGAGACCGATAAAGAAATTTTAGACTCTGGTATAAAGCACAGTTTGGATGAGGCATGTCTTGCCATGAAAATATATATGGGGCATGTAGCGTATTTAAAAGATAAATGCGATTATATTTTAGTTCCAAGGCTCGAATCTGTCAAAAAATGTGAGAAGTTGTGTACTAATTTTGCAGCATTGTACGATTTGACGAGAGCTACGAGCGATGTCAAAATAATTCATTATAACGTCGATGTCGATAAAAATAAATCGGAAGAAGAGGCATTTATCAAGCTTGGTAAAAGTTTGGGTTTTTCACGAGTCGAATCTAAAAGTGCCTATCTTTTAGCTAAACAAAATGAAAGAATTTTGAAAAAAGCTAAACTCGATACTCAGTTAAACAAGATTAAAAATAGCAAAAAGATAAAAATATTATTAGCAGGTCATCCTTATAATTTGTACGATAAGTTTATCGGTGGTCAAATTGTGGAAGTATTAGAAAAATGTGAGGCGGATATTTTTTATTCAGATATATATGATGATGTACATGTACCTCGCGATATGCCAAAAATTAGTAAGGCCAATTATTGGACTTATAACAGAGAGATGATCGCTTCAATTGCTTACTATGAACCTCAAGTCGATGGCATTATATTGGTAACTTCTTTTCCGTGTGGTCCCGACTCTTTAAGCAATGAGATGATTTTGAGAAACGTGCATATTCCTATTACGAATTTAATCATGGATGAAGAAAATTCTACTACTGGTTTAGAGACAAGAATCGAATCGTTTATCGATATAATTGAAGAAAGGAAAAAGATCAATGAGTAAAAAAGAAGTGCTTAGTTTCCCTCATTTAGGCGACTATTATATTCCTATAAAATTTTTGTTATCACATATAAGTGATTATGAAGTAAAAGAAGCTCCTCCTATTACTAAGAAAACGATCGAACTCGGTACAAAGTATTCTCCTGATTTTGTGTGTGTACCTTTTAAGTATAATTTAGGCAACTTTATAGAAACTTTAGACAATGGAGCGAGTATTCTTTTCCAGGCGGGCGGTGGCTGTAGGTATGGTTATTATCCCGAGGTGCAAGAAAAAATATTAAAAGATTTAGGTTACGATTTTAAGATGATGACTATCGGTGAATCGGGAATAATAAATTTTAAAAGTTTGAAGAATGTTGTAAAAAAATTGGGCCATTGTGGTATGACAAAGGCTTTATATTATACTTTCTTATCAGTTTTAATGGTTCGGTTTATGGATAAAGTGGATGTTTATATTAGAAAAAATATCGGTTTTGAAGTGAAGAAAAACAGTTTTTTAGAATTGAAAAAAGAAATGCTTCAGGAGTTTTCAAAGTGTAAGGGGTATTTTTCTCTATTTAAAACTTATCGGAAATATATGAAATTGTTTAAGAAGCTAAAAGTCGATAAGCCGAAGAATTGCTTGAGGGTGGGAATAATTGGAGAACTTTATACTTCGATGGAACCTTATGCTAGCTACTTTTTAGAGATGGAATTGGCCAATATGAATATCGAAGTTACAAGATTTACTAATGTCACTTACCTACTTTATCAAAAAAAATTGCAGGAAAAAAAGATGTTACGTAAGATAAAAAATTATTGTAAATATACTTTGGGTGCTGACGGGATGGATAATGTTTATAGGTCTAAATATTTAATAGATAAAGGGTTCGATGGTATTATACATATAAAACCTTTTGGTTGTACTCCTGAGATTGGGGCAATACCTATTATAAGAAAAGTTTGTAGTGAGGCTGGGATGCCGATTATTTTCTTCTCTTTCGATTCCCAAACGAGTGAGACAGGAATTAAAACGAGATTAGAAGCATTTTATGACATGTTAAAGATAAGGAAAGGTGATTAGATGCAAGCTTATTTAGGGGTGGACATAGGTTCTATTTCTACTAAAGGAGTAATAATAAACGACTCGAATGAAATTTTGGCAGAGAGTTATATATGGACGAAAGGAAATCCTATTGAAGCGGTGAAACAGTTAATCGATAATCTTAAAAGTCAAGTGGATCCAAAAGATTTAAGAATTGTTGGGATTGGAACAACTGGTTCAGCAAGAAAATTAGTAGGAACGATGTTAGGTGCTAATGTTGTAAAAAATGAGATAACAGCCCATGCTGTTGGTACTTTGTCTTTGTATCCCGATGTGCGAACAATTTTTGAGATCGGTGGCCAAGATTCAAAGATCATTTTAATCGAAAATGGTGTGGTTGTCGATTATGCGATGAATACTTTGTGTGCAGCGGGAACAGGAGCTTTTTTGTCGAGTCAGGCAGCTAGACTGGGTGTTGATGTCGAAAATTTTGGAAGTATCGCTTTGACAAGTAAAAATCCTACAAAAATAGCCGCGAGATGCACCGTCTTTGCAGAAAGCGACTTGGTGCATAAAGCTCAAATGGGCTATCGGAAAGAAGATATTATTGCTGGCCTTTGTAACAGTGTCGTATCTAATTATTTAAACAATGTCGGAAAAGGTAAAAAGATCAAAACTCCGATCATTTTTCAAGGTGGCGTTAGTAAAAATATTGGTGTTAAAAAGGCATTTGAGGAAGAAGTAGGAAGCGAAGTTATAGTTGATAAAAATGGACACTTAATGGGAGCTTTGGGTGTAGCCATACTTTCTAAGAATGCTTTAAATAAAACGGATTTTAACTTTTCTGTTTCGGAAGATAATTTTGAAACTAAGGGAGTCGAATGTAAGGGATGCCCGAATAGATGTGAGATCATATGTGTTAGTAGAAATGATCAAATGATCGATGCTTGGGGCAATCGTTGTAGTAAAGGTGATTTACTGAGCAAACAAAATAGAGGACTATGAGCTAGTCCTCTATTTGTTATTCTTCACCTGTTTTGTTTTTAAATTGAATGATGATCGGTGTTCCTTCTAATTCAAAATTGTTCCGCAAAGTATTTTCTAAATATCTTTGATAGCTAAAGTGCACTAAACCTTTGTTATTGACATTAAAGGTGAATTTTGGTGGTTTAGAGCCTGATTGATGAACGAAGTAAATTTTCAGTCTTCTACCTTTATAACTTGGTGCAGGATGTAAAAGTACTGCCTCCCCTATCACTTCATTTAAAACGCTTGTTTTAAATTCGCGTGTTGCATTTTCATATGCAGAGATGATTTCTGGCATGAGTGTGTGTATGCGCTTTTTAGTTTTAGCACTTAAAAAGACGATTTTGGCATATGTTGCAAATTGAAATTCATTTTTAATTCTCAACTTCCACTCTTTTAAGGCATTATCTTGATCTTTTATTGTATCCCATTTGTTGACACATATTACTAAA
This sequence comes from uncultured bacterium, assembly GCA_947646655.1. Classification (GTDB taxonomy): domain Bacteria; phylum Bacillota_I; class Bacilli_A; order RF39; family UBA660; genus RUG11867. Next base: position 25,351 of record CANSHI010000001.1, read on the forward strand.
CATTTGCCAGCTTCTATCGCATAAGAAGCGATATGTTTGTCGTGTTCTATTATTCCTTCTTCGGCATTGATAACGAGAACACAGACGTTGGATTCTTCGACGGCTTTAAGAGTTCTTAGCAAGCTAAACTTTTCTACCGATTCAAAAATTCTACCTTTTTTTCGAAGTCCTGCCGTATCTACCACTATATAAGGTTTTCCATCATAATTAAATTTAGTATCGACGGCATCTCTTGTCGTACCTGCTATATCTGATACGATCGATCTCTCTTCATTTAATAAGGCATTAGTTAAGGAGCTTTTACCTGTATTAGGTCTACCTATAAATGAGAATCTTAGAATGCCATCATCAGGAAGTGTAGGATTTTCGTTAAAATCGGCCGTTATTTCATCTAGTAATTCTGTAATACCTAATTTATGTTCGGCACTTATCGGAAGTACTAATTCAAAACCTAGTTCATAAAAGGAATAAATATTGTCTTTTCTTTGTTCATTGTCTATTTTGTTAACTGCAACGATTATCTTTTTATCAGATTTATTTAAAATATTTGCAATAGCACGATCATTTTCTGTAAGATCGGTTAGACCATCGACGACAAAAACACAGACATCGGATTCAGCTATAGCTGCTTCGGCTTGTATTTTTATGCGATCATTAAAAGATTCGTTAGATAGATCGATCCCACCGGTGTCGATTAAATGAAATGTTTTATTTTTATGAGTTACTTTCCCGTATATTCGGTCACGAGTTATACCCGCTTCATCCATTATAATTGACTTTTTTTCTCCTATAAGTCGATTAAAAAGTGAACTTTTACCTGTATTAGGTCTTCCTATCAGTGAGACTGTATTCATAAGATTGGCCCCTTTCTTATGAAATTATTTTAGCATAGATAATATAGAAAATCTACTACTTAAGTAAAAATCCACGGTAAAAAAGATTGCATATATTGCAACTTTATGCTAGTATATCACTCATTAAATGAGGGGATTTATGTGAGAAAAGTTGGCTATTTTGATAAAGTAAATGATTCTGAAATAGAAGAAATCAATTTTACAGAGTTATTGAGTGAACCTATTTCAAACGAAGAATTAGATAAGTTATTTGAAAGAATGCATAAAGGTGATGTTAGTGCACGTGGTGAAATCATCGATAGGCACTTATATATAGTTAAGGAGCTTGTAGATCAAAACTGTGATGATCCTTCTAGTGATGAATATCAAACTTTATTTAGTAATGGTGTTATAAATTTAATTTATGCAGTCGATCATTTTTCTAAAGATAGAGGTTGCTCTTTTCTAAAATACGCGAAGTACTTGTGTCACTTCAGTGTTTTTAGTGGACTCTGTGGAAAAAATAAAGCTTTAGATTGGCACGAAGAAGAAAATTGTGTGCTTGTAGATGCTAATAAAATGAGTCTTAAGCAAAATTTTAATGTAGATGATTATTTGGAATATAGCGAATTAATAGAGAATCTTTATAGAGCGATAAGTTTATTAAATGATGTCGAAAGAAAATGTATAGAATATAGATTTATAGAAAATCTTAAAATGGATGAGATTAAACAAGAAGTCGGTCTAGATGAGTCGACGATTAGGGTTAAAATAAGAGAAGCTATCAATAAACTAAAATATATTTTATATTGTTTAGAAAATGGAAATGAAGATAGATTGACAATTGTAATCGATAAGCTTTTAGAAAGTAATAAACAATATTTAGAAGTCGATATTAAGCTATTAAATTTTGAAGAAATGGCTATGTTTAGAAAAGCTGTCAGTTTATTATCACCTAAGCATCGGGATATAGTAAAAAAATATGTTGGATTAGATGAGCAGGCATTGAGAAAAAGTGATATAGCCAAAATATATCGTTGCGGAAGAAGTGAAATTCAGAGAATAATCGATGGGAGTTTTATAAAACTTAAAAGTATTTTAAGAACAATTGTATTTTTTGAAAATTTGACCTCCCCTTTTGAATTTAAGTTCATAGAATGGTTATTAGCAGATATCGAAGAAGCGAAATGGAAATATCATTTGCTGACTCGAGCTCAAAAAGATGTATTTGAATCTATTTTAGATGAACTTCATAATGATGAAGCACGTGTGGCTAAATTGTATTTCGGTATAGAAAACGGAACTTGCGAAAATATAGATAAAGTCATCGTTAAAAAGGTTTTGTTAGAAGCTTCCAAAAGATTTTTATATTATAAAAGCGTAGATGAAACAAGTAAACATATATAAAATTAAAAGAAAGCAATTTGGGCTTTCTTTATTCGTTTAAGTAACTTTCAATAATGTTGTAAATCTCTTGTTTCCCCTTTTTGTTGAGGCTTGAGAAAAATACATAGTCATCGCCATCTTCTAGCTTTATAGATTCTTTTAGGATAGCGATTTGTTTATCACGTGCGTTCATCTTTACTTTATCGAACTTTGTTGCAACAATGGTAACAGGAATTTTGTAAAATTTTAAATAATTATACATAAGTACATCGTCTTCAGTTGGTTTAAGCCTAAAGTCTATAAGTAAAAAAACTCTCTTTAAGGTGTACCTATTTTTTAAGTAATCTTCGATCATTAAGCCGAATTTTTTTTGAGTCGGTTTATCTACTTTAGCGTATCCGTAGCCTGGAACGTCTACTAAATAAAATGATTCATTGACATGATAGAAGTTCAATGTTTGAGTTTTACCAGGAGTGCTACTAGTATGAGCAAAATTTTTTCTATTTATAATTGTATTTATAAAGCTACTCTTCCCAACATTACTTCTACCGAGAAGCAAAAATTCTGGATTTTCAGGGCTGGGATATTGTTCTTTCCTAACAGCAATATTGGATAGTTCTGCTGTAATTATTTTCATAAACTTTACACCTCGCATAATAAATTATATAAAAATGTGTCAAAAAAAGCAAATAAAATTACAAACTTATAGAAAAAAATAACAAAGTTTAGTATAATGGTGTCGGTGATTAAATTGAATTATCCCCTTAAGACTAGAGCCAAATATGAGAAAAGTGTAGTCGATTATAGAAATCGTGGAATGAGTTTAGAGAGTCTTATAAATCGCGCTAATGAGTATTATTTAGAAGAAGATGTCGCGGTCATTTATAAGAAACCTACTCCAATCGGAATAATAGATGTCGATTACTCTAGAAATAAAATAACGAATGCATATTTTAAGGATAAATCAACATTTGATTATAATGGAATATATCGTGGAAAATATATCGATTTTGAAGCTAAAGAGTCTCACTCTAAAACTTCTTTTCCGCTTAGTAATATTCACAAACACCAGTTTACTCACTTGAGGCAAATATTGAAACATGGCGCTATCAGTTTTTTAATAGTAAATATTAGAAATGAATATTATTTATTAAAGGGAGAGGATCTAATAGATTTTATAAGTTCTAATACTAGGAAAAGTATTCCTTATGATTTTTTCAGGGAGAATTGTGTAAGAATCGAAGAAAAATTAAGACCTACACTCGACTATTTAAAAGTTGTCGATGTGGTTTATTTTAAAGGAGAATGAAAAAATGGCAAAGAAGAAAAATATGGCAGCTAAGGTAAAGATGAAAGCAAAAGAAAGTTTTAAAAATATAGAACAAAATATAAAGAAAAATAACAAGAAGGATATGGCTACTGTTACGCAAAATACGAGTTCAAAAAAGAAACGTGGTAAAGTTGGTAAAATCGCTTTAATCACTATTATGTCGATGGCGGTTTTAGTCGCTTTGGCGGGATTATCTTTTTGTATTTATATTATTGTAAAAGCCCCTGAGTTCGACGTTACAAGATTATATAAATCTTCTTCATCTATCATTTATGATGTCAAGGGAGAGGTTATTGCTGAACTTGGAGCACAGAAGCGTGAAAATGTTACATATGATAGGCTTCCTGATGTTTTAGTAGATGCAATTATTGCTACGGAAGATGCGAAATTTTTTAGACATAGTGGAATAGATCTTTTACGTTTCGGTAAAGCTGTAGCTGGCCAATTGGTCGGTCAAAGTGATGCTGGTGGTGGATCGACTTTGACAATGCAGATCGTAAAGAATACTTATAATGGTACTGAATCGAGAGGTATTAAAGGTATTATTCGTAAATTTACTGATATATATATGTCTGTATTTAAAGTTGAAAAAACATATACTAAACAAGAAATAATAGAATTTTATGTCAATCAGGCATTTTTAGGAAGTGGCGCTTATGGTGTATCACAGGCAGCTTCAACTTTCTTTAATAAAGATATCGAAGATTTAAATTTGAGTGAAGCAGCGTTGATCGCGGGATTGTTTCAGGCCCCTACTGCTTATGACCCTTATGTGAATCCTGAAAAAGCTCAAGCTAGAAGAGATCGTGTACTTTCTTTGATGGTAAGACATGGGTATATAACTAAAGAAGAAGAAGCGGCTGCTAAAGCTATAAATGTAACTGATATGCTTTCAGGGTATAGTTATTCTTATTCTAAATATCAAGGTATAGTAGATACAGTGGCAGCTGATGTTTATAAAAAAACTGGTTATGATCCTTATGTTACTTCGATGAATGTTTATACAACGTTTGACTTAGGTAAACAAGATGTCATAGATAAGATTTATGCTGGTGAATATAAAATTAAATGGCCAAATGACGTTTTACAATGTGGAATTGCGATTACTGATGTTCATACTGGTGCAGTAGTTGCAATAGGAACTGGTAGAAATAAAAAAGGTGAAAAACAGTTCAATTATGCAACTAGCACTAATAGACACCCTGGTTCAACAGCTAAACCGATATTCGACTACGGGCCTGCAATCGAATATGAAGGTTGGGGAACAGGAACTATGTTAATAGACGATGTATATTCTTATACAGGTGGTGTTGGGCTTCATAATGTCGATCGTAAATATGAAGGTATAATGACAGCAAAGGTTGCACTGGCGAGAAGTAGAAATATACCTGCTCTACAAGCGTTTCAGGCGACTAGTCAAGAAAACAAATATGAATTTGTAACGAATTTGGGTATTAGACCAGAATTATATAATAATGAAATTTTAGAAAGTAGTTCAATTGGTGCCTTTAATGGTGTCAGTCCTCTTGAAATGTCTGCTGCTTATGCGGCTTTTGGACGAGGTGGATATTATATAGAACCTTATACTTTTACTAAAGTCGAATATAACGATTCAAATGAATCTTATACGCATACACCTTCTAGAACTAAAGTTATGAGTGAGGAAACTGCTTTCATGATAAGTGATATGTTAAAGTATGCTGTTACTAATAATATAGTAAGAGCAGGTGGTGCTAAAGGTGATGTAGCTGGTAAGACTGGTACATCTAGTGTCGATCAAAATAAAATCAATCAGTTGAATTTACGTAATGATCCAATCAACGACTCATGGCAAGTTGTGTATTCTCCTGATTATTCCATAGCTTATTGGCTCGGATATGATACGATTTCTAAAGAACATTACTTGACTATAAATGGAGCTGCTGGTTTAAGAAATAGTATTGGTAATGCTATATCTCCTAGAATAATTACTAAGGCTTCTTATTGGGATCAACCTAGTGGAATTACTGCTGTAACAATTGAACGCGAATCCAATATGCTAGCAAGTGAGTTTACGCCTGATGACTTAAAAACAACTGAGTATTATAAAAAAGGTACAGAACCTACTGAGGTATCTCCTAGATTCAAACAATTAGATGATGTATCAAATTTAACTTATACTACTATGGGTAACCAAGTTACATTATCATGGACACCGATCAGTACTCCTCAAGCTATAGATGAAACTTACTTACGTGAATTTTTTGAAAAGAACTATGGTAACAATAGCAAATGGATAGATAAATATTACAATAGAAGATTGGAATATAACAATGCTCATATCGGTTCTTTAACTTATGAAATCTTTGTTAGAAATGAAAATGGAAATGTTTATAGTATCGGTACTACCCCATCAAATTCATTTACTACTAGTATTACAAATGCTTCTAGTGCTACATTCATTGTTAAGAGTACTTATACATTATATAGAGGAAATGCCAGTCCTGGTCGAGAGGTTTCGGTAAAGGTTAATCCTTCATTTACTCCTTCTATTCCAGGAGCTGATGATAATACTGATGACGATGACGATTCAGATAATAATGGAAATAATAATAACGATAATAATAATAATCAAAATGATGAAAATGAAGCTAATTAAAAAGACTATTGTTTAGTCTTTTTACATTGGCCTTTAAATGGGCATCTTTCACATTCTGGATTTTTTGCTTTACAAGTATGTCTACCAAAAAGAACTAATTGAACATGGACTTTAGCCCATTTCTCTTTTGGGAAAAAATCCATTAGTTTATGTTCGATTTTAAGGACGTCATCATCATCTTCGGTAAGCATCAATATTTTGGAAACGCGAGTTATATGGGTATCGACAGCAAGGGCAGGCTCATTAAACAATTCGGCAAAAAGAACGTTGCAAGTTTTATGCCCTACTCCAGGTAAACTCTCTATATATTCGCGATCAAAAGGAACTTGACCATTTTGTTCTTCGATTAATTTTGTACAAATTTTTTTTATGTATTCACTTTTTCTTTTTTGAGTACCTACTGGTTTAATAATCGATTCGATTAAACTCGTATCCATATTGGCGAGTTCATATATGCTGTATTTAAAAAGCTCTTTTGTTACAGAGTTTACTCTTTCATCGGTTGTTTGAGCACTTAACATGACAGCTAAAAGTAATTCATAATCTTTTGTATAATTTAAGGGACACTTAGGATTTGGAATGAGTTTATCTAACTCTTTTAATATGTAACTACTCGTCATCTTCTAACCAATTATAATCAAAAAAGTCTTCATCTTTTCTGATTCGTGGTGCCTTTCTTTTTTTCAAGTATAAATCAACTTCTTTCTCCGTTTTAAAGCCCTTTTTGACCCATTCATTTAAGATGGCATCGATATACCTAAGTGTGAAGGAACCGTTAAAGATTGCCTCTTTTAGGGCTAGTCTAATCAGTTCTTCTTTTATTCCTTTGTCCAACCAGTTATTTATAAGTTCGAACTCCACTGAAGATAATGGACGTGCAAATTCTTGTTCAAAAGCATTAAATATGCTAGTACTAGAGTCTTTTTTTTCTTTTTCACTCATATCATAAGCGATAGATTCGTAAAATTTAGTGAGATCGATTAACTCTTCTACTTTGCCATCTTTATTTTTAACCATTTTAATATTAATTAAGTTTTTATTAGTAATATTAGCGAATGCTTGCATAATCGAAAGTTCTTCCATACCAAATTTTTGAGAAATTTCATCAATATCTAGTATCGGATGATTGTTGTTGCCACAGAAGTAGATGATTAAAAGAGCTTCATCTAACGTTAAATTGTTTTTTTTGATAGTTTTTAGAATGTCTTCGCCGATGACGAAGTTTTGTTTTTGATATAATTTAACGATAGTGTCACCCATTTATAATCACTTCCATTTCTGTATTATATATTCTCTTAAAATGTTAAACTCATTAGATAGATTACCACTTAATATGTTATTAATCAAGTCTTGTTTGACTGTTTTTATATCATATCTTGAAGTATTTTGTAATTTTTGAATTTCATGATATGAAATATTTAGTTCTCTCTCATCATGGATAGGCATTTTTTCGTAGAGATCTTTTATTTGTGATGTAGAATAATTAAGGAGTACTCCTGCTTCCATGACAGTTTCAAGAGGATATTTAAAAATTTCAATTTCTGAGATAGATCCTTGTTCGATTATGGAACGGATATTTTGTATTTTTTTCTTCTCTTTTTTGGTAAAAGGATAATTAGAAGAATACTCAAGTTGTGCCCATACTGACTCTATTTTATTTGTAGGCTGGAATTTATTTGGCATTTTAATTTCTAATAGTTTTAGAAAGCCAGTTTTTTCCAGTGTTTTAATACCTTTTAGAGCGTTTTTACTTATAAATATTTTATCTAGTTCTTCTCTTTTTCGAACATATGATAAATCATCGATTAGATCTTTAAGCTGTATTATTGAGGCAAATGTTTCTTCTTCTATTTTAAACCCATAAATAATAGAAAATCTTAATGCCCTCAAAATTCTTAAAGGGTCTTCTTTAAATTTAACTTTTGGATCACCAATTGTTTTTATTAATTTATTTTTAAGATCTTCAATTCCACCGCAGTAGTCAATATAATTGCCTGTTTTATCGATAGCTATAGCATTAATAGTAAAGTCTCTTCTTTCAACATCTTCCTTTAAAGAAGCTATATACTCAAATTGAGGGCGACGATCATTATAAGTTATATCACGCCTAAAAGTGGTTATATCAATCGAGTAATTTTCTTCTTGAAAATGTATTGATCCGTAATTATCTTTTTGAGTTTCAATATTAAAGATATTCTTTATTTCTTTAGGGGTTGCAGAGGTAGCTATATCGATATCAAAAGAGTTTATTTTTAAAATTTTATCTCGAACAAAACCTCCAATAACATATGCTTTGTGACCATGATTTTCAAGTTTATTAACATATTCTAACCACTTCAATTTATCATCCTTCTTACTTCAAGCATATTTATTATATCATTTAATTTTTATGCTCTCAAGTAAAATCGAAATATTATGATTAAAATAGATAAGACAAAAAGGAATTAAATTTTAATAGTTTGATCAAAAAAGATTTCAAAACTGAAATCCTTTTCCTAAAATAATAACTAATCTGCTAATCTATAAGGATCAGTGGCAGTTCCAGTTCCTATCATCGATAAAGCTGTGTCAGAAGTTAGATTTATTACAGGAACTATACCGCCTGTCTCGTCACTATATAATGTAGATGTAGTGTAATCATAGGCGAATACCATAAATGAAGATGCAAATTGCTCTTTGGGTGTCATTGTCCAAAATTCTTTTCCTTTATTAAGATAAAAGTTACTTGTAAGTTCAGAGCCACCAGCTATAAGGACTTCATCTGCTGATAAAGTCGCGATTGGATACTGCAATTTTCTGTTTCCTACTTCAGAATCAACAGTAAATAAATCTTGTTTTCTGTTACATGTTAATATTGGTGTAAGTTCTTCATTATTGATTAAAGTCCTTATCGTATTTATTTTAGGCTCTAATCTTTGTTTAGTATTATATTCTTGGTTTTCATTTAGACTTCTGTCATTACAAAAACCTGAATCAGCTAAATACTCTCTTAAGTTAATAGGAATATTTGTTTCGTACCAATTGTCTAATTCTTTTTTTATAGCTGAATCTTCAATATTAGAATGTGCTTCTTCTATTGAAGTAGATGCGGTTTCTCCAGCTGGTCCATACATGTATCCTACATATTTTCTATCATTCCTATTAGTATTATATTGTTTATTTAATAAAGCCACTCTGTCTTCACTTTTATCATTATTTTCATGTGCACTTGTTCCATCGTATGCGATCCTTAGCGATCCGTCTCCATTGATTCTTACTATTCGCCAAAATTTATCGGCAAATTTAACATAATTATTTTGAGTTTCTCCTCTATAATAATATGAAGTACCAAAATCGTCTTGCATCGAGTAAACACTTGACTTATCTTCTGACTCAAAATTTTCAATTAAAGCAAATATACCAGCCCAAATATACGCGGTTTCGCCTTCGTTTAAATAAATCTTTATACGACTACTTTCATCAACATTACCTAGACTTATACATTCAGAAGTATTTCCTAACTTTTTTATAAATACATCATCTAAATAAAGTTCAAAGGGAACAGATTCATATAAATAATTTGAATAACAGAGACTCATATTACCAGATTTATTTGGAGAGAATATAGTGCTATATTCCCAATATCTACTTCCTATCTCCATGGTTAGCAGTTTTTTATCATCAATATATTTTATATTATCGCCGTTTGCAATTTCTGATATATCAATATTTTTTAGCTCAATAAGTTTTTCATTATGATCAAATATAGGAGATAACCCAAAAATTGGCTTACCGTCTTTTACTCCACTTGGAGTCTGTCCAGCTTTTATTGCACTTATAGCACTTTTCATTTCAAATGGTTCTTTTGATATTTCTTTTTTATCTCCTATTACAAATTGTGAAAAGAATAATGCATCTAAATCGGCAGTTTGGTCTATATTTAAATTATTTAACGTTATTATTAACTTATAGTATTTTATAGTATTGGCTTTAATCGAGATTGCACCGATTAAAGTATGTTCACTTTTTACAGTACTCAGTGGAACATTTTTATTTTCGACTAATGGCGAGTACGGCCCATCTTCTGTCTCAGACTCTTCTAGAGTATAAGTAAGTGATCCTAAAATATAAGTGTTGACTAAATCTTTAAAATTCATGCTAACAATTGCATCAACTGATCCATTATTTTCTAAAGTAAATGTTTTTTCAGCACTTGATCCAAAATCGAGGTTCCCTTTAAATGAGTCATTTCCATCGTTAAAAGTTATGGCAATGTTTCCCGTGTGAATAGTTAACTCTTCATTTCTTGAATTGTTTTCTATTTGAAAGTAAGCGTACGACCATAGTACACCAATCAAGATTAATGAGCAGACTATTATGCCTAAAGTTATCCCTTTTCTAATTTTTTTTGTTTTCCTTCATTTTCCATAAAAAACAGTCTCCTTTTTTTTAGTCTCCTATTGTATTAATTATATATTTAATACTAGCTTTTGTCAAACCATTTCTAAAGGATCCGTAATAATAAGCATTGCAAAATGAAAAAAAGATTTCAATTTTGAAATGTCTCTTTTTCTATGGTTCTATGTCTTTATCTCTATAAGGATTTGAGATTGTTCCATCTCCAATTAAAGTATTTACATATTCGGAAGTTAAGGAAATTACTGGAGCAATGCCACCTGGGCCACTCGTACCATAATTGCTACTTAGTCCCCCATCGGTATAGATAAGAAGCATACTAGCAGTCCCATCATAATAACCAGGAGAGAACGACCAATACCATGCCCCTTTATATAAATAATAATTTTTATTTGCTGTACTGAACTTTCCGCTTCCCCCTGCTACTATCTCATCTGCTGTTACTAGTCCTACTTTCTCTCCTAAATTTCCATTTCCTTTTTCTACGTCTTCCTTTGTAAATGCATCATTCTTATTCGCACATATAAAGCTAGGCTGTAAAATCTTTACTGCTTCACTCCAGTACGCTCCTATTCTTGAACTTGAACCATATCCTGTTACATTTTCACCGTACCCTAATCCTGTATCAATATCCAATCCTGTTGCCTCTTTCCCTGGTGTGGTTCTATCATTACAAAATATGTTATCACTTATATATTTGTCATATCCTTTATCTGCTATATTCGTCTTATACCAATTTTCCAATTGTATCTTTATATTTGTTTCCGTCTCGTTTCTTTGCGCTTCTTCTTTACTTGTACTCGCCTCTCCGTTTGCTCCTCCATACATATATCCTACATACTTTGTATCCGAAGTGTTCGCTGTATTCCATGCTACATTTTGTAATGCTAATCTATTCGTATCATTCGTTCCATTTTCATATGCACTTGTTCCATCATATATTATTCTTAAACTTCCGTCTCCATTTACTCGTATTATTCTCCAGTAAAACCCTGCAAACTTCACATAGTTATCATCTACCGCTCCTCTATAATAATAGCTTGTTCCATAGTCGTCTTCCATTGTATACAAGGCATTTGCTGTCTCGTTGGTTGTCGCAGGACTTGAAAATACTGGAGTGCCCTCTTTTACATTTTTTCCTAGCTTTGTAAGAGTCTGTTCAGATGTTACGGAATCTTCTAGTATTCCTTCTGTAATTTTAAATTGTGTCTCTAACTTAGCTTGTAAATCTGCTGTCTGATCAAAATCTGTATATTTTAAATTTATTATGAGCTTATAATATTTTTTTACTCCCGCTGGGATCGTTATTCCACTTACTAGACCTTTGTCTTTCGTCTCTTTTGACACTGGAACATTTTTATTTGAAACTATTTCAGTAAACTCTCCATCTTCTGTATCAGACTCTAAAAAAGTATACGTCATAGATCCTTCTAAGTAGGTGTTTAACAAATTCATCCAACTGACACTTACTACTCCGTCTTTTGTTCCAGTATTCTCTATTGTAAAAGTTTTCTCTGCACTCTCTCCAAAGTCTAATTCTCTATTGAATCCATTAGTCCCATCACTAAATATTAATTCCATTGTTCCAGTTTGTACTTTCACTTCTTGATTTTTATTTTGTCCTACTTGCCCTATGAAAAAAGCATAAGATCCTAAGAATCCTACTAATATTAAAGCACATGTGATTAAACCAATTATTACGCCCTTTTTTACATTTTTATTTTTTTCCATAGTTATTTAACATTCCCTTCAGTATATCCTATACTCATTATACCACCCCCCCCCCCGGGTGTTGTCAAGGGTGAATTAATTTTGAAAGGATTTTTTGAAATTTAAATCATTTTATATAAGAAAGATTAGCAAAGAAAAAAGGAGATATCCTCCTTCAGTTGCAATAGTTTTTGTTTTTAATCCTGCTGATAGACGATCCTATCGTTCTTCCTAAATCGACTAATACTGTTACTAGCCTCGCAATTGAATTAAAAAGTGTTGTGCTTATTCCTTTGGAAGCACCTCCTATTACTCTTATTAGTTCTTCATTAGATAATACCATGTAAATTTTCCTTTCTTTTTATTTTATTTTTCGCATATTACATTTAGTCGGGTTTAAATAGCCATCGATAAATCCTGCGATTAGAGATACCAAAGCTCCAATGCCTGCTACAAGTCCATAAACCCAGCCTGATCCTCCACCTTGGATGTTTGCAAGCTCATTTTCTGTTAATTTCATATGTTCCATCCTTTCTAAAGTTTACAATAGTTTTAAACGTTTTTTCTTTGTTGCGGTGCGTGATGTAGATTAAAGACATATTTTCGATCGATAATAGATTTTTAAGAATAGATTCTTCCATATTTTCATTAACACTGGACAAAGTCTCATCGATAATTAGTATTTGAGGTTTTTTGTAGAGCGCTCTTGCTAAGATAAGTCGAGCTCGCTCTCCGCCTGACAGATTGGATGCACCCTCTAGTACTGTGGTATGTTCTTTATCTCTACGTTTATTTATAACTTCATCTAATAATGTAATATTAGAAATATATTGAAATCTATCCATATCATAGTCATCTAAAGTGACATTTTCTAAAATCGATTTTCTAAATATTTTTTCTTCTTGACCTATGTATATCAAATAAGACCTTAAAGAATCGATTGAAATGTCCTTAATGTTTTTATCATTGAGGGTTATATACCCTTCGTATTTATCTAATAGACCACATAGGCATTTTACTAAAGTACTCTTTCCTATTCCACTTGGGCCTTTGATTAAAATCTTCTCGCCTTTTTTAAATTGGAAATTAAAGTTTCTAAGTTGATAATGTATTCGATCATATGAGAACGATAAGCTTTTAATTTTAAGATCTGTAAAAGGTTTATTGTAATTTGGGATAATTCTTTCTTCTCGGACATCATTAAATTCACATATGTTTCTGAATATAGCTTTTCCTTTGAGAAAATATTCGAAGGTAGTAGTTAAACCTTCAAACGAGAGGAAAAATAAGGAAAATATAGATTCATATGTTATGAGGTCTAAGAAAGTAAATGATTCGCTGATACTTAAATAGCCAACTAAACCGATACATAAAATACCAATGTCAAATAATAAAGTTTTAATAAATTTTATACGATGATTAGTTGAATTACTATTTAGACGAACATTTGTATAATTTTTAAGGGTATCTGTTATGTATTTTAAAAAGAAATTTGTGGCATTTAAATTTTTGATACTTTCTAAACCGTCTAAGTATTCAACTAGTGTTCCCGAATAATCATTGTATGTTTTCAAACATTTTTTCTCATTTTTATATAAAATATTTTGTGTAAAAATTGTAATAAAGGTGTATAATATTAGTATAGTCGAATATATGAATGTCAATTTTGTAGACAGTATAAGTAAAATCGGATACAAAATGACGATTGTCAATAGATCTAAACTATTGATTATGAAAAGTCTTATGAGTAAGTCTTTTATAAAAGTCATATCTTCGATTTTTTTTACTATTTCACCGACTCGTTTATTATGTAAATATTTAATCGGTAATTTAAAAATATGAGATGTAAAATTTTTTAGAGACTCATCATCAATATATTTTATAACTTTTTCTAACACATTTTCTTTAAAGAGAGTCATGCTGTTGGCAAAAATTCGGCATAAAATTAATACACACGTTATGAAAATAGGACTTGCTATTTTTAAATTTAAAAGTTTTAGTTGAAAACTAGTTATTAAATTTAATAATAAAATTAATATACAAGAAAATGCAACAATGACTATACTGATCTTTTTCTCTTTGATTAGAGGAAAAAATGTTTTGATCAATGATTTACTTTTTTTGAATTTAGGAATTTCACCACGAGAAGTAACAACGATCGTGTTTTTTGTAAAAATTTTTCTAAATTCCTCTACAGAATATATTTTTTTACCGTATTCGGGATCCATGGTTAGGATAGTATTTTCTTTTATTTCATATATGACAAGAAAATGTTCATAACCATTTTTTAATATATGACCTATTATAGGAAGCTTATTTTTATCAATTTTGTCTAAAGAGATCTTTAAACCATAAGCATCAAACCCATATTTTTTTAAGGCTTCTACTAGATTTAGAGCGGATGTTCCTGATGTCGTTGTATTTGTATCTTCTAAAACCAATTCGAGAGGTACATAGCCGTCATAAAAAGATACAATACTTTGAATACACTTAGCTCCGCATGAAGAAATGTCATCTTGGATAAATATGTCTTTATTTTTCATAAAATCACCACCTCAATAATTAAAAGAATATTGTTACTAATAATTTAATAATTTTCATTACTTTGAAAAACATTTTATTTACCTCCTTTTCTAGATTGCTTTATTTCTTATTAGAAGAAAAACATTACGATATATTTAACAATTTTTATAATTTTGTAAAACATATTAATTACATCTCCTTTCCTTACCTCTCTACTCATTATTATACCGGACAGATTTTATTTTTCTCATGCATTTTAAAAAAAAGTGGCATTTGTGCATACAAATGTACTTAAACAAGATACTTATAATATTTTGACAAAAAACTAAATTTTAAAGTTTGTATTATTGAACACTTTTATTTCTTTTATTTGACAAAATGAGTAATTGGCAAATAACTTGTTATACACAAAAAAACACTCCTCTTGGGAGTGTAACTTAAGTCATATTTCTTCTAAAAATTAATTACAAGCATTCAACACATGTATCGTTTAAACATCTTATACTACAAACACAGTCAAGGTTGATAGTAAAGAAACTGTTTGTACTTACATATGGATAAAGACCTGTATCTTCTGTGTTTGGTGCCAATACTCTAAATGTTGCTGCGTTACATTCTAGTTTTTCTATTCTGAATACATTAGAACATTGTGATGGATCTGTACAAGTTGTAATATCTTTGCTTATTGGCATAGATATTGGATTTTGTCCACTTGCGCAGCATGAATACAACATTATAGGTCTAGTGTTACAGACACAACAAGTTGTACCGCAGCCAAGAACTGGTTTATCACATGATTCTAAGCAAGCCTCAGGGCCAGAAGCGTTTTGTTGTAAGATAAGTATTACTTGTAATATTTCAGCTATACCACTATTTTCATTATTAGACATAATAATTCACCCTTTCATATCTTTCATTATAATTTATGTTTAATTTTAGAAATAGTTCAAAAAAACGTATATTTTTTTGTATTTTTATTGTATAATTGTCTAGGTGATAAATATATGAATTGGATTCAGTATATGATTATAGGTGTGGTTTTATTAATAATCGTTTTAGTGGCGATTAAGTTTACTGGAAAACATTTCGATGAGGAAATGAACAAACTTATAAAGTATTTAGGTGGTAAGGATAATATTATAGATTGTACTGTGAGTATGTCGAGATTTAAAGTGACTTTGAAAGATATTAGTAAGGCCAATAAAGAAGGCATACAAAGATTAGGTGCTAAGGGGATCGTAGAAATCGATAATCAATTGAAAATAGTTTTCGATAAAGATTCTAGAGCATTAAAAAAATACATTAAAGATATGCGTTAATGTATTTTTTTTCTAGTTAAAATTACTTTTAAGCAAAATATACTATATACCCCTATAAGACCTGCGGTTATTGGAAGTAAGTACATAACATAGGCATCTCTCAATTCGTATGGGTTAGCTGGGTTTAGATGTATTTTTACTGTTTTACCAACTTTTTTATTAAATTTGAAGATGACTTTTAATTGGTTAGTATAATTAACATTTTTGTACTTATAATCGATATTGATAGAGTTATGTGGTGATTTTTCATTGTTTTCGTTTTCTATTATAGTGGCTTCCACTTTGACAAAATTTTTAGTCTTTACGTACTTATAAACACAATAGCTGCTAAGTAGTAAACAAACTAATAAAGAGCATAGTCCACAAATCATAAATGTTTTATTTGTGATACGACGTTTAATTTTAAGTTTTATCATTTTATTCTCCTTTATAATTGCTTCTTATAATATTCGACTTCAATTTTTGTGCCGTCAGGATAGACTTCATAGTCCGTTTTTATATATTCATTGAAACCATAGTGAGCATATATTTCTTTATTTTTAAGTTCGGTTGGTTCGACTCCAAGTGTTACTTTAGTGTATCCACGCCTCTTTAAATCTTCGAGCATAAATTTAAATAGTTGACTGAAATAGCCTTTTCCTTGAAAGTCTGGTATCGTTCTAAAGGCAGATAAGTAAGCAGTATTACTATCGACAAGAGATTCATGATTTTGAACGATTGTAGGCGATAACATGGCTGTTGCTTCACATATGATTTGCCCATTTAATATTCCATAATAAGGTATAGTAAGATCTTTTTGGAAATTATCTAGAGCCTCTCTTTTCCAAACTATCCAGTTTTCAGGATCTTTGCTGTATTTAATTTCATAGTCCCATTTTTGGTTCATCTCTTCAATAGTAGGTATTTTACATATTAATTCATTTTCCATGTCTCACCTATTGAATTAGTGAGGATATGTCAAATATATTGTCGCTTCCAGTAACTTTAGGCATAACTCCATCCCACTTATCGATAAATTCTTTCATGATGAGTTCTTTTGTCAAACTTTTTTGTAAAAGATCGTTAGCTTTTTTTGTTGCCTCGGCATCGACTATTTTTTTCTCGGCTTCGAGTTTTGATTTTTCTAAGTTTTGTTCTGCCACTTGTTTGGCTTCGATTGCTTTAGTATATTCTTCTGTAAAATTGAAGTCTGTAAGGTTAAAGTCTTCAATTATTATTCCATATTTTTGTACTTTGTCTTGAATAGCTTTTAAGCAACTTAGAGAAACGGCTGTTCTATTTACAGTAATTTCTTCGGCATTATATTGGGCAATGGCACTTTTTATGCTTTCTTTAATAGCTGGTTGTAAAACTGTTTCTTCATAAGTATCCCCTACTTCTCTATAAAGTGTAGAAGCACTTTCGGCACTTATTCGGTAGTTTACTGCAACTGTAGTGTTAACTATTTGTAAGTCTTTGGTAGAAGCTTCACTGTTCAATTCAGATTTTTGCACTTTAATATTTATTTTGGCAATTTTTTCGACTAGAGGAATTTTTAAGTTAACTCCTTCACTCATCGAAGTATCAGTAATCTTGCCAAAACGCATTCTTAAGCCAACTTCTCCACTTTTTACTGTCGTAAAGCAGGAAAATAATAGTATGATACCAAAAATGGCTAATGCTCCTAAAATTAATATTTTTCTTATTTTTTTATCCATAATTTTTTCTTCTTTCTTATACTGAATATTTTCCTGGTTTAATTAGAAAATCGTCAGTATTGTATTTAAAACCTAAGGTTTGATAAAAGTCTTTTCTTTTGTCCGTTTGGACTAACCATTCTGAGTTTGGGTATTCTTGAAAGCATCTTTCGACCATCGTTTTGCCAATGTTCTTTCTTTGATATTCAGGAAGTACAGCGACGTCGTAAAGTATCGAACGAAAGTGCTTATCACTTAAGACACGGGCACATCCGACTAACTTATCTTCGTGCCAGGCTGAGATTACAAAAGTTGAGTTCAAAAATCCAATGTTGAAATTATTAATCATTTCGGCTGTTGTCGTCTCCTCTTTAGCCCAGCCAACACTTAAGAAAAGGTTGTACAATTCCTCGTTTGGTAAATTTTTAATAGTTTTATATTGTATATTCATGTTGCCTTCTTATTTGTTCAACTTAAGCAGTTCTTCTTTTTCCAAAGCTAGTTTCGATTTTTCGGCTTCTACTAGGGCGGCAGGTGCTTTAGAACAATAAGCTTCGTTGGAAAGTAGTTTTTCTCTGCGTTCGATAGAAGCTTCAAGTTCTTTTATTCTTTTTTCTATAGCTTCTGATTCTTTTCTGTCATCTTTTTCATATGTAACTGTTATACTAAAGTTTTTATGTAGACATGTATAAGAAGCATTGAATTTTTCACTGTGCTCTTTTTTATCATGAAGTTTTAGCATATTGTCGATTAGTGAATAGTCGGCATCTGTGTTATACTCTACTTTGAAATCTTTACCGATAGCATTTTCTAATTTTAAAGTTCTAAATACTTTGATAAATTCTATTACGTCTTCCATTTCTTCGATATCGAAGTCAAATTCTTTCTCGTATTTTGGATAGCTTGAGAGCATAACGGTTTCACTATCTTTAAAAGGGAGCATATTGTATATTTCGTCTGTAACGAATGGCATGAATGGTGAAATCATTTTTACGATGCTACTTAGTACTTTATATAAAACAGATTTTGTCGTAACATCTTCACTAGTAAACTTAGAAAATTCGATGTAATTGTCACAGAAGTCGTTCCAAATAAAGCTGTAAAGTGCAGTTCCTGCATTATTAAATTCGTACTTATCTAGGGATTTTTGTACCTGTTTAATAGTTTGGTTTAATTTAGATAAAATCCACTTGTCTTCTTTTTTAAGGTTTTCTAACGAGTAGTCGGATTCTTTTAGGTCTTCGATATTCATCAAAACAAAACGGGATGCATTCCACATTTTATTGATAAAATTCCAAGTACTTTTTACTTTTTCTTCGTCATACTTTAAGTCTATACCAACACTGACATCGGTTGTCAAATAATAACGTAGAGCATCAGCACCATATTTTTCGATAACATCCATCGGGTCGACACCATTTCCTAAAGACTTGCTCATCTTACGGCCCTCTTTATCACGAATTAGACCGTGGATTATGCAATCTTTAAAAGGACGAGTGTTTGTGAAGTGGAGGCCTTGGAAAGTCATACGATTTACCCAAAAAGGAATAATGTCATAGCCTGTTACTAAACAGTCGTTTGGGTAATATCTTTTTAAATCTTCTGTTTCTTTAGGCCAACCGAGTGTTGAGAAAGGCCAAAGGGCACTTGAGAACCAGGTGTCTAAGACGTCCTCGTCTTGTGTCCATCCTTCTTCTTCTGGTGGATTTATGCCGACGTATATTTCTTCACCTTTGTACCAAGCTGGAATGCGGTGTCCCCACCATAATTGACGAGAAATACACCAGTCATATGTTATTTCCATCCAGTGGTTCATAATTTTTTCATATCTCGCAGGGAAAAAATTTACTTTGGTATCTTTGTTTTGCTGATTTTTAAGTACAGCATCGGCGAGAGGTCTCATTTTAACGAACCACTGTTTAGAAAGATATGGTTCAACCATGGCATCTGTTCTTTCGGAATGTCCTACATTGTGTGTTATTTCTTCTATCTCAATGAGTAAATCTTTTTCTTTTAATTCTTCTACTACGGCTTTACGACATTCAAAACGGTTCATTCCAGCATATTTACCACATAATTCATTCATAGTTGCATCAGGATTCATAATAATGATTTTTTCTAGTCCATGTCTGTTACCTACTTCAAAATCGTTAGGATCATGGGCTGGAGTTATTTTTACTACTCCTGTTCCAAATTCCATATCGGCATGTTCATCTCCTACAATAGGGATAGGTTTTTCTAGGACAGGTAAAATAACTTTTTTACCTATTAAATGTTTGTATCTTTTGTCTTCTGGATTTACGGCAACTGCAGTATCTCCAAAAAGGGTTTCAGGTCTCGTAGTGGCAACTTCTAAGTATTCGTCTGTACCTTCTATAAAATATTTTATATGGTAAAATGCTCCTTTTACATCTTTATATATTACTTCTTCATTAGAAAGAGCAGTCATGGCTTCAGGGTCCCAGTTGATAATTCTTTCGCCACGATAAATCAGCCCTTCATTGTAAAGACGGACAAAAACATCTTTAACTGCTTCTGAAAGTCCTTCATCTAAAGTAAATCTTTCTTTATTGTAGTCTAGAGATAAGCCGAGTTTAGCCCATTGTTTATGAATATTTTCTGCGTATTCGTCTTTCCAACTCCAAGCGTATTTAAGCCATTCTTCGCGAGAAAGTGAACGTGGATCGATACCTTCATTTTTAAGTTTTTTATCAACTTTTGCTTGAGTTGCAATGCCTGCATGGTCCATGCCTGGAAGCCAGAGAGCATCATAGCCACACATTCTTTTATAACGAATAAGTATATCTTGAATTGTCGTATCCCAAGCGTGGCCTAAATGCAATTTACCTGTAACGTTTGGTGGTGGAATAACTATCGTATAAGGTTTTTTAGTCATATCTCCTGATTTAAAGTACTCTTGCTTTTTCCAGTTTTCGTATTTTCCTTCTTCTACACTTAAGTGGTTGTATTTTGTATCTAACATTTTTTTCATCCTTTCTTAAACAAAAAAAGTTATAACTCACGAGGGCATGACTACTCACACTGTACCACCTCGGATTTATAACTTTATAGTTAATCTCATTAAAACTTAACGCGTATATCACGATTTTTCTTCGTCTTTCAACCTTCAAGGTATCGTCTTACTAGTTTGCACCAAACACTAGCTCTCTATAAAAACTACTTCCCCTACTCCTAAAGAGTCATAAGAAAACCTGACTACATTATATAATAGATTATAGTTTTATACAAGAAAAAATTTAGAAGATTTTTGAAATTGAACAGTTTATTACGAAATTTATGATGAATTTCTACCTTATTTTTTTCTTGAAATCTAAAGATTTCTCATCTGATTTGCTAGAATTATCATGGACGGTTTCTTCTTCTCTATCCATATTTTCAGGTATTTGCTCTAATTCTTCATACTCAATGTTGTCAATGTTATTTAAAGTAAACACTGGTTGGTCTTCTCCAGTAGAATGTACCATCTCTTTCGTTTTTTCATCTGTGTTTGCTAAAACTTTTTGATTTTCTTTTGCTTTCTCATTTATTTTTTTTTGGGTATTTAACAGCATTCTATTTATAATCTTTAATGCATATGTGCTATCTGACATCCTATAAATTTCAGATATTAAACATAATCCAAGCACACTAATACATATTCCTGATATTATTGGTATACTAGAACCACATATTAAATTTATTAAATTACATGCAATTAGAATAAAACTCCATATTGCATCCTTCCAAGATTTTGAGAATCTTTTTTCTTGTTTCCTCATAAGTTCATCTGATTGTGAAGCTTGTGTTTTCATTGTTTCAAGTAAACATATTTCATCTCTTGCAGTATATGGTATGATATCATTTTTTCCATTTGCAAAACTAATTGTTATTTGATTATCTTTAACTGTATAATTTAACACAAATGCTTTATAATTTTCCATAAAAATACTCCCTCAATAATATATTTTTTTAAGTTTTAAATACTAAGATTTAAGTCGTAAAATATCGTTAAGCAAGCACGAAAGACTTAAATTTATGAATAGTATAGCACAAAATTAAAATAATGCAAGAGGTTTCTCTCACATCATTTTCATTTCTACAGAATGATTTTTGATAATATAACTATAAATTTAGAACGGCAATTTGCGTATAATTAAGTTCAAAGCTTCTGCATTGAAGTTTGTAGGTCCAGTTATAGAAACTGTTACTCTAAGAGTAATAGGGTTTTGAAATTGGTAAACGGTAGTTTGGGAAAAGTGTATTACTTGTGAACCATCTATCCATTGACCTGACATTCCAGGCATATTTGTTATAACTCCTGCATCATCTTGTCTCAGATTTACATGTATTTCTTGATTGGCAGAATTTCTGTTTATTTTTCCACAAAAGGTAATTTCGTAGAAACCTGCTTCATTTATCGTGACAGAATTGCTGTCGAGTCTATAATCTGTTGATGTACTAGGTAATGTAATATTAGAATTAATAGAGACATTGCCTGCTGAGGTAGCATTATTAAATTTAACAAAACAAAGACTAGATAATCCAGGTTGTCCTGCTGGAATAACGAAGTCTAAAACATATTCTTGATTTGAGTTCATATTAAAAAATCACTACCCTTTAGTAGAATTATATTATTTAAATGGGAATTATATTTCAATCAAAGGGTAAAATAAGTAAAATAAAAAGAACTTTAAAGTTCAATTTAATCATTTTTCTAAATATTTTATTACTTCTTGAATAGTCTCATTAAAATTGTCATAGTTTACTTCGAACCAGTTAACATTCATTTGATGATTAAACCATGTATACTGTCGTTTAGCATATTTTCTACTTTTTTGTTTAATAAGATCTATAGCTTCTTCTAATGTTAAATTTTTTTCTAAGAAGTCAATCAATTCTTTGTAGCCTATCGCCGTAGTTAAGGCTTTAGTCTTACCATATTTTTTATAAAGGGATTCTACCTCTTTTAACAAACCTTCTTGCATCATTTCATCGACCCGTTTGTTTATTTTTGAGTATAGTGTTTCTCTATTTGTTGTAAGTCCAATGATGTGAATGTTGTCATATAAAGCTTCGTCTTTTAAAGAATGATTGCCTGTAGAATTTAATCTCGAAATCATGCGACGTCTATTATTGATATGGATACCTTCTAAATCGTTTTTTTCTTTTAGCATGGCATAAAGTTCTTCATTAGAGTATTCATCGTATTGTTTTGTCTCACGAGTCTCAAATTCATAGTTATATAGGCCCGCTTTTAAGTAAAGGCCTGTTCCCCCTACTAAAATGACATTTTTATTTTTATGGTGCTTTAAAAGGTTTCTTAAATCTTTTTGATAATCGTATACAGTGTAATTTTCTGCAGGAGATACGATATCGAAGAGAAAATGTTCTTGTCCTAAGTTTTCTTCTTCGGTGTATTTAGCAGTTCCGATATTCATTTCCTTATATACTTGCATGGCATCACAATTAACGATTATGGCATCGTACTTTATCGAAAGCTCTTCACTAAGTTTTGTCTTACCTACTCCTGTAGGACCAACTATACATATAATCATTATTTGAAAGTTACTTTCTTAAATATTTTCTTGCCTTTTTGTATTACAACTGTTTTAGATTCGATTATAGCTTTAGGATCTGTTATTTTTTCATTATCAACGGATATTCCACCTTGTTCTACTAAGCGTCTAGCTTCACTTTTAGAAGGGCAGAAATTGCCTGTCACTAAAATATCTAAAATGTTAGATCCGACTGGTAAGTCTATTTGCTCTTCAGGTAAGTTATCGCTGTTTCCCGAAAAGACTTCTTCACTCATAGTACGAGCTTTGATAGCTTCTTCTTCGCCATGAACAAATTTTGTAACTTCGAATGCAAGGGCTTTATGGGCATCTCTATTTTCGGGATGCTCTTTATGTTTCGCTTCAAGGTTTTCGATTTCTTCACGAGATAAGAAAGTGAAATATTTTAAATAAGTTATAACCATGTCGTCTTCTGAATTGATGAAGAATTGATAAAACTCATATGGACTAGTTTTCTCTTTGTCGAGCCAAATGGCCTTTCCTTCGCTTTTACCGAATTTAGTCCCATCTTTTTTAGTTACTAGAGGCATAGTGAATGCGTAAGCTTCTTTTTCGAGTTTTTTTCTGATAAGCTCTACTCCACTTGTTATGTTACCCCATTGGTCTTGTCCGGCAACTTGAAGAATACAGTTCTTTTCCTTATATAAATGATAAAAATCCATCGCCTGCATAATTTGATATGAAAATTCTGTATAAGTTATTCCTTCATCTAAGCGACGTTTAACGATGTCTTTGTTAATCATGTATGCAACATTGAAGTATTTTCCATAGTCTCTTAAAAATGATATGAAATCTAAGTCTTTGCTCCAATCGTAGTTGTTAACTATTTCGTAGTCCCCAAAAACTTTTTTAAATTGAGACGATAGTTTTTCGACGTTTTTTGCAACCTCATCATATGAAATTATACTTCTCTCTTTAGAGGGACGTGGGTCGCCGATTAGTCCTGTGGCACCTCCAACTAAAATAAGAGGACGATGTCCATGTGCACTTAGACGTTTACAAATTAAGAAACTAGAAAGATGCCCGATATGTAGTGAGTCGCCAGTTGGATCTGTTCCTATATAAAAAGTTACAGGTTCTCCATTGATGATTTTTTCTACTTCAGGGCTAGTAATATCTTTGACTAATCCTCTCCACTTTAATTCTTCAAATAAAGTCATAATACTCTCTCCTTTTTGTAAGTTAATTATATTCTATTTTGAAGGTGTTGTCAAAGGGTATGACTTTTAAAGTTCGTTATCGTCTTTGAAGATTTTTTTCATATTGCTTTTTGATTGTGAGAATTTTATTTAGGCTATCTTTGGGAATATGACTTTTTTCAGCTATTTCTTCTAAAGAATTTTCGCTTAGTTTGTACCCTTGTTCCATTAACAGCTTTATTTCACTTAAATAGTTTATAATAGCGTTGGGGTCTTCTTGATTGCCATAATTTTCACCAGTAGAATCCGTATAGTTTTGTTGAACATGATATGGATGAATCGATCTATTTAAATGTGTTTCGACTTTTTTGTGAGCTTCATTTATAGCATTTAACCAGGCTTTACATAACTCTATTAGATTTCTTTTATCTATTTTTTTATTGGGATATAAATCAAAGTCTTTTGGGATTAGCGGTTTAGCGTAGACTATAGCATTTTGGTGAAATGGAATTTGAGGTTCTAAAAAAATGGGAAGTAGTGGTTTATTACTTAATGCTGCAATATAAAAAGCACCAAGTGGAATCGTTTTCTCGTGATAATCTGTAAATTCAAGCATCAGTTTTGGATCGACATGTCGACCGTCTGGAAATATTAAAAGAGAGTGATTATTATCTTTCAAACGTTTTAATTCAGTTTTGATTTCAGAAAGTTGGACTTTATCGCGGGTTATAGGAAAGATATGTAAAGGCTGTAAATATTTAGCTATTTTAGGAAAGTTATTCCAAAATTCTTTGAACATAAAAGTATCTAATTCAAATTTTTTACTCAGTAATGACCATATTAAATACCTATCGAGATTATTTGTATGATTAGGAGCAAAGATGTAAGATTGTAAGTTTAAATTTTCTTTTTGAATTTCTATAGGATTAAAAAGTAAACGCATTAATGTGTTAGTTAAGTTTGTATATATGGGATTAATTTTATTGTAAGATTCTTGCATCTTATTCCTCTTTCTAAGTAATTTGATTAAGAGTATTATATAATGTCCATAGCAATTGTCAACGATTTTTTAAGTGAACATTATATGAAGAACAAATCTTTTTAAAATAATTTTATAATGTAATAACAATTTTTAAACTTTACCATAAACTATATTAGGAGTTAGGAGGTAATACGCATGTATTATTATGGTTATAATAATGGTTATGCCGGAGCTAACAGTGGTTATTACCAAAATCCTTGTTGCGGTGGCAACCAAGGGTTTGTAGGTTATACTCAAGGTGGATATGGCTTCGGTGCTGCACTTTGGATAGTGTTATTCATCTTACTTGTAATTATCATTGGTGCAGGATGGTCATTCGGTAATAATAACCAAGGACCAAGACGTTAAAAGTGATTTATTTCACTTTTTCTTTTGGTACTTTTTAGACATTTTTCTACAAATTATTTAATATATTTTAGAAGGTGATAAAATGCTAGGATTATTATTTGGTTTATTAAAGTCGATGTCTTTGTTTGCTGGTTCTTACTCTGTAAATGTATTTCCTGATCCATTAAGTGAGGCAGAGGAAGAAAAATGTATCGAGGGATTGATGAACGGTGACAAAGATTGCCGTAATAAGTTAATAGAGCATAATTTAAGACTTGTTGCGCATATCGTCAAAAAGTTCGATTCTAAAGGAAATATGACTGACGATTTAATCAGTATTGGTACAATTGGTCTTATTAAAGGTATAGATTCTTATGAACCATCTAAAAATGTTAAGATTACGACTTATGCTAGTAGGTGTGTGCAAAATGAAATTTTGATGCATTTCAGATCTAATAAGAAAACTAATGGCGATGTAAGTTTATCTGATTCGATCGGTTATGATAAAGAAGGTAATGAGGTAAGTTTGATCGATGTCATAAAAGATGATTCGGAGGATATTGTCGAGGAATTGCATTTACAAGAGACTTTAAATAAGTTACAAAAATATATGGACATTTTAACCCCCAGGGAGAAGAAAATATTGGAAAAGAGATATGGGTTAAACAATACTAAAGAGGAAACACAGAAAGAAATTGCCAAAAATATGAAGATATCGAGAAGCTATGTTTCTAGAATTGAAAAAAGAGCTTTAACAAAGATTTTAAAAGAATTTATAAAAAATCAGCAAAACTAGATAAGAAAATAAGTGCATAATAATAAGAGTTAACACCTAAATTCAACTGAAAATTAGGGTGTTTTTAATTTTTATGTAAATAAAAAAAGACCTTTGTCTTTAATTAATATTGGAAGAACAATTATAGTTGTCACAAGTTATTTTAGTGTCTTTGGAAACGTATTCCTTTGTAATCGGATGAACTTGTTCGTCGATATAACCGTTTTCGATTAGGAAAGCTAAAGTAAATTCGTTTTCGCATTTTCCTTCACGATTACACTTTTCACCAGCTTCTGCTATTTTTTGATTGACTACTTTTAGGAGGTCATTTTTATGATTTGAATAAACTTTATGGACCGATGCAACTACAACAGTTATGATGATCAAAAACACTATAATGACAGAAATAATTTTACTTGTTTTGCTCATAATATGCCTCTTTAAATTTATCTCTAAACTCTATAATGTTATCATTTTCAATAGAAGTTCTTAAGTCTTCTGTAAGTTTAATAAGAAATCTTATATTATGTATTGATAGAAGACGTGCTCCAAATACTTCATCGCATTTAATTAAATGGTGAATGTATGCTCTTGTATAGTTTTGGCATGCATAGCAATCGCAGTCTTCTTCGATAGGAGTAAAGTCTTGAGTGAATTTATTATTTTTAATGTTCAATTTTCCGTGTCTTGTAAAAGCGTTGCCATGTCTTGCTAGTCTGGTTGGTATGACACAGTCAAAAATATCTACCCCTCTTATGACTCCTTCAATAATATCTATTGGATCCCCTACTCCCATTAAATATCTAAGTTTATCTTCAGGCAAATAAGGTACTGTATAATCGATCTGTTTATACATTTCGCTTTTGGCTTCTCCATCATTGGCTACTCCTCCAATGGAATATCCGTCGAAATCCATTTTGACAGTTTCTTCAGCAGAGTGACGTCTCAAATCTTCGAAAGGACCTCCTTGAACA
Source organism: uncultured bacterium (assembly GCA_947646655.1). Taxonomy (GTDB): domain Bacteria; phylum Bacillota_I; class Bacilli_A; order RF39; family UBA660; genus RUG11867. The sequence continues at coordinate 52,994 of CANSHI010000001.1, forward strand.
ATGCCAAAAAGCATTTGATCTGTAGTAGTGTGTGCTTCTTTTCCACGCTTCGCCCAACGGAGTGTTCTCTCTACACTGTTTTTTTGATAGTCATAAGGTGCACTGGCAGGAAGACATTCGTCGAAGCTCATCATAATATCGCTTCCTAGAGCCTCTTGGATTTTAATCGACTTTTCAGGTGTCAAAAAGAGTTTATCTCCGTTATATTGGTTTCTAAAATTAACTCCTTCTTCTGTGATATCTTTAGGTTTTGCTAGGCTAAAGACTTGATAACCTCCAGAGTCTGTTAGTATTGGCCCATCATAATAGTTCATGAATTTATGCAATCCGCCTGCATTTTTGACAATCTCTTCTCCTGGACGAAGCCATAAATGATAAGTATTTGCAAGTATGATTCCTGAATTACAATCTCTTACCTCTTCGGGGCTTAGAGTTTTTACTGTGGCTTGTGTTCCAACTGGCATAAACATGGGCGTTTGAAAAGTACGATCATTCCACTCAATTTCGCCGAGACGAGCTTTGGAATGTGCTTCCACTTTTTTTAATTTGTAATTTGCTTTCATTTTTCTCACTCCTTTTATTTTATAAACATGGCATCCCCAAAGGAAAAGAAACGATATTTTTCTAAGACAGCATGTTTATAGCAGTCTAGAATAAATTCTCTTCCTGCAAAAGCACTGACAAGCATGATTAAAGTACTTTTTGGTAGGTGAAAATTAGTGATAATAGCATCAACTGCTTTAAATTCATAGCCTGGATAAATATAAATGCCTGTGTCTTCTTCACATGGAACAAATTTGCCATATTTTTGTACTATTGATTCTAGTGTTCGAACACTTGTAGTACCTACTCCTATTATTTTTCCTCCCTTGGCTTTTGTTTCATTTAAGGTTTTAGCACTTTGTTCACTCATTATAAAGTGTTCAGTGTGCATTTTGTGGTCTCTAATATCGTTTTCTTCGACTGGTCTAAAAGTTCCAAGTCCAACGTGTAATGTGACATGAACAATTTTGATGCCTTTTTCTTCTAGTTTAGCCAACAATTCATCAGTAAAATGAAGACCTGCGGTTGGAGCGGCTGCACTTCCTGGGTTAGCTGCATAAACTGTTTGATAGCGACCTTGATCGTTTAATTCTTCGTGAATATATGGAGGAAGTGGCATTGTCCCAAGTTTGTCCAAGACTTCCATAAGTATTCCTGAATATAAAAGTGTTACATGGACTATGCCTTCTCCAATAATTTCGTCAATTTGAACTTTTAAAAGTCCATCACCAAAAGTTACAATGTTGCCGATGTGAAGGCGTTTCATCGGTTTAGAAAGTGCTTCCCAACGGTCTCCTTCGATATTTTTTAAAAGTAAGATTTCAATTTTTGCTCCTGTATCTTCTTTAAAACCGATCAATCTTGCGGGGATAACTTTTGTATCGTTTATTACTAAAGCATCGCCAGGGTTTATGAGATCTAAAATGTCCGTGAAGGTTTTATCTTCATATGTTTTTGTTTCTTTGTCTACTACAAGAAGTCGGGATGAACTTCTGTCTTTAAGTGGCGTTTGCGCGATAAGTTGTTCTGGTAAATCATAATTATAATCTTCTATGTTCATATATTTCACTTCTTCCGTGTATTTCTTTTCGATTATAACATATTTTTTTAAAAATGAATACAGACCTTATAAATTTTTATTCTTTTATTGCTTTTCTTTACATATAAAAATATGGGCTTATTTCCCATATTGATCTAAAGAGTGACATTTTTTATTTTACTATTTTTTACGTTCCTGCAATCCTAAGCTTCAAACGGATTACCCATAGTGCCATTTCCACTCATTGTACTTACGTATTCTGCACTTAGCGAGATGACTGGGGCGATGCTGCCTGCGCCACCGACGTGAGTATAGCCTAGATGCCCATAAGAATTGACAATAAAAACATCAGCATTACCACTAGCACTCATATAATAAGGAGAAAGTGACCAATACCATGGTCCTTTAAACAAGTAATAACTGCTATTGGATGTTCCATACTTTCCACTTCCTGCTGCTACTACTTCATCGGCAGTTATCATTCCTACTTTTTGTTCTAGTTTTCCATTTCCTTTTTCTATATCTTCCTTTGTAAATGCATCATTCTTCTGAGCACATGTGAACTTGGGTTGTACCTTATTTGCATCTGTATTCCACACATTACTTCTCGCTGTTGCTCCATATGCTGTTGCTTTGGCTCCGTATCCTAATCCTGTATCATTACTCCATCCTGTTTCAGTCTTCCCTGGTATCGTTCTATCATTACAAAATATATTGTCACTTACGTATCCATCATACCCTTTATCCGCTATATTCGTCTTATACCAGTTCTCTATTTGAGTCTTTACATTTGTATTTGTTTCATTTGTTTGGGCTTCTTCTTTACTACTACTTGAACTACCATTTGTCCCTCCATACATATATCCTACATACTTTGCATCATTATAGTTTGTATTCCATGCTATACTTTGTAACGCTAATCTATTTGTACTATTCGCTCCATTTCCATGTGCACTCGTTCCATCATATATTATTCTCAAACTTCCGTCTCCATTGATCCTTATAATCCTCCAAAAGTATCCTGCAAACTTCACGTAATTATCCCCTGTTGCTCCTCTATAGTAATAGCTAGTTCCATAATCGTCTTCCATTGCATACAAGCCGTCAGCTGTCTCATCTGTTGTTGCTGTACTTCCAAATGCTGGAGTTCCTTCTTTAGCTGTTTTTCCTAGCTTTGTTAAAGTTTTTTCAGATGATGATAAATCTTTATCAAAGTATAATGAACAATTACTTTTATGTTCTACGCTTAATGATATTTTTTTTGTACTTAAATCTTGACTTAGTTCTCCTCCATTTGTACAAGTACTCTTTTCTATATTTAATATATATCCTTCTGTTGGAAACTGTGTGGTTTCACTTTTAATATATCCTGTTTCACTATTCTCATCTTCTATATATAATGCCAGTGTTTTACTATTCGAGGCTTGTGATAAGTAATTATCTAGGTTATTACTTAATAGATTTCCCAAGGATAAAACACTCACTGTAATTCCTAAAATAGAAGCAATTATTATTATTTTCTTTTTATTCACTTTATTATGTCCTTTCTTTTTCTTGTATAAGAATATTAGAGCTAGCTAAGTACAAAAAAGATTATTAATTCTTTTTACTTCACTTCATAAGGACTCGTTGTTGTTCCATTTCCACTCATTTTTTTCACGTATTCTGCACTTAGTGAGATAACAGGAGCGACACCACCTTTGCCATAGACATTATTATTGATCAAAGATCCATTATCAATAACATGAAACATAATAGCATCGTCACGAGAAGAATTTGGTGAGAGCGACCAATACCATGATATTTTATATAGATAATAACTTGTATTTCGGGTGTTATACTTTCCACTCCCAGCTGCTACTATCTCATCAGCTGTTATCATTCCGACCTTTTGTCCTAACTTTCCATTTCCTTTTTCTGTATCTTCTTTTGTAAATGCATCATTCTTATTCTAACATGTAAATCTCGGCTGTACTTTATTATAATTCACTGGTTGTGATCCACTTCTTGCATATGCTCCATATGCTGTTGCATTTGTCCCATATCCTAATCCTGTATCATTACTCCATCCTGTTGCATTCTTTCCTGGCGTACTTCTATCATTACAATATATAGTATCACTTACATATGCATCATATCCTTTATCTGCTATATTCGTCTTATACCAATTCTCTATTGCTGTCTTTATTTCTGAATTTGCTGTATTTGTTTGAGCTTGACTTTTGCTTGTACTTGCCCCTGTTCCACTTGGTCCATACATATATCCTACATATTTTGCATCATCATAGTTCGCATTATATACTTGACTTGTTATTGCCAATCTATTTGTACTATTTGATCCATTTGCATGTGCACTCGTTCCATCATATATTATTCTCAAACTTCCATCTCCATTTATTCGGATTATCCTCCAATAGAATCCTGCAAATTTGACGTAGTTATCTTCTACTGCTCCTCTATAATAATAACTTGTGCCATAATCATCGGCCATTGAATACAAGCCATCGGCTGTCTCATCTGTTGTTGCAGGATCTGCAAAACTTGGGTTTTCACTTTTGACACTTTTATTTAGTTTTGCTAGCGTTGAAGCACTGTCACTCACTTTACTCCATTTTGCATATAATGTTTGATTTTCACTCAATTCGACTTTACTACTCGCTGTTACTTGTACGCCTCCTGTTGCTGTTGTATACCAACCCATAAATTTGTATCCTGTATACGTCGGTACAGGCATATCCCCATATGTTCCATCATAACTTACTATTTTACTCTCGCTACTTACTGTTCCTCCATTCGCATTGAATGTTACTGTATACGTCTTGGCTGTATAATTTGCTACTACTGTTATTTCTTCTGTTCCCATCGTTATTTTGTTATCTTCTACTACTTCTCCACCTACTGTCCAGTTTGTAAAATTGTATCCTGTTTTTTCTGGGGTACTTAATATGTTTTCTGCTTCATAGTACATCTCTTCGCTTAAGTTTCCTGCATATGTTCCACCTTGTGTATCTAATGTTAATGTATATTTATTTCTTTCATAATTGTACTCTACTTTGTTTAATACCGGTGGATAAGATTCCTCTGCTTGTATTGTTAAACTGTTTGTACTCGGTACTCCGAATCCTATATAACTTTTTACAGTTGGAGTTACTGTCGTATTATACTCTGCTTCCCCTTCATCTGTATCGGCATCTACCAAAGTATATCCTTTTCCATCGATGTTCATCTTACTATGATATACTATATATTTATACTTATTTACTGTCCATTTGGCTGTTATGCTTATGTTCTCTGTTTCTCTTACTGTAAACTTATTCCCTTCTATTGTTCCTCCTGTTACTTCCCAGCCTGCAAATGTATATCCTTCTCTACTTGGTGTATTTAATGTTATTGTACTTCCATATTCTACTTCTTGTGTTGTCTCTTCTCCATTTATATTTATTGTTACTGGATACTTATTCGCATTCCATTTAGCTCTTAGTATTGTGTTTCCTATTCCCATTGTAAATGTATTCTCATTCATACTAGAGGCTATTCCATTTACTTCCCATCCTCCAAATGTGTATCCTTCTCTTGTTGGATTACTTATTTCTTTTGTCTCATCTTTATTTAATTGATATTCTTGGGCACTTGTAAAATCTTCCCATGTTCCTCCATTCGGATCTACTGTCAGTCCATAATATCTATATTTTGATACTTCTCCTAATATGAAGTTTGTTTGGAATGTTGCCTTTAAATCACTTGTCTGATCGAAGTCTGTATAGTTTAATGTTATTACTAGATTGAAATAATATGTCTCTCCTGCGGGTACTGATATTTCATTCGATAATCCTTGTGTGATCGGAGTTTCTGTGACGGGGACATTACTGTTTTCATTTAAGACTGTATACTCTCCTTCTTCACTGTCTGAATATTCTAATCGGTAAGTTAAGCTTCCATTTAAATATGTATTTATTAAGTTGTCCCATTCCAAACTTACTGAGCCTGTTACTGTACCCGTATTTTCTAATGTAAACTTCTTTGTGACAGATTTTCCAAACTCTAACTCGGCATTTATTCCATTGTCATTATCACTAAATGTGAGTGCCAACTCTGCTCCTTTTACTGTTACTTCTTCATTTTTATTATTTTCTACTACGTTTACATAAAATGCATATGATCCGAGGAATCCTACTAACATGATTGATCCTATTATGAAGGCTAATGTTATTCCTCTTTTACCGTTTTTATTTTTTTTGCTTTGATCATCGTTATTCATAAGTCAGTCTCCTAGCTTTAGTTTTACTATTAAATTATATACGTTTTGCGTATATTTTGCAAGTTAATAATATGTCATATAGTTTGTATTAATTAAAAAAAACAGCTAAAATATCGAGCTGTTTAAATATAATTGTTTCTTATTTTAAAGGATATTTATTTGTTATTTTTTCTACTCTATTTCGGGCATCGTCTAAAATATCATCGGAAGCAGAATTTTTTAGGACTTCTGCGATGATATGCCCTATTTCTATAAAGTCTTCTTCTTTGAGACCGCGAGTTGTCATAGCAGGAGTCCCAAGTCTTATACCACTTGTTATAAATGGTTTTTCAGTATCAAAAGGAATAGTATTTTTGTTTACTGTAATGTTTACTTTGTCTAATAAAGCTTCAGCTTCTTTTCCTGTTAAATGAACACTTGATAAAGTATCTACTAACATTAAGTGATTGTCTGTTCCACCCGATATAATTCTAAATCCTTCTTCTTCAAGAGTTTTAGCTAATGCATGGGCATTACTAATGATTTGACAAGCGTAATCTTTAAATTCTGGTTTAAGTGCTTCAGAAAAACATTCAGCTTTAGCTGCGATTACGTGCATGAGAGGTCCACCTTGGATACCTGGGAAAATAGTGGAATTAATTTTTTTCGCTATTTCTTCATTATTTGTAAGGATTAATCCTCCGCGGGGTCCTCTTAATGTTTTATGTGTTGTCGATGTAACTACATCGGCATATTCAATCGGAGATGGGTGGACTCCCGCCGCAACTAAACCTGCTATATGAGCCATGTCGACGACAAGATATGCTCCTACTTCGTCGGCAATTTCTCTAAATTTTTGAAAGTCGATCACTCGAGAGTAAGCACTAGCTCCAGCGATAATCATTTTAGGTTTATGGACTTTGGCTTTTCGTTTCAATTCTTCATAATCGATAATTTCTGTTCTTTGATTTACTGAATAATCGATGATCTCATAATCTCTACCACTAAAGTTTAAGGGATGACCATGAGTAAGATGTCCACCGTCAGATAGGTTCATTCCCATTACACAGTCCCCTTTTGCAAGAAGTGCTCTGTAAACAGCCATATTGGCTTGAGAACCAGAATGAGGTTGAACGTTGGCAAATTGACATTTAAAAAGTTCGCAGGCATATTGAATCGCTAAGTTTTCGATTGAGTCTACATTTTCACATCCACCATAATATCTTTTGCCTGGATAGCCTTCGGCATACTTATTAGTAAAAATGCTACCTTGTAAATCTAATATGCTTTTTGATACATAGTTTTCACTCGCGATTAACTCTATATTATTTTGTTGTCTTTGTTTTTCTTTTTCTAAAGCTTCTTTAATTTTTTTATCCATTATTTTCATTCCTTTTCATATCTATTAAATTGCCCATTATTAAGGCGATCGTCATGGGTCCTATTCCACCTGGAACAGGAGTTATGTAAGAGGCGTGTTTGCTAGTTTCTTCAAAAGCAAAATCGCCATATATTTTATTATCGACTCTAGTTATTCCGACATCGATTCCAACAAAACCATCACTTACCATGGATTCTTTAATCAAATCTTTTTTTCCAACAGCACTTATAATGATATCTGCATTTTTAGTATGAGTACTCAGATTTTTGGTGTATTCGTCACATACTGTAACAGTAGAACCTCTATTAGCAAGTGCTAGAGAAAGAGGTTTACCTACGATGTCTCCTCTACCTATAATAGTTACGTTTTTGCCTTTAAGGGGAATATTATAAAATTTTAAAAGCATCAATATTCCTTTAACTGTACAAGGTAAAATGCTTTCTTTATTGTGATATAAGTTAATTATATTGGCACTGACTAACCCATCCACATCTTTGGCTGGAAGAATGCGTTCTGAAAGTTTTTCAAAATCGAGTAAAGGTGTGGGACTTTGAATGATTATGCCTGTTGTGGATGGATCAGAATTTAGTTTGTCGATCAGATCGCATACAACGTTTTCTTTTGTGCCTTCTTCTAAGTGGTGAAGTTCTGTTTCAATGCCGATCATTTTAGCATATTTTATTTTATTTTTCACGTATATTAAGCTGGCTGGATCATCACCAATTAATATGATATCTAATTTGATTTTTAAGTTTTCTTCTAATATAGTTTTTTTGTATTGTTCTAATAATTGATCTCTATATTTTTTTCCGTCTAATATAATCAAAGTATCATTCCCCTTCTATCGTATCAAAAAGGCTGTAGGTATGATTGATTCCTAAGTGCTCATAAGCTTTTTCAGTTGCAATTCTTCCACTTCTAGTTCTCTTAACAAAGCCTTCTTGTAAAAGAAATGGTTCTACTACGTCTTCGATTGTCGTAACTTCTTCACCTATCGAAGTGGCAATAGTTTCAAGGCCAACTGGACCACCATTAAATTTTTGTATCAAACTTTTTAAATATTCGATATCGATCTCATCTAAACCATAACTATCAACTTTAAGTCTATCTAAAGACTTTTTAGTAATATTTATGTCTACAGTCTCAAGACCTTCTACCATGGTAAAGTCTCTTACTCTTTTGTAGAGACGATTAGCTATACGTGGTGTTTTACGGCTTCTTTTGGCCAGTTCGTGTGCTGCTTCATCGGTTATATCGATTCCCACTATTCGACTCGTTCTTTTAATAATATCTGATAATTCTTCATGAGAATAATAGTTTAATTTACAAATGATTCCGAATCTATCTCTTAAAGGACTCGATAAGTCACCACTTCTAGTAGTTGCTCCTACTAATGTGAAGGGAGGCAAGTTTATTTTAATACTTTTAGTGCTTCCTTCTGCTCCAATAATGATGTCTAGTTGAAAATCTTCCATTGCAGGATACAATATTTCCTCGACAGCGCGTGGCATACGGTGTATTTCGTCGATAAATAAAACATCACCAGGTTCGAGATTCGATAAGACTGCAGCAAGATCACCACTTTTTTCTATCGAAGGACCAGAAGCTGTTTTAATGTTTACTCCTAGTTCATTAGCAATTATATGCGCTAAAGTTGTTTTTCCAAGTCCTGGAGGCCCATAAAGTAAGACGTGATCTAGAGATTCTTCTCTCATTTTCGCTGCCTCGACAAATACTTTGACATTTTCTTTTACATCGGTTTGCCCGACATACGAATCGAAGCTTTGTGGTCTGATGTTATTTTCAAAATCATCCCCTAGGATTCGTTCATTGTTTAATATTTCTTCTTTTTCGTGCATTTAGGCACCTCCTTTTTGATAAGTTATTTTAATAATAGTTTTAAAGCATCTTTAACTTGTTCTTCAATAGTTTTGGATTTATCGACATTTGGTACAATTTTACTGATATCTGCTGTCTTATATCCAAGTGACTCTAAAACACTTATGAGTTCGAAGGAATCATTATTAGATGTAGTAGTAATATCTATACTGCCAAGTTTTCCTTTTAGATCGAGCACGATCTGTTTAGCGAGTTTATCTCCCACTTTAGGGAATTTTTTTAGATAAAGGACATTTTCTCTATCGATTGCATCCACTATACCCGATACGCTTCCAGTTGCAAAAAATCCGATTCCTACTTTAGTTCCTAAGCCTTTAACGTTTAAAAGTTTTAAAAATAAGTCTCTCTCTTCACGCGTTTTAAATCCAAATAAAGCTTCGATATCTTCTTTTACTTGATGGTAAACAAAAACAGTTGTTTCTTCACCTTCTTGAAAGCTATATGGATTTGCAACATATATTTTATATCCGATACCATTTGTTTCTAATGCAATTGAATCGCTTTCTATAAATTGTACTGTCCCTTTTAAGTAGTTATACATATTTTATTCACCCATAAACATTATACATTATTTTGGACATAAAAAAAAGCCCCCTAAGGTTTTATCAGTAAGAGACTTTTTTAACTACCTAAAGATTGTTGCTTTTGAATCAATTTCTTTCTGTTCTCGTTAAGTAAGCCTAGATCATATTCGTGATCGTAATTTCTTAGAGCATCCTCAAAGGCATTCTCACAAGACGGGAAATGAGTTGAGACTGCGCTGTTACCTTCTGCGATTTGTCCTTTACTCGTTATACAAGATAAGAAAGGACTGTAACAGTGGTATCCGTTATCCATATCAGAATCAGATGGATTTTTGCAAGTTAGATTGAAATCGGCAAATGAATTATCACTTGTAGCATTATATTTTCTTATTTGTCTCATCAGGTTAGGAGTAAGTCTGAATTTAAATTGATCATTTTCTTTACTAGTAAGTATTTGATAACTTTCAGAATCTTTTTTCATTTTTTCGATTGCTTTATTAGCTCCCGCCGTTTTCCAGTTATATCCAAGTGGTTCATTGTTGGGATGGTTTATATCAGCAGTATCTACTGGTCTATAAAAATAGTTTAATCTTTCATCTGGAATATATATGTCATTGATAACATTATAAGTACATTTATATGGTGTAAGACCTTTAGATATAGAGGCATCCCGTTCAGGCAATATACCCCCGACATCGATAGTATACTTATATTCGTCTTCTACAGTGTTGATGTTTACTGGTATCGAAAGTTCAGGTAGTTTTAAATTGTTAGCAGCTGTAGTTGTCACTATTCCAGAAGGCACTATTGTATATATAGGAGTCATCGAAATCTGACCTGAAAATTCCCATACTTTTTTCATCCATGTTGATGCAGGAACTCCATGTTTACTGTCAGTACATTGGCCTGTTTCTAAATCACAATTAGGAAGATTTATATCATGATTAGCCGCTGGCTCGGATCCACCATTACCAAAGTCGGAGTCAGGTTCTCCTGTTCCATATGATACGTTTGAGTTAGTTGCATTTTGTGTAACTGACTTTGTTCCATTGTTTAGTTCAGATTTAGGTTTACCACCATTAAACACGTAATTGTCTTCATCGTTGTAATTAAAGCTAAAGGAAGGATCCATATTGTAATCTTTTTTATCACTTGTCATGCCAGCAGCACTGATCGCTAGATTGCTTACTTTTAAGTTCATGACATTTTGTAGCCAACTATAACATTTATTATAGTTGTTAACATGGCCTACCAAGCTTTCAAGAGCGGCTTTATAGGAGTTTTTAAGCGTTTCTTTATTCGCTTCTAGTTCTTGTAATTGTGCTTCTAGTTCTTCCAATGTTATTGATCCTGGAGGTAGCAGTCCAGTTTCAGGATCAGGTACAGGAGGAACATAGTTAGCTATCTCTTGTTCTTTGGCTTCAATTTTGAGTTTATTATCGTAATAGTTTTTAGCTATTTCTTTAGCATTTTTATTGTCGTTTTCGACATCAGAATAAAATCCTGAGGCATTATCGACCATTCCTATAAGTGTTCTATCGCCATAAGCTTTAGGAATATAATTGTTTAATGTAAAGTATCTACCTGCTGCAACAGATTTTTTACCAGGATATTCGATATCGACGTTGTCGAATCCTTTTACTAAACAATATTCATTACTTACTATAGTAAATCCTATACCACCATTGTTTTGGGCACAAGAAGCTGATCCATCTTCTAATTCATGGAACGATGCAATCGTTCCACCCCAACTACAAGTTGGGGTACTTTTTGTCGCACTACAGTCGGTATCGTCGTCTTTTTCTCCTTCGACTAGTTCACACATTTTGACTTGATGCCAAACAGGATGAACGACATAGCCTTTTGAATTGGCATGACCAGAAGCTAAAATAAAGTTTTTATCTTTAGATACCGATCTCGTTACAGTTATAGAAATAGTATTGTTGTTGGAGTCTCTGACAGCTCTTACCGATGCTGAATCTGCTTCGATAGTAGTTAGAGGATCTAAAGTTTTGGGATCTCTCAAAATTTCACTATTGAAATCGACTTTGCCATCGACGATTTTATGTCCTGTCGAACCATCGTAAAAATAGTCACCTACTCTATACTGAAGAGGTCTGATATAATAATCTTTACCTTTATGTTTAGACATAGTCGAGTAACTGTAACCACTCAAGTTATAGTGATCGACAAATTCGCTTATATTAGATGAATTAACTGGAATAGATTTTTCTTCAATAATATCGTATTTAGTTAGATCTAATTTTTTATTGATTCTACTTAGTTCCGCAAAAACATATCCATTAGCAGCATCGGCAAAAGTTCCACTTTTAGAAGCATCGATGTCTTTAGTAATCAAATAGTTTAATGTATAAGTAGATCCATCTTTACAAGTTTTAGCTGGTTTAGCAGGGGCGCTTGGACCACTTCCACCACCAGGTGTATAATCCGTAGTAGTATTGGATACGCAGCTAACGCTGACTTTACCATTTTTTATTGTGATAGTTTTATCACCTTGTTTTATGACTTGGTCTGTTACATTCAGTCCTCCATTTACAAGACCGTTGTAACTTGAAGAACCTGTATTCTCATATTTTACAACTACTTGTCCAGAGTATCCACATTGCAATTCGGAGTTAATCGGAGTTGGATTTTTTGTCGTTTGCAAACAACCATCTGTAACACCAATTTGTGATATACCGACTTGATTTTTTCCATCACTTGCAGAACCACTAGTCGTTATTTTTCCGTCGGGATCTACTTTTATATCGATATTTGCTGTAGGATCTCTATGCATAGCACCTAAATATCCTGCTGCGTATGCTAAATCGGTAAAAACAAAAAAACAGATGAATGAAAAAATTAATTTAAGACTGCTCTTCATCTTTTTTAGACCTCCCATTTATTGATATTAACGATATCAAAACAGTTAATATAACGGTCAAAACTATTAAAATAATGACCAGGTTTTTGTTAGCTTTTCCTACGTTCTCTTCGTCATCAGAGTCAGTATTTTTATTTTCATAGGTTCCATCGAACCATGAGTCATTTTTACAATCTTCACTTGTACAAAAATTTTTATAGTAAGGCACACGAACTTCTAATGTTTTGATTGGAAAATCGCAGGTATCGTGAAAAAAGTTTAATTTGTAAATTCCACCAGCTAATGGTGCTGCGACATTTGGTTTATCTAGTATATAAAAGCCTATATTAAAGTTTCCGACTTCTGCTTTATAACCTGTAGGCATTTTATCGAATACAAGATAAAAATGGCCTTCTTGACCTTGATCTTTTAAGTCTTTTGCATAATCTAGTTTGTAATTAATATCATTTAAACTTTTAGCTAGATCGGCCATTTCGTTGACAGAACATTCTTTAGCATAGACATTATTATATAAAAATATCGAAAGAAGTAAAATTAATATTATTTTTTTCATAACTTCCACCTCTTGTCGTGATTATGTTTACGAATAATTACTACTACTATTAGCACCACTATAATTATTCCTAGAAAGATGCATAAATATAGTTGCCAATTTTTTTCAATTAATTCTTTGATGTCTTCATTAGGGTCTCTTTCTTCAACAGGTTTATTTTTTTCGTTGTTGACTTGTATTTTGTTTAAAAAGTCTTGAGTATTATTTATATTTAAATCTTTTTTTACAAATTTTTGACAGTAAAAGTTGGAACTGTTTTGACAAAAGGTAAATTCACTGTAAGCATTATATTTAGGTTTTGTAAAATGAATAGTTCTAAGAGTTAGACCTTGGCAGTCATTACTTGGCCGCAAGGTGATCGTATAGTTATCGATTTCAGTCGTATCATAGTCATAAAAAGTATAAACATTGTCAGTCGTTTCGTTATGATAAGCTGAGAATGAATGTTCATCTTTTGTTCTATATATTGTAGCATACATATCTTCAGTCATATTATATAATGATATTTCGAAGTAATAATTAGGAACTTTATAAGTCGACTTTTCACCATTAGCTTCCAGTTCTTTTTCTAAACTTAAATCTTTTACTTCATAGTTTACTTTTACGTATTTAGCGGCATTGCTCAATTCTCTTTTTCGACTACTTGCACAAGTATCAGCATAGACATTTTCAAGCGTTACAATAGCTATTAGTAAAAATAATAAAAAGAGTCTTTTCATATGTTCACCTTCTTATATTATCTAAATAAGTATAACATACATAGCTTAAAAAGCAAAGTTTTTTTCAATTTTTGCAAGAATAAAACAGACTTTTCTCTAGTAAAAGTTTAATGTAAGCAAGGTACAACAGGATTCGAAAAAAGTCTCAATTATATTTCTTTAATTATAATTGTTATTTATCTATTTTTTATATAATTTAATACTCTAGTGGTTAATGGCTTGAATATTAAATATATTAGATACCCGATAAATCCACCTATCACGTTTGTTATTAAGTCTGTTATATCTGATGACCTAACACCATTTATTAAAGGTTGTAGCAATTCTATGAATAAACTTAGTAAAAAAGTATATAAAACGACTTTTAATATTCTAGTATTTTCTTTTACTAAAGGCAATAAAAATCCAAAAGGAATTGTCATCACAACATTTAATACGACTTGTCTAGCAAAATCTCCCCTACCATTTAAAACATCGATAAAAGGGACTAGATTCATAGGAATATATGGGTGATTAAATATAAATGGTAAAGCTGTTATTATTGGCATTAAAGTAAAATATAATACAAATGATAAATATATATACATTGTAGTATTTACAAGTAGTACATCTTTTCCTTTTACTTTCCATTTTTTATATAGTATAAAAACATATAAAATTATCAAAACAATAAAATCTATTATTTCCTTCATAGTTACCTCGCTTACAAATCATTATTTGTGACATAGATTTTGTACTTTAATTGTAACAAATTTTTCTTCTTTAAGATAGCTATTATCATAAAAAATTTCAAAATTATTTTTATTTTGCAAGAAAAAAACTAGAGTTTTCTCTAGTAAAATTTAATGTGAACTCAGTACAAAAGCTTTAAAAATTCTTTTAATTGTCGTCCAAAGAGAACATTTTTCGATATTTTCTTTAACGGTGACATCTAGAGTGTCGGTTACTGTATCATCTATTTTAATTTTAATAGTACCTACTTTATCTCCCCTTTTTACTGGTGCTTTAACTTTGTCGAGTTCTAAATCGTAGGAGTATTTTTTTTCGGCATCATTTATTTTGACTAAATCAGTGACATCTGTTTCAAGTATTATTTCGCTTTCTAATTTTTCTCCTAATTCTATATCGACAGTTCCTAGTGGTTTGTCTTTTTCGATTATTGTGTTGATCTTATAAGTGCTTTTGCCATAGTTTAATAAAGCGGTTGTATCTTTAGTACGGTTATCACCAGTTTCTTCACCCATGACAACGCTTATCAATCTCATACCTTTCCATTTTCCTGTTGCAGTAAGACAGTAACCAGCATTACCTGTAAAGCCAGTTTTTAAGCCGTCAACCCCTTGAAAAAATCTGACTAATTTGTTAGTATTGACCATCCAAAGACTTGTACCATCTTTTTTTTGTAAATAGTCTTCATAAATTGAAGAATATTGCAATATAAGTTCGTGTTTAATCAGTTCTCTACCCATTATAGCCATATCTCTGGCACTCGATAGATGTCCTTCGGCATCGAGACCATATACATTGACAAAGTTCGTTGCAGTTAATCCTAATTCTTTAGCTCTTTTATTCATCAACGTTACAAAGTTTTCTACACTTCCCCCAATAGCTTCGGCGAGAACGACTGCGGCATCGTTACCACTTGCTATACAGACAGCTTTGATTATTTCATCGAGAGTGTACTGGCTATTTGGTTCTAGAAAAACTTGGCTTCCACCCATGCTGGATGCTCTTTCGCTTACTGTGACATTATCTTGAAGTCCAATTTGCCCCTTTTCGATCGCTTCCATAGTTAGAAGAAGGGTCATTATTTTAGTCATCGAAGCAGGAGCTAAAGCTTCATCGGCATTGTACTCATATAAAACTTCGCCAGTCGATGCTTCGATTAAGATAGCACTTTTAGCTCCTGTTGTAAGTTCTTCGGCATGAACCGTTGTTACAAAAACGAAAAGTCCTAAAATTAATAGAAATATTTTTTTCATGTTACCACCTATTTAATGGTATTAGTTTTTAAAAAAAGTAGAACTTTATTTCTTTTAAGTTTGTAGTATAATAAATAAGAAGGAAGGATGATTTTACTTGAAACACTTGGCAATTATATTGATTAAGTGGTATAGAAAGATACCGTTTAAGTCTCATAATCTTTGTAAATATACTCCCACTTGTAGTGAGTATGCTCTTCTCGCTTTAGAAAAATATGGTTTTTTTAAAGGAAGTTTTTTGACGGTTAAAAGAATATTGAAGTGCAATCCTTTTAGTAAAGGCGGTTATGATCCTATCCCTTAATTAGGCTTTAGTTTATACGTGTCAAACGTTTAGTCATAGTTTATTTATAGGGTGATTAATTTGATAGAGTTTTTAGAAAATTTAAATCCTATTGTTCAGGCACTTTTGGCTACTTTAGTAACTTATGCTTTTACAGTTCTTGGAAGTTCACTCGTTTTCTTTTTTAAGAAAGTGAATAGAAATTTGATGGATGCTATGCTAGGTTTAGCTGGCGGAGTCATGATTGCGGCATCATTTTTTAGTTTGATCGCACCAGCAGTAGACAAAGCTGAGTCATTGGGACAAATTCCTTGGTTAGTCGTCAGTGTAGGTTTTTTCTTGGGAGGGGTTTTACTTTTTGTTACAGATAAGATCAGTTCAAAGTTTTTAAAAAGCAGTGACGATAAAAGAAATTTTATGCTGATGTTATCTATTACAATGCACAATATTCCTGAGGGATTAGTTGTAGGTCTTGCTTTTGGATCACTTATATATGGCGATGCGACTTTGTCTAGTGCATTTATGTTGGCTCTTGGAATCGGGATTCAGAATTTCCCTGAAGGAAGCAGTATTTCTCTACCACTTAGAAGAAGTGGGATGTCTAGAAAAAAAGCCTTTTTTATGGGGCAGATAAGTGGAATCGTCGAACCGATAGCTGGAGTGATTGGAGCTTTATTAGTTCTTAAGATCGAGGGTATTTTGCCTATTGCCCTAGCTTTTGCAGCAGGTGCGATGATCTATGTCGTTGTGGAGGAAATTATTCCTGAAAGTCAGACAAATAAAAGAAAAGACCTAATGGCCTTCTTTACGTTAATAGGATTTATTATAATGATGGTTTTAGATGTTGGGCTCGGTTAACTTGTATGGTTGATTATGTAAATACATAACCAAACTATAAATATGCAAGCTATGGCGATGACACTCAAAATGTACATATTAGTTAAGGCATATCCACGCTTGTCTTCAACTATGATCAGTTCAGGCTGATCTTTTTTTGCAGCTTTGAATTTTCTTGTATTGTTTTCATTTATGTATTCTAAATTGAAGTCAGCTGTGCGAACGAAGTCACCATTATCCATAAGGGCAACATCTTTAAAATATTTTTTATCGATCGACATATTCGTTTCGTAACATTCATTCGTGTCGACGTCATAACTTTTTATATAATAGCCAGTATCTGTTTCTGTAAAGGGAAGCAGAACATACTTTACGTTACCAGCGATAAAACTAAAGCCAAAGTCTTCTCCGTCGGTATATTTTAAGGAATCCCAATCGCTTATATAAAGAGAATTAGTTTTGATTATGTTTCTCATCATTGTCATATTTTCTTGTTCGGTCAATATTGTGACATTAATAAATTCTTCATCATCAGCACTATTTAGGAGAGCATTCAAGTATTTTGAGGAAAAATATACTCTAGTGTATAAAGCAGGCATGCTCTTTAAAAGTTCTTTTGCTGCGATTAAAATTGAAGTGTTAAAATGTGCATAGTAGGCTCTTTGTTTGTTATTCATAATGCTCATCCCTATTCTTTATAAATTATATCAAAGGGATGACTTTTTAGCAAGTTTTTTGTTTATCAAATTTCCTAATACTGAATAGATAACTGCAAAGACTGGTACGCCAAATATCATGCCTGGGAAGCCAAATATGCCTCCAAATAATAGGATCGAGAACAATACCCAAAAGCTTTTTATTCCTGTTTTATTACCTATCAGTTTTGGCCCTAAAATATTGCCATCAAATTGTTGAATTAAAAATATTAAAATAGTAAATGTCAAACTTTTTGTAGGATCTACAAGTAACAGTAATGCTGCACAAGGTATAGCTCCTATGAATGGTCCAAAGTATGGGATGATATTAGTAATGCCTACGATTACTGATATAACTAAAGCATATGGTATTTTAAAAACAGATATTATTATAAATGTTAAAACTCCTATGATTAGAGAATCGATTATTTTAGCGATCATAAAGCCACCAAAAATTCTATTTGTATAAACGCATGTTGTCATACATGTATCATATGCTTTTTGTGGCAAAAAGGCTTTTAAAAGTCGTTTCGATCCTCGAATAAAAGTGTCTTTGTCATATATTAAATAAACAGAAACGATTATACCGATTATTATATTTATGGTCCAACTTACGAATGACGATATACCAGTGGTCAAATTTGATACGATAGTGTCCATCCCTGGAAGCATAATACCTGTCAAGGAATCGGTTATGTTCGCGTTCCAATTGTCGATCATTTTCATAAGTTCTGGATTGTCGTTTAGCATTCCTTTTAAGTAATCATAAATATTATTGATGTAAATTGGAACATTAGAAAGCATCATATTTATGCTGTCAAAAAGGCTCGGAATGACGAAGGAAATTATTAGAATGATTAAGGCAAATGTGAAAAGATAAGTTAAAAAGATCGCTAAAATGCGCGAGGCATTTTTGGTAAACTTATGTTTTTTGAATACTTTTTTTTCTAGCAGTTTTAATAATTTTGATGCGATAAACTTATCGATCATTTTAACTAAAGGGTTTAGAAGATACGCAAATAGTAATCCGATTAAAATGGGTGATATTATGCTTATCAGTTTTGCTATGCAACTATATATGGCATCGGCTTTTAAAAGTATGAAAAAGAGCAATATGGCAGCTGCTATAACTGTAAAAAGTGTGAAGCCCCAATAGACATAATTATTTCCTTTTATTTTTTCTTTCAATTTAAAACCCTCTTTCTAGTAAGTAAATTCAAATATGTATTCGATTTCGTTATTTTTAATTTCGATCGATATGATCTCTTTAGCAGTTGTAGTTATTTGAATGTTATAACCTTCTAATTCTTTATAACTATATATTTTTTTAGAGTCTTTATGCATAATAGTTGAACTAGTTTGATTTAGATTATTAAATAAGTTAGGAAAGTCAAAAAATGATGGTTCTAAATCTTGATACAATTCGTTGTAAACTTCTTTTTCTTTAAAATTATGCTTATATATAATGCCATTTTCAATTGAATAATGTAGTAAAGAATCCGTTGTTTCTTTAAATCCTTCTGTTATACCATTTTCGATAGACCCTTCATATACGCGATCGATACGCCCTTTAATCGTGTATACAAAATTATAATTGGCATTGAAAAGTTTAGTTTGTTTTTCTAAGTATGTCAGTTCTTCTTTTTCTATTTCGACATGCGATTCTTCTTTTGGATACTCACTTTGAGATTCATAGTTTTTAGGGGCCATCCTTTTTTGATTAATGTTTCCAATAAATATAATTATTACAGCAAAAACTAAAAATATCATATAGAGAAAAAATTTGAATACCGTTCTACCTCTTTCTGTAGAGCGTAACTCTTTTATAAATTCAATCATTGACGATCAATCCTTTTAGTGTTTCTTTATTTAAGCCATTTAAAAAGTCTTTAACTGGTATTTTGTTTTTGCCTTCAGGTTGGATTTCTGTTATGATGATTTCACTATCCTTGGTAGAAATTCCTATTCCATCTTTGTAGACGGCGATTATTTTTGATGGTGTGTCACTAGACGATGAACCAATTTTGGCATTATAAACTTTAAACTTTTTACCATTCATTAAAAAGTATGTACTTGGGTTAGGTGATAAGGCACGTATATGGTTATAAACTTTTTTAGTCGACTTATTAAAATCTAGATGTTCATCTTCTTTTTTTATGATATAACCGAAGGTAACTTTTGAATCGTCTTGTTTTATTCTTTCGTTTGTTCCTTCGATAATGCTAGGAAGTGTTTTAATGAGAAGATTACTTCCTATTTCCATGAGTCTAGTACTCAAAGATTCTAGGTTGTCATCTTCCAAAATCGGTGTGCTCTCTTGGGAAATGATGTCCCCACTGTCCATGTGTTCATCCATGTACATGATGGTTATTCCAGTTTCTTTTAGTCCGTTCATTATAGCACGGTGGATCGGTGCGCCTCCTCTTAATTCAGGCAAAAGAGAGGCATGCACGTTTATACATCCAAGGTTAGGATAGTCTAAAATAGATTTCGGTATGATCTGACCATAGGCACATGTTATTATTATATCAGGGTTAGCTTTTAGCACTTTATCGTAATCGTCTTTAATTTTGACTGGTGTAAAAACTTCGATATTGTTTTTTTCAGCAAGTTCTTTAACAGGCGAAGGTGTCAATATTTTTTTGCGACCAATAGGAGCATCAGGCTGGCTTACTACTAATACGACATTTGTATTTTTTATTAAGTTTTCTAAAATGTGTTTTGCAAATTTGGGTGTGCCCATGAAAACTACTCTTAAATCTTTCATATTATCATTCGCTTTCTATATTGTTATTTTAACATAAATGCAATAAAAATAGTAGTCTTAAGTAAAACTACTATTAGTTCAATATCAGTCCTAAGCTTCGTACGGACTCGTTGTTGTTCCATTTCCACTCATTGTTCTTACGTATTCTGCGCTCAGCGAGATAACTGGGGCTACACCACCCGCACTATTACTGACACCCGTATTAAGCAGATCCCCATTAAGATTGACAACAAATACATAAGAATAACTATTAAAATGCATGTAAGAGGGTGAGAACGACCAATACCATGATCCTTTATAGAGATGATAACTTGTATTTTGAGTGTTATACTTTCCACTTCCCGCAGCTAATATCTCATCAGCTGTTATCATTCCTACTTTTTGTCCTAACTTTCCATTTCCTTTCTCTATATCTTCTTTTGTGAATGCATCATTCTTATTCTCACATTTGAACTTTGGTGCTGGATTAACCTTTGCACTTATACTTGTACTATTATTTCCTGTCATTATCCTTGAAAATGCTCCATATCCCGTTACATTTGTCCCATATCCTAATCCTGTATCTCTTGTCCAAAGTGTTACATTTTTTCCTGGTATTGTCCTGTCATTACAAAATATAGTGTCACTTACATAACTATCATATCCCTTATCTACTATATTCGTTTTATACCAATTTTCTATTGTCGTTTTTATATCCGAATTTGCTGTATTTGTTTGAGCTTCACTTTTACTTGTACTTGCTTCTGTGCCACTTGGTCCATACATGTATCCTACATATTTTACATCATTATAATTCTCACTAAATACTTGACTTGTCATTGCTAATCTGTCTGTACTACTTGATCCATTTTTATGTGCTTCTGTTCCATCATATATTATTCTCAAACTTCCGTCTCCATTTACTCGGATTATTCTCCAGTAAAAACCTGCAAACTTTACATAGTTATCTGTGACAGCTCCTCTATAGTAATAACTTGTTCCATAGTCATCAGCCATCGCATACAAGCCATCTGCTGTCTCATCAGTCGTCGCTGCACTTCCAAATGCTGGACTTCCTTCTTTGACTCCCTTTCCTAATTTAGCTAGAGTCGTAGAAGAATCAGCTTTTATATCTTTATCAAAATACAATGAACAACTGCTTTTATGTTCTACACTTAATGATATCTTTTTAGTACTAGAATCTTGACTTAATTCTCCTCCATTTGTGCATGTACTCTTTTCTAAATTTAATATATATCCATTCGTCGGAAATTGTGTGGTTTCACTTTTACTATAACCTGTCTCACTATTTTCATCTTCTATATACACTGCTAAAGCTTGATTGTGCGTGGAGGGGGGGGGATGATAAAAAATTCTTCATCCTTTGCTAATTTATTCCCTACTAGATTTCCTAAAGCTAAAACACTTGTTGTAATTCCTAAAATACTTGCTAGAATAATTTTTCTCTTTTTATTCATTTTCTTAATCCTCTCATTTATTTTGAAAGTCCTTTTCCTTAAAAAAACCAAATGATGACATTAGATCATCATTTTTAAATTTACTTTTGTAAACTTTATATAAATTTAATTAAAAACTTTATAATGGTGAGCAATATAGGACTCGAACCTACGACCTCCACGATGTCAACGTGGCGCTCTAACCAACTGAGCTAATCACTCATAAAAAATCTAAAAGTTTAGATTTTATAACTATGAATTTTTTCTAAAAATAGTTTTTTCGACTACTTCGCGAATTTTATTTTCATTAAACGGCTTTTGAATCATGTCTACTATTGGATAAGTGAAAGCCTTATCGATAGTGTCTTTATCATTAGAACCTGTAATTATTGAAACAGGAATTTTCCCAAATAGATTGGCATTTTGAAAATGTTGTAATACTTGAAAACCATCTACTCCAGGCATATTTAAATCTAATAGCATACATTGGATTTTATCATTAAGTGTATTATCTATAATGTTAATTGCTTCTTGACCGTCTGATGCAATAATAACTTTGTATTTACCATTAAAGATCTTTTCTATGAAATTCCTTATGATGTTTGAGTCATCAACTACTAAAATAGAATTTTCTACTATTTCAGTTTTTGGGGTTTGGGCAGGTGTTATGGAAGTATCTGAGCCAGCTATTACTCCCATATATCTTTTAACAACATTTAACATTTTCGTAGTTTCAGCCATGAGGGAATCATATTCTTGATTAACGAAGCTCGAATCATTTCTCTTGCCAGCGAGTTCATGAGCATAAAACATTTCCCCAAGTTCGTTCATTCCAAAGTAACGGCAGTCACTTTTTAAAGAGTGTACAACGATAGCATAGTTAGCCATATCGCCCATATCTTTAAATTTTTTGGAATTAGCTATTTTAGTATCAACCTCGCCTAAAAATTCTTCAAGCATTTGATCATATGTTTCCATGTCGCCAAATAATTCTAAGCTCTTTTTTACATCAATGCCATTTGAAATTAAAATATTTACATCTTTCATTTTTCTCTCTCCTTTTGAAGTTTTATATACTCTCTTAAATCAATTATAGCAATTTTTAAAACGTTAGTAAAGAGGTATTGACATCGGTATACAATAAGGGGAAAAACTTATTTTAAATATTTATTAAGTATTCTTTTCAGTTCTTCTTTTTCAATCGGTTTAGCTATATAGTCATCGAAGCCTGCCGCTAAATATTTTTCTTTCATCCCTACTATGGCATTTGCAGTTAGAGCAACAGTTGGTGTTTTATAATCAGCTAAGTTTTCTTTTAGTTCTTTTAGCGTGTCTGTTCCGGTCTTACCTGGCATCATGTCGTCTAGCAGTACTAAGTCAAAATTTTCGTTTATTATTTTCTCTATTCCCTCGTCTCCACTAGAGGCCGTCGTTATAATAACTTTAAAAGGTTGTAATACTTTTTCGGCTACTTTGAGATTAAGTTTGTTGTCGTCTATTATTAGTATCTTCTTATTAGGAAATTCTAAGACTTCTATTTGTTCTTTATGATCATTTTTATTGAGATTTCCTTTAGTTATTTTTTGATCGATCGATATAGTAAATTTTGATCCTATTCCATATTCACTTTGCACTACTATTTTCCCATTCATCATATTGACGAGCTTTTTAGTAATTGCTAAACCTAGACCTGACCCTTCAATTGAAATATTTTTTTCAAGGTCTAGTCTTCCAAATTTTTCGAATAACTTGTCGATGTCTTCATTTTTAATTCCTATTCCCGAATCTTCTACTGATATGATCAGTCTACATATATCGTCTTTAATTACTGATGAAACTTTAAATTCGATAAAACCTTCTTTAGTATATTTGATAGAATTGGTAAGTAGGTTTATACATATTTGTTTAAGTCTAGAAGCATCTCCATAGAGGTACTTTGGAAGTGATTCATCAAAAGAAGTTCTGAACTCGATAGGTTTTTCCCCTAGTCTCGCTTTTGAAAGAGCGATTAAGTTGTCTAAAACTTCAGAAATTTCATATTCAGTGTTTATGATTTCTATCTTTCCCGCTTCTATTTTAGAAATATCTAATATGCCATTTACAAGTTCTAATAAATTTTGGGATGCTTTAACAATATATTTTGCATCTTCTGTAATTTTTTCTTTGTCGTTAGAATCCTCGATTAAGGAATTTGAAAAACCTACGATTGCATTAAGTGGCGTTCTGATTTCATGAGACATGTTAGATAAAAATTCAGTCTTTGCTTGATTGGCTTTGTCAGCACGGTCTCTTGCCATATTTAATTCTTCTATCATTTTGACATCTGGGTTTTCGATAGTGTTAAACATTATAAGGTTTATATAGGCTATGATTGAGGGAATAATTATTAAAGTTGGGTTTACTGCTCTTACGAATGCGGCTACTATCATGAAGGCTATTAAAACTGTCAAAGGAATATACTTTTTTGTAAATATTTTTTTGATGTTTTTTATCATGATCAAGATGATGACTATTAAGTAAATTAGTGCAACTAAATAAACGAATGTCGGCGCTGCTCCTGTGATTCCCATCGTGCCGTCTGTATTAATAATGTTTAATGGTAATAAAAATTCTATTAAAATGAATAAAATATCGAGGCTCAAAGTATAAGTTTTTAGTTTGTCATATTTTTTTGTTCCACCAAATGATATAAAATAAATATATAGTAATAAAAGGTTTACCCATAAAATATAGTGTATGAGGTCAATCTTGTTAAGTATGTGAACGATCATTTTGGTAAATTCGGTATAATTGAAATAACATATTAATAGTTCAACCATTACTAGAATGATATCGATTAGACTAGATAATATCATAAATCCATATATTTTAGTTTCTTTTGTTTTTACTCTTTCTTTTGTAAAAAATAAAATAACAATTAGAATACTACAGAAAAATCCACTGATTAAAAAATACAAATTTGGCATCTTACCACCTACTTTGTATATTATATCAAACTATTATAGAGGGTGTAAAGCGAAATAAAAACAAGATAGCTTATGTCTAACTTGTTTATATTAAAATTTTCTTGTATTCACTAATCTTTTGCCTTCTTTTTTTGAAGTTACTCCTGGCACAAATAAACCATTTCTTAAGCAGTATTCGTTCTCAACAGGAGCTCCATTTTTTGATAGAAGATATTTGCTTTCTGTCTCAGAGTCATAAATAAATCCTAAGCCCTTGAATTTTTTCAAGTAAGTGTGAATTAAATATTTTTCAATACCTTCTTCGTCGAGTTGTGTTTTTTCGATTCCTAATTCGTGCCAGTTTTGCAATCTCATTTTTTCTAATGCTTGTTGAATTATATTAGTTTGTGATATTAAATCCTGTGTTCGGTCTATGTATATCCGCTGTCCAAATTTGATTATGCATGTCTTGTAAAGGTCTTCTTCTTTTAAACAAAGACTTGGATTTTCGACGTATTCAAATATGACTGGGATAATAGGATAACCTGTTATGGCTCCGATTTTAGCAGTGCCTAATTTTATATCATGCATTACTTTATAAGGATGTAGGTTCCAAGTTGCCTCCGAAAAAATCAAACCTGCTTGACCGTTAATCATTCTTCCAGACATTTCAAGAATAGCCCACTGTCCTTCGTCTTTACTTCTACGGTCAAAAAGTACAGCGTCACATGAATCAAATAAATTTTTAGTAAATATATTTAAATCATCGTTAGCCACTAAAGGTGAAACGTTTAAGCCTATTTCACCAAATGCGTCCACAGCTGTTAGAATGTCATGTGAATTAGAATGGTTACACGCGAATAGACATAAACCGTCACTAGGAATGTTTTCTTCTCCAATTATTTTATAATCAAAATTTCTAAAATTTGGGTAAACATTTCTAATGAGCTTTCTTCCTAAGCTATTTTGGTTTTCTTTTAAATTAAAAATAGTATATGAAATATTTTTTAAACTTTTAAAATATTTTATTTTCTCTTCTAGAGATAGATTTTGTATTTCCTTATTTGATAAAAAAATTGTCATAGTTTCTCTTCTTCCTTTTACGAGTTTATTATATAGAAAGCGTTTTTAAATGTCAAACCTTTTACTTTAGTTTTTCAAATATTTGTTAAGTATTCTTTTTAGTTCTTCTTTTTCGATCGGTTTAGCTAAATAGTCATCGAAGCCTGCCGCTAAATATTTTTCTTTCATCCCTACTACGGCATTTGCAGTTAGAGCAACAGTAGGTGTTTTATAATCAGCTAAGTTTTCTTTTAGCTCTTTTAGTGTATCTGTTCCAGTTTTACCTGGCATCATGTCGTCTAATAATACTAAATCAAAGGTTTCATTTATTATTTTTTCAATTCCTTCGTCTCCACTAGAAGCAGTCGTTATAATAACTTTAAAAGGTTGTAATACTTTTTCGGCTACTTTGAGGTTAAGCTTGTTATCATCTATTACTAGTACTTTTTTACCTGGGTATTCTGTTTGATAATTTATTTGATCTTTAGGTGCATTATTTTGTGAAGTTCCGTTTGAAATTTTTTGGTCAATCGATATAGTAAATTTTGATCCTATTCCATATTCACTTTGCACTACTATTTTTCCACCCATCATTTCAATTAACTTTTTAGTAATGGCTAATCCTAAACCAGATCCTTCAATTGAAATATTTTTTTCGAGATCTAATCGGCCAAATTTTTCAAATAGCTTATCAATGTCTTCGTTTTTAATTCCTATTCCCGAATCTTCTACTGATATGATTAGTCTGCATACATCCCCTTTGATAACTGATGAAACTTTAAATTCGATAAAGCCTTCTTTGGTATATTTGATAGAGTTAGTAAGTAGGTTTATGCATATTTGTTTTATTCTCGATATATCTCCATATAAATATTTTGGAATACTTTCATCAAAAGAAGTTCTAAATTCGATAGGTTTTTCTCCTAGTCTTGCTTTTGACAATGCTACTAAGTTATCTAAGGCATCTTTCATATCGTATTCGGTATTTACTATTTCTATTTTGCCTGCTTCAATTTTGGAAATGTCTAGTATGCCATTTACTAATTCTAATAGGTTTTGTGAAGCATTGACGATGTATTTGGCATCATCTTTAATTTTTTCTTTATCATCAGAGTCGTCTATTAAAGAATTTGAAAATCCGACAATTGCATTAAGTGGCGTTCTAATTTCATGAGACATGTTAGACAAAAATTCTGTTTTAGCATTGTTAGCTTTATCTGCTCTATCTCTTGCCATATTTAATTCATTAATCATTTTAACGTCAGGATTTTCTATTGTAAAGAACATTAAAACTGTTATAAAAGAAAAAGATGTTGCAAAAATTTGTAATTCAGGAGTTATATCCTTCAAAACAATTATTAATCCTATTATAATAAGTAATATGAACATGGGTATACGTTCTCGTGGCATCAAACTTTTATAATGCTTTACAAAAGCTATTATATCAGTGATTAAAAGAAGGAAAACAGCAATAGCAAGCGTATAAGCTCCTATTCCATCTACGTATGGCCCTTTATCTGTCATAATAAAATTAAAAGGAAAAATAAGGATAGCTAAAGAAAATATTAAGCAAACTATAAAATAGATTTTTTTTATTTTACTTTTTTTAAATTCTATATTAGGCATTTTTCTTAAAAATGTTCTTGAACACACATATAAGCTAAAAATTGTTAACCATATTAAAATTGATATAAAGAAAAATTTTACTACTATTTCTGCTATCAATGTTTCTGGTGTCCAAATTGCAGTTAAATTACTAAAAATTTCCATTAATAAAACGACTGGTACAAACGATATTAATTTTTCATAAATTTGATTTTCTACAGAGTTAATTCTTTGCTTCGAAAAATAGACAACTAAAGTCATTGAAACATAAATAATGCTTAGAATAAGCATAACTATTCTTGCTTGCATAAAACACTTCCTTCTATATTACTACATAATTATAGCATATATATGTTTTTTTTACAAAAAAAACAGAACTTATTTTCTGTGTCTGTTTTTATATTCCATATTGAATTTTTTGCTTTTTTCAGTACCAAAAATACTTCTTAGATATTTTTTGTTTACTTTTCCTACTTTGGTTTTTGGCATTTTTTCAATTGCATAAAATTCTACTGGTATTGTATAAGGAACTAAAGTATTAGAAGCATATTCTCTTAGTAATTCTATTGCTTCTGTTTCGTTGACTCCTTCTTTAAATACTACACAAGCAACTGGTACTTGCCCATTATAATGATCAGGATCTTGCACTCCTATAAGAGCTATAGCGTGCACTAATGGATGATGCGATAAAATAGACTCGACATTAGTTGCATATATTTTTTGACCATTATATTTAATGATTAAATCTTTAATTCTTCCTACAGGATATAGATATCCTTCACTACTTATATAACCTAAGTCACCACTGTGAAACCATCTTTTCCCGTCAGCATGAATCCTTATAGAATTATCTGTTTCTTCTTGGTTGTTTAAATATTTTAACATTAAATTAGGTGCTGTTGCACATATTTCTCCAACTTCATTATAAGGTAAATCTTTTCCAGTTTGATTATCATAAATTGTTATGTCTGTTTTAGTCATAGGTATGCCACAGCCACCAAGTGTATTAACTGAATCATTGAAACACATAGTAACTGCACAGCATTGTTCTGAAAAACCGTACCCTTTTTTAACTTTAGCTTTGCTGTTATGTATTTTTAATTTGTCATTACCTTTTTGTTCAATGGTAGGATGAATTGTGTCACCGCCAACTATAAATGAATCTAAGTAGGACATATCTATATTAGGGTCATCAAGTTCTTTGCTTTCTGTAAAAAGCTCAAAATGTGCTGGAGAGCCTGTTATTACATTAGTTTGGTATTTCAAAATTAAACTAGGTAGTTTCTCTGGTTCATATCTAGAAATCATTACTGTTTCCATACTAGCTATTCGAGCAGCATGTAAGCCAAGAGTTAATCCATAACCAACAAATTCTGGCATGCAAGAAAGAAGTTTTTTTCCTCTTTTATATTGTAAATCTGATGTCATAATTTGACTTGCAAACTCGTTTAAATTATCATTTGAAAGCAGGATTCCTTTAGGAGTACCAGAAGTGCCACCACTGTGAACTATTACAGCTGGTTGATCAAGCTCGTAAGGTTCGTGATTAAAGTCCGGAATTTTTTTGCCTTCTTCAACAAAATTTCGATATGTCATAAAGTTGGCTTTTGAATTATTTATAAACTCTTTATTACTACTCATAATCATTTCTGTAGAAGGGAAAGAGTTTAGAGCCTCTTTTGTCATTTTTTCTTTTATGGATTCGATTTCAGAAGCTATAACTACATTTCTAATGTTTTTGTCATCAACAATATTTTTAAATTTTGATAAAACAACGTCTAAAGTAATTAAATGTTGTGGATTTGAAATATCTAAATAATGTCTCAAACCTTCTTCTTGTTCTATAGGATCAATGTAATCAGCTACAGCACCTAGTTTATTACATGCATATAAAAGATATGCAGATTCTGGAGTATTAGGTAAACATATTGAAACTGTATCACCTTTTTTTACTCCCATAAATTTAAGGCCTTTAGCTGCATCTTCTACTCCTTTTAAAAACTCTTCATTAGTAATTTCGAAGTCGTAAAAGTTTATAGCTATATCATTTGGATAACTTATACAAACTTCTTTTAATAATTCATATACCGTTTTGCCAATGTAAGGTACAGAAAGTTGCTCTTCAGTATAATTAATTAACCATGGTTTATTATCAATTGGAATATTAGTTTGTGGCCCTTGAAGTTCACCAGTTTGGAATCTTCTTAAGTGAAGATTTCTTTGTATGTTATCATTGTATTCTTTTATTCTTTTTTCTAAACTCTGTTTCATAAATTTTCATCTCTTTTCTTAATTCTTATTTTAATATTTTTTTAAGTAATAGTCAATCTATGACAAGAAAATTTTATTTTTTATAAATAAAAAAGAGCCAAATTATTATTCAGCACTTTCTTCGTTTAAATCTTCTACAGTTTCGATTTCTTCAGTTTCAATATCTAGAGCTTCTTGTTCTTCTCTAACATTGTCATCAGTTGTATCTTCTAAAAATTTCTCTTCTAATACTTCGCTTGGATCGTCTGATAAAAATTCTTTTTCAAGTTCAATGTGAACATCAGAGTATTCGCGAGCTCCTGTACCAGCTGGGATAAGTTTACCAATGATAACGTTTTCTTTAAGACCTTGTAAGTAGTCAACTTTACCTTTAATAGAGGCATCAGTAAGTACTCTTGTAGTCTCTTGGAAGGAAGCTGCTGATAAGAATGAATCTGTCTCAAGTGAGCTTTTAGTAATACCAAGTAAGATTGGTCTACCTGTTGCTGGAACTTTACCACTTAATATTACTGGTTTATTTCTTTCAGTAAATTCTCTTATAGAAATAGTAAGGCCTGCAACCATATCAGAATCGTTTCCGTCGACTATTCTCATCTTATTAATCATACGACTAGCGATGATTTCGATATGTTTATCAGAAACGTCAACACCTTGAGATTTATAAACTCTTTGTACTTCTTCTAAAATGTATTCTTGGGTAGTTATAGGGTCTGTTACTGCTAAAAGCTCTTTAGGGCTAATTGCACCTTCAGTAAGCCTATCACCAGCATTAACTGTATCCCCTACTTCTACACAAAGTTTAGCTGCATAACTCGTTACATGCTCTTTGGCAGTAATGTCGTTTTCAACGATAACTTTGTATTTTCCATTAGAAGGTTCTATAACTGTAACTTTACCTGTGATTTCAGAAATTGTCGCTTTTCCTTTTGGAATACGAGCTTCAAATAGTTCTTCAACACGAGGAAGACCTTGCGTAATGTCTCCCGCTCCTGCAACTCCACCTTCGTGGAATGTACGCATGGTAAGCTGTGTACCTGGTTCACCGATAGATTGAGCGGCCATAATTCCAACAGCTTCACCTTTTTCAACTGTAATACCAGTTGCAAGGTTACGTCCATAACATTTACGACAAACGCCGTTTGCACATTTACATGTTAAAACGCTTCTTATTTCGACTGTTTTAACGCCTGCTTTAATAATCTTTTTAGCGATAAATTCCGTTATTTCTTCGCCTTTATCGATAATAGTTTCTTTAGTTTCAGGATTGATAACTTTTTTAGCTGTATATCTTCCGACGATACGAGACTCTAAAGATTCTACTACTGAATTGGCTTTAGTATCGACTATATCAGCTACTTTAAGTCCTGCAAGAGCACCACAATCGTCTTCTTGTACGATGATATCTTGAACAACATCGACTAGACGACGTGTCAAATATCCTGAGTTTGCTGTTTTTAGGGCAGTATCGGCATTACCTTTACGTGCTCCATGGCTCGATAAGAAGAATTCGTTAACGGTAAGTCCTTCACGGAAGTTTGCTGTGATAGGAATTTCAAGCGATTCTCCATTTGGTTTTGCCATAAGTCCACGCATTCCTGACATTTGGTTAAAGTTAGAGTCAGATCCACGTGCTCCTGAGTTCATCATCATAAATATTGGATTATGTAAGTCTGATTTAGCATAACCTTGAAGTTCTTTTCCGACTTGTTTAGTAACTCCTTGCCATATATCACAAACTTGTTTGTGTCTTTCTTCATCTGTAATAAGTCCACGTTTAAATTGCTTATTAATCTTGTCGACCTTTTCTTGTCCAGCTTCAACATATTCAGCTTTATGCTCACTTGTTACGATGTCTGCAATAGACACTGTTACACCTGCAATAGTTGAATATTTGAATCCTAAGTCTTTTAGATTATCGAGATATACACTTGTCTCAGTAGTTTTGTATCTATCATATACTTGAGCTATTAAACTTTTAAGATGTTTTTTACCAAATGGTTCAGTTGTAGGCATCTCAGATACTATTTTTCTAATATCAGATCCAGGTGCAATAAAGTATTCATCTGGCGTAATTCCTTCAATGTTAGACTTAGTCGGTTCATTAACATATGGGAATGAATCAGGTAAAATTTCATTGAAAAGTATTTTACCAGGTGTAGTTACTAAATATTTATCGTTTTGTTCTTCAGTAAAGATTTTATGTTTGAAAGATTTAACAGGTACTGCTATACGAGTTTGAAGAGTTATTTCTCTTCTTTCGTAAGCCATTAAGGCTTCGTTAGAGTTTTTATAAACTTTACCTTCGTTAGGTAATCCTGCATCTTCCATAGTTATATAGTAGTTTCCTATGATCATATCCTGTCCAGGTGTAACAACTGGTGTTCCATCTGCTGGTTTTAGGATATTGTTACTAGCAAGCATTAGTATTCTAGCTTCTGCCATGGCTTCTTCAGAAAGTGGTACGTGAATAGCCATTTGGTCACCATCGAAGTCGGCATTAAATCCTGAACAAACCATTGGGTGCAAGCGTATAGCTTTACCACCGATTAAAACAGGCTCGAATGCTTGAATTGAAAGTCTGTGAAGTGTTGGAGCACGGTTTAGAAGAACTGGATGTTCTTTAATGACATCTTCTACGATATCCCAAACGCACTCATCTTTTGCATCGATTAATCTCTTTGCACCTTTAATATTGTGAGCAAGACCACGCTCAACTAATTCGTGTATAACATGTGGTTTAAATAGCTCTAAGGCCATATCTTTTGGAACTCCGCATTGATAAATTTTAAGACTTGGACCGACTGCGATAACTGAACGTCCTGAGTAGTCAACACGTTTTCCTAAAAGGTTTTGACGGAAACGACCTTGTTTACCTTTTAACATTGAAGATAAACTTTTTAATGCTCTATTTCCTGCACCACTTACACTTCTTCCACGACGACCATTATCGAATAATGTATCGACTGCTTCTTGAAGCATACGTTTTTCGTTTTGAACGATAATGCTTGGAGCACCTAGTTCAAGTAGTTTTTTCAAACGGTTATTTCTATTGATTATTCTTCTATATAAATCGTTTAAGTCACTAGTTGCAAATCTACCACCATCTAATTGAATCATAGGACGTAGTTCAGGTGGAATAACAGGTATTGCATCTAAGATCATCCATGATGGTTTATTGCCTGACTCTTCAAATGATACAAGACATTCTAATCTTTTTCCAAGACGAATTCTTTTTTGTCCAGTAGCATTTTCTAAGTCTTTTCTAATAGTTTCGATTTCTTTAGAAACATCAACGGCTTCTAAAAGTTCTTTTATAGCTTCCGCACCCATTCCAACGCGGAAAGTGTTTCCATATTTTTCATAATAAGCACGATATTCTTTATCGGATAAAGTTTGCTTTGCTTCTAATGGGGCTTTTCCTGGCTCGATTACTACATAGCTAACGAAGTATAAAACTTCTTCTAGCTCTCTTGGACTCATGTCTAAAACGAGACCCATTTTTGAAGGTACACCTTTAAAGAACCATATGTGTGAACATGGAGAAGCAAGCTCGATGTGTCCCATACGTTCACGACGTACTTTAGCACGAGTTACTTCTACTCCACATCTATCACAAACTACATTTTTGTAGCGGAGGCGCTTGTATTTACCACAAGCACACTCATAATCTTTTGTAGGTCCAAAGATTTTTTCGCAAAATAGTCCATCTCTTTCAGGACGAAGAGTACGATAGTTGATCGTTTCAGGCTTTTTAACTTCACCATAAGACCAAGTTCTTATTTTTTCTGGACTGGCAATAGATATTTTAATGCCTTTGAAATTATTTACTTCTAACATTATTCTTCACCATCCATTTCTTCTAATTCTTCATCGATTTCATCATCATCATCAGAGAAATCATCGTCTTCATAATCGTCGTTTTCTTCATCTTCTACGAACCCAGTTGGTTCGTCTTCTTCTTTGTAAACTTCGCCGTTTTTCTTTGCAAGTTTGCGTTCGTTTACTTCGTTCATCATTTCAAGTGTTTTGGCATCTATTTCATCGATAGAAATAGCATTTTCTTCTTTATCTTCGACATCTTCAAGCTCTTTTAAGTCATGAATAACGTCTTCTTTATCTATAAATTGAATGTCTAATCCGAGTGCTTGGAACTCTTTTATCATAACGCGGAACGCTTCTGGCATTCCAGCACTAGAAATATTGTTTCCTTTTACTAATGCTTCATAAACTTTGACACGTCCTACAACGTCATCAGATTTAACTGTAAGCATTTCTTGAAGAACGTGGGCTGCACCATAAGCATATAGTGCCCATACTTCCATCTCTCCGAAACGCTGTCCACCGAATTGAGCTTTACCTCCAAGTGGTTGTTGTGTTACTAAGCTGTAAGGTCCCGTAGAACGAGCATGTAATTTATCATCAACCATGTGGTGAAGTTTAAGCATGTACATGACACCAACTGAAACTCTATTTTCAAATGGTTCACCAGTACGTCCATTGATAAGTTGAACTTTACTATCTTCATCGATACCAGCATCTTTCATCATAGCTTGAATTTCTTCAACACTTGCACCATCGAAAACTGGTGTGGCAGTATATACTCCTAGATTTCTAGCAGCCATACCTAAGTGTAGTTCTAGTACTTGTCCTAAGTTCATTCGTGATGGAACACCCATCGGATTAAGCATGATGTCGACTGGTCTTCCGTCTGGTAAGTAAGGCATATCTTCTTCAGGTAATACTAAAGATACGACACCTTTATTTCCGTGACGCCCACTCATTTTGTCTCCAACTTGGATTTTACGTTTTTGTACGATATATACTCTTACGATTTTAGAAACACCTGCTCCTAATTCGTCTGAGTTTTCTTTTGTGTAAACTTTTATATCATGAACGATACCATATGTTCCATGAGGTACACGAAGAGATGTATCTCTAACTTCACGTGTCTTCTCACCGAATATTGCGTGTAAAAGTTTTTCTTCACTCGACAATTCTTGAACGCCTTTTGGAGTAACTTTTCCGACTAAAATGTCGTTTTCTTTAACTTCTGTACCGATTCTTATGATACCATTTTTGTCCAAGTTTTTACGTGCTTCTTCACTAACGTTAGGAATGTCGCGAGTAATTTCTTCAGGTCCTAGCTTAGTATCACGGCAATCGATTTCATAATGCTGTAAGTGAATAGATGTAAAGGCATCATCTTTAACTAGTCTTTCATTTAAAATGACAGCATCCTCATAGTTATATCCATCAAAAGTCATGAATGCAACAACCATGTTTTTACCTAGAGCAAGTTCTCCTTGATTTGTACTTGGTCCATCGGCAATTACTTCTCCACGAGTAACTTTGTCGCCTGCTTTAACGATAGGAATTTGATTTAAGCATGTTTCATCGTTACTTCTTTCAAATTCAGTTAAATAATATGTATCTTTACCTTTAGCGTTTTTAATAATAATCTTTTTAGCATCGGCATATTCTACTACTCCATCAGCTTTTGAAACGACAGATGATCCAGAGTATTTGGCAACTGCTGCTTCAACTCCTGTACCGACGAATGGAGCTTCTGTTTTTAGTAGTGGTACTGCCTGACGTTGCATGTTTGAACCCATTAGGGCACGTTTAGCATCGTCGTGGTCTAAGAATGGAATAAGACTTGTAGTCAACGATACGATTTGGCTAGGTGAAACGTCCATGAAATTGATTTTATCAGGACTTACTAACATGTCTTCACCGTTAAATCTTGCTACTACTTCTTTTCCTTGTAATTCGTTGTCATCATTAACAGCTGTAGTTGCTTGAGTGATGTAATAGTCTTGTTCTTCATCAGCAGTTAAGTACTCGATTTCATCAGTTACGCATCTATTAACTACTTTTCTGTATGGACTCATGATAAAGCCATATTCGTTAATTTTGGCATAACTAGCAAGTGATGCGATAAGTCCGATGTTGGCACCTTCTGGTGACTCAATTGGACAAATTCTTCCATAGTGACTTGGGTTAACGTCACGAACTTCCATACCAGCTCTATCACGAGACAATCCTCCAGGTCCTAATGAAGATAAACGTCTCTTATCTGTCAGTTCTGCAATCGGATTGATTTGGTCCATGAATTTAGATAATTGGCTTGAACCAAAGAATTCTTTTAAAGCTGCAGTAACTGGTCTTATATTGATTAGAGATTTAGGCGTTACGTCGTCAAGCTCCTGAGTAGTCATTCTTTCTCTTATAACTCTCTCCATACGGGCCATTCCTACACGGAATTGGTTTTCAACTAGTTCACCTACTTGTCTTACACGACGATTTCCTAAGTGATCTATTTCATCAGTTGAACCGATACCAGCAAGTAAGTTTAAGTAATAGCTGACTGCACCATAAATATCAGCAATTGTAAGTCTCTTTTCTGATATAGATTGATCATTACCGATAATCTTTATTGTTTTAGTTTCATCCTCTTTATCATATACTAAAACGCTTGTGATAACATTATATTTATCTAACTCTTCATTGATAGTAACTTCACGTTTTCCATAACCAGCATCGAAGACACTTTTAAGTGAATTTTGGATTTCTTTTGTTATTAGAGTTCCTTTTTCTACAACTACTTTACCATTTTCATCTTTGATATCTTCTGCTATTTTACAGCCTAGTAGTCTATCTAATACGTTTAATTTTTTATTGTATTTATAACGACCTACTTTGGCTAAATCATAACGGAATCTGTCAAAAAATTGAGTTACAAGTTGGTTTTTAGCACTCTCAAGTGTTGCTGGTTCTCCTGGTCTTAGCTTTTCATAAATTTCTATTAAAGCTTCATCAGTATTTTTAGTTGAATCTTTTTCAAAGGTATTGTTGATGAATCCGTTTTCACCGAAAAGAGAAACGATGTCTTCATCATTCGATAGTCCTATTGCACGCAAAAATGTAGTTAGTGGGACTTTACGTGTTCTATCTATTCTTATATATAGAACATCTCTTGCATCTTGTTCGAACTCCAACCATGTACCTTTATTCGGTATAATCTGTCCTGAAATTACAGGTCTACCATTTTTGTCTATTTCACGACTAAAATAAATGCTTGGACTACGCACTAACTGAGACTGTATTACCCTCTCAACACCATTGATGATAAATGTACCTGATTCAGTCATCAAAGGCATGTCGCCTAGAAACACTTCTTGTTCTTTAACTTCTCCTGTTTCATTTAAGAAAACTCTAGCTTGAACTTTTAATGGTGCACTAAAAGTTACGGCTCTTTCCTTAGTTTGCTTAACAGAGTATCTAGGTTCGTCGAAACTGTAATCTCCAAATTCTAAAGAAATATTTCCTGTAAACGATTCAACTGGGAATAAATCTTCAAAAGTTTCTTTAATTCCGACTTCTAAAAACTCCTCATAAGACTTCTTTTGTACTTCTAAAAGGTTTGATAATTCTAAGTTGTTTTTTGTTTTAGAGAAAGTCACTCTTTCTCTATGGTCTCCAAATTTTTGTGTTTTGTATGCCACTTGTCTTTCACCCCTACGTAATTATTTTTTGGGCGGAAATTTCTTAATACTTAAAAAAGATATGCCACCAATTTACAATTTTACTAGCATATCTTTAGTTTGTCAATAGTATTTTTTAAAAGTGCGACAAAAACAACTCTAAGTGTATGTAATGCTCGAGTAAAGTTTTTGTTTATCACCTTCTACATCCTCAATATATCACAAATTATATAGTTTTGTCAAATACAAAATTTGGCAAATCGAGTAGAGAAAATTAAATAAAGATTTTCTCTATTTAATTTGTCCCTCTCACACCACCGTACGAACCGTTCGGTATACGGCGGTTCAATTTACATCATAAATAAGAAAGTATGGTTCATGAACTTTCTCAAAGTATTTTTCTATCGAAATAAGTCCACGTTTTTCTAATCTTTTATTACTAATGGCTAAATGAATAACCGGGTTTTTAGACATTCTCCAATATCCTTTTCTAGACCAAGCATATTTCCTTGAAGTCCGCTCATGAATACCAAGTTTCATGAGATTTTTAAATCTTGTTCCACAATTCTTCCATTGTTTCCAAATAATTTGTCTTAGACGTCTTCTTACATGTGCTGAAATATCCCTAATGAGTGTTTTCATACAGCATATTTTGAAATAATTTATCCACCCTCTTATAACAGAGTTTAGAGTTTTAATTATTTCTGCCATACTTTTCCGTTATTTCTTTTAGTTAGAAGTGTTAACTTATCTTCAAATTTTTGCACCGATCTTAGATGTGGTTTTGGTCTCCATTTATCTTTCTTATGAAAGAACCCAAATCCTAAATACTTGATTTCATTTGGTCTAGCAATTTTACTTTTCTCCATGTTAACTTTTAGGTCTAATTTCTTTTCTATAAACTTTGTA
The DNA here is from genome assembly GCA_947646655.1 of uncultured bacterium. Lineage (GTDB taxonomy): Bacteria > Bacillota_I > Bacilli_A > RF39 > UBA660 > RUG11867. Next base: position 91,049 of record CANSHI010000001.1, read on the forward strand.
ATACTTTCCATTACTCTGTTCGCTGCCTTTTCACTTTTAACTACGATTATACAGTCATCTGCATATCTGACAAAGTTTAAACCTCGTACTTCTAACTCTCTATCAAGTTCGTTAAGCATTATGTTTGATAGCAAAGGACTTAGATTTCCTCCTTGTGGAGTTCCTACTTTTGTAGGTTTTAATAGTCTATCTTCCATAACACCACTTTGCATAAACTTTCTAACTAGTGATACAACATCACCATCAGGTATGGTTTTTGCAACAAGACTTATGAGCTTATCATGGTTAACTTTATCGAAAAACTTCTCTAGGTCGATATCTACTATCCAATCATATCCATCGTTGAAATATTCAAGCACTTTTATTATTGCCTGCTCAGCTGCTCGTCCTGGTCTAAAACCAAAACTATTCTCACTAAATTTTTGGTCGAATATTGGTTGTAGCACTTGCAACATGCCTTGTTGTATAAATCTATCAACTATTGTTGGTATTCCTAGTCCTCTAAGCTTTCCATTACCCTTCGGTATATATACTCTTCTAACAGGACTTGGTGTATACTTTCTATTTCTAATTTGTTCTGCGATTCCTTCTTCGTGTTCAAAATAGTAACTTGTTGCTTCTTCCATATCCATTTTATCCACACCAAAAGTTTCACCATTTTGGCGGACTCTTTTTATTGCTTCGTGCATATTTTTCTTTTCAAGTATTCTCTCTAGTAATTCCATACTTGTTTTCTTCCTTTCTAATTTCATTCTTGAGATTATTAACTTTTGCTAGTTTACATCTTCTTTTAACCTCGAAATGCTCTAGTTTATTTATTCTGTCTTTAATCTCATGTGATTTTAGTGCAAGAAACACTGCAAATCATTCAGTCCTTCCTTAATCTTCATTAAGTACTATGACCTCGGCTGACTTCTCATGATAAACCTTTTTCGACCACCCTCAACAATTGTTGTATTAAAACGCTTGTAATTATGTGTCCATGAGACCTCCCGTGGTAAGATATATAGCTTTCCTCGTTTACCTACTTGATTTACCTGTTAAACTACGGATGTCTTTTAGGCTTTATTTTGTTTTGCAAACTTGCCTGTTTAACCAGCCTCCTATCAAGTTTCTGTTCGTTAGGCCACGATTTTGTTCCACGCTTCCTTCGGCCCCAAGCCTCACGGCTGATGCTCTGCGCTTCTCTAACACTTCGTCGACACCTACGTGTGTAGTGGACTTTCACCACCTAGTTATATACCATGCACGGCACACAAAAAGAAAAGCTTTAGTTTCCTTTCCTTTTAAAAGCCATTCTTTTAGAATGTTGTAAACTCTCTGATTTTAGATCACTATATCTTTTAGTACTTTCATATAATATGCTAGATTTACCCAAAAGATAAATCCTATCTAATAAATTTCTTCTTGCTCCAGTAGCATCGTAGTTTTTAGCACCATCAACATTTAGAAATATTTTTAAACCAAATCTGTCTAACGCATCTCTTTTTTGAAAGAGAGCATTAAGATCTCTAACCATACTTATATTTACTAGGTCAATGTTTCTTGCTACTAATGATACACTTAGTGTTTTAGTAATGTCTTCTGACACACTACAAAATATACATTCTATATTGTCATCTTCTTGATACTCAAAAATTAAGCTTTGCAATTCTTTAGAAAGACTTTGGCTTTGTTCTTTTGTAATATTTAAATTTAAACTTTGCATATCTTCTATCCAAGCAGATGATTTTAATTTTTCTATTAAATCTTTTACATAATCAATTTTCTCTTCTAAAGATAATGATTCAAATTCTTTGTTATCTTTTATTATTTGTTTAGCTTGAGATATAACACTAATATTCTCTTTTTCCCATTCTCTATCTTCTTGCAATTCATTTTCAGTAATAGCTGCGCCATAATGTTCATCAGTAAATAATCGGCAATATCTTCGTTTTATATCGTCATTAAATGTTCTTTTTTTAGATTCTACTTTTTTTGGATATGACAAATTAAAATCTTGTTTTCTTTCTATTTCTGATTGTGTATTGCTTTTTAATTGTTTCAAAAGATAAGCAGCATATTTAACTTGGGTTTCATATGGTAACGTATCAAATTTTGGGTCTTGTTCTATTATTTTTTTAGCTTGATTTATAATACTGTTATTTTCTCTTTCCCATTTTCTATCACGTTCCCATTCTTCCTCAGAAATGGCACAACCATAATGTATATCAGTAAATACTAAACTTAATAAACGTATGATATCATTATCGGACAATAAATGCTTAGTTTCTTCTAATTTTTGGGAGTTGCTAATATGTTCAAATTGCTCTTCATACATAAATAATAGAAAGTTAATAAAGTTATTTAATGCCTCATTTAAATCTTCTTTTTTACCAGTTTGTATTTTTGCTAATTTTTGACAATAAGAATATTTGGAATGACTTATATTATAAGAAATGTTTGCTGGGCATATTTGTAGATCTAATTTTTGATTTTTATAGGAATATGTTCTATTTACTAATTCAGTAAATTTCAAACTGTGAATTAAGCGGGCAGTACGACCATTTCCATCTATTAAGGGATGGATACTTACAAATAAAATATGTAATAAAGCCGATTTTATAAAAGGGTCATTATCTATAAAACCATCAGAATTTCTATTGTAGAAGTCTATAAATTCTTCCATCAAATTTGGCACTAGTGAAGGATCTGGAGCTTGATAATTAATAAGTTGATTAAAATCGTTTACCGTAGGTATAAATACGGGTTTATTACGATATCCAGTTTTAATAGGAGTTTTTTGTGTTTGCATGATCATCTCTTGTAAAATTTGAATACCGTCAGAATTTAAAGGGGTTGCTAATTCCATCAATTTGCAATTCATTACAGATGCTGGCGAAATATCCGTTTCTCCTTCAATTTTATTTGAATACATAAGTTCATTATAAAATTCGATCATAAGGTGATGAACGGCTGTTTCATTACCTAAGCTAAGTAATTCCGTTAAGTACTGATTAAATTTTACTTGTACATCGTGTAAATGATTTAAAGTTCTTGGACTTATTTTAAAATTTTTAATAGCACTAATAATATCAAAACAATTGGTATTTCTTTCTTCTAACATTTTATATTCCCCCTAATTTTTCTCAAAGTAATCAACTTTGAGTATTCTTTCATTGATGAAGCATATTTTAGCACTTTTTTTACATTTTGTCCAGTATTTTGTCTTTATTTTGCGTACGGTTAAGCCTTGTTAAACCTTTAATTTGGAAATTTTTTTTATTCTTCACTAATTTGATTACTTTAGGATATCAAAAAACTCGATTCACATTTTGAATCAAGTTTTTATTTACTTTCATACATCGGATTCAGATTATTCATCAGTTTAACTTTATTGTCGAAGCTCGGATGAACGTAGCGATCTAAAGTGATTTTTACATCTGTATGGCCAAGAATTTCACTAAGTGTTTTGGGGTCACATCCATTTTCAATACAACGGGTTGCAAAAGAATGTCTTAAAGCATGAAAATTGTATTTATCAAGACCAACTGATTTCATTATTTTTTTATAATGATTTGTATAGCTTCGCGGTTCAATATATTTTTCTCGTCCTGTCAAAAAGAAATAATCATTATTTTTTTTGAATTTTTTCAATAGAGGTATAATAAAAATAGGTATAGGTATATTTCTAATAGAAGAAATGGATTTAGGCACGTCTAATATAACAGTCGTTTTGTTGTTACTGTTTTTATCGGGGTTTTTAATGCGTATCAAAGTTTTTTTGATTTTAATGATTTTATTTTCTAAATCGATATTTTTCCATTTCAAAGCACATAATTCCCCAATACGTAAACCTGTATACAAGCATAATAATATGCCAAGGTTAGGTTCATCAATATTGCTAATCAACTTTTTTTCTAAAGCTATTTGATGTTCTTTTTTAAGTATTTGAATTTCTTTTTTAGCAATTTTAGGCATAGTAATATCGATTTTTATGTCATGATATTTTAATACTTGTTGTAAGATTATTAAAATATCTTTTACTGTCTTTGGTGCCAAGCCATTACTTAATAATTTCTCAGTAAATTCGTTTATATGATTTTTTGTTATTTGTTTTATTTTATAGTGTCCAAATTCTGGTATGAGATGTGCATATACAGTGTATTCATAACATGAATAAGATGACTTTTTACATGATATTTTAACACTCTTTAACCAGTTATGTATGTCGCCACTGAATAAAGATTTTTCAATAGTTATTTTTTTGATATCTTTTTTAGTTTTATTATTGCCCATGAATAAATTCCTCCTTTCGTATGAATATCATACAGAAAAAAGAATCTCTTGCATAAAAAAAGATTTAGTGGCATCAGAATTTTTTAAAAAGTTTAATTAGTCTTGTAACATTCATATATCAATAATATTATTATTAAAGCTGCTAGAAGACGAATTAAAAGACCGATTATTATACTATACATGTTATATTACACCTACTTCGATTGTACATATAGAATACCATGTTTTAGAGGAAAAATAAATCTTTTTTTAGAAAGTAAAATTTTTTTTTAAAAATTGAAAAAAAGTGTTGACTTTATTGTCGTTTGAGTTTAATATATGAACTACCAATTCACTTTTTAACGAAGGCGAATTGGTGCTAGTATCACACTAGCCAACCCCTTTTTATTCTTTTTTATGAAGCTGGCCCAGGGGGACAGCTTCTCTTATCAAAAAAGCAATTACTTAAGTGTAGTTGCTTATTTTATTTGCTTTAATTTTTCTAGTCCTTCTTCAAAAGTTTCAGCACTTAGAAGTATGATATCCATTTTTTCTTCATCTTTTACTTTTAGTGCTTCTTCATAATTTTCTTTCGGACAAATAAATACTTCTGCTCCTTCATCGTATGCACCTAAAAGTTTATATTTAACACCGCCTATGATTCCTACATTGCCGTCTTTATCTATAGTTCCTGTACCCATTATTTTTTTTCCTTTGGTAATATCTTCAGATGTTATAGAATTGTAAATTGCTAATGATGTAATGAAACCTCCTGAAGGTCCTGATTCACTCGATTTTGTTTTAACGCTTATATTGTAATCTGTTTTAAAATCAGAAATGGTAGCAATACTGATCCCTACTTTCGGCTCACCTTCGACATCGATGAGTTCGACTTCTTCCGTTTGAGGTTCACTTTTGCCATTTTTAATAAATTCTAATTTTACTTTATCCCCTATTTTTTTAGTGGCAATATATTTTTGAAATTCACTTAAATTCGTATATTTTATATTATCGACAGATAGTATTTCGTCGCCATATTTTAAATCCACTTTAGCATCTTCACTGACGTGGGTTACTAAATTGTGAATATTTTCCTCAGTAAATTCGATACCAGCAGCTTTGTATGCGACATATTCGGCATTGCTAATAGCTTCTTTCATATATATTTTATCGATTTCGACTGTTTCCTCAAAATCGGCATCATCATATGTTATATCTTTTGTGGAAGCGATGTCCCAGTTGGGTACAACGTATGACAATGCTAAAAACGGGATAGTACCTTTAACCATACTTACATATGTCATGCTCAATGAGCCTTCTTCTTCGTAAGTATTTTCTCCTTCGATACGTTCACTCATATTGATCGCTCCACCTGGCGTGTATATTACGTAAGGAAATTCAAAAGTTAATCCTAAGTATAGTAAAAATAGAAAAATTAAAAATTTCCATTCTTCTTTAAAGAAGTTTTTAATTCTTTCAATAATTTTGTTAGTCATTATTAATCACCTATATTATATTATAACACTAATGATGTGTAAAATATGTGAAAAATTTAAATTTTTTTCATATATTTTACTGATGAAAAAATTTAAGAGACAAATTATACTATTTTTATGTTTAGCAGTGTTTATAGCATTATTTAAATATTCGGTTATTTGCAAAGCTTCTATTTTAGGAAGTATCGAAGTATGGGTATTTAATTTAGTTACTTCAATGCTTCCGATTTATATTATAACGGATTTATTGATAAACTATGGTATTTTAAATATTTTTTATAAGATGTTTAAGACGAATGCAATTTTTTTAGTTTTTATCTCGCTGATTGCTGGAACACCTTCAAATGCAAAATATATAAAAGAATTTTACAATAATGGATTTATTACTTTAGACATGGCTAATTTTTTATTGTTATTCTCTTATTCCCCTAACCCTCTGTTCGTTTTAGGAATTGCTCAAAATTTAAAAATGGGATTATCGATTTTAGCATATATATATTTTACAAACATTTTAATATTTTTGTTTTTTAAAAAGAAATTTAAGACAAATGTAGGAAGTATAGAAAAGATAGTTTTGGAAAAACCTTTTTCGCAAGTTTTAGAAGAGTCGATTTTTAAATCGGTACATATATTGATTTTAATACTAGGCGTTGTCATAGTTTATGGAATCATAAATACTTTGCTTAAGGAATTAGGCGTAGAGTCGCTTTTTATCAGTTCATTATTAGAGATGACTAATGCTGTTGTTATTATAAATAACAATGGAGGCAACATATTGTGGTTAATCTTTGCCTGTACTTTTGCCGGATTAAGTATTCATACCCAAATAAAAAGTATCTTAGAAGATACTGAAATTTCCTATAAATATTTTATTTTAGGACGTGTGTTAGCATGCATACCGATTTTAATCGCCATCATTTTTCGAATTTATTAAAGTGGGCGCGAAGTCGACATTGTTTATAGATTCGAAACGTTTAGATATTTTATCGGTTGTAGTATGAATAGATAAAACATCTTTATTGACAGTTTCGATAGATTTTGATAAGTGATCCCATCTTTCTTTATATCTTCCAAATTCGATACCTAGTTTATTTAATTCATTATGTATTATTTTAGCGTATTTATCTCTTTCCATATCTTTTATAATCATACTTATAATGGTTAGTGTGCTCATAAGAGTTGTAGGACTAGTAATCCAAACATGTTTTTTGTAAGCGTAGTTTAATATGTCTGTATGATAGGCATTTATTTCTGCAAATATTGCTTCAGCTGGTAAAAACATAATGGCTTGCTTGGCTGTAGCCCCATCTATTATATATTTTGTGCTTATTGCATCGATATGTCTTTTTACATCAATTTTAAATAGTTTTAGAGCTTCTTCCCGTTCGGCTTTTGACCTTCCCCTGTCTATAAAAATTTGATAGTTTTCAAGAGGAAATTTTGAGTCAATGCAAATCGTCCCTAATGGTTTTGGGGCGAAGAGAATGGCATCTGTAATTGTATTATTGGGTAAAGCATATTGAAGGCGGTATATTTGATCGTTTCTTTCACCAAATACGTTCGAGAGTATCATGTTTAAATTTACTTCTCCAAATATTCCCCTAGTCTTTTTGTCCGTTAAAATAGATTGTAGAGAAACTATGTCGGTTGAAAGTAAATCGATTTTTTTCTGAGCTTCATCTATTTTAGAAAGTCTTTCTAAAACTCCTGCAAAGGTTTTATTAGTTTTTTCAAAATTGACATCTAGTCTCTCGTTTACTTTTTCATTGATAAGGTTTAACCTTCTTTCGATGACTTGCTCTTGATGTTCAAAATCGGTTCTCAAGGAATTTGAAAAGTCATATTTAAAGTCCCCTATATCTTTGGTCAAATTTTTTTCTAAAGTACTCATTCTGTCGACTATATCTATGTTATTATTCTTTTTTAATAAAAGTATAAACAATAATATTATGATGAGAATAAGTAATCCTATTATAATGTACTCCATGTTTTACTCCTAATCTAAATCTAGCTTTTTGTTTACGATGCTACTCAATACATAGGCAATAGTCATGATGATTAATACTTTTAAAAGATAGATAGGATGAGTAAGAGAATCTATCAGAGTTACACCTACATAGCCCCAAAAGTATACCATAAAAGGTTTTGCTATAAGTGCAGCGGTTAGGAACTTTTTGTATTCCATATTAGATACACCACTAAAAATGTTTACAAGAAATGCTGGTGTAAAAGGAAATGCTAAAACTAATACCAAATGTTTAAGCTTAATATTGGAAAATTGCCTTACAAATTTAAGAGCTCTATTTTTTTCGAATCTTTTAGTTAAATAATCGAATCTTTTGGTTAAAACTCTTCTCGAGATGTAAAATGCCAAACTGCATCCTGCTACTGTTAAAATATAAGATACGATAAAACCAACTATGTGACCGAATGAAATGAAATTTAAAGTTATAAAAACTGATAAAGGCAAAATTGGTACGACAGATTCTACTAAAATTAAAAGACAGCCTAAAATAGGGCCGTATGCTCCTAATGAGGCGAGGATTGTGTTTATAAATTCATCAATGTGTAAAAGTATTTCTTCCATGTAGAACTTCACCTTTTATTATTATAAATCATTTTGGCGAAAAATTAAACGAACTAGCGTATAGTAGACAGTTTTGGTGTATATATTGGTAATTTTTTTAAAGAGAATTTAAGCACATAAATTAAATGTATTTTGAATTTTTAAAACATAGAACAGATAGGAATAACATTATTCTTTTTTGGGTCATTTTTAGCTAATGACATTAAGTTTAGTTCATTAAGTGATATATAATTTCTATTTTCTTCTTTAATTTCTTTTAACATTGTTTTTTTCCAACCTGCCGAGGGCCAGTAATTAAAACAACTTTATAACTTTTGGATAAATTTATTATTTTTTCTTGTACATTTCTAGTTAAATACATATTAGTCATCTCTCTCTATAACAATAATTGCACATTATAGTTGAAAATTCAACGGCTAATTTGCAATCGACTGCAAATTAGCCAAAAAAAGATAAGAGCTTTTATTTTCTCTTATCTAATTCACTTTTTAAAATTTCCATAGTTGTGGCTGGATTTGCTTTGCCTTGACTGGCCTTCATAATTTGGCCTAGTAAGAAGTTAGCTTTATTCGAAAGACCTTTGTGATTATAATCATCTACTTCGCTAGGATGCTCATCTAAAACTTTAGTTACTAAATCGATTAAGAAAGAGTCATCAGAGATTTGTTCTAAGCCTTTTTCTTTTATGATCTCTAAAGGATTTTTGCCCGTTTCAACAGCTTCATATAAGGCGTTTTTAGCTTGATTTTTATTAATTTTACCAGATTCGATCATTTTTATGACTTCTGCTAAAATGGAAGGTGTTATAAAAAATTCATCGATAGAAATTTCTAGTTTATTAATCGAACCTAAAATTATAGTCGTTATCCAGTTTACTATTTTTGAAGGTTCTAATCCTTCTTTTATGACATTTTCGAAATAATCAGAAATATTTTTTTCTTTAACAAGGATTTTGGCATCTTCTGGTTTTAATCCATATTCACTTATATATTTGTTTTTTCTTTCATTGGCAAGTAGCGGTATGCTGGATTTTACTTCATCGATTAATTTATCTGAAATTTTAAATTTTGGTATGTTTGGTTCGATGAAATATTTGTAGTCGATGGCATCTACTTTGCCTCTCATAAATTTAGTAGTGTTAGAGACACTATCCCACCTACGAGTCTGTTGTTCCATTTCATCATATTGGCCTGTTTCTTTGAGTTCAGTTTGTCGTGCGATTTCATAATCGATGACAGATGCTACATCACTAAATGAGTTGACGTTTTTAATTTCTACTTTTGTACCCCAGTTTTGAGGATTCTTTTCATCTAAAGTACTATCCATAATAGAGACGTTGACATCGCATCTAATCTGTCCTTTTTTGGCATCGGCTTCGGATATATCTGCATATTGATAAATTGAACGCATAGTTTCTAGGAAGGCGATGGCTTCTTTACTTGTTCTAAAATCTGGTTCTGTTACAACTTCTAAAAGCGGTACTCCTGCTCTGTTATAGTCTATCACAGAAACATCGGCAAAGTGATCTAAACTAGCTGAATCTTCTTCGAGATGAATATTGTTGATGCGAGCGGTAAGCTCTTTTCCGTCACACTCGTATTTTAAACTTCCATATATACCAATTGGAGCTGGTTTAGTTTCCTGTGTAATTTGATAACCTTTAGGAAGGTCAGGATAGTAATAATTTTTTCTCTCGAAATACAAGTATTCCGGTTTTTGACAACCTAAAATTATACTCATCGTTAAAGCTTTTTTAACGGCATTTATATTTACTACTGGTAAAGTCCCTGGAAAAGCCATATCGATTGGATTTATGAAAATGTTAGACTTCTTTGAATAAGAGTTTTGGGCGGGAGAGAAAACTTTAGTATTTGTTTTACTGATTTCACAGTGCATCTCGAGACCAATCATTGCTTTATATTTAGTCATTTTGATCCGCCTTTCTTATTTGATTTTTGTATGGGAAAATACTTTCTACTTTGGCTGCGATATTTAAAACTTCTTCGTCTTTGTAGCAAGGTCCTGTGATATTTAAAGCTACAGGAAGATCGTTTATAAAACCATCAGGTATAGTTATAGAAGGAAAGCCACCGAAGTTGCCCACGATTAAATGTTCTTCGATCATTCTCATTTCTTTAGATTGTTTTTCATTTAAAGCTTCTATTTTTTTAGCAGGTCCACTTCCAACAGGCAATATAACAGCAGAATAAATTTTTAATAAGTCATTCCAAGTATCGACGATTAGACGTCTCGCTTTTTGTGCACCAAAGAAGTATTTATCTTTATTTTCAGCTTGTAAACTATAAGAGCCGATTATAAATCTTCTTTTGATAAGTGGAGAGAAGTTTTGAGTTCGATAGTTTTTCATCATATCAATATAGTTGTCTCCCTCTGCACGAGGTCCAAATATGATGCCTGTTAAGTTAGACATGTTGCTCGTAGCTTCGGCACTTGAAATTACATCATAAGTACTTTTTATTGCCATGAGGATGTTTTTATCGATACTTACTTCTTCAATTTCGATACCTTCTTTTTTGATTTTTTCGATTGCATTATTAAAGTTTTCTAAATGTGCTTTTAGTTCTTCTGTTGGGTTTTCATAAGTATTTATATCACATATTTCTTTTATATAACAAAGCTTGCCAGTAAATTCTTTATGTAATGAATCATAAAGGTGGATATTAGCTGAATCCCAACTAGTCATGTCTTTGTTATCGCGACCTTTCATAGCATCTACGACAATAGCGGCATCTTCCACTGAACGAGTTAAAACTCCTACATGATCGAGACTAGAAGCGAATGGAAATAATCCATATCTGGAAATCATACCATAGGTAGGTTTATACCCTACTATACCACAGTAAGCAGCTGGTTTACGAATCGAGTCTCCTGTATCGCTTCCTAACGCATAAGGATAGACCCCTGCTGCTACTGAGCAAGCTGAACCAGCAGAAGAACCAGCACATATACGCGTTTTATCCCAAGGATTTAGTACTGTCCCTGTGTGTCCTGTCGTACCTGTACCGCCCATACCAAATTCATCTAAGACAGTTTTAGCAATAGGTACTGCTCCACAATTTTTAAGTTTCTCTACACAAGTTGCTGTGAAAAATGGTACATAATCTTTTAAAGTATTAGAAGAGCCTGTTGTTAAAATATTTTCTGTACTAAGATTGTCTTTAATACCGTAAGGAATACCACTTAATAAATTATCAGTTATTTCCGTCTCTTTTGCATCGTTTAAAATTTTGACAAAGGCGTTACATTCTTTTTGTAAAGAGGAAGCTTTTTTTAAAGATTCACTTATCAATTCTTTACTAGTAATTTTGCCATTCTTTAAGTCTTCATGTAATTCTTTTATACATTTGTTCATATACATTTAAGCCACCACCTTTGGTATTTCAATTTCTCTATCTGTAGTTCGATCAGAATTTGAAAGTGCTGTTTCGATTGGTATGGAAGGTTCTATTTCGTCTTCTCTAAGTTCAGTAATTTCACGATCTAAGCACCAACTCATCGGTTCTACCTTATCAAGATTTGGCAAATTAGCTATATAAGTATTTAAATCTTCATCGATTTCACCAAATTCTTCTAAAACCATTTTGTTTTCCTCTTTTGTTAAACCGATTAAAAGTTTATCGGCATAATTATCTACCATTTCACTCGTAAATTTCTTTGTCATATGTTATCCTTTCCAATTAAAAAGTTACTCAATTTTCTTTCTTGAATAACTCAGAAATTATATAATTGATAGCAAAAATATATCATAATTTAAGGGTCTTGTCAAACGCACAAAAGCTTTAAATTATTGTTCTCAGTCGCTTTATTTTCTTTTTTGAAGCTTATTTTTTAAAGCAACTGCTTTGAGGGTTCATAATTAATGACTTATAAGTTTTGGCTGTCTCTTCTGTCGGTTCTAATCCTAATGCAAATAAATCATTTCTTAGATCTTTAAAACATTGATGCCAATTTAAGTTAATCAGTTTTCTCAATATAAATCTAGCTTTTTGAGGATCTTCTCGATATGCTAAAAATAAAATCTGCTCCATTACTTGTCCAATGGAATATTTTAAATATTCACTCGCGGAAAAAGTTGATAGAACTTCAGTGTCAAAATATTCCTCCACATCTTTAAATCGATCTTGCTTTTTAAGATGATTGATCGTATTTTGAAATTTATGAAAGTTAACTTCATCTCGGAAGTGACATTTTTTTAAAAGTTCACTTTGAATCTGTAATATTTTGGCATCAGATAAATAGTCACAATATGTGTAACTTAGTAAATCGGATGCGAAGGCATTTAGGAGAGGATCCCTTTTTAGATAATCGAGTACTAAAGTTTCGGCAAATTCGCTTGGAATTTCTGCTAGAATATGAGACTGATTAAAGTCATCGTTTATAATACTTATAATTGCATGCATATATTCATGGCAAAGACTGGAAATAGTATCGATCGAAGATGTTTCATTAATAAAAATATGTGCTTCATGGTAAAATGGTAGATATACTTCCCTATTTACTTTATTTTCATTAGGATTTTTAAAGTAATGAACTAGTTCTTTTCTTCTTTTTAGTAATTGGCTAAATACTTCGTACATATGTCTATCTAATACTTCTTTAAAGAAATCATGTACTAAGGTAATTCGATCTTCTCTAGAAATATTAGGATCAGTAGGTTCTTCCCCAAGAATTGGCATTTCTATTTTTGAAAACTCTTCAATTAAACGAAGTACTTGCTTTTGACGAGCTAAAAAGTTTGTATTATCTAGTATTATTTTTGCTATATTGTCCTCTTCCTCCTCTTCACCTTGAGCTTTTATAATGTCGATTATTCCATATAGGTGGCAAATAGTCCTTTTAATTTCTTCATTTTCTCTATCTACTTGTAGCTTAATTAGTAGTTCATAGATTCTGTCTGTACATTGTTTTTTAAATTTTTTCATATTTTTTTACTCCTTTTATTTTTGGGGGTTAAGTATTAGATTTTTATAGATTGTAAGACTTTTTCCAGGCATTATAATATTTAGAAGATGGTTCAAGTATTCTTCTGCGTTAATGTTATCTTTTATAGAAATAAGTGCTTTTAGTTTTTCTATTCCTATATTCCTGTTTTGATCATATAACATAACTATCTCGATTGCAATTATATAACCAAGTATGTATTTAAGGTTAGAAGTAATGACTGGTTTTAGTAATTCTTGATAATTACATTTATAAGAAGAGTCTTGGATAGTTGTAGAGGCAACATGTCTAAACTCTCTTAAAGTGGCAAAGCTTATTTCTTCATAATCTAGGGTATCTAAAAATTTCGCTTGTAAAAGACATTTTCTTGTTAGAGACAAGTAATCATTCCAATAAAAAGCTTGACGGTTTTTGGCAAAATCATGGAATCTAGGATTTTTGGCTAAATAATAAGTACTCAATAATTCAAATACATTACTTATAATCTCAGAATAAATTTCTGTATCATAGCTTACACCACTGTAATTGGTGAGCATTTTTAATGCATGCCCTAGTTCATGAACTAGTATTATTAAACCTTTAGGTGTCAAATCTTTATTAGCAAAACTATAAGCTTCATTAAAAGTAGTAATGTAAAACGAAACATTTTTATTGGCATTTTTGTTTTTCCCACCTAGAAGGTTTATTTGTGTTTTTTTAAAGTTATACAATCTAATAAATTTTGCAAAAAGTTCTTCGTCACATATGAAATTCATTATTTCTACAAGTGTTTTTTCCATATCATCTACCGTTAATTTTGTAGATTTAACGTCGGTATAGCTTATTTGTTCTTGATCTCCAAAGGAAATTAATAGATCAAAAATGCTATCATTATTTTCAAAAAAGGCTTTTTCTTCACATAACATTTCTCGTCTTGAACAGGATTCTAAAGTTAACTCAGGTGAAGGGTTGATGTACTCTGCAATAAATGCTACCAAGGTATAATAGGAGGATACAATTTTATCTCTTTCTTCCTGAGGTAGTGAGGGATCATCTTTTAAAATATTGAGTAAGTCTAAATCTTTTTTTATTTGTTTTAAATAACCAGTAGATTCCATGTAATTTTCCCCTTTAAGTGAGATATATCCTAACACATTTGTTAAATAAATACAATAAAAAAAGATCTTAAATGATCTTATCTCTTAGAAAAAAATTCTTGATTAATTTTATTGTGCATTTTTTTGAATATATTGGAGTCTTGAGATTCAAGCTTTTTTCCAAAATTATAGTTATAAGGGTTGCTTATAGTATCTGTTAAAATTCTATAGTCGTCACTTGCATCGATCGTTGCACATTTTGTAGTTTTTGTTTTATTTTTTATCACTTTTCTTCACCACTATTATTGTGGATAAAAATATTGGATTTTATACTTTCTATACCTCTAATTCTTTTTCTCTTAAAGGATTAGTCATTGTTCCATCCCCCATAAAAGTATTTACATATTCGGGTTTGAGTGAAATAACAGGTGCTACATTTCGAGTGATATAAGCACTTCCGTATGTAAAAATTTGATTGTTATTGGTAGAAGTATTATCCGAAATTAGATATAACAAGTGTCTTTTTGTTCCATTTATTGAATCATAATTATATGGTGTCATCGACCAGTATGCTTTACCTTTAAAAAGATAAAGAGATGTATTTCTAGCTTGTGCTGTTTGGCCTCCACCTGCTGCTACTATTTCGTCCGCTGTTGGAAGTCCAACTGGATAAGTAAGTGCACCATTTCCAAAATCACTATTTACAGTGAACTTATCATTGTCTTGAAGGCATTTAAACTGTGGTTGTGATGTTTCAATATTAGTTTGAAATCGTACGTATCCTCCATATGCTGTTAAGTTACTTCCATAGCCAAGTCCTGTATCTTTTGCCCATCCTGTAACTTCCTGACCAGGTATTGTTCTATCGTTACAAAATATGTTATCGCTTACATATTCGTGATATCCTTTGTCTAATATATTTGTCTTATACCAATTATCAACGGCAGTTTTTATAGATGAATCTTCAATATTGGATTGTGCCTCTTCTTTGTTTGCACTTAGTGCAGTTCCTTCTGGACCATACATATAACCCACATATTTAGTATCATTTTTATTTATATTATAAGCTATATTTCGAATGGCTATTCTATCAGTACTTGCTTCTCCATTAGTATGCGCAATGGTTCCGTCGTATAAAATACGTAGAGATCCATCGCCATTTACCCTAATTATTCTCCAATAAAATCCTGCAAACTTTACATAGTTATCTTCTACTGCCCCTCTATAGTAGTAACTTGTTCCATAGTCGTCTTCCATCGCATATAATCCATCTCTAGTTTCATCTGTTGTTGCAGCTTCTGCAAAATTGGGTTCTCCTTCTTTGACCGTTTTATTCAACTTTGCTAGAGTTTTTTCTGTGTCAGTGCGTTCGTCTAAAATCCCTTCTGTAATTTTAAATTGTGTTTCCAACTTGGCTTGTAAATCTGCCGTCTGATCGAAATCTGTATTGTTTAAAGTTATTATGAGTTTGTAATATTTTTTAGTTTTAGCTGGGATCGTGATTCCACTTACTAAACCTTTGTCTTTCGTCTCTTTTGACACTGGAACATTTTTATTTGTAACTATTTCTGTATATTCGTCATCTTCTGTATCAGACTCTAGAAAAGAATAAGTCAAAGATCCTTCTAAGTAAGTGTTTAACAAATTCATCCAACTTACACTTATAATACCTTCCTTAGTTCCTCTATTCTCAATTGTAAAAGTTTTCTCTGCACTCTCTCCAAAGTCTAATTCTCTGTTGAAGCCATTATTTCCATCACTAAAAGTTAGAACCATTGTCCCAGTCTCTACTGTTACTTCTTGATTTTTATTGTTTTCAACAGAATTTATAAAGAAGGCATACGATCCTAGGAAACCTATTAATGTAAGGGCACACACTATTACTGTTATAAATACTTTATTTTTCACTTATTCCACCACCTAGGCTTCTAAATTTTTTTCTCTATAAGGATTAGCCATTGTTCCATCGCCTATTAGAGTGCTTACATATAATTAGGTGAAAGCGTAAAATACCATGATCCTTTATAAAGGTAAAAATTATTATTAACAGTTCCATATTTTCCACTTCCTGCTGTTACTATCTCATCAGCTGTTATTAATCCTACTTTTTCACTTAAAGCTCCATTTCCTTTCTCTGTATCTTCCTTTGTAAAGGCATCATTCTTTTCAGGACATTTTAATTGCGGTCTTGGGTTATTATAATTATTTGTTTCTTGCCATCCTTCTCTTGATAGTGCTCCATATCCTGTACCATTTCTGCCATAGCCTAATCCTGTATCATCACTCCAACCTGTTTCACTATTTCCTGGTGTCGTTCTATCATTACAAAAGATGTTATCGCTTACGTATCCGTCATATCCTTTATCTGCTATGTTTGTCTTATACCAATTTTCTAACTGAATCTTTATATTTGTATTGGTCTCATTTGTCTGTGCTACTTCTTTGCTAGTACTTGCACTTCCATTTGCCCCTCCATACATATATCCTACATATTTTGCATCATTGCTATTTGACGTATTCCATTCTATACTTTGCACTGCTACTCTATCAATACTAGATTCTCCATTTGCATGAGTCTGTGTTCCGTCATATATTATTCGGAGTGATCCATCTCCATTTACTCTGATAATTCTCCAATAGAACCCTGCAAATTTGACATAGTTATCTTCTGTTGCTCCTCTGTAATAATAACTCGTTCCATAATCGTCTTCCATTGCGTATAGTCCGTCTCTAGTCTCGTCTGTTGTTGCGGCATCAGCAAAATTGGGTTCTCCTTCTTTGACTGTTTTATTCAACTTTGCTAGAGTTTTTTCTATATCAGTACGTTCGTCTAAAATTCCTTCTGTAATTTTAAATTGTGTCTCTAACCTTGCTTGTAAATCTTCTGTTTGGTCAAAATCAGTATAGTTTAATGTTATTATAAGTTTATAATACTTTTTAGTTTTAGCTGGTATCGTTATTCCGCTTGCTAATACTCTATCTTGGGCTACTTCTGTTACAGGTATATTTTTATTCGAAACTATTTCTGTATACTCTCCATCTTCTGTATTAGATTCCAAGAAAGAATAAGTCATTGAGCCTTCTAAATATGTATTCAACAAATTCATCCAACTAACACTGACAACGCCTTCTTTTGTCCCAGTATTTTCTATAGTAAAAGTTTTCTCTGCACTCTCTCCAAAGTTTAATTCTGCATTAAAGCCATTATTTCCATCACTGAAAGTAAGCTCAAGCGTTCCTGTCTCTACTGTTATTTCTTGATTTTTATTTTGGCCTACTTGACCTATGAAGAAAGCGTATGATCCTAAAATTCCTACTAAAATTAAAGTACAAATCATTATTGTTATAAATACTTTGTTTTTCATTTATTCCATCACCTAGGCTTCTAAATTTTCTTCTCTATATGGATTACTCATCGTACCATCACCAATTAAAGTATCTACATATTCAGGAGTTAACGAGATAACTGGAACAGCCCCATAAATGTTACTATAAACATTATCATAGTATAAAGTACCACTCTTATCGATATTAAAAATTCGCGCATAGCCAGTACCACTCATAGTGCTTGGTGAAACTGACCAATATGCAACACCCTTATATAAGTAATAATTATTACTATTATTATTTGTCCTATACTTTCCACTTCCTGCTGCTACTATCTCATCTGCTGTTATCATTCCGACCTTTTGTCCTAACTTTCCATTCCCTTTCTCTGTATCTTCCTTCGTAAATGCATCATTCTTATTCTCACATTTGAATTTTGGTACTGGATTATTATAGTTTGGTCCTGACGAATTTGCTCCTAACCTTGCATCTGCTCCATATGCTGTTGCATTTATTCCATATCCTAATCCTGGATCACTTTCTATGCCTATTATTTCTTTTCCAGGTATTGTTCTGTCGTTACAAAATATATTGTCGCTTACGTAGTTGTCGTTCCCTTTATCTACTATATTTACCTTATACCAATTCTCTATTGTTGTCTTTATATCTGAATCTGTATCATTTGTTTGGGCTTCTTCTTTACTTGTACTTCTTTTTGTACCACTCGGTGCATACATATACCCTACATATTTTGCATCATTATAATTCATATTATAAGCTTGATTTGTTATTGCCAACCTATCTTTACTACTTGACCCATTTCCATGAGCTTGTGTTCCATCATATATTATTCTTAAACTTCCATCACCATTTACTCGGATTATTCTCCAATAGAACCCTGCAAACTTTACATAGTTATCTTCTGTGGCACCTCTGTAATAATAACTCGTTCCATAGTCATCCTCCATTGCATATAATCCGTCTGCTGTCTCATCTGTTGTTGCTGCTTCTGCAAAGTTTGGGTTACCATCTTTAACAGTTTTACCTAGTTTTGCTAAAGTTTTTTCAGAAGGTGTTAAATCTTTCAATATACCTTCAGTTATTTTAAATTGTGTCTCTAACTTGGCTTGTAAATCTTCTGTCTGGTCAAAGTCTGTATAGTTTAAATTTATTATTAGCTTATAGTACTTTTTAGTTTTTGCGGGTATTGTTATTCCACTTGCTAATACTCTATCTTCAGCTACTTCAGTTTTAGGTACGTTTTTATTCGAGATTATTTCTGTATACTCACCATCTTCTGTATCAGATTCTAAAAAGTTATAAGTCATAGATCCTTCTAAATATGTATTTATTAAATTCATCCAACTGACACTTACTACTCCGTCTTTTGTTCCAGTATTCTCAATAGTAAAAGTCTTCTCTGCACTTTCTCCAAAGTTTAATTCTTTATTAAATCCATTATTACCATCACTAAAAGTTAGAGCCATTGATCCAGTCTCTACTGTTACTTCCTGATTTTTATTTTGTCCTACTTGACCTATGAAGAAAGCGTATGATCCTAGAAAACCTACTAACATTAGGGAACATACTATAATTCCAATTACTATTCCTTTTCTTATATTTTTACTTTTTTCCATTTTTGTTTAACATTCCCTTCAGTTTATCCTAAGTCCATTGTAACACCCCCCCCCCGAGAGTTGTCAACAATCTCTTTTAAAAGACAAAACTTACATTTAATTTCTAAATCTTACTTAATCTTTCATATGCTCTAAATACGTTTATCCTATATAAAATTATATACGTATTACGTATATTTTTCAAGTGATTTATCTTTTTATCTCAGTTTATCATTAAATGATTTAAAATTTTGTCGAAAAAGAAAAAGCTTATCATTAAGAAATAAGCTTATTCAATTGTTTTGGTAAATAATTCTTTCTCTTTAAACTCATTTTGGTCGTTAGATAACTCGTTAGAGTCTAAATCATAATCACCATATACTTTAATAATGTATTTGTTATTTTCTGCTTTAGTGAAAGTCAGTTCTTTGTCGATTGTATTTTCAAATACGATATTTCCTTCTTTATCAGTAACTATGGCTTTTAAATTATTTAACACATTATCATTATCTTCGATATTTAGTTTAACTGTAACATTAGATTGATCTTCAATAGTCTCTACTTCCGTTATTACTGGTGTAGATTTAAGTATTTCAATTTTCTTTGTACAATCGATGTTTATTTCTTTCATGTTACTTAAAATAACACTTTCAAATTTAAGAACTTTAACACCAGCTTCTTCAAATGGATTAATCGTAAATTTATATAAGTCATCTATTTTTTCAACGTCATAATATATTCCATCCACTTTAACTTTTATAGGTATATATTCTGATACGTTAGTCGATTTAAACCTTAACTCGATCGATTCATTTTTATCGAAATAGAAGTCAATTTTATCATCTTTGTAAGAATCAATATTTGTTACTTCAAGTTTGTAATCTTTTATGATTCTATATTCGTTACTATACATGTTATAATCTGTAATTACGTTTGGACTTTCGGCATTTAGTTCACGAGTATCCAGTATAGCATCGATTACAACGTCTATATTGTATTTTACAGCATTTTCTAATACAAATTCGATGTTATTTTTACCTAAGATAATATTTTCTGATTTAACTATTTCTCCAGTTTCTTTGTTAGTAAGTCTTACTTCGCCTTTAGTAAATGCGTTGTCATTGTCGAAGAAGTCAAAGGCCATATTAATTTTGCTTTCTTCAATATTTTCTACTATTTCTAAATTGTCGAGAACTGGATAATCTTTAAGTACATCTACTTTAATAGAAGTATTTACATTTGCTTCTAGGTTATTAGCTAAAATTACTTTTTGTGTCGAATATTCTTTAATACCAGCATATTCATCGATAGGTATTTCAATAAAGTAAGTGTTTATGCCTGTTTTTTTAGCATCGTATATAATGTTATTGACAACAATTTGTTTAACCGATTCATTATAGTTAGAAGTTATATTGTAGTCTAGTCTGATGACACTGTTTTTATCAGGATATATATTTTCTGTTGTATGAGAATTGAT
The DNA here is from genome assembly GCA_947646655.1 of uncultured bacterium. Lineage (GTDB taxonomy): Bacteria > Bacillota_I > Bacilli_A > RF39 > UBA660 > RUG11867. The sequence goes on from CANSHI010000001.1 coordinate 111,847, forward strand.
GTATGCTTTAGGAACAGCTTTAATATTTTGTTCACTCATCAAGACATCTTTATATACAAAGTCATTGCTTCCCGTTAAAAGATGATAGCTTGCAAAGACCTTAACTGTATAATTGCTAGAATCTTTTACAGCTATATTTCTATTGTAGTTTCCATCAGTTATATTTTCTGAATTAATCAGAGTACCTTTGTCATCGTAAATGTTAATTTTTACATTATCTATAGTTTTATCATTATCTGTAACATTAAAGTTAATATATAAGCGAGAATTATTGGCATCTTCATTTATATTTAAGTTATCTATTATAGGTTTTCTATTTAACACTCTATAATTAGTGCTTACTTTTGTAAGAATTATTTTTCCATTCGATAATATAACTTTAGATATAGTCAGTGGTGAACCGTTTAAAAGAGTATTCGGTATATTAACTCGATACGTTCCTCCTCCTAGATTTGAGACTGGATATTCTCTACCAGCAATATTTACTTTTTTAGGTGCATACCCTGAAACATTTGAACTTTTGAATGTTAATGTTGTAGGAGTATCTTTTTCTAAATCTTTAGTAGCAACGCCATTTTGGATAAGTTTTAAATTGCTCATTTGGAAGCGGTAGTCAGTTACAATTTTAAGATCGTAGCTATCCTCAATAGAACCATAGTATTCACCTGAGTTGGAACCACGATTATAATCTATCTTTATGTTGAACTTGTATGACACTGCATTGTCTAGAGATAGTTCGAGAGCATTTTTGCCTTTGTTTAGGTTCCCTTTTTTAACTACATTGCCATTAGAATCTACTAATTCATAATATGAGTTTACGATCGCATTATCATTATCAGTAATTGTTAGAGCAACACTCATTTTACTATTTTGTAAGTCTTCACGTGTTGCAAAGCCACTTAACATAGGGACATCTTTTAGAACCATGACATTCGTTTTATAATCTACTTTAGCACTTCTTCCATTTGCTAATATGACTTCTGTTACATTGTAGTTATATTCTTTAGATTTATCTTTTAGGGGCATTTTAATAATATACTCATTTTTATTTTTAGATTTTTCTACACGATATTTTTTGCCGTCGATTAGTACATACTCTACTAGTTCATCATCAGTTACATTTGCTAAAAATCTAAGATCTATAATCGAACTTTTTTCGTATGCATTACTTTCCATAATGGCATCAGTAAGCGTAGCAGCGTATTCAGTTTTAGCATATGTCTTTCTTAAAAGGATAGATAAATCACTAGGAGTTATTTTCCCGTCACCATTCATGTCTGCTCGTTCCAAAGTAAAGTTCGATAAGAAATTTGAATTGATTAGATGACTGGCAAGCGCTTCTACATCATTATAACTAATACTTTTGTCTTTATTTAGATCGCCTTTAGTGGCATCTATTCCAAAGAAAGCTGAAGCTGAAACGATCTCAATTAAACAAAGTGTTGCGATTAGTGCTCTTTTTTGTCCAACACTGCTAATTCGTTTCATAGCTGTTTTATAAAGGAGTACTAGAACGATAGCGATGACTAGTTCTAGTAAAATAAGAATGAGAGTATAGTAAATTCTTACTGGTTTAGATACCAAAGTATTAGAAGTAAAAGATTCTTCAACACGATTATTATTAAGTTCGCTAGGTCTTAGGTTGATAGATACTAAAGATGAGCTGTTGTCTAACTCAATATCTTCATCTTCATTAGCTACTATCATATCGTTTAGTTTGATAGAAGTGCTTTTGGGATTAATATTGTCCTTTAGTTTTAAATTAAACTTAATGATATCTTCGTTTAAAGTTGAACCATATTTATTAATAACTATAAGAGCATGAGCATCTTTGTTATATTGATAGTCTGCCCACCCATTTTGTACTTCAAAGCTTTTTTCATCTATTTCAAAAATATTTTCGTCATAGTCAATTATACCTTGGAAAACATCTATTTTGTTGTTTCCTTCTTGTGTTAGCTTTATAGATACGGTTAAATCTTCGTCTTTAGTTATGTCACTTTTAGTAATTGCTTCTCCTTTAATATTGAGCGCTAAAACATTTAGAGGTAACAATAAAATTACTAATAGGCTTAAAACTTTTAAATTTTTACACTTCATAAAATCATTTACTCCTTTACTCTCTACGTTATAAAGTAATTTTACTATTTTTCAAGCATTTAGTCAATGATTTACACTTAATTTGTAAAAGTTTTTGGTTTATTTTTAAAAATATAAAAAAGCTAATACTGCAAAATTGAGTATTAGCCATAAAAACTGTTTAATATGAGATTGTGATATTATTTTTTGGGTCTGAATCTTTGAATTTTGTCTTCCCCTTCTGGTGATACATAGCCTAGTTGTTCAAGGCACTCAGCATTTTCTAAAATAAGATCAATATCAGTTTTAGGTATTTGTTCAATATTTTGAAGATTAATCGGTTCGTCTTCTAAAAATTCTGTTGGATTGCTCATTTGTCTTTCAACAATTCCTTGAGTTAATGCAGTTGTATTCATTAAAACTGTAGGATTAGATTTAATATTATCTAGTATTTTTTGTTTATTTTCTAAAAATGTTTTGTGCTTATCGATGTCTCGTAAAATGGTAGTATCTTTATAGACCATTATGCTAGAAATGATCAGTGTCGATGCAGGAATTAGGAAAAGAGCTGATGCGCTATATCCATAATAATTTAGACAACAAGTACTGAGAACTGATAAAACTATCAAATAGAATGCGGCTTTTACTGTAGAAGTAATATGGTTGTATAGTTGATTTTTCTTTTTACTAGAATGCTTAACTTGGTTTTCTAAAACTTTTAATATGCGACCAACTTCTTCTTCCGATTTTTGTCTTATTTCATTGTGTCCATCAGCGAAGAAAACGATAATTCTATCATCTAGTACTTCAAATTCTGTAATAAAATGTTCACTATCTTTTTTGTTTAATGCATAATTTTTCATTATTTATTCCCTCTTTCGTGATTTTTAGGTTTAATACTTAATGTCTTCATAAGTTCTTGAACGTTTTCTAATGATGTAACTTCGATCGAATTAATATTGATCGGCGGTATATTTTCTATACCCATGTAGGTTGTTTTGTCTTTTTCAACCTCAATATTTTGTAAGGACATGTCATCTATAATTTGGCTTAATTGTTCCGAGTTTAAGGATTTAATAGCTTCATTAATATCGTCAGAATAATCTAAAATCAATCTATTTTTTTGCAAATCATTTAAAAGATTTCTTTGTTTTAGTATCGAATTAGTGCTTATTCCTAATGTAATGATGCTAGTTGCCAAAAGTAAAATAGGTAGTCCCGGAATTACGAGCATAAGTAGAAGCATAAATGATGCGAGAAAACTCATAAAAACAGATATATTATATTTGTTTTTCGTTTTTTGTTCAAATTTATATGAATTTTTAATTTGGTCTCTCATTTTTTTTAAAATGCTTATCATATTAGTTTTTGTACAATTGGCTGGAAGGATATTTCCAGAAGCATATTCGATTATTATTAGATTTCTTTCTTTATCATAACTAAAATATTTAATAAATTCTTTAGAAGCTTCAAAGTCAGAAGTATAGTTTTTCATTTTCTCTTCTCCATTCTGTCTTTATAATTATATGATTAAACTAAAGAAAAAAATATTAGAAAAGTCTAATATTTAGAAAAAATTAAATTTCTGGTTCTTTGGACCTGTAAGGATTAGACAATGAACCATCTCCGATAAAAGTATTCACATATTCAGGAGTTAATGATATGACTGGTATTAATGATCCATTTTGATTACTTGTTGCAAGATTTGCATAAAGATATCCTTTTACTACTCGAAGTATACGTGTACTTGAAGCATTAAAACTTGTAGGTGACATAGTCCAATACCAATTGTTTTTAAATAAGTATAAATATTCGTTTGTGATCTGACCCGAGTATTTTCCTGTACCTCCTGCAAGAGCTTCATCTCCCGTTATTAATCCTATTTTGTGATTTAATTTGCCATTACCATTTTGTATATCACTTTTAGTGAAAGCATCGTTTTTGTTGAGACATTTAAATTCTGGCTTGGTTAATAAAGTTGGGTTCCATAGGTTCATTCTTATTGTTATACCATAAGAAGTTTTATTAGCACCATAGCCCAACCCTGTATCTCCACTTAAACCTGAAATTTTTTTATCTGCTATAGTTCTATCATTACAATAAATGATATCTGAAATTTGATCATCATATTTTGAAAGATTTTCTAAATACCAATTTTCTAAAGCAATTTTTATATCGGAATTTGTTTCGTTATATATAGCATTTTTAGAATCTTCATATCCTATTTCGCCAAAATTAGTTCTTTTAGTCGAAGCCACCCCATTCTCTCCTCCAAACATATACCCAACGTATTTGGCATCTCCATAACGTGTATGAAATGGTTGGTTTTCCATAGCCACTCTATCTGCTGAGGGATCATCATTTGTGTGAGCATAAGTTCCATCATATAATATTTTCAATGATCCATCCCCATTGATTCTTATGATCCTCCAATAAAACCCTGCAAACTTAACATAATTGTTTTCAACAGCCCCTCTAAAATAATAACTTGTTCCATAGTTATCATCCAAAGAATATAATCCATCCTTTGTTTCATCTGTTGTTGCAGAGTTTGCAAAAATGGGATTTCCTGGTTTAGTTTTTAAGCCTAGTGAGTTTAAAGTATTTAAAGCCATTTCGTCAGGTCTTTTTAGACTAAAATTTGTAATAAATTTTGCATTTAAGTCTGCGGTTTGATCGATATGACTTAAATAATTTAAGGTTATTGTGAGTTTATAAAAGAGCTTCTTCTTGGGAGATATTAGACCTAAATCAGCTAATATTCGAGATGCAGATCTATTACTTGTTGGAATGTTATTGTTTGCAATAATTTCATTGTATTCTCCATTTTCGTTTTCTGAATAAGCCAGTTGATAAGTTAGTGATCCTATGTTGTAAGTATTAATTAAATTATCAAAGTATAAAATAGCGGAAACATCTAAACTACCAGTGTTTTCTATCGTGAAGGTTTTAGTAATCGATTCTCCAAAATTTAATTTAGCATTTATTCCGTTATTACCATCACTAAAAGTAAGCTCAAACGTTCCAGTCTCTATAGTTACTTTTTGATTTTTATTATTGCCTATATTACTTATGAAATATGCGTATGAACTTAGGAAGCCTACTATATTTAAAGTACAAACTGTTAGTCCAATTATTAATCCTTTTTTAATACTCTTATTTTTTTCCATACTTAAAATTATCCCTTTCAGTTTTATCCTATATCCATTATACCACCCCCCCCCCCGGAGGGTTGTCAAGAATGAGTTTATAAATTATTAGTTTTAAATCACTTTTTTATTTATTTCTGAAAGGATTTTCCATTGTACCATCACCAATCATTGTACTTACGTATTCTGCACTTAAGTTTATAACTGGAGCTATACCACTAGTATAATTGTAAGCAAGACTTCCGTTACTTTCTATTTGAAAAATATGGCTTTTACTACCATTTAATCCATATCCTGCTGGAGACATAGTAAAGTATTTTTGGCCTTTATGTAGATAGAATTTGTTATTAGGATATAGGTTTACATCAAATAAAGCTCCCGCGATAAAAGCTTCATCGACAGAAATAAGACCTATGGGATAAGTTAGTTTGCCATTACCTTTTTCTTTGCTGACTGTAAATTTATCATTTTCTTGAGGACATGTAAGTATAGGTTCTGGATCGTTTCTGTTAATAAAATTGTGATTTGTTGTAGTAGATGAATTTATAAAAAGTCTATTAAATGGACCATAAAGTGTGGTGTTATGTCCATAACCTAGGCCTGAATCATTACTCCATCCTGTTTTATCTTTGCCTGGTATGCTTCTGTCGTTGCAAAATATTTCATCGCTTATATTATCTTCGTAGTCAGTATTTAAGAAATTAGCTCTATACCAATTATCGAGTTTTATTTTTACATCGGAATCGACTTCATTTTGTTGAGCTTCTTCTTTGGAAGTCATTAAATTTGAGCCATACATAAATCCGTATGCATAATTATTAGATGACCACTTATTTGTTCCAATTAAGCGATTCATGTTACTAGTCCCATTTTGATAAACTTCCGTTCCATCATAAATAATACGTATTGAACCATTTCCATTTACTCGTATTATTCGCCAATACATATCTTTGCCAGCATTGGGACTTATAGAACAATTGTTATTATATGTTGAATCATTTTCACATTCCTCTAGACTAAAGTAATCTTGATAATTAGTATTATTTGTGTGGTAACCTCTGTAAGTTGAAGTTGACCATTTTCCAAACTTTAAATAATTATTTTCTACCGCTCCCCTATAATAATAACTTAGTCCTTCTTCGTCTTGTATTGAAAAAACACCTGTTTCTTTATCATTATATTCTTTTAGTGTGCCTCTATATTGAGTTGTATTCAATTTAGAACTAGTAGAAGCAGAATTAACTTTGTAGAGTATATTTAAATTTGTGCTCGCTTGTAATGCATTGGTGGAAGAACCTCCAGAATAAGCAACGTATTTTCCTTTAAGAGTTGTATATGAAGAATAGTAATGCGCTACTTGTGGATTTATTAAAGTGAATTTTCCTGTCATTGGGTCAAACTTGTAAGAAGATGCATAGGTAACATAAGTTGAAGGAGAATTAATAGTACCTTCTGAAACCGTGTTCATTTCGTATATTGGTTCGGGAGATAATTTATTAAAATCAGGTGAATCTTCTTTTGCATGTATGTTTAACACAACCAAACTTCTTTCTAATCCAGGTTTAGTTCCTTCTTTTAAACTAAAATTAGCACTGAAAATTGCGTTTAAGTCTTCTGTCTGATCTGTATCATTTAAATAATTCAAAGTAATAGTTAGTTTACAAAAATATTTTGTGTTTATTGGAATTGTCAAGCCATCTAATAAAGTATGTGTACTTGGTTCAGTGCTTCTTGGTACATTTTTATTTGATATTAAATATGTGTAATCACCATCTTCTATTTCTGTATAAGATAGAGAATATGTTAATGAACCATCTATATAAGTGTTTATTAAATTTTCAAAATTTATCTTGGCAATAGCTTCTAAAGAGCCTGTATTTTCAATTGAGAATGTTTTTTCTATACTGCTTCCAAACTCTAAAGCTTGGTTTATTCCAGGATTTCCATCAGCAAAAGTTAAAGCAAGGGTCCCTGCCTCTCCTAATATTTCTTGATTTTTATTATTAACATTACTTACAAAAAAAGCATATGTTCCTATAAAACTCACTAAAATTATAGAACAAATTAAAACTAATAATGTTAAATTTTTCCTTATGTTTTTGTTATTCATATATACTCCTAAGTTCCTTTTTTCAAGTGGACTAATTATAAGCTCTTTTTTGCACGATGGGGACTATTGCTACTAGTCTATATATCGAATTATATAAAATTTTGTCGTTTTTAGCAAGTGCTTTTCTTTATTCTATACTTTTATTTTACCATATACTTTTTTGGTTTTTTGTCGAAAAAAAAGAAATGATTTAAGTTCATTTCCTAATATTAATAACAGCTAGTTCAATTTGGTTTTCTCTCGTATAAATTCTTTTAAATCATCGATAGATATTGTTATTTGATTCATCGTATCTCTCGAACGAAGTGTTACAGTTCCTTTTTCTAACGTCTCGTCATCGATCGTAATCGCATAAGGCGTACCAATTGCATCGCTTCTTCGATAACGTTTACCTATGCTTCCCGTTTCATCATATGTCACAGGAAACTCACTACATAAAGTGCCAAAAATCTCTTTAGCTTTTTCAGAGTGTACTTTTTTTATTAAAGGAAGTATAGTCACTTTGAAAGGTGCTAAAGCTGGGTGAAGATGAAGTACTTCTCTTTCTTCTCCATTTTCTAAAATTTCAACATCATAAGAATTTGACAATATTGCAAGGAATAATCTATCTAATCCTAAAGACGGTTCGATTACATATGGAAGATACTTTTCGTTAGTGTCAGGATCGAGATATCTTAAATCTACTTTAGACGATTCCATATGTCTTCCCAAGTCATAATCTGTTCGATCGGCAATACCCCATAGTTCTCCCCAGCCAAAAGGATATTTAAATTCGATATCAGTTGTCGCTTTACTGTAAAAAGAAAGTTCTTCTTTTTTATGATCTCGGTATCGAAGATTTTCCTTTTTAATACCTATCGTTTTTAAAAAGTCTAAACATGAATTTTTGTAAAAGCCAAACCATTCTAAATCGGTACCTGGTTGGCAAAAAAACTCCAGCTCCATCTGTTCAAATTCTCTTAAGCGAAATATAAAATTACCTGGTGTTATTTCGTTTCGGAAAGCTTTACCTATTTGGCCTATACCAAAAGGCAATTTAAGTCGCATGCTTCTTTGAACATTATTAAAATTTGTGAATATTCCTTGAGCAGTTTCTCCACGAAGATAAACTTTACTCTTAGTGTCTTCAGTGACTCCTAAGCTTGTTTCAAATAATAGATTGAATTTTCTGATAGGTGTAAAATCGGCAGAATTACAAACTGGGCATGTAATGTTATGTTCTTTTATAAAAGTTTCTAACTGTTCATTGCTCCAACCGTCTCCTGTTTCATTACCTTCTGTAGCATCTTCGACAAGTTTATCAGCACGATGGCGACTCTTACATTTCTTACAATCTATTAAAGGATCTGTAAAGCTTGTTACGTGACCACTTGCTACCCAAACGTTTGGGTTCATAATAATAGCTGAGTCGAGGCTGACATTATAAATATTTTCTTGTATAAATTTTTGATGCCATGCTTTTTTTAGATTTTCTTTTAATTCACGTCCCAATGGACCGTAATCCCAGGAATTGGCAAGACCGCCATATATTTCACTTCCTTGAAAAATGTATCCATATTGTTTCGAGTATTGAACTAAAGTGTCCATTTTTAATTCTTTCATAAAGCCTCCTTAAATTTCTTGTATTACGGCAATTATCATAGGTTTAGATTCAGTTTCTGTATAAAAATATTTTCCTAAACTTTCACGTATTTCTTGTTTTATAGTATTGTAGTCGACGTATTCAGGGGTCGTATTTTTAGTAATAATGTTTTCACTAATCTTCTTAATTTCTGCGATCATTTCACTTGAATCTTTAACATAGATGAATCCCCTTGTAGTAACTTCAGGTCCTACAACGATTTCTTTTGTCTTTTTTGAAAGACTAGCACTTACTAAGACGATGCCGTTTTCTCCTAATACTTCTCTATCTTTAATGACAAGTTCACCAACATCTTCTCCGATGGAACCGTCGATTAATACATCATTAATTTTAATCGATTCTTGTTTGTCTATAAGTGATCCATTTTCGAATGTAACAAATTCTCCATTTTGACGAAGAATGATATTTTCTTTTGGCATACCTAAATCGCTTGCTAAGTTAGCTGCTCCGACCATATAGCGGTATTCGCCTTCTACTGGCATACAATATTTCGGTTTTAAAAGATCCATCATCATCATCAAATCCTCACTCGAAGCGTGATGAAGAATATTTTTTTCTTTAGGAATCGCATATGATTCGACATTCATAAGCGCTAAGTCATTTTGAAGATCTACTAATCTCTTCTCATTATAATCATATGAAGGCTCTGCAAAAAGAATAGTATCTTTTTCTTTTAATGTGATAAATTTATCATAGCCATCGGCAATTTTTCTAATATTTCGATATTGATTTTTTTTGTCATCACTTATAAGTACTACTGCTCTTTTGTCTTTTAAATCATCAAGTGTTCCTATTACATTTTTAGGTACATTTAAATAGTTGTTTTCGATAACCATATTGATAAGACTTTGCAACTTATGTCCCATTATTACTACTTTGCGATGAGTATTTTCAAGAGCTTTAAAAATTTCTGCGATCGTATATAAATGATCATTAAATACAGGAATCAATATACGTGATTCAGCTTTATTAATGATATCTTTGTAGTAATTTTCGAATTTATGATTTGGACTCGTATGGCCAAGACGTTCTGAGAATGAAGACTCGCTTAAAAGACATAAAACTCCTAGCTTTCCAACATAGGCAATTTTACCTAAGTCCATACTATAAGCTCCCGTCATACTTGGGTCTATTAGGAAGTCTCCTGTATATACTATAGCCCCATCTTTTGTATTGATCACATACATAAGTGAGTCCGGTACCGAATGGTTGATATTGATCGGAAAGACACTTATCGAACCGAAATTTATTTTATGATGTGCTGTTATCTCGACAATTCTTTTTGTATCAAACCCTTCTAATTTTAAAAATAGCGATGTGTATTTACTGGCAAATATTTTAACTTTCGGTAAAATACGGGCTAAGTTAAAAATTCCACCGATATTTTCAGGGTGAGCATGTGTTAAAAAGATTCCTCGTATTTTTTTCTGATTTTTAATTAAATAATCATAATCGGGTATTATGTAGTCGATACCATACATTTCTTCGCTTGCAAATTTAATACCTGCATCTAATATGAATATCGCGTTATCTACTTCTACGATATATGTATTTTTACCATTTTCATTTAGGCCACCCATGGCCATTATTTTAATTTTACTCATATAAACCAATCCTTTCTAAAATATAAAAAATTTATATAAAGTTCAATTTAATGGATTTATTATACCAAAAAACGAAAAAAAAAGAAAGTATTAGCCCTCTTTTTCGTCTATTAGTTTACTAATGTGTACAATGTTTAAGTCTTTATATTTAATTTCGGATAATAAGAGCTTAACATTTTCAACTTTAGTATTTGGACCTATTTTTATGATACTACCTGGATTTAAACCATTTTTGATCTCAACATAATTATTGTTGTCGAGTTCTAGTATAGGGTCTATTAAATAATAGGAATTCTTTTTGCATAGATCGATATCGCTTACTCCTTTTAAGCATATTTTTTTATTTTCACTTAAAGTCTTTCCAATAGCATTGAACTCATTTTTATCTGTCGCTGCATTGATGATTTCAGCGTACTCTTCTTTAGTGACTTGCTTATCGGTTACAATGTTATATTGAATTTTTGAAGAGTTTAAAAAGCTTGCAGTTTCATGATTATCATTTATGATTAAACTAATATTACGGTTACTTGGATTACCACTTGAAATGAATTTATCTTTATTATCGTTAAGTGAAGTTTCAGGTTTGACAAAGTCAAAAATTAAATAGTTTTCGTTAAATGAACCGAAGTCGTGCATGTTTAAATATGATTCTTGATCGTTTACAATTTTTCCGTATTTTCCAGGGATAATTGAATTGTTTTCATTATCAATTATGGCATCAACGGGAGTTGTTTTATAAGTGGCACTTACAGCTTTTATGCTTTGCATTAGTTCGCTTTTGTTCGCGACCATTAAACTTACTCGATCAGTGAAATAAAAACTGAAAGCGATTAAGGCAAATCCTCCAACCCATTCAAAAATTTTTCGCATATTTATCACCTATATAACTTTATGATTTTTTGTATATTTTATTCAGCTATTGTAAGATTTTCTTCGATTATTTCTTCTTCAGTAGTCTCAATAGTATCTTCTTTTGTTTTTTGAGATTGCATGAATGATATTTGATCTGCGATTATTTCGTATGAATATACTTTATTGTCTTCTTTATCTACATAATTGTTGTTTTGAATACGACCTTTGACAGAGATCATATCACCTTTCTTGCAATACTCACATACTCTTTCGGCAATGACATTCCATACTTTACAACTGATGAAATCTGTCTCATAAATGCCATCTGAATTTTTATAAGTTCTTTTGATGGCTATAGTTACATAGCAATTTGATTTTCCTTCAGACTTTCTCAGTTCAGGATCTTTTGTCAATCGGCCAACTAAAAATAGTGCGTTCATAGAGATTCCCTCCTTTCTCGTTCGATACTAGCAAAAAGGAGGGATAGAAGGCAAACCACAAAAATTTATTTTTAGTAATACAAAAATCGCATATCAAATGATGAAATCACATTTTTTGTTTATTTTTTGACGATTTTTTTGTCATTTATTATTTTTAGTACGCCAAAATTTAGTTTTTCGTATCAAGTTCCAAAAAGCATATAGACTACTAGAAAGCTGGCAATGATTCCTATGGCATCGGCGAATAAACCCGCTTTTAAAGCATAACGAATCTTTTTAATGCCAACACTTCCGAAATAAAGAGTTATGACATAAAATGTTGTGTCAGTGCTTCCTTGCATTATACTTGAAAGCCTACCGACGAAAGAATCAGGCCCAAAGTTTGAGAAAATATCAGTCATTATTACTTCACTGGCTGCACCACTGATCGGTCTTAGAAGTGCCATCGGAAAAATGCTTATTGGAATATCGGGTCCCAACATGTTTGCGATTCCCTTAAAAATGAAATCCAAAATACCACTATGGAGAAAGATGTTAACAGCAAAGACCATGCTTACGGTAAAAGGAAAAATGTTAATAGCACTTTGGATGCCATCTTTAGCACCTTTAATAAAGGATGAATAGATGTCTACTTTTTTATAAAGTCCATAGACTATTATTCCTAATATTAAGATGGGCAGTAGTAGTAATGAGATTGTTGTCATGTTTTCTCCTATCTATTTTTATTTTTCTTTCTAATGAGTGAATCGATGGAAAGCCCCGCTATGGTTGATGCCAGTGTTGCAAGCAACGCTCCCGAAATTATTTCACTAGGGTTAGCACTTCCATACATGGCTCTTAAACTTATGATAGCAGTTGGAATTAAGGTTACGCCTGAAGTATTTAGTACTAAAAAGGTTATCATAGCGGGAGAAGCAGTGTCTTTCTTGTCATTCAATTCTTGTAATTTTTCCATAGCTTTAAGTCCAAAAGGCGTTGCAGCACTTCCTAGTCCTACCATATTGACGATTATATTGGATGCAATTAATCCTAGTGATTCATGACCAGTAGGAATACTCGGGAAGATTCGTGCTAAAATAAATGAAAATTTTCGAGCTATTTTTTCTAAAAGTCCTGAATCGCTTGCTATTTGCATGAGCCCCATCCATAACACGATCATCGGAAACATGCTAAAAAACATTTCTAATGCTTGTGCAGAACTCGCTAGTATTTCGGTATTTACTAAAGACAGATTATTAGTTGTAAAACTGAATATAATACCAATTAAAATTAAAAAACCCCAAATTATACTTACCATTTTAAAAATTCCTTTATTTTATCGAGAAACGATTTTTTTTCTTGTGTTTTTTTGACTGCGTAAATGTTTTGTTTTTTATATACTACTCCATCCATGGTTATGGACATAGTACCTATTACTTGAGCATTATCGCTTGCAGGTACATTTTTGTATAGTTCTACTTCTCTTTTTACTCTTTTTTTCTCCGATTTATTTAGTAGCATGTAGAAGTCAGAAGTAGTATATACATCGTATCCCCATTTGTAACTAACACGAGGATTATTTTTGTCGATCAATTTGTATTTCTTATACTCATCAAAATATTGTTCATACAGTTTTTCATGAGTTAAAAAGCGATCGGAATCTTTGAAGGTGGCAACTACCAAGTTTTTATCGTCTTTAGTAGCTGATGAGACAAAGGTATGCCTAGCACGTGTAGTGAATCCAATTTTTCCACCAGTTGCGTATTTATAATCGGTCAGTAATCTATTTTTGTTATACCAAACGTAAGTGTTAAAGTTGGTTTTTAGTTTGTATTCTTTAGTAGAAGTTATTTTTCGAAATTCTTCATTTTTCATAGCTTCTACCATTAGTAGAGCCATGTCATAGACTGAACTTTTATTTTCATTTTCTTCATCTAATCCGTGTGGATTTGAAAATGTCGTATTGTTCATGCCTAGCATAAGAGCGGTATCGTTCATCAGTTTTACAAACCCTTCTACACTTCCCGCGGTGTATTTTGCAAGAACTAAGGCAGAATCGTTTCCACTTCTAAGCATAAGTCCATATAGTAAGTCTTCGACAGTCAATTTTTCTTTAGGCTTAATATAAATTGAGCTTCCATAAGCTTTTAAAACTTCATCGCCAACAGTGACCTCGCTTTTTATATTTTGTACATTATTTAGTACGACTAAAGCAGTCATGATTTTCGTTGTCGAAGCGATTAGATACTTGGAATCTTGATCTTGACTATAAAGAACTCGACCCGAATCAGCATCCATTACTACGGCGGCAGAATATGCTTTCGGCGACATTATAAATATTAAAAAACAGAGACAAAACAGTATTACTTTCTTCATAAAAATCACTAGTTAATCTTATGTATGATTCTTTAATTTATTTCACATTTACTAATTAATTGGTAATTTTTACCTCCAAAATATACGTAATACGTATATTTGGCCATGTCTTTTTTATTTTTTTGATAAATTGTATACGTGATGCGTATATGATAATTGAACGAATTAAAGATATTAGAGAAGATAGAGATTATGGCCAAAAGGATATAGCAGATCTTTTACATGTCACTCAAGCTCAATATTCTAGGTATGAACTTGGTATAAATATTATTCCTGTAGAAAAAATTTGTATTTTAGCAGATTTTTATAATACGTCTGTCGATTATTTATTAGGTAGAACTGATGAGGTTAAACCTTATTCTAGAAGTACATTGCTTCCCGATAAGGTCAAATGAGAAACTGTTTAATCAGTTTTTTTATGCAAACAAAAATTTCTTAGTAGCTAAGAAATTTTTTATTTTAAGCATCAATACCATTTTCTCTAAAAGGATTAGTCATTGTCCCGTCTCCAATTAAAGTATTTACATAATCTGCACTCAGTGAGATAACTGGAGCTATGCCAATCATACTAGTAGCTGTAAAAGCTTCTAGTCGTCCGTCATTGATAGTAAATATGGTAGGAGAACTACCTATCAAACTACAAGGCGATAAAGTCCAAAATAAATATAAAGCTCCATTATACAGGTAATAACTATTATTTGTTGTTTCATAATTTCCTCCTCCTGCCACAACTTCATCTGCTGTTATTAATCCTACCTTCTCTCCTAATTTTCCATTTCCTCTCTCTGTATCTTCTTTTGTAAATGCATCATTTTTCTGATCACATGTAAATTTAGGCTGTACTTTATTTACATCAGTATTCCACACATTACTTCTCGCTGTTACCCCATATCCTGTTTTATTCGTTCCATATCCTAATCCCGTGTCATCACTCCACCCCGTTGCTTCTTTCCCTGGTGTTGTTCTATCATTACAAAATATATTATCACTTACAAACTCATCATAGCCTTTATCTGCTATATTTGTTTTATACCAATTCTCTGTCGCCGTCTTTATATCCGAATTTACAGTATTAGTTTGGGCTTCTTCTTTATTTGTAGAAGGACCGTTTTCAGGGCTAAACATGTACCCTGCATACTTCGCATCATTTATACCTGAATTATATATTTGATCTATTTGCACTAGCCTATCTGCACTACTTGACCCATTTACATGAGCCTGTGTTCCGTTATATATTACTCGAAGTGACCCATCGCCATTTATCCTAATTATTCTCCAATAAAATCCTGCAAACTTTACATAGTTATCTTCAGTTGCTCCTCTATAGTAATAACTTGTTCCATAGTCGTCTTCCATTGCATATAATCCATCTGCTGTCTCATCACTCGTCGCGGTGGCTGCAAAATTTGGAATGTCTTCTTTGACTGTTTTATTTAATTTAGCTAAAGTTTTTTCTGTTGGTGTCGGATCTTTTAGTATTCCTTCTGTTATTTTAAATTGTGTCTCTAACTTTGCATTTAGATCTTCTGTCTGATCAAAATCTGTATAGTTTAAAGTTATTATGAGCTTATAATATTTTTTTACTCCCGCTGGGATCTTTATTCCACTTACTAGACCTTTGTCTTTCGTCTCTTTTGACACTGGAATATTTTTATTTGAAACTATTTCAGTAAACTCTCCATCTTCTGTATCAGACTCTAAAAAAGTATACGTCATAGATCCTTCTAAGTAGGTGTTTAACAAATTCATCCAACTGACACTTACTACTCCGTCTTTTGTTCCAGTATTCTCTATTGTAAAAGTTTTCTCTGCACTCTCTCCAAAGTCTAATTCTCTATTGAATCCATTAGTCCCATCACTAAATATTAATTCCATTGTTCCAGTTTGTACTTTCACTTCTTGATTTTTATTTTGACCAAGCTGTCCTATAAAATATGCGTACGAACCTAAGAAGCCGACTAGTATTAGGGCACATGCTAATAGTCCAATTATTACACCCTTTTTTACATTTTTATTTTTTTTCATAGTTATTAAACATTCCCTTCAGTATATCCTATACTCATTATATCACCCCCTTTCCAGGTGATGTCAAGGGTGAGTGTTAATTCCAAAGTAAAATGAGGGAATATTTATTAAAACAAAATAAAAAAAGAAATACAAATGTATAACTTTTTTAGTCGACATCTGTTCTCGAAAGAATTTGAGCAGGTGTTTTCTTAATGGTCTGTCTGATTGGTAATAATCCTATAATGATGTTTAAACCATAGATGAGAATCAAACTTACTAAAATAACAGCTGTATTCATAACATAAAATCCATTAAAGAAAGAGATTTTAGTTATTTCATTCATTATGCTAATCATAAGAATGGCTCCTGGAAGACCTGCTATAGTTGTTATAACAAGAATTTCCCCTAAGAACATTTTGTATATATCGGTTTTTTTAGTTCCAATAGCTCGGTAAATACCGATTTCTTTTATTCTCGATAAGAAAGATGCCCTTATCATTAGAAATATCTCGATAAACGAAATGGCTAATAAAATACCAGCGACTATAAGTGATTCAGTAATATTATCTTTAACTTGACTGATATATTCTTCACGAGCCTTGTTATAAGAATCGAGAGCATAATAGCCAGCGTTTTGCAATGTTTCGATGGTGTTTTCTTTTTGATCTGAATAAATTGTCATACCACTATTCGATACTATTGTATTTATTTTATAAGTATTAGCACTTACATAATATTTATTGTCTTCTTTTGCTGAAGAGTAATAACCGACAACTTTTAGTTTTTTATTGTTAACTTTTGTAGATATTGTTTTATTTAAAGGCATAAAATCTCTGTTGTTGATGTTAACTATAACTTCATAATCGTTTTTAGGTTTTCTACCTCTTTTGATTTTGATATCGTCTTTATATAAGTCGTAATTGTAAACGGGGTCTGTTATGGAATCATTTGTTTCGTTAAATCGTGGTTCGATGTAGTCAACGCCATTTTCTTTGTTGGTTGCGATTAAATTTATTAAACTTTCTCTTTTGGTATATGTGCTTGGACTATTAGAGTCTACAATACCAACTATTATGAGATCCATAGAACCAACTTTAACTTTTAAATCTAAATAATCTTCATATTCGTTTAAGTTTAACATTTTTAGTTCCATCGATGTTTTCTTAGCATAATCAATAGTCATCTTATCTAAAACGATTTCATTTTCTCTAGCGGGCAATCTTCCTAATAGCACGTGTGATTCGTTTAAAATTGATTCGTCTGCTAATGAAGTTTGGAATTGAGGCGTAATGTTTTTAAACTGATAAAGGCGATCATTGTTAACTTGAATATTAATAGTGGAATTGCCTGGAATAATATAGTTAACTATTGGGTTGTTTTCTAAGGCTAAGTATTCCTCGAGATCGTTTTTGTTGTTTTCGATTTGAATATATTCTCTGTTGATAGTTAGAAAATTACTGTCTTTAATGTTAGTAACACCAAATATATTAGATATTCCATAAACTATGAACATTGCTGAAATAAAGAAACCAATTAACAATATTTTTTTCATCAAAGTATAACCAAATACTTTTTTTATACCCGTTTTAAGCATCGTGTAAATATTATAAATCGATGTATAACGCAGTTTGTATTTTTGATTGTCTAACATTTTTAAATCAAAATTATTGCTCTCATAGTCGTCTTTAGTTATTTTTTTATAATTGTCATCTATGAGCTCAATAGCACTTGTATCGTCTATGACTTCTATTTTATTAAAGTTTTTACTTTGAATATATATGTTGTTATTTTTAAAAACGATATCTAATTTTATTTTGTCTTTGGTATCAGAATAAATGTTTATTTCATTATCATTTGAATTGATCGCTTCTTTATTTTTGAAATCTTTTAAATAGATTTTGTTGTCTATTCGGTAATCGAGTTCGTTTTCATGGGTATTATCTTCATCAGATAAAATATGACCGTCTTCTAAATTTACTATTCTAGAAGCATAGAAGTTTGCCAAGTCTTTTTCGTGAGTAACTAAAATGACCAGTTTACTTTTAGAAATGGACTTTATAATGTTCATTATTTCGATCGTATTTTTTGAGTCTAAATTTCCAGTTGGTTCATCAGCGATTATAAGATCGGGATTTTTTACTAGGGCTCTTGCTATACCTACTCTTTGTCTTTGACCACCTGATAACATGCCTGCTGGTTTATTTCGGTATCTATAAAGACCTATCGTTTCTAACAAATAGTTTACACGTTTTTTTATTTCAAAACGATTTTTAATGCCGATCATTTTAAGCGATAAAGCGACGTTTTCATATACAGTTAGGTTATCTAAGAGATTATAGTTTTGGAAAATATAGCCGATGTTCATTACTCTCATTTTATCTTTTTTATAAGATCCTATTTTTGGCATTTTTTTGCCATTTATATAAATTTTACCTGAATTAATTTTGTCAAGACCACCTATTGCGTTTAGTAATGTCGTTTTACCACATCCACTCGGACCTAGAAGTGCTACTAAACCAGAATTTGGAAATTCTAATGACATATTGTCGATGACATGTATTTGATTTTTTTTGTGTCTAAAGAAATATTTGTTAACTTTTTCTATTTTTAACATGGTTACACTTCCTCTCTATAAGTACTCATGACAGAGTCTTTAAACAATTTATGAGCATAACGAGTGCTTATTAGAAGACTCATGAATACTAAGATTATGTAGATTAATAAGTAGTCTTTTAGACTGAAATAAGAGATTAGGTTTTGAATGTATTCGACTTTGATAATGCTTAAAGTGTTTAATAAAATTAAAACTATAAATAATAAATATGCTAGATTGACATCTGCGACTAGTTCTATGCTCAATAGTTCTGCGGCTTGCTTTTTAGTAGATCCTAGTATTCTGATAGTTGAATAGTAAACATTTCTAGATTTTAAAATTATTTTAATAATAAAGTATGATATAAAGAATAATGCAATTGTTGCAATGATGAAGACGACATAACGGATTATTCTCATGACACCTAGTAGTTCGTTTTCACTTGAAAGTGCTTCTTTCATATAAAACGTGTTATAACCGAGTTTTTTTATTGTTTCGATCGTCTCTTTGTCATTATGCAAGTCATCTATAAAGGCACTTATTTGAAAGTGACCATGATTGTAAAGTTTATTGTAATCATTTTCACTTATAAATATTTTATTGGCATGGTTTTCGAAATTTTTTAGGCCTGTTGCATTTCTAAAGTTATCTTTGTTGAGCATTTTGCTGATGCGAAAAGATGCTGTATCTTCATAGTATATATTTTTAACACTTAACTTTAAATTTTTACCACGACAGTAGTAGTAACTACAGTATGAGTTTAAACCTTCAAAAGCATAAGCCTGCCCGTCTTTGACGTTTTTATTAGGTTCAACTTGGAAATATAATGAAGATCCTATTTGTGGATAAATTTTGTTATTAATTTTCATTTCTATTTCACTATAGTTTACTCCAAAACTGACTTTGAGCTTGTCGATGATCTCATTTGGTAAATAGATGGTGAAATTATCGAAATGAACATTTTCTGTATTTTCATAAATTATACCACTTATGACTACTTTAGTAAGTGATTCACCTGTATATGAGTCGATTAACTTGAGGGTTCTTCCAATTAGTCTGTCTTGGCTAGCAGAGAATTGGTAGGAGTTTTTATTACCTGAAATTACGATTCCATTTGCTAAGTCTTTTGGTAAAGTTCCTTCATCTACTTCAGTTATAGATTCTAATCTTTTAACTTTACCAAATAAATATAATTCATCATCGGTGATTGAAGTTTGAAGGTCTAATAGTAGATCTTCTTTTTCGACTGATTTGATGTTATCTATATTTTTGATTTGTTCTATTTCTTCTTCTGTGAAAGCTGATTTATCGGGTTTGTTAATGATAAGACGTTCAGGGCTTGTTTCTTGGAAATAATAGTTGTTTCCTGCCAATCCTTCATTAAATTTTTGACTTTCTAAACTAGAATATACTGAAAACACCAAAAATGTAAGAAAAAAGTAGACTGTTAGTAAAAGAATGAATTTGCTTTTGATATTAAATACATTTCTTAAACCTATTCGAATTTTATTCAATATCGTAATGTTTCCAGGTTTAAGTGGTTCTGCTTTAATTTCTTTTACTTGTTTGATCTTTTTATCTTCGATAATGCGACCATCACTCATGGTGATTTTTCTAGTAGTATATTCGCTTACTTGTTCATAGTTGTGAGTTACAATAACAACTAACTTGGTAGAAGATATTTCACTTAGTAATTTCATTATAGAACGGGCACTTTTGACATCTAAATTTCCAGTCGGTTCGTCTGCGACGATGATCGGAGTATCTTTAGCAAGGGCACGTGCTATTGCAACTCTCTGTTTTTGGCCTCCTGAAAGTTTAGAAGCTTTAGTATTTTTAAATTTTTCTAAGCCAACTGTTTTTATAATGTCTAAGACTTGGTCTTTAATGTCCTGCTTTTTATAGCCATTTAAAAGAAGGACGAGCTCGATATTTTGGTATACTGTATAGCTATTTATGAGGTTAAAATGCTGAAAAATATTTCCGATGTATTTACGACGATAGTTTTCATAGTCTTGCTCGGTGTAGTGACTTGTTTCTTCTCCATTTATATACATTTCCCCTTCTTCATAAGAGTCAAGTCCTGAGATAACATTTAGAAGTGTCGATTTACCAGAGCCTGATTCTCCAGTGATGACTACAAATTCTCCCATTTCTAATTCGAGGTTTATTTTGTTAAAACCACTCGAAATATTTTTTTTGTTTTGATAAAACTTTGATACATTATTTAATCTGATCATACTCATTTTACATTATCCTTTCTTCAAAAATGTCTTTAAAGTCTTTGTTATTGTCTTTATATTTGAATCCTAAAATACATTCTAGATTGACGTTTTCCATCGATTTAAATATATTGTGTGGAATGTTTTCATCGATTTTACTTAATTTTTTTATTAAGTTTTTAATTTCTAATCTTTTACTATTTTCATATTCTTTGCTTTTTGTGAAATCACAGGCACAGCCCGTAAACTCTAGTGAGTTATATTTAGTCCACCTTATGATATTGTCTTCTCTTATTAAAAACATAGGACGAATGAGTTCGAGTCCTTTAAAATTCGAGCTTTTGACTTTAGGGACCATAGTTTTAATTTCGGCACCATATAGCATAGAAAGCAATGTAGTCTCTATACAGTCGTCAAAGTGATGTCCAAGTGCAATTTTATTACAGCCAAATTCGGTTGCTTTATCGTATAAATAACCTCTTCTCATTCGAGCGCACATGTAACATGGACTTTCGGCTGCAATCTTTTTAACTACTGGAAAAATGTCTGTCTTAAATATTTCTATGTTTAAATTTAAAATACGAGCATTTTCTTCAATTTTTAAGAGTGTCTGTTCATCGTATCCTGGATCCATGACGACATATTTAAGTTCAAATTTAAATTTACCATGAATGGACAGCTCTTCTAAAAGTTTGGCCATTAAAAAGGAATCTTTTCCCCCAGACATACAAACCATAATAATATCATTTTCTTTTATAAGGTCGTAGTCTGTAACAGCTTTCATAAATGGTCGCCAAAGTTCTTTGCGATATGTTTTGATGATACTTCTTTCGATACTTTTATGTCTTTCCATGATACACCTCTTTTCGACATGTTTAGCGTATCATAAAGTTAAATTTTATGCAACTTTCTAAAAAAGCATTTTTAGCCGTTAAAAAGACATTTTGTCAAAAAATAAATGGCAAAAAGTAAGCTTTAATTGTAATATACCATTTTTTGAACAATAAAAAAGAAAGTTTGTCAAAATATTTCCTTTCTTTGTAGTAAAATGCATGTTTTTTTAGTTTACACTTATTTTGTCAATTATATTTTGAAAAACTACTTCTAATTCCCCTATTTGACTATTTGTAAGAGGATCAAAAGGGCTTTGATTTTCGTCTAGTTCTACAGAACCATTATGAGCTTCCATGATAAATCCTTCTTGTACTCCTACTACGAGAGGAACATATAATCGTTTTTCTCCAGCTTCATATTCTATGCCATTTTCATCTGTGACAATGTAGTCCTCCAAATAGTTATTTAATAAACTAAGCAATTCAAAGTATGATGCCTCCGCCGACTTTGATTGTATTGCTCTACCATCTTCAACTTTGTATTCGTCTCTCAAATTGGTCATATCGAGATAATATAGCTCAGTTAAATTGGATTTTTCTACTGTATTTAAAAGTGTTGGCAAAATTCCACGGCAATATGGACAGTTTGGAAAACCAAAGTATATTAGACCTGTCTTATTTTCTAATATGTCGATAGCTTCTTCGATAGTAACATTTTTTACTTTATTTTTTTTCTTAATTTTTAGTTTTTGATATTTGTGAGTATCATCCGCTTTTTTATTGTTATAGCTTTCATAACTACGTTTAAATTTAGCTCCATCTGTATTGTTTGTGATTAAGCTAGTAATAGTGATTATTAGAATGATACTAAATAATAAAAAAGAAGCTAATAAAAGTATTCTCTTGCCTTTTTTACTAAGTTTCAATATACTTACACCTCCATAAGTTCTGCTTCTTTTTCTTTGATTTTATCTTCGACGATTTTATTGTATTTATTAATCAATTCTTGAACGTCTTCTAATAAACCTTTTTCTTCATCTTCTGGAAGTTCTTCTTTTTTAATTTGTGTATTAGCATCTTGTCTTGCATTTCGAAGAGCAATTTTAGCATCTTCTCCTATACTTTTAGCTTGTTTTACGTATTCTCTTCTTCTGTCTTCTGTAAGTTCAGGTAAAGTAAGGATAATCATTTCTCCATTGTTAGTAGGATTAATTCCTAAATTGGCTTCTTGTATAGCTTTTTCAATATCTTTTAAAGTGCTTTTATCGAATGGTTTTATAAAAAGTTGTCTCGCTTCAGGCACAGTTATGTTTGCCACACTTTGTATATCTGTTGGAGTACCATAGTACTCAACCATAATACCTTGTAGCATACTTGGATTAGCTCTTCCAGCACGAACTTGTGTAAGACGTTTTTCTAAATTTTCTACTACTTCCTCCATTTTTAGTTCTGTATTTTCTACATAATTCATATTTTAAAATTCACCTTTTCCTTGATATAATTATATAAAAAAAAAGACTATGAAGTCAATATTTTATTTTAATTTTTAAGTGTATATGGGTGTTCGATACTGCCATTTCCGCCTATGATTACGTTATCAGATAGAAGGTAAACAACTGGGCGAGAGCCACTTATACTGTTGACTACA
The DNA here is from genome assembly GCA_947646655.1 of uncultured bacterium. Lineage (GTDB taxonomy): Bacteria > Bacillota_I > Bacilli_A > RF39 > UBA660 > RUG11867. Next base: position 135,381 of record CANSHI010000001.1, read on the forward strand.
TAGTAACCATTAACACCGCCAGTATCATACAAGCTAAAAACTTCGGTTGCATCGTATGTGTAAGGCATGATTGTCCATTGATAATCTGAGGTAAATAACCAGCCTGCTGAAGGTGTTCCTTCGCCACAATTAAATCCACTTGTATAACATATATTATCTACACCAAGTGCGTATGTATACATATAATCACTTGGGTACATTAAACCAACATCAGCTATTGTACTTGTACTTCTCATTTCTTCTGGGCATTCTTCTATTGTTTCGCACGTCTCAGTTCCTCTTTCAATTTTGTAATAATCTGAAGCTCCTAAATTCTCTACTTCATGTGATCCCCCTAAGTACCATTTAGCAGAGCCTATTTGATTTTTTGCAGTGGTGTTTAATCCTACTACTGTGGATTTGTTTGCTGTTCCGTTATTATCACGATTATCATACCAGGTATATGTAAAATTTCCGCCCTTATTTATATAATCTTCATTTAGCATTGTTGCTAAACTACTTATTGGCCATTCATTTGAATTAGTTTTATCTGCTTTCATATCCCATGAAAAATCCCCCAAAAGTTGATCTCTAATGATCTTAACTCTTTGTTCTTTTTTTCCGTTTTCTCCCTCTACTGTGAATACACCTATTATTCTCCACGTTTCGTCGTTAAATTGTATATAATTATTTGGTGTGTTTCCTATATAACGGTAATCAGTTCTTTCTTCATCACTCCAGCCTTTTGTTTGCTCTGCCTCAGGATGAGAAAAAGTAAACATTTCTCCTTTATCTCCAGCATTATAGTCTGTGATACTTGCATCATTTTTTTTAGAAAGAAGAACATCTACTATCTTTCTTGATTCTTGAACTGGCTTTTTAGTTTCCACCTCTTCTTGATCTTCTCCTACTGGTGTTTGGAAAAATGCATATGTTGCAAATACTCCTACAGATACTAAAGCTAATGCTAGTATTATAAGTGTTGTTTTATATTTTAATTTATTACCCTTTTCTTTTCTATTTTCATTATTTGAAGTTTCTCTTTTCATACTGTTTTATCCTCTCTTTAGCTATATGTATTTGGTACATACTTCTATATTACAAATTTACCACTTTATACTAAATGTGTTCAAGCGTATTAAACATATTTTACATAGAATTGACGTGTTTAACGTTTATTAGATTTTTATTGTTTGACCGAAAAAAAAGTGTTCTTAGTAGAACACACTGAATTAAATATTAACAATTTCGTATTCGCGATTTCCAAGTCCTAAATCGCTGGCAGCTTCGACTGTATGTATGCCATGACGGGAATTCATTCTCTCAATGAGAGCACCTTTTCCTGGATCATCAGAGTTAATAACAGCATCATAACATGCTTGATCTAATGCTACTGGATCAATAGATGCAAAAATTCCTAAATCTTTCATTTCGGGTGCAGCTGGATTAGAGTCACAATCGCAGTCAACTGATAAGTTGTTAGCTACATTGATATATACGATGTTTTCACGTCCCATATGTGACATTACTGATTCACAAGCATCAGCCATCGATTCTAGAAATGAGTCTTGGTCGGCTACATTGTCCCATAATTCACTAGGATTTGAAGTTTTACCAGCAGTATGAATGTTAGCTTTTCCATTAGATGAGGCTACTCCAATAGACATGTTTTTTAGGGCTCCTCCAAATCCGCCCATAGCATGTCCTTTAAAATGTGAGAGCATCAGCATAGAATCGTAGTTATTTAGATGTGCTCCAACTAGATTATTTTTAAGATGGAATCCATTCGATACAGGTAGAGATACTTCGTCCTCTTCGTCCATTAGATCTACTGGTGCAATCTTTAAAAAACCGTGTTCTTTGATGGCTTCCCAGTGGGCTTCAGTCGTATTTCTTTTGCCATTATAAGCTGTATTGCATTCGACTATAGTTCCATTTAATTTGGCTACTAAGTCTTTTATTAGAAGTGGACTTAGAAAGTTATGACCTCCTGGCTCTCCTGTCGATATTTTGACAGCGATTTTACCTTGCAAGTCAACTCCCATACTTTCATAAATTTTGATTAAGCTTGCTCCAGTAATTTCTTTAGTAAAATATACTTTTGATTTTTCCATATAAAAATCACTTTCCTTTCATTTTAAGTTTAGCATTATTTATCGAAGTGCGCAATAAGATTAAGTTTTTTCTTTAATTATTTTATATTCATCGACAAGAGTTGCTAGCTTTTTGGAGGCATTAGCACTTGAGGGGCTAGAAAGACAAATTGCCTCAATTTTAGTTTTCGGATAAATATATTTTTTATACAGGTTGAAAGCCGTTTTACCAAGAACAAAAATATTTTGAATTTCTGTCTCTCTTAATATTTTTTCAATATCATTTACTTTGACGTTTTTTATAGAAGCATCACTGGAAGAGTCGATATCACAAGATTCAATTACATCCCATAAAGCGAGATGATGATCTAGTATGAATTTTTGCCAATTTTCAATTTGACAATTATATAATTGTTCCATGATAGGCCAAAATCTATTCGTTGGATGTCCATAGTACTTCATTTTGGCACGAGAAGTGATACTAGGCATAGATCCTAAAATGAGAGTTTTCGAATCTTTATTATAAATAGGATCTAATGTATGTTCTACTCTATTCATTTTGGACGTAGAAGGCAAAATATTCTTCATAAGTGATTCCTTCTTCCTTAACTTTTTTAGCTAATTCTTCTCCAATATATCTATAGTGCCAACTTTCTGCTGAGTAACCTGTTATGTATTCTTTGCCTTCTTCATATCTTTCGATAAAACCATATTCGTGAGCATGTTCATGCAACCATGCATAAGTTTCTGTCTCTTTAAATGTTTCTGTCAAAGCATTATAAGTTAATATATCGAGTGATAAACCCGTTTCGTGCTCACTTGATCCTGGACGAGCAGCATATTTATCGGCGTGTTCTTGTCCCTTTTGTTTTTTCATATCGTCATAAATCTTTTTCTGTTTTTCATATGAGCGATAACCGGAAGTTAAGATTAAAGTTATACCGTCTTTTTTAGCAGATTTAGCCATTTGAATAAAGGCATTATAACAATTTTCTTCCGCCGATACTTCACCATAGGCATAAGTGGACGAAAACTTTTTGATATTTCCTGGATTGTAGTCTTTTGGCAAAGTATTATATTTATTTACTAAGATAGCCTCTTTTAAAGATGTATCAGTTTCTTTTGTATCTTCGTAAAACCCTTTTGTTGCTCCTATATTGACTAGTGTTACAATGTCTTTGAAGCTTTTTTTACTATTGTTTTCATAAAATGTTAAATAATCATCAAAATGTTTGTCTAGATAATATTTCTCTTTAATTATGTCTTTAATATAATCGATTTTATCATTATTTTTAATCTTTTCGATGTTCTCATCTTTTAATTTAGTTTTAATGAGATCGATAGTTTCTTTTTCATAACCAATTTTTTGTAATTCATAATCTATAGTTTGTTTAAACATATGGTTATTGTATATTTTGAAGCCTATTATAGTTGCCCCTACTCCTAAAATGATGATAAGTAGTAAGAGTTTAAATTTCTTTTTCAGTTTTATTTTTTTCTTAACTGGCATATATTTTCACCATTTAAAGTGTACCATTTTTTTGGTAAATTTGCAATTTTTATGATTATTTGGTAAAATGGTTCGTAGTTATGAGGTGAAGTAAATGTTACCAAAAATAAAGATTTTAGATGAAAAAAATAAAATGTTGCACATGGTTAGTAAAGATATTACTTTTCCATTAGATAATAAGATAAAAACTGCTTTAGAGGATTCGCTTAAGTATTTAGAGATGAGTCAAATCGAAAAGTATTCAGAAAAGTATCATTTAAGACCTGGAATGGGTTTAGCTTTGATTCAATTAGGTATACCTAAACGTGCTTTTGTCGTCGTTGATGAAGTAGACGAAGGTAAGTTTGAAAAGTATATCATTATCAATCCTAAAATTATTTCGCATAGTGAGGAATTGATCTATGTAGAAGAAGGAGAAGGATGTCTTTCAGTTAACCGTCCAGTTGATGGAGTTGTAGCTAGGTATGCCCGTATAAAAGTTGAGGCTCAAGACTTAGAAGGTAATGTGTGTACTTATAGGCTGAGAGAAGATTTATCTGTAGCTTTTCAGCATGAACTCGATCATTTAAATGGTATTTTATTCGTGGATAAAATTGATAAAAAAGATCCTTTTAAAGGCAAAGATAGAATGAGGGCAATATAAAAAGTATTAATAAAAACCGGGTTATGAATAAGCCATAATCCGATTTTGATTTTTGTTTTCAGTATTCTTTGCTACTGAATCAAGTCTCCTTTTTCTAAACTCATCATCAACAAAAACTAAATCAATATAAAAAAGTCTAGCATAAACCACTAACCAAAATGAATAATTTTAAATCGTTATGAGCAATACGATGTCTTTTTCCAACTCTAAAAGCTATTATTTTCTTATCTCTAATTAAATTTTGAATATTCTTAATCTTTAAACTTTTAAAAATACTTACCTCATTTGTCATATAATATTTCATACCCTTAAGAAACCTCCTATATAGCTTGATAATAGTTTAAACAACTTGGTATAAAAAAGGTATTGCACACTAGGGCTATGTTTTGCCTATATCTTTGCCGAAAAGAGCAAAATAGGGGGTGGCCTAGTCCTAAATAAAACAAGATGATTTTTTACACTAAAAAAACAAGTCTTTTCAACTTGTTATATTTGTTATTATTTCTTTTTACTTTTTCCAAAAGATTCAGCCATTTTGATAATTTCCAATTCTGGTGTAACTTGTTGGGTGACTTTTGGATAAATATTTTGCATCATATATCTATTGTGATAATCTTCAAGTAATTGAGCATCTTCTTCTTTTAAATCACTTAATTCAAAATCATCATCAAAAACATCAAAAAGTGTGTATGTAGTTTCATCGCTCAAATCATCAAAAACATCATCAAGAATATCTTGAATACTTTCACCATTTAATAGTTTTAAAGCCATTTCCGGGTCTTTAAAGCTAGGGAATTGAATATTATCTCTATCAAGTAAAGCAAATGCCATTAAGATTTGTGTCATTTGTCTTTTTGATTTAGCATAATTATAAGCAAACTGCATAGGGTTGATACCCTTTTTTTGTACATATCTTAATAATTTTTGTTTATCCACAGTTTCCAAATCTTTACTATTTTCATAAATGATATGACTAGCTTTTTTAATTAGTGGTAAAACATCATCTAATATTGTAACTACTTCCATATTTATTTGGTCTTCACTTATTTTTCCTTTTTTGAACTTGCTATTTAATCTTGAAATTTTAATAGCAAATGAAATTGCAAATAGTCCTACGCCTTTCATATCTTTTTTCATAACATCATATTTACTTTTGTTGAACATTTTTTATCCCCCTTAACAATTTTTTTATTAACTCAAAGACTTTATCCCCTAAAAGAAAAGTCTCAAGAGCATCTAACTCTAGTTCATTTTCCACATTTCCCAATTAAAAAATCCTCCTTCTCTTGAATATGTGAATTACAATAACATAACTGGTACAAAATATCAAGTATTTTTTTCCCTTTGTGTAGTAGTTTTATGATAATGTCAGTATAAATAGTTTTTTGAAAATGATAGACTATTTTAATAAAAAAGAAAAAGTCTTGCAGACAAGACTTTAAAATCATAAATGGCGGAGTAGGAGAGATTTGAACTCTCGCGCCAGTTTCCCGACCTACACCCTTAGCAGGGGCGCCTCTTCAGCCTCTTGAGTACTACTCCATAAAGGATATATTCATTATACCCTATTCTATCTATTTAAGTCAAGGATTATTTTAGTGTCAAATATGACTTTCCCGCTATAAGTTGCTGCCCTTTTAGCTTAGCCATTTCACTTATACTCATTACTTGAAAACCTTGTTTATATAGTTCTTTTAAAGACTTATCGACTGCTTCAACAGTAGTTTTGTAAAGACTGTGCATCAGTACAATGTCTCCATCTTTTGCATTTTCGACTATTTTATTTGTAACCTTTTCAGCATTTCGATATTTCCAATCTTCGGTATCGATATTCCATAAAATGACTGGAACTCCAACTTCAAGAAGAACTTTTTTGCTAACAGCACCATAAGAAGGTCTAAGCAGTTTTAATTCTTTATTCGTCATACTATAAAATAAATCGTTTGTCTTAGTAATTTCTGCTTTTAATTCATCACTTTTTAATCTCGCTAAAGATTTATGATCGTAAGTATGATTACCGACTTCCATATTAGAAGCCGCCAATTTTTCGACTGTTTTTGGAAAATTAGATAGACGATTTCCGACTACAAAGAAAGTTGCTGTAGCATGAGCATTTTCTAAAAGATCGATCAATTCATTATCATAGTCAGCTGGACCGTCATCGAATGAAAAAGCAATAGACTTTTTGTTTTTATCAAAAGTAAATTTTTCATTTTCATAAGCATCATCATAATCCATAATATAATTCATACAATCTTTGATTTCATTATTATTTATTTTTATAGAAATGTCGCCATATTCTTTCGTTTTGTAAAATGAAATTATTTCATTATTACGAATATTGTAAGTACCACTTTCAAAATCGATATCTTCTGTAACAAATGTCGGATATTTTAAATTAGATAATGTTTTTACTTTATTTATAAATTCTTCATAGTTTAAAATAAGTTCTTGAAAGCTTAATTCTTTTTTGTTTTTATAGTCGTATATTATATTTTTAGGTGTGCCACAATTTACATAGAGGTTTACCCTATTATTTCCTAATTCATATATTTCATAGGCAAGATCCGAGCAACTGTTTTGTTCGATATATTCATCTACAAAATTATTTAAAGCTTCATTATCAAATGTAGGCTTTGTAAATTCGCCTTCGTTCATCGCTATGACTGTTTCTTCATATTTTAAGTTTTTGTTATAATGAAAGTTAATACTCGGTGAACGAAGATTATATCTTTCTAAAAGATCAAAAACTCCTACTTTTAGCATCATAACTATAATTAATGCTATAGTATATCTAAAAACTATATTTAAATAATCACTGCTTTTCATACTACTACCTCGCTTACCATTATAACATTATTTTGCGCAAAAATCTTTAAAAAATTTGTAATTATAAGAATTTATTAATTTTTTTTCAAATTAAAAATTTATTCGTTTGTTTTATTATATTGTTAAGCGCTTTTAGAAAAATTTTAGTTTACTATTTATACAAGGAATCCGATGTTTGTCAAATAAAAACCGAGATAAAGAGTTTGGATATATGCTATTATTGTGTTATTTTATCTACAAATTTTACCACAACGATTTATAAAAGAAGCAATCAATACATATATTTTAGTAAAATAAAAAAAATAGCAGTAATTCTATGCTCCTTATAACATTTTTAAAAACGATTTGTTCTTTGTTGTGGTTGGTTTGACTGTACTGGAATTTCATCAACACAAGATAATTTCATTAAATCTAGCATTTCTCTTAAATTTTCTAAAGTTTGTCTTACATCTTTTTTTATTTCGTCATTGGTTGTTACTTTTGCAATAATATTTATTAACCCATATTGTGAAATTCTTTCTAGTGCTTTTGGAGCAATATGTAAACTATTTATTACAATTCCTTTACAATCTTTTAAACTTCTCTTAACTAAAAATTCTATTGTTTTTTCTTGTAATTATTCTCTTGCAGTACACTTGTTATTAGAAAAATTACTAATACCATTTAAGCAAATAAACGCTTTAGCCATATTAAATGTGAAAAATTTTTAAAAATGTCAGTAATTTAAAAATCAATAATTAGTGAAAATGTCTGTAAATTGTTTAAAATTATTTTAAAAAGTTAAAGAATATGATAAAATAAATAACTTGAAAAGTCATTATTTTGGAGGTGTACTATGGCTTATAGCAAATTCATAGAAGTGTTATTTTCAACAAAAAATTGTAGCAAAATATTAAAAATGTATAACAAGTTATCTTTCGTAGAGAAGCAAATAGTCTTATCTAATGATAAAGTTAGGCAAAAATTATATAAAATCATTAATATAGAATTATTAATATCTATGATAATAGATTTGCCCTTGGAATTTAGAATAAATTTTTTGAAAGGACTAGACTACCAAAAATTTTGTAAAAAATATGAAAAGGTAGTTATTGAATTTTTACAATTACAAAATTTTGATAATTTTGACTATCAAAAGTTATCATGTTTTGAAGAAATTAAAGAGAAATCAATTTTAACACAAATATTTAGAAAGGTTTCGGCTGATAAATTAAAAATGATAATAATACAAAACTATTTTCAATTTCTAAATGATTATGCTTTTATTGAATACAGCAAAAAGAATCTAAGTTTAAGCCTAGAATCAAGTATTATGAATAACATTAGTAATAATGTATTAATTGGTGAATTAAAAAGAAGAGCTAGACGAAATCGTATAACATTAATTGATATGACAGATTTTCTAAAGATTAAACCTGATAAGCAACATTCTATCTTGGTGAATGGAAATATAGAATCACTAGAAGATAAGTTTATTGAGATATATCAAGCAAGATATTCAAATTTTGATATTACGAGGAAAACACTTATATTTCCAGCATTGTTACAAAATTTAAATTATCTTAAATTATTAGAACTTCAAATAATCATATATAATCTTGATGATGAAAATTCACGAGAAATGATGAAAATTTTCTTTAAAGCAGTTTGTAAGTTTGAATGCGAAGTGGATGATAAGTATTTAAATTTAATGATTTTTAATTTTAGAAAATTGAACGCTAAAACTAAAGAACTTTATAAAGTAATAAAAATGAGACCATTCTCTATAATATATTATTTAAATACAGGGATATTAGATAATGAAGTTGAAAATTTTTTTAACAAAAGAATTACAATTGAGCAATATCAAAAAACAAACATAAAAAAAATAAACAAATTAACTCGTTTATTAGATTTAATGGTAGATAGCGAAGAATGTAATCTCCCAAAAATTAATACCACTATTTTAGCTTGTAAAGTATATTATATATTTGGATATGAGAATTCAATAGAATTATTGAATAGAAAATTCGGTTCTATTAATGTAGAAATATTATCAAAATTATTAGATAGGTGTGATATAAAAGATGTTGGTTTTCAGAAAACAAAAGGAAAGTATGAACCTGAAATAAATCCTAATTTTATAAGGTTTTTGATTGGAGATAAAAAGGATAATAATACTACTATAAAAAGAATGTTGCGTGGAGAATTGGATTTATTAGTAAATGAATTTCCTAACTTATATAATAATTTTGAAAAATTTCAGCAAGCAATTGGAAAAAAAATTCATTTAAATAAGCTTATACCTTTATTAGAAGAAAATCCTTTTGTATTATTACCAAATGAATATAAAATGACTAAAGACATTATTGATAATATTATCAAATCGTATAGTTATAATGATGTATTTGGTGATGAAAATAATGTTATTTCTATGAATAGCAAAGAATGTGTAATTGAAGCGTGTAAGTTTTACCATAATTTTTTAGAAAAAAGAATTGTTTCTACAATTCCAAGAGTCTATGGTGTAACAGCAGATAACTATAAATATGAAGCATTAAAATTAGATGATCCCTTTATTATGACATTGGGCTATCAAACTGGATGTTGTTTTAGATTAAATGGTATGTCAAAGGAATTTCTAAAATATTGCAGTGAAAGCTTGTATGCAAGAGTTATAGTAATAAGAAATGAAAATAATGAAATATGTGCAATGATTCCAGTTATAAGAAATGGAAATGTGATTGCTGGAAATAGTATTGAAAGAAATTCTAAAGGTCAAGATTTAAAAATATATAATGCTTTAAAAATAGCATTTAATAGTATTATAAGTATATCAATTCAATATGAGGAAAATCCTTTAATTGCAGGTTGTGTTACAAATTTACATTCTAATGTAGAAACATATTCAAACAATCCTATAAATCAAAAAATTTTCCCTATTAGAGATAATTCTTTTTATACAAATTATGAAAGTCAAGCATATGTAGTTTCTATTTTACCAGGTAAGAGTGAAAGTGATTTTGAATTATATACTCCCACTGTAATGTATTTTGACGAAAGACCTAGTATATTAGATTATCATTTGGCTGTTGATGATATTTCAATAAAAAATGAAGTTGAAAAAAGAATTAAATCTATAAATTATCAATTAAATATGCCTGAAGAGCAATTTTGGTTTTCTAGATATATTATTTGTAGTGAAGATTGGTATTTAAAGGTAGGATATGCAGGTGTAATTGGAAAATATTTAGAAAAAGATCCAAGAGCAATTGAAGAATTTAATGCTATTAAAAATCATTTGGAATCTAATTTACAAGGCAAAAAATTATATAAAATTGAAATGAGTGATTTAGCTTTAGATGATGGTGGGTTTGATTCTGCTAAGTCAAAACGGATAGTGTTAAAAAGAGATACTACCGATAAAATATAAATATTTAGGTTTGTCAAGAAAAATGTGTAAGTTGTCTAAATAATATATAAAAAATTAACAAAGAGCGACTGTTTTGTTAAACGTAGAAATTCACAATTTGCTCTTTCAGTCAAGGCCAGAGTAGCTGTTCCATTTTAGCCTTGATGGAAAGAGCCAAATTGTGATAAACTGACAAACAAAACAGAAGTTTAAATATATTTACGGATTCTCTCTTTAAAATCTGGATGAGCATCTAGTTGGTTTCTAACCATTGCCCAGTTTTGAATAGATGAATTATTCCATTTATTAATAGTCTCTTTAATGATTCTATTTATAAAGAAATAGCACTCAATCTAGCATAGATTAAGTGCTTGACCATTTACAGGTAAGTACTTAACTCGCCAAAGTTAAGTATTCCCTTTTTTATTTTATGCAAGTTCCCTTGACATATTCATAATATCATAAAAACGACTTGTAAAAAAGTCGTTTTGTTATTTTAACCCGAAGTTCGAGTAACAATCAAATTTGGTGCGAGTAACAGGACTTGAACCTGCACGGTATAACCACTAGATCCTAAGTCTAGCGCGTCTGCCAGTTCCGCCATACTCGCATTAAAAATGGTGGATCTTGTAGGACTCGAACCTACGACCGCCCGGTTATGAGCCGGATGCTCTAACCAACTGAGCTAAAGATCCATGACTACTTAATAATATCATCATATATCTTCAAAGTCAAGTTTTTTCTCTAGTTTAAAATGCTTTAAAAGGACATAAAATGCACTTATATACAGGCTTTAAGAAATGATATCGTTTATGACATAGCTTGCTATAAGTATACCTGCACTTGCTGGAACGAATAAGCTACTACCTAAATTATTAGGTGTTTTAATAGGGCTTTCTGTACTAGAAAGAACGATGAGTTTATTTATTTTTTCACCACGAAGGAGGTTACGCATTTTTTTAGCTAAAGGATCATATGAAGTTTTATCTAAAGTAGTCATTTTAAGAAGTTCGGGATGTAGTTTTCTTGCTGTTCCCGTGGAAACTATAGTCTTAATGTTAAATTTAAGAGTATATAAAGCAAGTGCAATTTTAACATCCATATCATCTAAACAATCGATGACATAGTCATAACTATTTAGATTATCTTCTATATTATTACTTGTAAGTCGATCAGAAATCGCTTCAATATTCAAATCGGGATTGATATCTAGTAGTCGATTCTTTAAAACTTCGACTTTTTTTTGTCCAAGTGTCGAATGCAGAGCTATAATCTGTCTATTCAAATTAGTCTCTTCTATAGTATCAAAATCGACGATCGTTAAGTTGTGTATTCCACTTCTTACTAAGGATTCACACACGTAACCTCCAACTCCCCCTACTCCTAATACAATTATTTTCTTACTTTTTATTATATCAAGCTTTTCTTTTCCTATTAGAGAAATCAATCTATCGAACATACAATCACTTCCATATAAAAATGTTCGAAAGGCATAGTGATAAAGCCCGCGCTCACGCCAGGTGGGTCATCACATGATATGTTTTAGGAGCCAAGGACGATGTCCAAGTATTCAACACCACATATCAATTAGATCCCCAATAATCACATTAGTCGGTTTTATATTTAACCTCTCGAACAATATAAGTATATCACACTATTTCAAAAATGTATATCATAAAATATATATGTTTACTCTATAATTTATTAGGTGATTAATTATGCAAAAATTAAAAAGTTTTATAAAGCCTACTATTTTTTTACTAATAACATTTATACTGTATTTAGCCATTTTAGTAATATTTCATTATACAGGTTTATTAAAATTGCAGTCTGTTGCTAAAGTAAACTTTATAGTAGTATCATTAGTGACTTTCGTAGTGGGAATCGGTAAAGGTAAAAAAACTTCCAAAAAAGGATATTTGGAAGGCTTAAAGCTAGGTTTAATCGTAGTTGGAATATTATTTTTACTCAATACAATTTTTTATAGATCGTTCAGTTTATATTTACTGCTTTACTACTTAGTTATATTAGCAAGTTCTACTATTGGTAGTATGATTGGAATCAACTTAAAACGTTAGTAGCAGATGTCTTCTGTATAAACATAATTAAAAGTTGAGAAAATGACATCGTTATTATTTTCACACACAATTATCGAATAAGAGTCTTTTAGACCACTATTACCACCATTGTAGTAGATTTTATACCCCTCTGTTTGATCATTGGGAATGGATAATTTTAAAATATTTTCTAAGCTTAATTTGTTTTGAGTTAATGCTTCTTCGAGAGAATATTTTTTTATTTCCCCATTAAGTTCTACGTCTATTTTACCAATATTATAGGTGTAATAATTTTTATTTTCATGAGTAAAGATCTTTGTTTTAGGGGATTCACGAGTTTCTACTGTAAGTAAAAATTCTGATGATTTATCCTCTTTTTTATAATATGAATAGATATTTAATGTCAATAAAATGATCCCTAAAATCATAAAGAAAAACATTACAAAACTTACCGCTTTTAGCTTGTGTTTAAGCGCTACTACTGCGACACTTAAGTTTAATATTATGACTAATCCGAGTGCTATACAGATTCCCATAAATTCATTTATAAGCCCTGTTACAGATGTTATCATAACGAGTATTACTAGTATAGCAAGTACTATGATAGGAGTATATTTTTTCATAATTTAAGCCTTTCTAATTAATAAGTCTAAAACTTCTAGGATTGGATTTTGTAACAAGTATGTGACAAGGAGACCGATTGTTAAAAATGGCCCGAATGCTACTTCATTAGTCTTTCTTGTTAGAGAAATATATAATGCGTAAGGTAATGCACTCATCGACCCTATTACTAATGATATTAAAAACAGATTGTAAGGCAGAACTGATCCCATTAAGAATGCTAGTTTGATGTCTCCACCGCCGAGTGAATCTCTTTTAAAAATGGCATCACCTATTATTTTTATGACGAACATAAATACGAAAGCAAATACACCATATAAGAAGCTTTTGTAAATTCCTTTCCATACACCTAAGTCTAAGAATATCGTTAAATATATAAGCATAATTCCTACAATAATCGTGCTGTCTAGGATGATCATGTCTTTAAAGTCAGAAAGAAATACTGATATAAGCAAAAGTACTAAAACGAAGCCTAAAAGAGTTTTGTATGAAAATCCGAATACTAAATATACTAGTATAAAAAGTAATGCAGTAAGTAATTCTGTGGCGATAGAATCTAAACCAATAGGATGATTGCATTTACGGCATTTTCCACCTTGAATTATATAAGAAACTAAGGGAATATTTTCGTACCATTTCAGGCGGTGATTACAATTTGTGCAGTGGCTTCCCGGTTTTATAATCGATTCCCCTTTTAAGAGTCTTGTAACATAAGCATGCATGAAAGATCCAAAAACTGCCCCGATTATGAATATATATATGTAAATAATCATGGTGTACTCCTAAGCTATTTCGTTATATAACTCGAACATCGGCAAGATAACTGCTATTAAAACGCCACCAACTACAACTGCTAGGAAAATGATCAGCATCGGTTCGATCATTGCTTTTAGGGCATTTACGATAGTTCTGTGTTGTTCTTGATAGTAATCACTTACTTTTTTCATCATTTCAGCGAGTTGTCCAGTGTTTTCTCCTGTTACAACCATGTAATATGCGATGTCAGGAATTGCCCAGTGATCTTTAAATGAGTCACTAATCTTGTCTCCTCTAGAAATGTTTGTCATAGTATCTAACATTATTTCTTTATAAATTTCGTTGTTAGTAATTCTCGATAGGATGTCCATACTTTCAGTTATAAAAACGTCGTTTCGCAATAAAGATGCAAATGTTTTTGTAAATATAGTCAATTCATTATATATCAATATTTTTCCGAATACAGGTAGTTTCATTAAAAGGACTTGGGCTTCTCTTCTAAAAGGTTTAACTTTTTTATATGCGAACATTATAACTGCTATAACGCTTGCAGCAAGTATTAAAATCATAGTGATATTAGATTTCAAAAATGAACTTGCCGATATAACGAAAGTTGTTAATGGGTTAAGTTGTGCTCCTGCTGATGAGTAAATTCCAACGAACTGTGGAACTATTTTTACCATTATAAATATTATAATGACGATTGAAAAGCATCCTACAAGGGCTGGATATGAAATGGCACTTATCATCTGTTTATGTGTTGAATTTAATTCTTCATAATAATGTGTAAGATCATCTAGGGTTTCATCTAAATTTCCAGCTGCTTCGGCAGCACGTATCATGTTTATGACTAACGGTGGGAAGGCTCCTGTTTGGTGATCGAGTGCACTACTAAATGATTCACCCATCGTCAAATAGTAAACTATGGATTGTGTTATGCGATGCTGATTCTTATTTTTTTTCAACTGTTTACTAAGGATTCTCATAGCTTCCGTAAGTGTGATTCCCGCTTTTATGTAAGTAGCTAATTGTGTGATAAAGAAAATTAAGTCTTTAGTACTCAGTCTTCGATATAAAGTAACAGATTGGCCATATAGAAAGTTGATCATACTAGATGTTTCTAAGGAAAAAACTGTATACCCCTCTCCTGTTAAGAACGTATATATATCTAGTTTTGATACGCCAATAAATGTTCCATTTTCTACTTTGCCTTCTGGGCTCATAGCTTTATAACGAAATGTCTGTGGTTTGTCGAAACGTTTTTCTTGACCATCAGTCATCATTTTTAATAATGCATTTCGTTCTTGATCTAGTTTTTCTTTTTTACGTGCATTTATCTTTTTTTGTTCTTTTTTATCAACTTTTTTAACGTTTTGTTGATTGTTTTGCATTTGCGTATAAATGTCTTTTTTATCTTTATCATTGTTTGGTGGAATGGGTGCTGGACTAGGACTTGGTGATGGACTAATTGTCGGTATTTCATTATTATTAGCAAAAGCCATAATGTTAGCCTTGTTGTTAAAATAGTTTAAACTTTCAGGAAATTTTTGACAAGCAATTCCAGCATAAGAAAGACTTGTATTATTTGTAAAACCGTTAAATATAGCCGATAAATTTTCTTTTATCTTATTTAAAAATGGAATTTTAAAAGTTTTTTTTGTAGTCACTTTATCCTTCACTCCTTATTATTCGTTTTTATTATATCATATTTCTATTATTAGTAAAAGAAAAAACTACAAATTTGACTTCGTAGTGAATAATATATTAAAGTAAGTGCTTAGATCTATTATAATTAAACAATTCAATAATTAAATAAAAATTTACTCCTATTTTTTTAACTGCTTATATGTTATAATACATTTGTAAATGTCTTCGTAGCTCAGCTGGATAGAGCACCGCCCTCCTAAGGCGGGTGTCGGAAGTTCAAATCTTCTCGAGGACACCATAAGATATATATAGTTTAAACTATTATTTAATAAAGAAAGGAGAGATATTATGCATTATAATTATGTAATAGATGCTAGTACAAATGATGCATTCTTAAATAGTTTTGCAATATTCATCGTCATATTTGCAATTATAGTAGTCGCAATATCTATAATAAGTTTAATTTTTACAGCAATAGGAAAATGGAAAGTTTTAGAGAAAGCTGGTAAACCAGGATGGCCTGCGCTTATTCCTTACTACAATACTTTTCAGTTATGTGAAATCACTGGAATAAGACCAATATGGATAATCGCCAATTTATTATTCACAGTTGGCGGATCTATTACAACAGGTATATTAAGTGCTATTCCATTTTTAGGACTGATTGCTACCGTTATAAGCACAGCATCTTTTGCAGTATCCGTTTATTTTGCTGTAATTTTAAACATAAGCTTAGCAAAAAGTTTTGGTAAAGAAGCTACATTTGCTATAGGATTAATTTTGCTTCCACCTGTATTTTATATGATATTAGGGTTAGATTCCAGTAAATATAAAGGAACAAACCCTATGAAAGATAGCGTATATGACTTTGTAAGTAGTAAGATTGATCTTAGTTGCTTTGGATCACTAACAAAAAGTTCAGCTGACTCTAAAGAAGCAAAAGGAGAGTTTATTAAAAAATGCCCTCTTTGTGGTAATAAAAATATAGAAAAGTCAAAATTTTGTTCAGTTTGTGGTAATAAACTTTAGTTTACTAAAAATATTTTAAGTTCTATAAATGAACTTTTTTTATTCAACTTGTATATCAAACAGATTGAAGTCAATAATCTTTTATTTTATACTTGTTAAAAAATAAAATCTCTCAGTCCTTTACTAACAGGATTATGAGAGATTTTTTAAATTTATTTTCTTAATTTGTATATAATTAAATTTTATTACTATTAAGCAATTTGCTAAGCTGAAAGCAATACTTATTTCATTTGTATTTCCATATTAGTTTATTATTTGAATATTGAATACATGATGAAAATAAAGTAAGATCCCGCTAGTAAAGAAAAGCTATAATTAAATTTTGTAGCAAATTCTTTTGCACTAAACATTTTATCTACTGCACTTACGACAAATGATTCCTTGTGTTTTGGCATGTGTTTTGATGTAGGCCACATGTGAGATAGGATTATGTCTTTTTCTAAATCTGTTAAAGAAAATCTTTTCTCGGCATTTTTCACAGCATCTTCAGGATGTTCATTAGAGAACAATTTGATTTTATCTGTAATGGTAGTACATTCTTCTATTCTATTGAAATAAAAGTCATGTAATAACCCTGCTTTAGCAGCACTTTTATAGTTAAGATTATACTTTTTACATATTCGATATGATTCATAAGATACCTTTAGAGAATGATCTAAACGATTAGAATCATGATGTGGTATATTTTTAAGAGCTTGAACTAATTCATCGCTCAAGTATTCCTCTATTAAATTCGTATATTCGGTATCACTAAATATAGTATTTTTAGTCATTCTAGTTTCACCCCAAACAAAAATACAGACTCATTATAGCATATTTTTGGCATTTTTGCAAAATTGTGACAACAACATTACGAAATAGACACTAATTTTACATTTGTTAACATATAATATTTTAGGTGATAATACATGAATTTTGGCTTAAACCCCTTTACAGTCTCAAGTGGACTATCTTTTACTAGAATACTCGGCAGTATATCTAAGACAATAGGAATTGTACGAGGTATTGCACCAATTTATAAAGATATAAAACCGTTAATCCAAAAAGCACCTATATTGTTAGAGAGATTAAGGACTGTTAGAAATGGTGTTTCAAGTATTAAATCATCCTCTTCTAATTATATGCAACAGATAGAAAAGGTTGACGAAAAAACGCCCAATTCGGGACCAAACTTCTTTCAATAACCGAAAATCCTTTTAAAATGTTTTTTTAATTACGACTTGCTCAAAGAATTGGTAATTTTTGTTATATTTTTAGTGTTTAAACGAAGTATATTTCATTTGTGATCACAAGTAGTAATTAGTTGTTTAAAAGTAAAGAAGGAAGGGATTAAAGAATTATGGAAAGTACAATTAAGTGGTTCAATAACGAAAAAGGATACGGATTTATAGAAAATGGTGATGCAGAAGATATTTTTGTACACTATTCTGAAATAAATATGGAAGGTTACAGAACACTAAAAGAAGGAGAAAAAGTTAAATTCGATTTAGTTAAAACTCCTAAAGGGCTTCAAGCACATAATGTAACTGAAATCAGTTCAGTGAGTTGTTAAACAAAAAATTTCCCCCTAAGGGGATTTTTTAATTGTCACTTTCAGCATTATAAAGTTTTTGGTATACTTCGTTGGTTTTTAATAATTCTTTATGTGTGCCAGATCCAGCAAGTGTACCTTTATCGATAATGTTTATGACATCGGCATCGATAATAGTGGACAATCTATGTGCTACAATAATGACAGTATGATCTTTTACTAAGTAATCGATCGTTTTTTTAATATATTCCTGTGATTCATTATCGAGCGCACTTGTCGCTTCGTCAAATAATATTATTTTAGTATTTAATAGTAGTGTTCTCGCTATGGCAAGTCGCTGTTTTTGTCCGCCAGATAAGTTAATTCCCCCTTCTCCAATTACTGTATCGTATTTGTTTGGAAGGCTCATTACATAATCGTCGATATATGCTTTTTTACAAACTTCGCGTATTTCTTCCAGTGTAATATCGTCTTTAACTAACTTGAAATTATCGATGATAGACATGTTAAATAGAAAAGGAGTCTGTCTAATTATTGAGATCGTATCTCTCAGATTTTTTTCACTCAAATCGCGAATATCGATACCATCGATTAGCAATTGACCTTCTGATACATCAAAATATCTCAATAATAAGTTGAATATAGTTGATTTACCATTACCGCTTCTCCCTACTATGGCTATTTTTTCGTGCGGTTTTATAGTTAAATTCAAGTTATTTAGTGTTGTATCTTCGTCTTCTGCATAGCGGAATGTTACGTTTTTAAATTGGACATGACCTTTTGGATTATCTAAAGTTGTATTACCAAAATGTTCACTTTCATACAGTCTGTTGTTTATTATTTCGTCTATTCTATGTAGTGATACGACTACTTTATTATAGTTGACACCGAAGTCACTTAAAGATTCTACAACGTCATCGATTCTCCAAATATATGCTTCGATCATTATAAAGAGACTGTAAGAAAGTTTTCCTTTTATGAATAATATTCCACATGTAAGTATAATTACAAATTGAAGTAAAAAATATAATAGATTGTTTAAACTATAATAAATCGTTTCATTTTTTTTGATTTTCATGTTATGTTTATAAAGTTTATCCAATACTTTTGTAATACCTTTTTCAATATTTTCTTTGATACCTAATGATTTAATTTCTCGTATTCCAGTTATATTTTCGGTTGCCATTTTTACATATTTATCAGATTCTTTTTTAATTTTTTCTTGTTCTTTTTTAATTTTTGGAAAAAATTTATATGATATAAAGCCCATTAAAAGCGCAAAAATAAATATTTCTAGGCCCAGTATCCATGATGTAAAGAGGCAGACAAAAAATATGCCAAATACTACTATCATTCTACAAATCATTACTATGAGTTTTGAGAGTAAATCGATAACGCGATCAGGATCTGTCGATAGACGATTTATAAACTCCCCGACTCCAATATCTTCAAAAGCTTTAGCAGGTAAGGAATCTATTTTTTTATATAGATCGATACTTACATTTTTCATAAATTTTATTTCTAAATGATTGTATAGAAAGTTTTTAGGTATCATCATGACTGTGTAAAATAATATAAAACAGGCAGTGTATATAATGATGAAAATGATGAAGAGTTTTAAATTATTTTGAGTCAATGCTTCTAATGCTAACCCCCAAAAGTACGCGGTGAAAACAGAAGGCAAAATCGTTAAAATGGTTAATAAAATATAAAAAACCAATTTTAACTTTTCATCTTTAAGATAATGCCAAATAATTTTAAAATTTTTAGGGCTTTTTGATATATTTTTTGTTTCTTCTTCCATATTTATTACCTCCTTTGGTATAAAGACTTTTTACATTCTATCATAGGCAAAAGAAAAAGGCAACTAAATTTTGCCTTTAATCATTAAAATTGTTTAAATGATTTTTTCTTTTTTAACACTTGAAGTCCAAGACCTGACATACCTACAGTACCACCAAAAGGTAATAAGTAATCAGTAACACCTGTTTTAGGATTTTCAGGATTTTCTGGTGTTGGATCTGGTGTCGGAGTTGGAGTTTCTTTTTTCTTCCAAATAGCATATAGAACTAAGTCTTTTCTATCTTGATATAAAGATCCACCTTTAAATTCATCGTCTCCAACAGTTGCTTTACTATCGGTATTCCAACCTAGGAATTCGTATCCATCTCTTACAGGAATCATAGTTGAGATTGTATAATCTTTTTCTATAGAAACTTCAGCATCGCTAGGCATTGATACAACTGTATCACCATTAGCGTTATCTTTATAAGTTACTCTGTATAGTTCTACGATTGGATCAACCGTTTTTTCTTCTTCCCAAATAGCATATAGATCTAAATCTTTAGTAAGATTGCAAATCTCTTTTCCTGGAGCATATTTTGATTCACCAGTAGTAGCTTTACTGTTAGTACTCCAACCTAAGAATTTATACCCTTCTCTAGAAGGTTTATTTCCAACAGTGAAGCATTTACCTTCTTTAACAACTTGGTTGTTTGGAAGGTTAGTTACATTAGATCCGTTTCCATGATATCTGACATTAAATTCTTTTTCAGGTTCTGGTTCAACTGGATCATTTTGTTTTGGTGAACAATATTGTATGTAGTAAAGTGCTGGTTGAACATATTGTTCATTATTATTAATTTTTAATGGTTTTCCAGTTAAGTAACCTTTAAATTGTCTGAAAATTTGAATTTTAAATGGATTAGCAGAATTTGGATTTATAGAAGTTCTTCTTGTGAAAGTAATGTCTGCATCAAGTGAAGCATTTACTAAAGCTGAAACGCTTTGATTTTTTAAGCTTGTACTAGAATTTTGTTTAATTTCTTGATTATCAGCGGTAACTTTATACCAATCATGAGATACTACATAGTTTTTAGTACCGTCTGAAAAAGCACCATTAGTATTATAAGCTTTTTTCTTATATGTCCAAAAATCATTTAAAGACATTGAAGTAATACCATCACTAGAAGTTGTAGTTCCTTTACCAAGTTTTACTTGACCAAAACCAACATTGTTTGGATCAAAGTCAGATACTTGCCAAGAATTATTATGATATTCTGCTATAGTGTTATGAGTATAAGAGCTCAAATCTTTTTGGTTGTAATATGTTTTAGAACCGATATCTACGAAGAAGTAATAATTAGTGTAAACAGTATCACACTTAGATTTATCGATACTTCTTGAAGAAGTTGCAGCATTTACACCTCCTAATCCAATAGAAAGTGCTAGTATGCTAACAGCTAAAAATCTTAATTTTTTCATCAAAACCACCCTTTTAAATATATTTTCTTTCCTTTCTGTCGAGACTATATTCTAGCACAAAATTAAAAAAAAGCAACAAAATTTTGTTACTTTTTGTCAAAAAACATTAAATTTGTTTAAATAGGTCTTTTTTCTTAGCTACTACAAGGGCGGCTCCAGCAGTTAATGCGGCAACTCCAAATGCTATAAGATGAGCACTTATTCCAGTTTGAGGTGACCATACTGCGTATAAAGTTACATTTCCTTCATCACCACAATACTCATTACCTGCACTATATTTAGGATCAGGTTCAGTAGCTTTAGGATCTCTACTCCATCCTAGGAATTTACTTTTAGATAAAGTAGGTTTTGCATCGGATATTTTAGTACAAGTACCGTTTTTAGCATTTTGGTTTGCGGGAGCATTTTTCCCTCCATTCGCATCATAAGTTATAGTATAAGAACCATCGTCATTATAAGTAACTTCTTCCCATTGAGCATAAAGGGTTAAGTCTTTACACTTATATTCTTTTGATAATTCAGCACCAGGTCTAAAGGAATCACCAGAACCATCTTTTTTTGTATTCCATGCAATGAATCTCCAACCTTCTCTTTCAGGCCAATTTTCACTGATTTTTTCTACACATTTGTCTGTAAATTCGACGTTTGCTGGAATATCTTTTACTACATCAGAAGTATTTTTGTCATAAGTTATGGTTTTTTTATCTGGATCATTTTCTTTCCATTGTGCATATATAGTTGCACTTTCTTTACAATATTCTGGGTCTTCATTTTTACCATATTTCTTACCTGTACCATCTCTATTTTCTGTCCATCCTAGGAAAGTATAACCTTCTCTAGTTGGCTCAAGTTTGCTAATAGGTGTACAACTTTCAGTAAATTCTTGAGGCTTTGGAGCCCCTGTACCACCATTTGCATCATAAGTAAGAGTTTTCTTTACTGGGTCTGTAGATTGATCTGGTTCAGTAGCCTCTCCAGTACAGTATTTAACAGCATAAACTGCAGGAGAGTAAATTTTATTTCTACCATTTAGATCAAAACCTGTTTTTTTATCTTTTAAACGGAAATTCCTTTCAACTCGCATGTCAGTTATTAATGGATCATCACTTGTACCTATGTTACCATTTAGACGAATAATAGTCTCAGGCAAATTAGTTCCTTTTGTTACAAGATCGGACGAACCAATAGATGAAATATTATCTTCTAAATACTTTAGTAGATCTGTTTTGTTAATATCTTCATCGCCTTTTCGGTCAGGGTCAGTAAATTGTGCATTTGTATATTTATACCATACAGTATGTCCAACGTATGAGTCATTTCCTTTACGATAAACTTTTCCGTCTTTATCTGAACCATTTGGACTGTTTAGTATAGCTTGCCACATTTCATGATAGTTGCGCCAATATTCTTCTACAGTCCATTTGTTATTCTCACAATGTAAACTTCCCTCTCTACATATATTTGTTGAATCGCTTCCATATGTAACAGGAACTTGCCATTGTCCTATTATATTATTTGATCCTACAGTACCTATGACATTAGCTTTATCAGCTGACGTATAGAAAGACTCGACATGAGTATCAGTAACACTATCAAAAGTAGATTTACTAGCAGAGTTTAAAAACATAAAATATGCTGTATGTTCTGTTTGTCCTGGATCACATGAAGCTTTTTCAGCAAATACATTATTTGGTTGTAATGCTAGTGCCCCTGCAAATGCTAAAGCACTTACGTATTTAAATATTTTTTTCATAAAACTTTCCTCTTTCTTTTTTATTTATAACCTTTTTTAAACAATTTATACATGTCTTTATCATATATCACTCCCTATGATTAATATAACTATAACATGATTCGACAAAAAAATACAGTATTTTTTAAAAAGTTTACATATATATGCTATTATATTTTTTACGATCATATAAAAACCTCGTTTTTTGTTCATTAAAAACAAGGCTTAATTTTTTATTTTATACCATATTTATAAGTTTTCATATGGACTTTCTGTCGTACCATTTCCTTTCATTGTTCTAACGTATTCAGCAGTCAGATTAATAACTGGGGCGACACCGCCCGCATTATTGACAGTGCCGTTGTTCAAACCACCGTAGCTACCGACACGAAATACAAAAGCACTACTACCATTAAAATAAAATGGCGAGAGCGACCAAGAAAAACTAGTTGCTAAATAGTTATAACCATTCATGCTATTAAATATGTTTCCTGCTGCAACTATTTCGTCTTCTGTAATTAAACCTATTTTTTCGCTTAAGGCTCCATTTCCTTTTTCTGTATCGTTTACTGTAAAGGCATCATTTTTATTTGGACATGTAAATATGGGATTAGCATTGGCTTTGTGTCTAAAGCTTTTTATATTTACAAAACGTTCACTTGCTCCATATGCTGTTGTATTTGTTCCATAGCCTAGACCTGTATCATATTCCCAACCTGATATATCTTTTCCTGGTGTGCTTCGATCATTACAAAAAATAGAATCTGCAACATACTCGTCTAGTCCTTTATTTTTGATGTTATCTACATACCATTTTTCTAAATTTATTTTTATTGTGGAACTTTCGGTGTTTGTTTGTGCTTCCTCTTTGCTTGTACTTGCTCCTGTTCCACTAGGTCCATACATGTAGCCTACATATTTGGCATCCGCATAATTTTCATTAAAAGGTGATTCAAAAGCAATTTTATCTTCAATATCACTATTAAAATCTCCTGTCAGATGTGCTTTGGTTCCATTATATATAATTCGTAAAGATCCATCTCCATTAATCCTTACGATTCGCCAATAAAATCCTCCAAACTTAACATAATTGTCTTGTCCTGAGCCTCTAAAGTAATAGCTCATACCATAGTCATCTTCTTTAGCATATATGCCATCTTGTGATTCGAATGATTTAAATGTAGAACTAATGTACTGATATTTTACTTCATTTTCTGTTGAATAATTATCTATTTTTATTATAGAGTTTATATTTTCTGTTTCCATATCTTGCACGACTCCCCTTAATATTCCGTCATTTATCCAGTTATAAGGGTCGATGGAGTACTTTCCTTTAATTGTTTCTAAACATTCTGAATACTTACATGTTTGGGGATTAACTAGACTAAATTTTCCTGTTTGATTATCAAAAGTATAAGAATCAGCATATACAACCTCGTAGTTAATATTATTTATTTTCATTACATGTGAATAAACAACTTCCATGTATTCTTTTGCTATTGGAGAAGTTTTGCCAAAATCCGGTGTCTCATTGATCTTAAGACTTTCATCCTCGGGTAAGGGTGTTTTATCCATTATAGAAGCAACAATTTTTGGTACTATGCCTTCTTTTTTATATTCTCCTATAGTTAGTTTTAATGAATAACTTGCATCCATGTTATAATTTTGGTTCTCTTCTTTATTTAAGAAAGTTATAGTTAACTTGTATTGATCAGTACTATTTGCTTTTATGTTTATATCTTGTTTTATTATTAAATCATATAATTTTAATTCACTAAATCTTAAAGGAGTCTCTGCTACTATTACTTCGTTTGTAGTAGTGTTTTCTATTTTATATACTAAATCATCATTTGAAAAACTGTTAAATAGTTCTTTGAAGTATATATTAAAGCTTAAATCACGTGAAGATGTGTTGGTGATTTCGAAAATCTTTTCGACACTTTCTCCAGGTGCTAAATCTTTGTTGATGTTCGCACAACTTTCTTCGTTGGATGAAGCACAGTCTTTGTATATCAGCTTAAGGTCTTTAAGTGTTTCTACTTCTACGATCTCATTTTCAGAGCGTACGTTTACTGCCCAGGCGTAGCTTACGAATAAGCCTAGTATTGTTATTGATAAAACGAGTAGGCCTGAGTAAAGAACTAACTTTTTACTGTTTTCTTTTTTTTTCATTGTGATCCTCCTAGTTTAATATACTTCTTCTATTATGAATTTTATCATCTTTTGTGTTATAAAACAATATTAGTCGTTCTATTTTACAATGTTTTGTATAAACTTAAATGATATGAAGAAAAGTCTATTTTTTAAAAGTGCTTTTATTTTACTAGTAGGATCAGTCATCACAAGGGGATTGGGTTTTTTAATTAGAATCATATTCACTAGAGTTATAGGACCAGAAGGAGTTAATTTACACAGTTTGATCATGCCTACTTATTCACTGGTGATTGCATTTACTCAACTAGGACTACCTGTTGCTATATCGACTGTGGTGGCAAGAGGTGTCAAAAGAGGAAAGAAAATATTGTTTTCAGTTATCCCTATAGTTTTAGCTTTAAATTTGATAATGATGATTACTATAATTTTATCTGCTCCTTTTATAGCTGGTACTCTTTTGGATGAACCAAGTGTTACTTACCCTATTATGTCGATGGCATTTATACTACCTTTTATTTCAATTTCTAGTATTTTAAGAGGATATTTTTTTGGAAAACAAAAAATGATGCCGCATACTGTTTCTAATGTAATAGAACAAATTGCTAGACTCGGAATAATTTTAATGGTACTTCCAAAACTTGTCGAGTATGGTCCAGTATATGGAATTGTAGGATATATTTTACTTAGTATTATATCAGAGCTGATATCGATAGTAGTTTTCTTATATTTTTTACCTAAAAATTTTAAAATTGAAAAGTCCGATTTGAAACCTGATGTGAAAACTACTAAAGAAGTAATGGATCTCTGTTTACCAACTGTCGGTGGTAGATTAGTTGGAAATATTTTTTACTTTTTTGAGCCGATCATTCTTACATATGTATTAAAATTAGTAGGTTATTCAAATGCTTTTATAGTAAGTGAATATGGAACGTATAATGCATATGTTCTTCCACTTCTCGTCATACCTTCGTTTTTAGTACAGGCGGTGAGTACTGCTCTCGTTCCAGAAATAAGTAAATCTTATGAAAGAAAAGATACTAAAAAGATCAAAAAAAGACTTCGTCAGTCATTAATCGTGTGTTTTTCACTGGGATTAGCAACGAATGCTCTAGTGTTTATATTTCCTGAGTTTTTGCTAAAAGTCGTTTATAATACTACAAGTGGTGTCGAATATATTAGAGTCTTAGCCTTCTTCTTTAGTCTTTATAGTTTAGAAGGTCCTTTGTCGAGTACTCTTCAAGCTTTAGGCCATTCAAAAGAAGCCTTTAGGGCCACAACTTGTGGGGTGTTACTAAGAACTTTGTCTATCGCAGTATGCAGTTTATTCAAAATCGGTCTATACGGACTAGTAATCGGTGAAATTTTAGATATTGTAAGTGTAGTAGTAATAGATTATTTTGCTTTAAAAAAAGCGATTAAATAACAAAAAAATTAGATTTTCATCTAATTCTTACTTTAAAGCATCTAAAAGTTCAGCTTTTTTCATAGTTGTGTAGCCTTCTACACCTTTTTCTTTAGCAAGATTTTTAAGCTCAGTAACTGTCATAGAAGATAATTGAGAAGAGCTTTCCTCTTTTTTAGGAGCTTCTTTCTTTTCAACTTTTTTGTCTTCTTTTACTGTTTCCTTTTTAGCTGGTTTACTTTCTAAAGCTTTTTTAGCAGTATTAACTAATTCAGTAAATGCTTTTTCATTATCGATAGCGATTTCAGAAAGCATTTTTCTGTTAATTTCGATACCTGCAAGACTTAATCCATTCATGAATTTTGAATAACTGATATCATTAGCACGACATCCTGCGTTGATACGTGTAATCCATAGTTTACGGAAGTTACGTTTATTTTGCTTTCTATCTCTATAAGCATATTTACCACTGTGGAATACTTGTTCTTGAGCTGTCTTAAATAATCTGTGTTTGCTACCAAAATAACCTTTAGCTTGTTTTAATACTTTTCTACGTCTGTTTTTTGCAACAGATCCACCTTTAACTCTTGTCATACGTTACCTCCCTCTAAATGACTCCTTTAAGTCTTTTTACATTGCTTTCGTTTAATACTCCAGCTTTTCTTCTTTGTCTTATTTGTTTGCTAGAATCTTTAGCAGTTTTGTGGTTACCATTTGATTTTTTGTAAGTTACACTACCACTATTTCTTACATTTAATACTTTTTTAGTTGCTTTATGCGTTTTTTGTTTTGGCATAATAATTCCTCCTAATTCTTTATTTTTTTGGTGCAAGTATTATAGACATATTGCGACCTTCTAGAACAGCTTTTTGTTCGATGTCTGAAATATCGCTTAATGCATCGGCAAATTTCATAAGCACTTCTTCACCAATTTCTGTGTGTGCCATTTCTCTTCCTTTGAAACGAATAGAAGCTTTAATTTTATGTCCCTTTATAAGGTATTCACGTGCATTTTTCTTACGAGTTTCAAAATCTCCAACATCGATTTTAACACTGAGTTTATACTCTTTTAATTCTTTTTGGCTTTCTCTTTGTTTCTTTTGTTGCTCTTTAAGCTTTTTTTGTTTTTCATAACGGAACTTATTATAGTCCATTATTTTACCTACCGCGGGACTAGCATTACCACTCATTAAAACTAAGTCGAGCCCAGCATAATTAGCTAGTGTAAGCGCATCCTCGCGTTTTTTAATACCCATCTGTTCGCCATGTGGTCCAATAACCATAAGTTCGCTAACCCTAATGTTTTCATTAATAGGTTGCTCATCTTTTTTTAACTGTGCTATAAAAACACACCTCCATCAATAAAATTTTTAATATAAAAAGGCAAATACATAATTAGTATCCACCTTAAAGCAATAGAAAAAAATTTAAATTTTTCTAAACGGCTTTTAACCTATCTGTCTAACTTCAAACGACAAATCAGGTGGATGCGGATACATCGCTTTCCTTTTTAACTATATGTAATTATACTATTTTCTTTGTCAAAGTCAAGTTATTTTTCGTAAACACTAACTTTTTTCTTATCTTTTCCTAAACGTTCATATTTTACAACGCCAGTTATTTTTGCAAATAGCGTATGATCTTTACCCATTCCGACGTTTGTACCAGGATAAATTTTAGTACCTCTTTGACGATATAGGATAGAACCAGCATTTACTGTTTCTCCATCACTCGCTTTAGCACCTAGTCTACGTCCAGCAGAATCTCTTCCATTTTGTGTAGAACCCTGGGCCTTAACGTGAGCGAATAATTGGATATTTAACTTCATCAAGTTTTTCACTATATTTCACTCTCTTTCTACTTTAATATTTTTTTTGTACTCTCTACTCAATTCTTCTAACATATTAAGCATGTTATCGAGTAATTTTCTCGTAGTTTCATCATTATTTAAAATTTTAATATCAACTAAACCTTCACTACTTTGATAGTCGATTGTATCAGTTTTTAATGTGAGTATCGCATTAATAGTTGTCGTTATGATGGATGATGCACTGCTGCAAACGATATCTTTGCCAGCTTCGGCATATCCAGCATGTCCGAGTATTTTGATACTATCAGGTTTAACTTTAACTTTAATCATAATTAACCTACTTAACTATTTTAGTAACAACTAATTTAGTATATGGTTGTCTATGACCTTGAGTTTTACGATATTTCTTTTTAGGATTGTACTTAAATACGACGATTTTCTTTTGTTTACCATGTTTTTCAACATTACAAACTACTTTAGCACCTTTTACATAAGGATTACCTGCTGTACCATCAACCATCAATACTTCGTTAAATTCGATCTCTTTTCCAGCTTCAGCATTTAGTTTTTCGACGTATATAGCATCACCTTCAGAAACATAGTATTGTTTTCCACCAGTTATGAATATAGCTTTCATTATTTTACCTCCCATCATATAATTTTAGGACTCGCCTTAATAAGGTGGCAATTGCTCTTAAACCTTTTAAGTGCGGTTTATAAAAATAATTTACAAACAAAAGTATTTTATCACAGTAACTTCAAATTTGTCAAACCGTTTTAGCCTTTTTGCTACGTTTGAACAAAAAAATAACTGACAAACCTTTGGTCGCCAGTACTAGTCAACTAATATTATACACTTTTTTTTGATATTGGCAAGTTTTAATTGCTTTAACATAAATATTTTTCATATATTACTGCTATTGTTCATCTCTTTTTATTATTTTGAATTAATTATTTCATTCCAATCAATATGATATTGTAATAAATTAGATACTTTATAAGCAAATTTAAGTAATGAAAATTAAGCGACTAACTTGCTTTTATCTATTACAAATATTATAATATAATTAGGAATATTCAGTTAGTTTGGGTACTATTCTCCTTTACTTTTAAAGTGGAAGGAGGTGAAGTTATGAGAAAATCAGAGAAATATCTTTGTACTATCATAATACTCCTTATTATTGTGATTTTAGTCATTTTAATAAAAATAGTACCAACTGTATAAGTCGGTACTAAAACATATATTTTGGGAATAGTACCTAACTCATCGAAACTAGGTATTCCTTTTTATTTTATGCAAGTTTCCTTGACATATTCATAATAACATATTTAACTATTCTTGTCAAAAAAACTTCTATGTTTTTAAAATTGTTAGTCTAAATTATCGATAAACTTTTGAAATTCTTGAGGTAATGGGCTTTCAAAATACATGTGTTCATGAGTGACTGGATGTTCAAACTCTAAACTTTTAGCGTGTAGAAATTGTCCAAATTCAGTAGGATTTGAGTTTGTGTAAACAGGGTCATTATAAACTGGATAACCGATATATTTAGTGTGCACTCTTATTTGATGTGTTCTTCCCGTTTCTAAACGTAATTCAACTAAAGTAAAGTTTTTAAAATGTTTAATAACTTTAAGATGAGTAACAGCATTTTTAGAATTTAACTCTGTTACGGCCATTTTAAGTCTATTTTTAGGGTCTCTTCCAATTGGAGCATCAATCGTTGCACTCGAGTTTGGGAATACACCTTTAAGTAGTGCAATATAAACTCTCTTAATAGTTTTGTTTTTAAAGCCTTCGGCAAGTATTTCGTGAACTTTATCGTTTTTAGCGATGAGTAATACTCCACTCGTATCTTTGTCTATTCTATGAACAATACCTGGACGAAATTCCCCGTTTTCATGAGAAAGCATATCGGTATGATGTATAAGTGCATTTACAAGAGTATGACTATTATTTCCTGCCCCTGGATGTACTACCATACCTGATGGCTTGTTTACAACGATTATGTAGTCATCTTCATATAAAATATCTAATGCAATATCTTCGCCTTCTAAATGAGGTTCTTTGTTATAAACATCGGGCACAGTTATCTCATCACCCATTTTAACTTTATAACTCGGTTTCTCTAATTTGTCATTTACTAAAATCAAGCCTTCATCTAAAAGAGTTTCTATTTTATTTCGCGAAAATTCTGTAATATTACTTAAATATTTATCGAGTCTAATTGTTTCTGTTTCTTCTACTGTTACTTTCACTTTTATCTTCTCCTTTAAAAATGCTGAATATTAATAGGATAACTCCTAATACTATGCACATATCTGCTATATTGAAAACTGGAAAATCGTATCCAAAAACTTTAAAATCTAAAAAGTCTCTTACCATTCCAAGAAATAATCTATCACTGAAATTGCCGAATATTCCTCCCATTAGTAAGCCAAAAGCCCAAATGTTTCTTTTGTTCATGATAAAGTCTTTGCTCATTTTGATTAGCATAATAAGAATTGCTATAGAGAGAATAGATAGAAAAATAGTTTTACCTTCTAAAATGCTGAACGCAGCACCTGTATTATAAACGTTAGTTATATTAAAAAAATTTCTAATTATGGTGATACTTGTTCCTTCAGGTATAGTGGAAGTTATTATAATCTTGCTTACTTGATCGAGTATTAAAAGTATGAATCCGATCATAAAAGTTCTTTTTTTCATTTAACATCACTCCTAAATTATACTATCAATTTTATAATTCTACAAGTATGACATCTGATCCAAATTTGACTATTTGTGAAAAACTTATTTTATTTTCGGCTCCAAAAGAAGAATATTTTTTTAAAAATTTTACTGGCTCTACTACTAAATATTCGATTTCTCCTGTCTCACTTACAATAAGATCGACTATTTTACCGATGTTCTTGCCATCTCTAGTATTTACTATGTCTTTTGCCTGTAAGTCGCTCATACGCATATAATCACCTTATTAAAATTATATGGATAATTTATCTTTTTATTTCATATTTATCCCATTACATAAAATTGTGTGTACACACACTTTTATGTAATGGATTATTCCATAAGTTTTTTGATATTTTTCATCGCAGTAGATTCGATTCTAGAAATTTGGGCTTGACTAACTCCTAATTCATCGGCGATCTCGCTTTGTGTTTTCCCTACAATGTAACGGCTGACTAATATGTCTTTTTCTCTTTTTTTTATTTTAGAAAGAGCTTCATGCATGGCGATTAACATGTCTTTATCATTATTGTTTTTTTTCACATCAGCAATTTGGTCAAGCAAAAATATTGTATCCCCACCATCGTTATAGATAGGTTCAAAAATACTAACTGGATCTTGTAAAGATTCTAAAGCATCTCTTATTTCGTACTCTTCTATGCCGAGCTCCTTAGAAATCACTTTATTAGAAGGTTCAATACCATTTATATTTGAATATTCTTCTTTAAACTTAAGTATTCGATACGCTGTATCTCTTATACTACGTGCCACTCTTACACTAGTATTGGATCTTATAAGTCTCTTTACTTCACCCAAAATCAAAGGAACAGCATATGTTGAGAACATTACACCATATGATGTATCGAAGTTATCTACAGCTTTAATCAATCCTACACATCCTACTTGGAATAAATCGTTCATATCTAAATTTTTATTTCGGAATTTAGAAATAATGCTTAAAACTAGTTTTAAGTTTCCGTTTATAAGCTCTTCCTTCGCTAGTTCATCTCCTTTTTTAAGCTTTTCAAAAAGTTCTACCATTTCTTTATTAGATAAAACTTTTAAATTATTTGTATCAATTCCTGCAATATCTACTTTAAATTTACTCATTGAAAAATCCCCCTTACACATCTTTTTTGGGAGATTTTGTCTTATTTTATTCAAAAAAGCTTAAGGGATTTCATTTGGTGAGCGATAAGGATTATTTATAGTACCGTCTCCGATTAAAGTATTCACATGTTCAGGAGTTAAAGATATGACTGGTGCTACACCGTGGCTTCTATCAGTATAGTTGTAATTAAGGTACCCATCAATAATCACGTTATATATGATACTAGCATTGTCATAATGACATGGTGAAAGTGACCAATATATTGGCCCTTTATGAAGATAATATTTAGAATTTAATGTATTATATTTTCCGCTTCCTGCTGTAACTATTTCGTCAGCTGTAATCAGTCCTATCTTTTCATTTAAAGTTCCATTTCCTTTTTCTATATCATTTACTGTAAAAGCATCATTTTTGTTTGGACATATAAAGCTTGGCTTAAGTTCACTAGTTTTCCATGGTCCTACTCTTACTGATGCTCCATATGCTGTAGCATTTTTTCCATAGCCTAAACCTGTATCACTATTTAATCCAGTCGCATCTTTTCCTGGTGTGCTTCTATCATTGCAAAATATGCTGTCTGCAACAAATTCGTCTAATCCTTTATTTTTGATATTTATTTTATACCATTCTTCTAACTTTATCTTTATTGTTGAACTTTCTGTATTGGTTTGTGCTTCTTCTTTACTTGTGCTTGGGTTAGTACCATTCGGTCCATACATATATCCTATATATTTCGTGTCGTTTAGTTTTTCATTGAATGCTGATTCAAACGCGATTCTATTCATGTCATTTGTTTCGTTCGCATGAGCTTGTGTTCCATCATATATTATTCTCAAACTTCCGTCTCCATTGATCCTTATGATCCTCCAATAGAACTCTGCAAACTTTACATAGTTATCTTCTGTTGCTCCTCTATAATAGTAACTCGTTCCATAGTCATCGGCCATTGCATATAATCCATCAGCTGTCTCATCAGAAGTGGCCGCTTCTGCAAAATTGGGCTGCCCTTCTTTTGCTGTTAAATTTAATTTAGATAAGGTTTCTTTAGAGGTAAAAATTTTTGTTCCTTCTTCTAATTTGAAATGTGTTGAAAATATTGCATTTAAATCTGCTGTTTGATCTGTTTCTTCTAAATAATTTAAAGTAATTGTCAATTTATAATAATATTTTGTTTCTGAAGGGATAACTAGACCGTCTGCTAAAACTTCTGTACTTGAGTTTTCACTTTTTGGTACATTTTTATTTGTAATTAGTTCTTGATAAACTCCGTTTTCTTCATCTGAATAACTTAAAGTATATGTTAAAGAACTTTCTAGATAAGTATTTACTAAATCTTCGAAGCTTATTTTAGCAATAGCTTCCAAGCTCCCTGTATTTTCTACTGTAAAAGTTTTTTCTATACTTGAACCAAACTCTAGTGATTCAGTTATACCTTGATTGCCATCACTAAAAGTAAGCTCAAACGTTCCAGTCTCTATAGTTACTTCTTGATTTTTATTATTGCCTATATTACTTATGAAATATGCGTATGAACTTAGGAAGCCTACTATATTTAAAGTACAAACTGTTAGTCCAATTATTAATCCTTTTTTAATACTCTTATTTTTTTCCATACTTAAAATTATCCCTTTCAGTTTTATCCTATATCCATTATACCACCCCCCCCCCCGGAGGGTTGTCAAGAATGAGTTTATAAATTATTAGTTTTAAATCACTTTTTTATTTATTTCTGAAAGGATTTTCCATTGTACCATTTCCTATCAATGTATTAGTATACTCTGGAGTTAATGAAATTACGGGAACTATGCCATTTATAACGTCAACATTGATATAACTGAGATTACCGCTATTATCTATGAAAAATACTCCACAAGCATTATTATAGTAAAAATAAGGAGAAAATGATGAGTATGAAATTCCTTTATATAAATAATATTTTGGATTATGTGTGCTAAACTTTCCACTTCCTGCGGTTAATATCTCATCTACTGCTAATAGTCCTATCTTTTCATCTAAAGCTCCATTTCCTTTTTCTATATCATTTACTGTGAAAGCATCGTTCTTTTTGGAACATTTAAATTGTGGTTTTACTAAACTTATATCATTATTCCATGCGTTAGTTCTTGAAGTTCCTCCAAATGCTGTTATATTTTTTCCATAGCCTAATCCTGTATCACTGCTTAATCCTGTCGCATCTTTTCCTGGTGTACTTCTATCATTACAAAATATGCTATCTGCAACATATTCGTCTAATCCTTTATTTTTGATATTTGTTTTATACCATTCTTCTAATCTTATTTTTATGGTTGAACTTTCTGTATTGGTTTGTGCTTCTTCTTTACTTGTGCTTGGGTTAGTACCATTTGGTCCTTACATATAACCGAAACTAAAATAAAATATTGTCGAATAAAAAAATCTCAAATAATTTTTGAGATTCACTTAATTTACTTTCATTATGCTTTTTAGCTTTCTAATAACTTTTTTTTCAATTCTAGAAATATAAGATTGGCTTATATTGAGTTTATCGGCCACTTCTTTTTGAGTAAACTCTTCAGTATTGTGAAGTCCATACCTCAAAGTCATTATTTCTTTTTCTCTATCAGGCAAATCATCTAAACATTCTTCCAGCTTGATTTTTAGGAATTTGGATTCAATTTCATCATGAACGACATCGGGTTCTGTTCCCATAATATCTTCGAGATGAAGTTCATTGCCTTCGGCATCATAGTTTAAGGCATCTTCAAAACTTACCTCTCCTTTTCTATTTTTATTTTTCCTAATGAACATCAATATTTCGTTGGTCACACACCGCGAAGCGTATGTCGCGAGTTTAATGTTTTTGTCTATTTTGTAAGTCATTATTCCTTTTATAAGTCCAAGAGAACCTATGGAAACTAGATCTTCTAAGGATTCTCCTGTACTATCAAATTTTTTAGCAAGAAAGACTACAAGTCTTAAATTGTGCTCGATTAACACGTTTCTAGCTTCCATATCGCCACTTTGACATTTGATTAAAAGTTCTAATTCTTTTTCTTTGTCTAGAGGTGGTGGTAAGGCATCGGTACTTCCTACAAAGAAGCAATCATTATATTTTTTCTTTAAGAAAGCTATTAATTTTTTAAATATCATTAAATATTCTCCATTCTAGCATTTAAAAGTGCATTACATCCGTCGATGTTGAATTTTACTTCTGATAATCCGATTAATATATTGTTTTGAATTTTGCCATCGACATAAACTTCTTGTGGTGTAAAACAGTATAGAAGTCCATGATGGTTTAGAGCATTATATGGAATTGGGAAAAGCTTTAATTTGTGATAAATAATGTATTCTTTTTCAACCAGTACTATGATTTTACCGTTGAGAGGACTCGTCAATTTATTGCCACTGTCTAAGTAGCCAACTCCTTCAAAAGTGTTTCCTTCATATAAAACTTTTAAAGAATGGCGGTTATTATAATTATTTTTAAATTTTTTAGTGAGTTTGTAATAGATTATGAGTGCTAGAGGACTTAACACTAGAATGAAGAGGTATTTAAGACTATAAGTACCATTTACTTGAAATTCATTATATAAATAATACTCGAAGCCTCCTAATATGATGCCTACTAAGTATAAATAAATAGAGTTATAAAAAGTGTATTTGATGTCTTTATATGAAAACGCTACGGTTACCATTAGTAAAGTAAGAACTAGTTTGAAAAAAAACATATTCAATGTATTTAAATGCACGAACAGGGTAATCATCGATAGTTCTCCTACTAAGCCTCCTAAAATAATACGAAAAAGTTTGCTATTTCTTTTTAGTAATAGATCGACGGTTAAAAGACAAGAACTGTCGAAAATTAAATTTATAATAAAAATTAGATCTAAATAAATAACCATAATTCCACCTCGCACGTCCATTATAAAAAAAGAACACTATGAATAGTGTCGAACTGTGTTATCTGCTTCTAGATTTTTGATTTTTTCTGTAAACTGTTTTACATTCTATTTTATCGCATTTAGTTAAGTACGATTCGATTTCGCCTTCTGTTAAAAAACGGGCATATTTTTCGATCAATAATCTTCTCAATGTTTCAATTTTGGGAATAAGTATACTTTCTCTTTCATCCGCGCCATCTTCGTCGTCTTCATAGAGAATAAAAATGTTAATGATCTCTCTTAGATGGTTAGTTATTTTTTTGTTAAATATATAGTTAATCATACCATAGTTGAAGATAGTTATAGTGAGTTTTTGTTTAAACTGATAACCATTTTGTAAAGTGATTTTATCGTTCAGTTTAGATTTTATATCATTTTTAACAAGTAAGTAGTAATGCATTTTATCACTCCATTATGTCTGGTCTTTTTTCTTGAGTTTTAGCTTGCCTCATCTCTTCTCGCCAAGCTTTAATTTTGGCATGGTCTCCGGATATAAGTACATCAGGGACTTTCATGCCTCGATATTCTTGAGGTTTTGTGTAAGACGGATAATCTAGTAGTCCTTCTTCAAATGTTTCACTTTCTAGAGATTCTTCATTAATCACACCTGGTAGTAATCTCGTTATAGAATCTGTGATAGCCATTGCAGGTATTTCTCCGCCTGTTAAAATGAAGTCGCCTAAAGATATTTCAAAGTCGGCAAGAGTTTTTATTCGTTCGTCAAATCCTTCGTAATGACCACATATGAGAATTAAATGTTCAAAATTTTTAAAGGTTTTGGCAATTTTTTGAGTAAATTGTTTACCATCAGGTGTCATAATGGCAATTTTTGAATTTTCTGTTTTTATGTCGTCAATACAGTCAAAAATTGGTTCACATCTTAAAAGCATTCCTGGTCCCCCACCATAAATGGTGTCATCTACTTGGTTGTTGGATAATTTAGAATATTCGCGAAAATTTATAATGTTGATTTCTATAGCTTTTTTTTCGATGGCGCGTTTTATAATCGATTCATTAAGAAAGCCTTCGAACATATTTGGAAACAATGTAAGTATATCTATTCTCATAAAATAAGCTCCAAAACATTTTCGACTTCAATAGTTTTAGTTGCTAAGTCGACTTTTTTTACATAGATATCGATAAGTGGTATCATATATTTTTTTTGATACTCGATTTCTAAAATATTATATGCTCCATTGTTTAATATATTTTTAACAGTTCCGTAAGATTCTCCTTTAGAAACAATAGTCATACCGTAAAGATCACTTAAAATATAACCATTTTCCAGTTGAAGACTTTCTCTATCGATGAAGACATCATAACCTTTATATTTTTCGACTAAATTGATGTCTTTCAAATTATCGATCGTCACTAAGTAATAGCCTTTGTAAAATTTGCAATTAGTTATTTCATGCTTTTCATCTTCTAAAAAAATATAATTTCCTTTTATAAAAACTTTTTCTGGACTTTCAAAACGACATTTAACTTTTAAATCTCCTCTTAGGCCGTGTACTCCTCCTACATAGCCAATGTAAACTTTTTCCATTTTGTCACCTTCATTTCTTAGACTTTTTTGTGAGTTCCCTCTTCGACACCTAGATTATACCACAAAAACGTTAAAAATGTAAATTTTAATAGTGACAAAAAAACAAGGAATTGACCTTGTTTCTTATTTTTCTAATCTTTTTAAGACTGCTCTTGTGACATCGATAGCTTTTTCTCTGACATCATTAGCAGCTTTTTCTAAAGTTTCGTTGCCTTTTTTAATTGCTAAGTCAACTAAGCTGTCAGCTTTCTTTTTAATAGAGTCAGCTTTCTTTCTAGCGGAAGTTAGAACTTTTTCTTTATCTAAACTTTCAATTTCTTTTTCTAAAGCTTTTAACTTGTTTTCAAATTTTACTTTTAAGGCTTTAGAATCTAGTTTTTTAATATGGCTACCAAGTTCATTGATTTTTCCTTTTAGGATTGCTCTAGTTTCGCTTCCTTTGCGAGGGGCGAATAAAATTCCTAATCCTGCTCCAACGGCAGCACCACCTGCAACAAGTGCAATTGATCCAGCAATATTTTTTTTCTTTTTATTTTTTTCTTTTTCCATATATAAATCTCCTCTTTTCTATTATATTCATCAATATGAATTAAGTTTAACATGAAAAGCCTAAATACTCAATGGACAGAAAATATTTATTTGTCGTTTTTACAAAATTTGACATAGATTAATTTTGTAATTGTTTGTTTAAACTTTTTTTCTCTCTTATTTTATCGTATAAGACATAAGCACCGATCAACATTAAGCATATAACGATGAAAAGATAAAAGTTGACAGTGCGAGATATTATCATAGCGCTTCCGAGAATTGCTGCGGGGAAAAACATTTTAAACATAATCATAAAGCTTCCTTCACTTATGCCCATAGCACCAGGGAATGGAAGACTAGCAACTGAAATGTATAAGACAGCTTCCATAAATATGAAGTTAAAGGCATTGTAGTTAGATAAACCGAAAGATTTATAAATAAAATATGGTACACAGTGATATACACTTAGTTGTAGAATAGTTGTTAGAATGGTTTTTACTAGCAATGCTTTGTGCTTATTTAAGTAGTTTGCACATTCGTGATATTCTTTAAGTTGAGCATCCGATTTTGTTTTAAACGATTCTGCCTTTTTATATTTAAATTTTTTTAACATTTTATAAACGAAGTCCATTATTTTTTCGCCCATCTTTTTTGAGAAGATCATAATGAATAAAAATACTTCTATTACTATATTGACTGTGATTCCAAACAGCATAAGGTATTTGATGTTTCCTATATGATGTAAGAGGATATCTCGATTTAGAAAGAAGCCGACTACTGCTAGGAGTAAGGTAACGAATTGAAAACTTAGAAGTTGCACTAGAAGAGCTAGTGTTCCGTGGGAAATTGGAACTTTGTCTTTATTCATAAAATATACTTGCATCGGTTGTCCACCTGTAGAGGAAGGAGTTATAGAACTAAAGAAAAAGCCGACTAAACTATATTTGAAACATTTAGATAATGTCGTTTTATCTTTAAAGTTTTTTAGTATTCTATATATATTAAGAGCTTCACCCATGATATAGAGAAACATACATAGAAGCGCGATTAAAATAAACCATTTATTCGAGTTTTTTAAGTTGTCCATTATTTCTCCTGGGTTGTTGTTTTTGAAGACTACTGAAATTGTAAGTCCTAGTATCAGTACGAATATTCCGACATTAATTAAAGTTTTTGGTTTAATTTTGTTTTTAATTTTCTTTATTAATCTTTTCATTAAATAACACTCCCTTCACAACAAGTTTTTATTTTTTGCAAAACAGTTATTTTGTTCATCCTTTTATATTGTATCACAATTTGGTTTATTTGTCCCCATGATAGACGTAAAAAAAGTGCATTTAAACATAACAATTTTGTAATGTTGGAAATATATTTCATCAGATAAAATCACCTCTCATACGATTTTATAGTAATAACTAAGTTGCATTCAACCAATTTTTAGTTGTTGTATGTAACTTTTTAGTTGATTTTAATTAATTATATACGAATTATGTTACAAATAAGTTACAGTTTAGTTTTAAAGTAAATAAAAACTACTGCAATAATTTTGCAATAGTTTATTTTCGTCTAGATATATTTCTTTGATGATCTTCTTTTAAAGTTTGAAAAAATTTTAAAGTTTCAGCTCTTATATATTTTTTCTCATCAGGTGATAATTCACCTATTATAGCTTTAGCTTTTTCAATACGCGGTTGGAAATTCATTTTAGGA
Source organism: uncultured bacterium (assembly GCA_947646655.1). GTDB lineage: Bacteria > Bacillota_I > Bacilli_A > RF39 > UBA660 > RUG11867. The sequence goes on from CANSHI010000001.1 coordinate 175,378, forward strand.
TGATACTTCCTATTGTAACATATCACAATTACTTCTTTAAGAAGATCTTCTAAGTAATCGTAATCTTTATTAGTCAACTAATTCAAGACGAACTTCTAAAGCATCGTCGCCCTTTCTCTCTTTAAGCTTTAAGATTCTAGTGTATCCACCATTTCTATTTTCATATTTTTTAGCTAGATCGTTAAATATTATATCGACAACTCTTTTATCATTATGTAAGAAAGCAAGTGCATTTCTTCTAGAAACTAGTGTTCCTCTTTTACCAAGAGTGATCATTTTTTCTACTAATACGCGAACTTCTTTAGCTCTAGCTTCAGTAGTAACTACATAGCCATTTGTCAACACAGTTTTAGTAAGTCCTGCTAAAATACTTCTTCTAATGTGTGTTTCTCTGTTAAGTTTTCTCAATTCAATCTCCTCACTTTCTATTCGTGGAACTTAAGTCCCATCTCATTAACTTTATCAATTACTTCTTTTAATGACTTCTTACCTAAATTACGTATTTTTGTAACTTCTGCTTCTCTCTTATCGATTAGATCTTGTACAGTATTGATGTTTGCTCTTTTCAAGCAGTTATAAGTACGTACAGAGAATTCTATTTCTTCGATAGGCGTTTCTAAAGTCTTAGTTATAACATCGATTTTCTTTTCAGCCATGATACCAGATAGGTCACTTATGTTATTGATATCCATGACAATGTTTAAGTGTTCTACTAATATTTTTGCAGATAATGCCATAGCTTCTTCTGGTGTCATCGAACCGTTTGTATAAACATACATATTTAGTTTATCAAAGTTTTCATTGTGTCCTACACGAGCAGGTTCTACTTCAAAATAAACTCTTTCGATTGGAGAATATAGGCTATCTATAGCAATTTCTCCAGGTTGCATAGCACTACCTAAAATTGCTTTGTTTTGAGCCGCATCGACATATCCTCTTCCACATCCAACTGTGAGAGTCATATCTATACTTCCACCTTTTACTATGTTTGCAATAACTAGATCAGGATTGATAATTTCGATATCGGCATCATGTTCGATATCTCCTGCCAATACTGGTCCTTCATCTTTTTTAACTAAGCGAAGTGTTTTAGCTTCTCCAGTATGATTTTTGATAACTACACTTTTTAAGTTAAGTACGATTCCAGTTACGTCTTCTAAAACTCCATCAATTTTTTGGAATTCGTGCATTACTCCTTCAATTTTTACTGAAGTAATAGCTGATCCTGGTAAGCTTGATAGCATCACTCTACGGAAAGCATTACCTAGAGTAGTACCGAATCCTCTTTCTAATGGTTCTAGTTTGAATTGGCAATAAAAGTTACTTTCGTTATATTCTTGTATTTTATAATCAGGTTTTTCAAAATTTAGCGTCATTATATTTCACCCCTTTACTAATTTCTTGGACGTTTTGGTGGTCTACATCCGTTGTGTGGTACTGGTGTTTCATCAATAATTGCTGTTATTTCAAGTCCTGCAGTTTGTAAGCTACGAATAGCATTTTCTCTACCATTTCCTACACCTTTAACATGAACTTCAATCTTTTTCATACCCATATCTACAGCAACTTTTCCACATGCCTCAGCACTAAGTCCTGCAGCATAAGGAGTCTTTTTCTTAGAACCCTTATAACCGATAGTTCCTGCAGAAGCCCAACTTACAACATTTCCTTTTGTATCTGTAATAGTTACAATAGTGTTGTTATAAGTCGATTGAATATGCGCTTGTCCTTCAAGGACAGTCTTTTTAACTTTTCTTTTTCTTCTATTATAAGCCATTTTTAATCCTCCTATTTAGTAGCTTTTTTCTTATTAGCAACTACTTTACCCTTACGAGTTTTAGCATTTCTACTAGTTCTTTGTCCTCTTACAGGTAATCCTTTTTTATGTCTAACACCTTGATAAGAATTTATTTCCATTTTGTTTTTGATGTTAGTTTGAACTTCACGACGTAGTTCACCTTCAACTAGGTGTTTATCGATTTCACTACGAAGTGCTGCTATTTCTTCGTTTGATAATTCACCAATTTTTTTGTTTTCATCTACTTTTGCATTTAAGCAAATATCTTTTGCAGTAGCTTGACCTATACCATAAATATGAGTTAATCCGATATAAGTTTTTTTATTATTTGGTAATTCAACATTTTTAATACGTGCCATAATTTACTCTCCTAACCTTGTCTTTGCTTGTGTTTTGGGTTTTCACAAATAACCATTATTTTACCTTTTCTTTTAATAACTTTACATTTAGCACAAATTGGCTTTACTGATGGTCTTACTTTCATAATTTTCCCTCCGTTACTTTCTTAAGTAATTAGCCCACATGTTATTTCTAGGTGCCTGTATACTACTATTTTTCGCCTGGTAAAATACGGATGAATGTCATTCGCATTTTACCAGAAATGTGAGCTTTAATAGTAGCTTATTTTGTTGTTCTAATACATCCACAGTTTTTTACTTACGATAAGTTATTAATCCGTTGCCTAAATCGTATGGAGACATTTCCACAACAACTGTGTCTCCTGGCAATATACGGATGATGTTCATTCGCATCTTTCCTGAGATCTTAGCTTTTATAATAACTTTGTTTGGCAGTTCTATTTCATAAGTACCGTGGCTTTCGCTTAGAACTTTACCTTCTACTTTAATTTTAACTTCTTTAGCCATAGTTCACTCTCCTGTTAAAATTTCGTATCCATCATCTGTAACGACAATGGTGTGTTCAAAGTGTGCACTAGGTTTTTTGTCCAGTGTTACAATTGTCCAGTCATCACTCAGAACTCTTACATATCTTTTACCACTTGTCAGCATCGGTTCGATGCAAATAGTCATTCCTGTCTTTAGTGTTATACCAGTACCATAAGTACCAAAGTTTGGAACATCAGGTTCTTCATGCATACTAGTACCAATTCCGTGTCCGACTAATTCTCTTACAACACCGAGGTTATGCTTTTTGGCATAGCCTTCAATTTTTGCACTTACATTTCCCAGTTTAGCACCATTTCTGACTTCTTTAAGTCCTTCATAAAGTGCTTTTTCGGTATGTTTAAGTAGATATGTTTTTTTGGCGTTAATATCTCCGACAGGTATAGTCTCAGCAGCATCAGCATGATAACCATCTACTTCAACTACGATGTCAATACTAACTATATCACCATTTTTTAAAACTCTAGCTCCTCCAATACCATGAACGACTTCTTCATTAACTGAAACACAAATGTTACCAGGATATCCTTCATAGCCTTTAGAGCTAGGGATACCACCGTGACTAGTAATAAACTTACCAGCCTCTTCATCAATCTCTTTAGTCGTTATACCAGGAACAATTAAAGTTTTCAAATGTTCGCGAGTTAAATAATTTAAGTGACCCGCTTTTTTAATTTTTTCTATTTCTTCTTTTGATTTTATACTAATCATTATTAATCACGCTTACTATATGTTCATAAATGTTATCTTCGCCATCGATCGAAATTACTTTGCCTTGACTTTTATAAAAGTCGATAAGTGGAAAAGTTTCTTCTATAAACGTTTTATAACGAACTTTAAAAGTCTCTTCATTGTCATCTGTACGTTTTATAAGATTATTGTTACATACATCACAGATGCCACTCACACGAGGGGGCATGAAAAATTTATTATATGTACGATTACAATGTGGACATATTAGTCTTCCCGTAATGCGTTTAATCAAAGTATCATTAGATACTTTTAAATCGATTACTAGATCTATTGTTAAATTTAATTCGTTTAAAATCTTATCGAGTTCGATTCCTTGTGCAAGTGTTCTAGGAAAGCCGTCCAGTATGAACGGTTTTCCATTTAAACTACTCAATTTTTTTGTAATCAAATCGATAACAATTTTATCGTCTATTAAATTTCCATTTGCAAGATCCCTTTTGATTTTTTCATCTTCGATATCTCTTAACATTTCTCCTGTTGAGATATGGACATAATTATCTTTTTCTACTAACACTCGGCAAATAGTGCCCTTTCCACCCGCTGGGGGTGCGATGAACAATATATTTTTAGACATTAGCGGCCTCTTCTTTTTGAAGTCGAATAATTTCTAGATACAACACTACTTTCTAATTGTTTGTAAGTTTCTAGACATACACCACAAACGATTAGAAGTCCAGTTCCTCCGATTGTTATCTCATTGCCAAGACCTGTTACTTTTGTAAATACAATAGGTAGGACAGCGAGTACAATTAGGAATAAGCTTCCAACAACAGTAATTTTAGAAATCGAATTTCTTAAAAATTTGCTCGTAGCATCCCCTGGTGTAACTCCTGGAATGTAGGCATGTGCTTTATCCAAGTTTTCTGCCATTTCTTCAGAGTTCATAAGCATTTTTGTATAAATATAACCGAATAGATAAATCAATACGACGTATAGTGCAAGACCAGGCCAAGATGTATATGATATATAATTTTCAACAATATTGTTAAATGTATCATTGTTTACAAATTGAGCGATCATCGATACTATACCAATAATAGAACTTGCGAATATTACAGGCATAACGTTAGCCGAATTAAGTTTAACTGGTAAGTATGTCTTTTCTCCTTTATAAGAAGAAGCTGTTCTATTAGAGTATTGTACAGGTATTCTTCGTTCTGCTTCTTGTACCCATATAACTCCTACTATGATTAGTAGATATGTTAGAGTAAATAGAGCAAAGAATAATATTCCGAGCCATAAAGGATTATTACCATTCGTTATAAAGCTATTAAAAGCTGATGTGAATATGCTCGGTATGCCTTGTACGATTCCAGCCATGATTATAAGGCTTTGACCGTTACCTATTCCTTTTTTAGTAATCTCATCTCCTAACCAAAGTAGGAAAGCTGTTCCACCTGCAAGAACAAGGGAACTTTTGATTACTGTTAGGGAACCATAACCTTTTAAGAAGGCATATGAGAACATGTAACCTTGCAATAATGCAAAGATTATACCTAAATATCTATTGATTTTATTAATCTTTTGTCTTCCTGCTGCTCCCTCTTCTTTTAACTCAGAGAAATATGGAATAATGTCCATCTGTAATATCTGAGTGAGGATAGAAGCAGTAATGTATGGCATTACTCCTAGGGCAAAGATACTAAAAGTCTTTAGTCCTCCTCCTGCCATAACATTTAATAATTCTAGAAATCCTAAGTCTTTAGTGATCGTTTTAGCTCCCGGTACGACAATGTTAGTTCCTATAGAAAATATAGCTAAGGCAAAGATTGTAAAGAACAATCGATGTCTCAAATCTTTATTTGTCGGACCGAAGAAGCCTCGTAGACGTTTAAACATCTAAATCACCTCGGCTTTTCCGCCTTTACTTTCAATCTTAGTAACGGCTTTTGTAGAGAATCTGTTAGCTTTAACAGTTATTTTTTTATCTAATTCACCGTTACCTAAAACTTTAACACCATTAAGTTGTTTCTTAATTATGCCTTTTTCTTTTAAAAGTTCTGGAGTGACTACGTCACCGTCATTAAATCTGTTTAAATCACTTAAATTGATAACAGCATATTTAGTTTCAAATCTTCTGTTGTTAAATCCACGTTTAGGAATTCTTCTATAAAGTGGACTTTGACCACCTTGGAACCAAGGGGAAATTGATACTCCACTACGTGATTTTTGTCCTTTTTGTCCACGAGTAGATGTTTTACCCATTCCACTTCCTGGACCACGTCCAACTCTTTTACGTGATTTGTATTCTGGAGTAGTATTTAAACTTTCTAATTTCATATTATAGTTCCTCCACTTTCTTACCACGAAGGCTAGCGATATGCTCACGAGTACGTAGTGACTTTAGAGCATCGATTGTAGCTTTCGCCACATTGATTTTAGTATTAGAACCTAAACTTTTAGATACGACATCTTTAACACCAGCAAGCTCTAGAATAACACGAGCTGTACCTCCAGCGATAACACCGGTACCTGGTTTAGCAGATTTTAATAAAACACTTGCTTTACCACATTTACCAGTTACATCGTGAGGGATAGTTCTTCCGTCAACTAATGCAATTTTGATTAAGTTTCTTCCAGCTGCTTGCTCAGCCTTTTTGATTGCATCTTGTACTTCGTTAGCTTTACCAGTTCCTAAGCCGATTAGACCTTTTCCGTCTCCAACAGCATAAGTCGCTGCAAAACGCATACGTCTTCCGCCTTTTGTAACCTTAGTAACTCTTGCAATGTTAACGACAGTACCATTTAATAGTTTTTCTCTAGGTCCATTACTTCTTCGATTATCTCTAGATTGGTTCTTTTTGAATTCACGTTTATTATCTTTTTTGAATTCTTTTGTTTCGTTTTTCTTAACTTCGTTTTCCATGTCGTTCCTCCTAGAATTCTAATCCCGCTTCACGTGCAGCTTCAGCAAGTGCTTGCACACGTCCGTGATATTGGTATCCACCACGATCGAATACGACTGAAGTGATACCAGCCTTAACGGCTTTTTTAGCGATGTCTTTACCAACTTCGCGTGCTCCTTCGGCATTTCCGCCGTTTTTAAGTTTGAGTTCTATTGAAGATGAACTAGCTAAAGTTTTACCAGCCTCGTCATCAATTATTTGTGCGAAAATTTGGGCATTAGATCTAAATACGTTAAGTCTTGGAGTACTAGCAGTACCTGAAACTTTAGTTCTTACTCTTTTGTGTCTTCTAACACGTAAAGTATTGTTTGCTTCTTTTTTTATCATAATAATTCTCCTTTACCCTATTTAGCAGCCTTTTTACCTTCTTTACGACGGATACGTTCACCTTTGTAACGAATTCCTTTACCTTTATAAGGCTCAGGTTTTCTCCAGTCACGAATCTCAGCCGCAAACTTAGTAACAGCTTGCTTATCTATTCCTTTAATAGTAATTTCTGTATTATTTACTTGTTCAACACTCAAACCTGCTGGAACATCTACAACAACTGGATGTGAAAATCCTGCTGTAATAGTAATTTTGTTACCAGCAACATTAAATCTATAACCTACACCGCTAATCTCTAATCCTTTTTCATAACCTTGGCTAACACCAATAATCATTCCATTTATTAAAGAATTTGTAGTACCGTGAAGGCTTTTAGCATTTTTTGTTTCATTTTTTCTTTTTGTTAATACCGTATTATCTTTAACTTCGACAGTGATTAAATCACTTACGACTAGGCTAAGCTCACCCTTTGAACCTTTAACTGTAACGTTTGTATTATCTACTGTTACTGTAACTCCATCGGGAATATTAAGTATTCTATTTCCTATTCTACTCATATTATTTCCTTACCAAATATAGGCAAGTACTTCGCCTCCTAATCCATTGTTACGTGCTTCTTTATCAGTCATAACACCTTTAGATGTAGAGATGATAGCAATTCCTAAACCATTAAGTACTCTAGGAAGTTCGGAACACGCGGCATATACGCGAAGTCCAGGTTTACTAATTCTTTTAAGACCTGTGATAACACGTTCTTTTTTGTTATTAGCATATTTAAGATTTAAATTCATCTTATTACCTTTGATACTTTTTTCTACGCTGTAGTCAGATATATAACCTTCTTGCTTTAAAATTCTAGCAATTTCTTCAGTTATTTTAGTTCCAACAACTTCGACAGTATCGTATTTCATTATATTAGCATTACGAATTCTCGTAAGCATATCTGCTATTCTATCGTTCATATCTCCTACGCTTCCTTTCTACCAACTTGATTTCTTTACGCCTGGAATTTCGCCTTCATTAGCAAGTTCTCTAAAACAAATACGGCATAATTTGTACTTCTTAAGTACTCCATGTGGACGTCCACATCTTTCACAACGTGTATATTCACGAACCTTAAATTTAGGTTTGCGTTTGCTCTTAACAACTAAACTCTTTCTTGCCATAGTTATTACCTACTTTCTAAATGGCATTCCAAAGCCACTTAATAATTTTAATGCTTCGTCGTTAGTTTTAGCAGTAGTTACGAATACGATATCCATACCACGAACTTTAACGACATCATCATATACAACTTCAGGGAAAACTAATTGGTCTTTTAATCCTAAAGTATAATTACCTTTTCCATCGAAAGCTTTAGGAGAAATACCTCTAAAGTCACGAACGGCTGGTAAAACGATACGTACTAACTTCTCGAAGAATAAATACATGTTGTCTCCACGAAGAGTAACTTTTGTACCGATTGTATTGCCTTCTCTTATTTTAAATCCAGCAATAGATTTTTTAGCTTTTGTAATAACTGGTTGTTGTCCAGTAATTAATGCAAGCTCACGGACAGCAGCTTCGATAAATTTTTCATCATGAGCTCCGTCTCCAACACCTATATTGACAACAATTTTGTCTAATTTAGGTACTTCCATTTTAGAAGAATAGTGAAATTCATCCATAAGTTCTTTAACGATTTTTTCTTCGTATAGTTTTTTATATGTTGTCATTATTTTTCACTCTCCTTCTTAGATTTTGCAGTTTTTGTAGTTTTTTTTGCAGTTTTATCATCTACTAATTTTACATTAGAGGCATGAATTGGTGCTTCTGTTTCAAGAATTCCACCAGTCTCATTAAATCTATTAGGCTTAATGTGTTTTTTAACAACATGTACGCCTTCAACGATAACGCGGTTTTCTTTCTTTAATGTTTTAGTAACTTTTCCTGTTTTTCCTTTATCGGATCCAGCAATGACTAAAACGGTATCTCCAACTTTTATTTTCATGTCGTCCTCCTATAAAACTTCTGGTGCAAGTGATACTATTTTTGCATATTCCTTATCACGAAGTTCCCTCGCAACAGGTCCTAGTACACGAGTTCCTACTGGTGTTTTATCTTCTTTGATTAATACGCAAGCGTTGTCATCAAATTTGATATAACTTCCATCAGCTCTTCTTACACCTTGTACGCTTCTAACGATTACTGCTTTAACTACTTTTCCTGCTTTGACGTTTCCGTTTGGTAGGGCTTTTTTAACAGTTCCTACTACAACGTCACCAATATTAGCATATCTAACTTTACTTCCGCCCAAAACTCTGATAACAAGTATTTCTCTTGCACCTGAGTTATCAGCAACTTTTAATCTACTCTCTGTTTGTATCATAAGTTACCTCCTAAAGGATTACAGCTTTTTCAAGTATTTCAACTAGTTCATAGTTAACTGTTTTACTAAGTGGTCTAGTTTGTACTATCTTAACTGTATCTCCTATTTTTGCTTCATTGGCTGCGTCTCTAGCATGGTATTTTTTAGAATATTTAACTCTTTTACCATATAATGGATGCTTTCTTTGAGTTTCGACTAAAACTGTAATAGTTTTGTCCATTTTATCACTTACAACTTTACCTATTAAAGTAACTTTTTTAGTTTCACTCATAATTAATTACCTCCATTTTCTAGCTCTACTCGCACTGTTTTTAATCTAGCGATATCTTTACGCAAAGCATGAATTTTATGTGTTTCACGTAATGAACCGTTAGCTTGTTTCATTCTTAAATCAAACAATTCATTTTTACATTCGATAATCTTTTTATCGATTTCTTCAAGTGTCAATTTTCTAATTTCTTCTGCTTTCATTAATTAACACCACTTTCTTTAGTTACAATTTTAGTTTTTACACTAAGTTTATGTGCTGCAAGACGTAAGGCTTCGCGAGCGATTTCTTCGCTTACTTCTCCTATTTCAAACATAATCTTGCCTGATTTTACTACTGCTACGTATTCTTCTACGTTACCTTTACCTGTTCCTTGACGAACGCCTAGAGGTTTAGCAGTTCTACCTAAATGTGGGAAAATGTTAATCCATACTTTTCCTCCACGTTTCATATAACGAGTCATCGCTATACGAGCTGCTTCAATTTGTTTAGCATTAACGTATCCACCTTCAGTAGCCATAAGACCGAATTCTCCAAAATGTAATTCAGTATTACCTTTTGATTTACCTTCGTATGATAGACGGTGAGGTTTTCTATATTTAACTCTCTTTGGCATCAACATTGGTATTACCTCCTTTTACATCTTTATTTTCGTGATTATTTTCTCTGTTAGTTGGTCTGTTGTTATTTCTTTGTCTATTATCACGATTTTTTGGACGTCTGTCTGTCTCTTCTTCTAATGAAGCAGGTACACCAAGGATTTCTCCTTTGTAAATCCATACTTTTACACCAATTTTTCCATAAGTTGTATCAGCTTCGCTTGTTGCATAGTCGATATTAGCACGTAGTGTATGTAGTGGTACAGTACCTTCTGTGTATCCTTCACTTCTTGCGATTTCAGCTCCACCTAATCTACCAGAAACTTTAGTTTTAATTCCTTTAGCTCCTGCTTTCATAGTGTTTCTGATTGCACGTTTTTGGGCATTTCTGAAGCTAGCTCTGTTTTCGATTTGACTAGCGATAGAATCTGCAACTAATTGTGCATTCATATCTGGATTTTTAACTTCAACGATTTGTACGTATACTTCTTCGCCAGTTAATTTTTTTAAGTCGTTTCTTAAAACTTCTATTTCTTTTCCGCCTTGACCGATGATTACACCTGGTCTAGCAGTTGATATTTTAACGTTAGTCTTTTTATTATCTCTTTCGATTACGATGCTTGATACTGCTGCATCTGATAATTTTTTGAATAAGAATTCACGCATTTTAATATCATTTAAAAGTTTGTCAGCAAAATCATTTTTACTAGAGTACCATTTACTCTTCCAGTCTTTATTAACGCCTAATCTAAATCCATTAGGATTGACTTTTTGTCCCATTATTTTGCCTCCTTTACAGTCTCAGTTTTTCCGTCTGATACTTTAACTACTATATGACTTGTTCTATGATCATGTCTATTTACTCTAGAACGGCTACCAAATTTAATTCTTTTGATAGTTTGTCCTGGATTAATATAACATTCACTTATAATAAGATCGGATTCGTTAAGTCCTAAATTATTTGTTGCATTAGCTGCAGCAGAATTTAAAACTTTAACGATAAGTCTACTAGACTTGGTATTAGTACCTGCTAAAATAGTTCTAGCTTCTGAAACTTTTTTCCCTCTTATGAGGTCCATAGTCATTCTTGCTTTTCGTGGAGCTACCATAGCGCCTTTATGTATTGCATAAGTTTCCATACTTTACCCTCCTACTTATTTCCGCCGTGTCCAGTGAATTTACGAGTTAATGCAAACTCACCTAGCTTGTGTCCTACCATATCTTCAGTAACATATACTGGGATAAAATCTTTTCCATTGTGTACTGCAAATGTTAGTCCTACAAAGTCTGGAAAAATAGTAGAACGACGAGACCAAGTTTTAATAACTTCTTTTTTAGGACTGCTCTTAGCTGCTTGTACTTTTTTCATTAAATCTTTAGCACAGTAAGGTCCTTTTTTTAAACTTCTTGCCATTTTAGTTCACCTATTTCTTCCTTCTACTGACTATTAGCTTGTCAGAAGCTTTTTTATTTTTACGTGTTTTTAGACCAAGAGCTGGTTTACCCCAAGGTGTCATCGGTGCTTTACGTCCAACTGGTGCACGTCCTTCACCACCACCGTGTGGGTGATCGTTAGGGTTCATAACAGAACCTCTATTTGTAGGTCTTACACCCATATGCCTTTTACGTCCAGCTTTACCTAAATTTACTAATTCATAGTCTTCGTTTCCAACAACTCCAACTGTCGCCATACAAGTTCCTAGTACTTTACGCATTTCTCCACTTTGTAAGCGAAGCATAACATATTTACCTTCTCTACCCATAATTTGAGCACTTGTACCAGCACTTCTCGCAAGTTCTCCACCTTTTCCAGGTTTAAGTTCGATGTTGTGTACAACAGTACCAACAGGAATGCTTGCAAGTGGTAGGGCATTTCCTACTTTGATGTCGACATTTTCGCCTGATTCGACAATCATATCAACTTTCAAATCTTTAGGTGCTAAGATATATCTCTTTTCACCATCTTTATAGTTTAATAACGCAATGTTAGCACTTCTGTTTGGGTCATATTCGATAGTTGCAACACGTGCAGGAACGCCATGTTTATTTCTTTTGAAATCGATAATACGATATTTTTGTTTAGCTCCTCCACCGATATGATTAACAGTTGTTCTTCCTAAATTATTACGTCCACCTGTTTTAGTTTTCTTTGCTAGAAGACTTTTCTCTGGTGTACACGTAGTAATCTCTTCGTTTTTTAGTGTTGACATTCCACGTCTACCGTTAGTGGTAGGCTTATATTTCTTAATTGCCATAAAAAGTCCTCCTTTTACATTTCTATTGTGTTACCTTCTACTAAAGTAACATAAGCTTTCTTATAAGTTTTAGTTTTTCCAGTATATCTTCCAACTCTTTTGTTTTTAGCTTTAGTGTTTAGTGTAGTAACTTTTGCTACTTTAACATTAAATGCTTTTTCAACTGCATCTTTGATTTGGAATTTATTAGCATTCTTATTAACTTTGAATACATAAGTTTTTCCATCGCTTGAAACAACACTAGATTTTTCAGTGATAACTGGTGCAATAATTATATCTCCGTAATGCATTAGCTAAGCGCCTCCTCGATATATTTAATCGCTTCTTCATCAAATACAATTGTATCTGAGTTAACGATGTCATAAACATTGATTTCATCAGCCATAATAGCATCAGTATATCCTAGGTTGCGTGTAGACATATATAAGTTCTCAGCTTCACCTTTTGTTACAAATAATACTTTCCCATCTAGCTTCAATGTCTTTATTAAGTCTTTGACTGTCTTAGTTTTTATTTCAGCAAAGTCGATATTATCAATTACTACTACTTCATTAGCAGCTAATTTATGACTTAATGCTGATTTAAGAGCAAGTACTCTTTCTTTTTTATTTGTTTTAAATCCATAGCTACGTGGAGTTGGTCCAAATACGATTCCACCGTGTCTATATTGTGTAGAACGAATTGATCCTTGACGAGCATTACCTGTACCTTTTTGACGGTATGGTTTACGTCCTCCTCCTGATACTTCACTACGAGTTTTAGTCTTAGCAGTACCTTGTCTTACAGCATCCATCTGTAATTTTAAAGCCTTTTTTAAGACGATATCATTTGGTTCAATTCCAAAAATATTCTCATTTAGTTTTAATTCTTTTACATTTTCACCTTTAAGGTTAATAACGTTAGTTTTATTCATGTTTAAGTTCTCCTTTCACAAGAATTAGGCTGCTGCCTTTTCTTCCTCTTGTGTTTCAGATTCCTTAGTTTCTTCTACATTAGAAGTTTGTTCTGTTTCAGTTTCTGTTGCTTCTGGAGTAGAGGCTTCTTCTACTTGGTTATCACTTGCAGTTTCTTCTACATTAGTTGGTTCGACATTAGTAGAAGAATCAATAATCTCTGCAGTAACACTTTCATAAGAAACGATTTCCTTTGGAGCTACAGTTCCACCTTTAACAGCAGATCTAATTAAAACTAAAGAATTTTTTGGTCCTGGAACATTACCACTAACTAAAATATAGTTATCAGTAGTGCTCACTTCTATGATTTCTAAGTTTTGGACAGTAACTGTTTCGTTACCCATATGTCCAGCAAGTTTTTTACCTTTTAGAACACGCATTGGACGCATAGTACCAAGTGAACCTGGTCTTCTATGATATCTTGAACCGTGTGTCTTTGGTCCTTCTGATTGTCCATGTCTTTTAATAACACCTTGGTATCCTTTACCTTTAGATGTTCCTGTTACATCGACGATTTCTCCTGGCGTAAATACGCTAGAATTTAATTCTTGACCTAGCGCATATTCGGAAACGTTGACGTCTCTGATTTCTTTTAAGTAGCGCTTAGGATTTGTTTGAGCTTTTTTTGCATGCCCGATGCTAGCTTTTGTAGCATTTTTTTCTTTTCTGTCTTGGTAACCTAATTGAATTGCTTCATAGCCATCAGTTTCTTTTGTTTTGATTTGAGTAACTACGTTTGGTTCAACTTCGATTACTGTGACAGGAATTACTTTACCTTCTTTCGTAAAAACCTGAGTCATTCCGGCTTTACGACCTAAGATTCCTTTCATAATCTTTCATCCTTTCGTCATTTTATTTTGTTTTTATTTCGATTCCGACACCACTAGGAAGATCTAAGCGACCCATAGCATCGATAGTTTCTTTACTAGGGTTTTTGATATCGATAAGTCTGTTGTGAGTACGACGTTCAAATTGTTCTCTTGAATCTTTGTACTTATGTACAGCTCTTAGGATAGTAATCTTCTCAATTTCAGTTGGAAGTGGTACAGGTCCAGATACTTCTCCCCCAGTTCTTTTAACAGTTTCGAGTATTTTACCGCAAGCTGTATCCAATAATCTGTGGTCATAAGCTTTTAGTCTAATACGAATCTTGTTATTTGACATTTGCATGTCCTCCCTTCGTTTACATCTAGTATAAACTTGCTCCGTGTGAATTACCTGACTTATCCTCAATAAAATTCTTGCAACTTACCGAGGCGTATCAGCAACCTCGCACATCTAAGCAGTCAAACCACTTACCATTATAGCCGAACTTAAAGGCAAATGCAAGTAGTTTTTGTAATTTTTTTTAATAAATTTTTGCAAAATTTTTTTGAAAAGAAAAAAATGATAATAAACTTTAATTATTTAATATCACTCTGTTTATAAATTAATAATAATTTTCTTTAAAATTTAAAATTTTATATTGTTCTTTCATTTATTCCAATATATGGATCTTCCATAGTTCCTGATCCTACCATCGATTCTATAAATTCTTGTGAAAGGTTTATTACAGGAAGAACACTATAATTACTAGAAACGTTATTAGTGCTATAAAATTCATTTAAATTGGAAGTGAATACTGTAGATATACCATGTGCTACATCAAAAGGAGTCATAGTCCAAAATCTTATATTTCTAAATAAATAATATTTTGTATTGTTATTGTCACCTCTATTACCTGCAAAAAATACTTCGTCTGAGGTAATTGTTGCTATAGGATATTTAAGAGAGCCATTACCAAGATTAGTATCTTGCACTGTAAAGGCATCATTTTTTTGAGAGCATTTTAATGTTAATGATAAACTCGTTTTCCAGCTGTCATTAACATTTCTAGTTCTTTGCCATCCTCCATATATTGTTAAATTTTTTCCATATCCTAGAGCGGTATCTTGTTCAGAAGAGATTTTATACCATATACCTGCTGAAGGTGCTGTGCTTCGATCATTACAAAATATTTCATCTGCTAGGAAATTGCGCATTTCCATTGGAATATTGTTTTCATACCAACTATCTATAACTTTTTTGATATTTGAGTCTTCAATATTTGATTGTGCCATGCTTTTTGAAGTACTGTTTTGGGTACCAGCTGGTCCATACATATATCCTACATACTTGGCATCAGAATTGCCTATATTATAAGCACTATTTGAAATTACTCTATCATTACTAGTATCTTCATTACTATGAGCTTCAGTTCCATCATATATAATTCTTAAAGTTCCATCTCCGTTTACCCTTATAATTCTCCAATAAAATCCTGCGAACTTTACATAGTTATTTTTAACAGCTCCTCTGAAATAATAACTCGTACCATAATCGTCTGTTGTTTGGTAAACTCCTTCATCAGTAGTTGCTGCAATCGAAAAGTTTGGTTGTTCGTTTTCTGGATGTGCTGATGCTTTTATTTTTTTTACAATATTTTCTTTACCTTCACTTATAGAAAAATTTGTGCTAAAAGTTGCTTGTAAATCGTCTGTTTGATTTATATTTTCTAAATAGTTGAGGGTTATATCCAGTTTGTAAAAATATTTTGTTTTTGATGGGATTTTTAAATTTGAAACTATTACTTGCTTTATTGGAGAATCACTAGTAAAAATATTTCTGTCCATTACAATAGTCTGATATTCCCCATTTTCAGTTTCTGAATATGATAATGTGAAAGTTAATGAGTTATGAGTATAAGTATTAATTAGGTTTTCAAAATTCAGATTTACAAAAGATTCTAGTGTGCCTGTGTTTTCAATAGTAAAAGTTTTAACTGCGGTTTCTCCAAAATTTAAGCTTTTACTAAAGCCCATATTTCCGTCAGAAAAGATTAAAGCTAATGTTGCAGTAGTTGTATTTATTTCTTCATTATGGGTTTCTCCTAATTGATTAATGAAAAATGAATATGATCTAATAAAAATTAGTAGCAAAAATATGCATATTATACAGCTTACAATTACAATCTTTTTTGATATTGAATGATACATATTGTTTTACCTTTCTTTAAGTATTATTGAGAATATGATATCATTTATGATTATAAAAATCTAGCTTTTATTTTAACCGTCTACTAAATATTTATAGATAAGTTTATTTGTTTGAACTTTTTTTTCCAAATTTTAGAATTTTGCTTTGATTAGTTTGTAAGCCTAAAAATTGTGGAATATCTTTTAAAGGGATGGCATCGTCATAAAAATCTTTTCTTTGCTGATCAGATAAATCTGTGAATAAACAAAACACATTATTTCCAAACTCTGTATTTCCTGCGAATAAATCAGACCAGTGACAATTCCAACAAACTACAATCGGTTCTATAGAAGGTTTATTTTGTTTTAATTTAATCGTATAAGCATAAATACCATCACTAGGTAATAAGCGACCAACAACGGGTACTAATAATGTCTCTCCATCAACAAAAATCTTTACATGACTATTATCATAAATTCCCGATGTGGATTCCTTTTTATGTGTGATTTCACTCAATGTGTTTGCCATGTGTGAAAGACTTTCTTGTATTTCAAAAGGCAAATCGGATAGTTTACACCATAGCTTGTTTTGATCTTGAGCTTTTTTCCATGAACCTGTACTTAAAATGAAGCTTTTTAAAATTTTGTTACCTTTTTCATCATAAATTGTTGTTGTTAAGTGTTCGATGACTTCTTCTGATAAGTCTTCGAGTTTACAGAGTAAATCTTTACTTCGAATTAGCTCTTTTGTTCGTGTACTTGCGATGTACCTTTTTAAAATTCCTTTTTCTAAATAGTAAATTTTGGAAACAGACTGGCGTACTTCTAGTGGTAAAGCGGATAGTTTACATAACATAGAGTTCTTATTAGAACTTATTTTACACTGTTTTAATACGCCATTTTTACATATAAATAATCTGAATTTTAAAGCGGATGTTCCTAAATATCTAGCGTTTATAAATAATTCCTGGTTAATATCTTTTTTCATTTGTATCATTCTTTCTATTATATGTTATTAATCTATTCTCTTCGGTTATCAAATATTCTTGGCCTTTATCTGTATATACTTTAACACCTCGATGTTCTTTTTTAAATCGTTTTCCAACATATCCTTTTGGTTCAACAAAATATATTTGACCATTAAAATATGTGTCTAAAGTATTGTCGATTTCTTCAGTAGAGAAAATGCTTGAATAAAGATAAGACATCGCGATTAAGTCTGAGTCTATGCCATATCCAAATTTAGCTCGATAAAATTTATCTAATAAAGTATATATATGTCTAGTCATCTGAAATAATTTTTCATAGTCTCGTTCTTTAACTAATATATCGAGTTCTTTAAATGATCTATAAAAATCGTATATATCTTCTAAAGGTATATTTAATGATGATAAATAATTTGTGATGTAGTAACTATCGGTTTTAAATTTATAGTTTTTGATAGTTTCTTCATCAAGTATTTCACATAAAACATAAGTAGGAGGCATATATAATTGATAAGCTTTTACAAATTCGTCAGTTGTAAAATAACTTACATATTCTCGTAAAACTAATTCGTTAAAAGTTTCATACAATAATTCATTATTACTTACAACTGTTACTTGGGAGTCTGAAAGGTTTGCAAGCCATCCGTAGTCATCTAGAGCATGTTGCAGTTCGTGTGCTAATACGATTTTATTTGAAGTTTGAAAGTTTTTTGTAGGATAAGATTCAAATGGTATGAGATCGATTTGATATTTTTTATTCCCTACTACGTGATATTTTCCAACAGTGCCATGATTAGATTCAGTTTCTGAAACACAATAGTTAATTTTTAGATTACGCATATGCCTTTTTACAGTTTCAAAATTAATAACGTCTATATTTTCATCAAGTATAGTTTTAATTTTTTTACAAAATTCTTTTTCATCTTCTGTTAAATTAGAATTACCATCGATGATGTCTTCTATTTCGTGAAAATCGTATTTCTGTTTAGAGGAAAAATGTTCGACTCTTATTTTATCCATGTGGTAATCTGCTACAAATTCAGGATAATTTGAAGGGATGTGGGGAAGTGTATAGAGTGTCATCTTAAGTGATAAGCTTACTGCTAAAATAATACCGCTTACTTTTAAAATGACATGAGCTTTGTGTAGTATATCGGCTAAACGATGTTCTTCTTCGTCAGAGAAATTATCATTTAAAAAACTGTTTTGATTATTAAAAATATAGTTAAGTTCTTTTATGGCTTCAATTTCGTCTTTAGAATTAGTATTACTTAAAAACGAATATAATCCATTTTTCTTGTTTACTAAAGTTTTAAAAGTCATGGAACGATACGTAGTATTAGATAAGAGAATGTAATCTTCTTTTTTGCCTACTAATAAACTATATACTGTTTTTATTAAAGCTTCTTCTTTAGGACTTAATTTAGTACGAACTTCATCTAGTTCTTTAATACTAAATAAAATACCTTGTTCATCTTTACTTATTATATATTCTTTATTTTCAAAATTAAATTTTATTATTTCTTCGATCATTGAAATTTACCTTCTTTTTGTGAGTTGAATGCTATTATAACATAGAGAGAAAAGAAAACGTACATTAAAATACGTCTTCTTATCATTTACTTTACACTACTTCAAAATATTTTTACATCTCATACATAATCCGTCTTGAGTTTTTTCAACATAGTTCCAGCATCTTTCACACTTTTCGCCAGAAACTTTATTTACTTTAACTTCGATATGGGAAATTAATGGCAATTTATCTTCTACAAGTTTTACATCTGATACGATGAATAATTGTTTTAAATAAGGATTTAATTCTTCTAAAATATTTTTATATTCTCCTTCGGCATGAATAGAGATCTCTGCTTCTAGACTAGAACCAATCAATTTATTCGCCCTTTCCTCTTCTAAAACTTTGTTGACGTCTTCTTTAATTTGGAAAAAAGTCTCGAATTTTTTTAGTATTGTATCTGAGTTTTCATATTTTAATATTGCTGGCATATTTTCGAGATGTACACTCTTTTCACCAACTTGCATATAGCTGTATACTTCTTCGGATGTATATGGAAGAAGTGGCGCTAAAAGTCTTATTAAGTTATAAAGTACATTCCACAATACTGTTTGGACACTTCTTCTTGAAAGAGCATCTTCTTTTTCTATATATAAGATGTCTTTAGTGAAGTCTAAGTAAAAGTTCGATAAATCAAAAGATACAAAATTATTAGTAAGTTTATATACTTCTTGAAAATTGTATTTGTCGTAAGACTCTTGAACTTTTTTAGTGTACTCATTTAGTTTAATCATCATGTATTGATCATATGGTAGCATGTTTCCGAAATCGATTTGGTCTTTTTCGATATCAAAATCGTTTAAGTTACCTAATATGAATTTATATGTGTTGCGAATTTTACGATATGATTCTTTTACTTGTTTAATAATTTCATCGCTGATGGCAACATCTTCAGTGTAATCGACACTTGCACACCAAAGTCGTAAAATGTCTGCTCCGTGAAGGGAAATGAGTTTTAGGGGATCGATCGTATTACCGATACTTTTACTCATTTTTTGTCCTTTACCGTCTAAAGTGAATCCATGAGATATAACAGTCTTATATGGTGCTTTACCATATAGAGCTACACCTGTAATTAAGGAAGAGTTGAACCAGCCCCTATATTGATCTGATCCTTCAAAGTATACGTCTGCTGGGTAGGAAAGACCACGATCTACTAGTACACCTGTATGGCTAGAGCCTGAGTCGAACCAAACGTCCATGATGTCGGTTTCTTTTTTAAAGTTTCCATTAGGGCTAGCGGGATTTTTATAACCTTCTGGAAGTAAATCTTTGGCTTTTCTCTCAAACCAAACATTGCTACCATACTTTTTGAAGAGGTCTGCTACGTGCATAATAATGTCGTAATCTAATATTTCAGAACCGTCTTCGTTATAGAAAATTGGTATAGGTACTCCCCATGCTCTTTGGCGCGAAATGCACCAATCTCCCCTATCTCTGATCATATTATAAAGACGTGTTTTTCCCCATTCAGGATGCCAAATAATATTGTTTTCTATTTCATGTAGTATGTCTTCGCGAATCGAATCGATCGAACAAAACCATTGACTAGTAGCACGAAATATAACTGGCTTTTTTGTTCTCCAATCGTGAGGATATGAGTGAGTTATCCATTTTAGTTTTATTAGAACGCCTAACTGTTCTAGTTTCATTCCGATAGCTTTATTGGCATCTTCAAAATACATGCCTGCAAATTCTTCGCCTGATTCTTTGTTCAGTTTGCCATCGTCATCCACTCCAAAGACCATGTCAAGACCAAATTTTTTACCAATTTCAAAGTCGTCTTGTCCATAGCTAGGTGCTGTGTGAACGAGACCTGTTCCGGAATCTAATGTGACGTGATCACCATAAACTAC
The DNA here is from genome assembly GCA_947646655.1 of uncultured bacterium. Lineage (GTDB taxonomy): Bacteria > Bacillota_I > Bacilli_A > RF39 > UBA660 > RUG11867. The sequence goes on from CANSHI010000001.1 coordinate 195,918, forward strand.
TTTTCCTGTTCGAGTGCCAAAGACGTGATCGTATTCTAAACCGACGATTTCTTTTCCTTTAAATGTTTTAACTTTTTCGACGTTTTGCCATTCAAATAGCTCTGTTAGACTTTCGAGTAAGTCTTTTGCAACGACGTAAAATTTGTCTCCTACTTTAACTTTTATATAGTCAAAAGATTCATTTACACATATACCAGTGTTTCCTGGAATAGTCCAAGGTGTTGTCGTCCATATTACAAGATTATCACCTGAGTCTAAAACGTCATTGCCGTCTTTAATCGGAAATGCCACATATATTGAAGCATCTTTTCTATCTTTGTATTCAATTTCTGCTTCTGCAAGAGCTGATTCAGAACTAGGACTCCAGTAAACTGGTTTCATTCCTTTAAAGATTAAACCCTTTTTTACCATTTCTCCAAATACTTTAATTTGGCTAGCTTCAAATTCTTTTTGATATGTAATGTAAGAATGGTCCCAATCTGCTAAAACGTTTAGTTTCTTAAAACCTTCCATCTGTTTTTTGACTTGACCTTCTGCAAATTCTTTACATAATTTTCTAAATTCTAATTTACTCATACTTTTACGATCGATGCCCGAATTAGTAACCGCTTGCTCAGTTGGAAGTCCATGTGTATCCCAGCCTGGAATAATTGTAACGTTGTAACCTTTCATCGCCTTATACCTGTTTATAAAATCTTTGATCGTTTTATTTAAAGAATGGCCGACATGAATATCACCGTTCGCGTAAGGTGGCCCATCGTGTAATACAAATGGTACACCATCTTTATTTTTTTCTTTACGAAGATTGTAGAGATCCATTTCTTCCCATTTTTGTCTTTGTAATACCTCATTTTCAGGTAGGTTGCCTCTCATTGGAAATTCAGTGTTTGGCATTTTTAATGTGTCTTTGTAATCCATAAATTTTTCCTTCTTTCTAATAAAAAAAGTTTACAAACTAAAGGACGAGCTAGACCCGTGGTACCACCTTAATTCGTAAACTTTTAACATTTACCTTATTACCTTTTAACGTTAGGTTCACGGCTTATCTTAAAATATTCAGATAAGCACATCAGAAGTGATTTTCTTATAAATCATATTTAGTCACTCGCACCAATTGTGACATTCTCTTAAAACTTCTTTATAAGACGTCTTCCTCATCTGTTTTAATAACTCGATTATATAACAAAACGAAAACTCTTGTCAAGGTGTGTTTATTCGTTTGTGCTTAAGTTTTTTTTCTGTTATTTTTTCATTTAGATATGTAATTTTTCTTTTTATTTCACTTAAAGATTTTTTTCTTTGGTAACTGTCTAAAAGTTCTTCAAATAATACCATAAGATCGGCATAGCTCAAGCTATTTACTTCACTTTCTAGGCGTTTTAGATGACTATCTATTTCAATCAGATCGAGAAAAGTCTCTTCAAGCTTTTTATGCATAGCAATAATTATTTGGTCTAAACCAATGCAATCTTTTTCGATCGCATAAAAGAAGTAATTTATTTTTATACGTTCGATGTAAGTTTCCGTTCTATCGTTATATATGGCATAAGATTTATAAATCCCAGTCTCTTCATCGATTCTTCTTTTTAGTTGATATTTTTTGCTATATTTAAGTTTTATTTTTTCTAGCTGCGATATGAAATCTTTATAATTTACTTCGTAATCTATTTCTTCTTGTACGATATCATCTTTTAAACCATATTTTTTAAAATAGTCAGCTTTAATCCTTATAAAAATTTCATTTATTGTATCTATGGCAAAGTTATAAACTTCGTCCATGGAGGACTTAGAATCCCAAGTATCTATTTGATCTATAAACGATCTTAAAATTTGAACGAAAACAGCTTTATACGCACTTTCATATGAACCTTGGATTTTTTCAGCTAATTTAATTATCAATTTTAGTTTATAATCAATAAAATCGAATGGTTGGTCAGTTTTATAATTGCGATAAGAAGTTTGTCTCTTATGTTCATCGTTTTTTCTCGATGTAGGCTTTTTAAAATCTTGATTAGGTGTTATTGTTTGTTCTTCTTGTCTAGTCATGTAAATCGTCCTTTTAATAGGTTTTATTATATTCTTTTTTTTAGGATGTCAATATTTTTAAACTTTTTGTTTATACTTTCAAGTCAGTTTTATTATGTAAAATGAGTTCTGATTTATCACTAAGTGGGCTAAGTAAAAAAGATCTATATAGTTCTATAATCGCGGGATTTTCATGAGCAAAATTTATATTATTTTTAGTTTCTTCAATAGTTTTTGTGCGTGCTGCTATTTTGGCTTTACTTTCTATTTTACTTGTAAATGGTTGTCCTCCTCCCCCTACACAGCCACCTATACAGTTCATAACTTCAATGAAGTCGAAGTCATCTAAACGATCAACTATATTTTCTAAATTTTTAATTCCATTTATGACAGCGATGCGGATGTTTTTGCTACCAAGTTTAAATGAAGCTTCTTTGATATTTTCTTCACCTTCTATATAAAACTCTTTTTCTTTGGGATTTTTTCCTGTAAGCAAATAGAATGCTGTAGAGAGACTAGAAGACATAACTCCTCCACTAATTCCAAATTCTAGAGCACTTTTGCTACCTTTATTCAGCAATGGGTCAAAAGAAGACGGTTTTAAGTTGTCTATATCGATTTGGCATTCTTTAATCATCATTATGAGTTCTCGTGTCGTTAAACAGAAGTCGGTATCGTTGCTCTTTAATTCCCATTTTTTCGCTGTACAAGGTACGATTGCTACAGATATTATTTCTTCTTCGATATTGTTCATTTCTTTAAAATAAGTTTTAATTAATGAACTCATAATAGCAATTGGACTTTTAGTCGTACTTAGATTGTTTTGTAGTTCTGGGTGAAAAAGATTCATGTATCGAACCCAAGATGGGCAACATGATGTGAACATGGGCAATGAACCACCATGAATTAATCGTGAAATAAGTTCACTAGCTTCTTCCATAACTGTTACATCTGCCCCAAAGGTTGCATCAAAAACGTAAGTAAATCCCATTTTTCTTAATATCGAAGGAAGTAGATCAACCATGTTGATGCCATCTGTTTTCATAAGTGCTTCTCCTACTGAAACACGTATCGCAGGTGCTATAGAAATGGCTACTCTTTTATTGCCATCTCTTATTAAGTTTAATACTTTTTTATAGTGAAAGTGTTCTTTTAAGGCTCCCATTGGACAATTCATTATACAAGCCCCACAGTAAAGACAGTATTCTTTTAGTTTGGGATCACTTCGATCCATATTTGTCAGTTCTTTACAAGTGTTTAAGCAAGCTCCACAGTTAACACAACTTTCTTCTATTCTTTGAATGCTCGGATTAAATTCATCTATATATACTCTATTTTGATCTTTCATTAGTACCACCTTAATTTAAGCTTAGCATGTAAATATTTTGGGAGTCAATTTATTTTAATCTTTTTGTCAAAAATTGACGTTTTATAAAGATAACTTTCTTGAATACATTTTTTTCTAGTTCAATTCATACACTTCCTTATGCTTATTAGTCTCTAGGTTGAAAAAAGTTTGTATATATGATTTAATTATAATTAAGAAAGAAGGCATCAGAGATGAACGATAAGTTAAATAAAAGCATTGTAAGCAGAGATACTAATTTTGCTGAGTGGTATACAAGTATTATTACTAAAGCTGATTTAGTAGACTATTCTGGAACTAAGGGAAGTATTATAATAAGACCATATGGTTATGCTATATGGGAAAATATCGTAAGTGTTTTAGATAAGCAATTTAAGAGTATGGGTATTGAGAATATTCAAATGCCGATGTTTATTCCTGAGAGTTTATTAAATATTGAGAAAGATCATGTGGAAGGTTTTGCGCCAGAAGTAGCATGGGTTACACATGGTGGAGATGAAGAATTAGAAGAAAGACTTTGTATTCGTCCAACGAGTGAAACTTTATTTTGTGAGCATTTTAAGAAAATTGTAAAGAGTTATCGTGACTTGCCTATTTTATATAATCAATGGTGTACAATCGTTAGATGGGAAAAAACGACTAGACCTTTCCTCCGTGGCAGGGAAATACTATGGCAAGAAGGACATACTTTGCATACTACACGTGAAGAAGCTATAGAAATGACTTTAAAAATGTTTAAGGTATATGAAGATTTTCAACGCGATTATTTAGCGTTGCCAGTTATAGTTGGTGAAAAGACTGAAAAGGAAAAGTTTGCAGGAGCAGAAAAAACTTTTACAGTGGAAGCGATGATGTATGACGGCGTTGCTTTACAAAATGGTACTAGTCACTTTTTTGGAGATCATTTTGCTAAGTGTTTTGGAATCGAGTTTTTAAATAGGGATAATAAATTAGAAACGCCATTTCAGACTTCGTGGGGAGTAAGTACACGTATGATGGGTGCTATAATAATGACACATAGTGATGACCGCGGACTCGTTTTGCCACCTAAAATTGCCCCAATTAAAGTAGTAATAATTCCAATTGGAAAAGATAATGACGAAGTGAATGTTGCTTTAAAACAGGTTAGTAAACAGTTAGAAGATTTAAACATCACTTATAAAATAGATGATTCTGACAGATCGCCTGGATTTAAGTTTGCTGAGGCTGAAGTTAAGGGATACCCTATTCGTTTAGAAATTGGACCACGTGGTTTAGAAAATGGTACAGTTACTTTAGTTAGAAGAGATACTTTAGAAAAGGAAGATGTTATTTTAGAAAAGGCAGGACATTTTGTAGAGGTTCGATTAGTAAATATTCAAATTAATTTATATGAAAGAGCCAAGAAGAGAAGAGATTCTATGTTATATTTTGCTGAGTCTTATGAAGAAATGAAAAAAATTAATGAGACTAAACCAGGATTTATTAAGATCAACTGGTGTGGCGATGTGCAGTGCGAAAATAAAATAAAAGATGAGATTGGCATAAAGTCTCGTTGTATACCTCTAGACGATCATGAACCTACTGGAAAATGTGCTGTTTGTGGTAAAGAAGGTAAATGTCAAGTTTATTTTGGGAAACAGTATTAAGTTTGTACTAGAAAGTATGAACTTTTTTTTGTATAATTATTTTAAGGTGATGCTGATGACTACAGAACGTGTTAAAACGAAATATAAAGTTAAATGGAAAAATTTGTTTTATGTAAGCTTAATATTTATATTACTTGGGGTTTTGATTTTTGGTGGTATAATGGTTACAAAGTATTTTATAGATTATCGAGATGTTGGAAAAATAGTGGAAAAGATCCATGGCGAAGTCGAAGTAAAAAATACTGTTGATAATGATCAAATAAAAACTTTTAAACAGAGTCCCAAACTTAGTAAATTTGATATTTATTGGGATTATGTGAAACTGGGATTAATCGATGTGGATATGGCTGATTTGAAAAAGATGAACTCTGATACTATTGGATATATGGAAATAAAGGGATCTGATTTTTCTTATCCTATTGTTAAAAGTGATATAGATGGATATTATAAAAATCATTCGTTTTTAAAAAAAGAAAATCAGCTTGGTTGGCTTTATGTGGACAAAGAAGCTTCATTAGAGGAATTGGAAGTTAACAATATAGTGTTTGGCAATAAAGTTTATGGTAAGCATTTAATGGGTGCAGTAGAAAGTATGGTTAATAGTGATTGGAGAGATGATAAGAACAATTTTGTCATAAGATATTCGACTAATTACTACTCTACTCTGTGGCAAATTGTAAGTGTTTATCATACGAAGGAAAGTGCCCATTTGAGAAAAGATTTTGAAAATGAAGAAGAAGTACAAAAGTTTGCTGATGATATTATAAGTAAAAGTGAAATAAGATTTAAGGCTAGTGCATTGGCAAGCGATAAGTTTTTGACAATAACAACTAATGGAGACAATTCAAATACGGTAATTCATGCAAAGTTAATTAAACTTAGAGAAGAGCAATAGCTCTTTTTTATTCATAATAAAAAGTATGACGTTTCATACTTTAATCAGTTTAGTTCACATTCAAATTTTGATAATGAATCTGTTATTTTTGTTTCAGGAACTTGTTCCATTTTATATAGCCCAGCATTTTCCATTTCTTTATAAATACTTCCTTGTAAAGTTAAGTATTCATTCAAGTTTTTCATAAAAGTCTCTTTTATTTTTGGAGTACTTGATTCAATTGCTCCATGCATTAAAGTGTCGATCATATTTTTTGTTAAAGTTAATACGGTGTTCATTAATATTTTATCTTCCATCGTTTATCCCCTCCTCTATTCTTCTAATAATTTGTAAAACTTTTTGTAAATATCTTTTGTTTTGTCTTCTAAATCTTCTAATGAGGATTTAAAATTTTTATCTTCTACTCCTATAATATAGTTTTTTAGAAAATCATTTATATTAGTTAAATGACTAAGTGTGTCTTCGATATAAAGTAGTTCTTTTTCACTCATTTTTTCTCACCCTTTTTTAGTATAGCAAGTTTGTGTTTTTTTATTTATCCAATCATTGGTATTAACTTTAAAAATTTTTTACACTTTTTAATAAATTTATGTTATAATTTATTTGCAGTTGCCTCTGTGGCGGAATTGGTAGACGCGCTGGACTCAAAATCCAGTGGTAGAAATACCGTGCCGGTTCGATTCCGGCCAGAGGCACCATTGACGTTTCTGTTCGAACTTTTTCGGACATTGATATATAGAAATCAATCAAAAGATTGATTTTTCTTTTGCTAGAAAAATCGAAATTGGAAAGGTTGGCGTCTATGGTTAATATAATCAAACAAGAAATTGATATGGAAGAATCTTTAAAAAGAAGATTAGATATTATTTGTGATTTTTGTAATACTACTTCAACAATTATCAATGGTAGTATTAGAAAAGTAGATAAAACAAATCTCACTTATATTGAGCCACATAGAATAATCATTAAAAATATAACATTTCTTGCTTTCAATTATTCTAATGATATTCAAAGAAAATTAAAACAATAGAAAAAGAAGATTTTGAGCGTTAATGCCTGAAATCTTCTTTTTAAGTAATTATCTATGTTTTCCACTAGTGCGATTATTAACATAATTATTTCGATAATCACAAAATTCTTGACCTCTTTCGTGATAAAAACCAACAACACTAGCGACAGAATGATTTTGCCATCCTGATAATTCCATTCCATAATGTACACAGGGATTATCAAGATTTTGGACATCTATTGGAGTATATGCTTCTTCAACAGAAAGTCCTTGACTTAATTTTTCCATACATTGGAGTGCTGCTTCTATGCTTGCTCCATTATACCAAACTTGTTCTAGATCAGCTAATGAATTATCAACAAGAGCTCCCCAGTTATCAGTAAATTGTTGTTTAACAACAGAAGCACCTCTTTGCTTAAACTCCTCTTTTTTTGCTAGAATTTCAGCAGTTACTTTTTCTTTTTTCGCTTTATAGTCATCAGTTGGCTCAAAAGATAACATAGCATTTGTTTCATCATCATATGTTACAATATGACTACCAATATTAGTTTGCTTTATTGCCATAAAAATTTTCCTCCTTTGAAAAAATTATAACACAAAAATCATTTTTTGACACATTGCATAAAAATTATGTTAAAATATTATCAAAGATTGAATATTCTATGCATCAATTCGTTATTTTTGCGAAAAGTTGTAGATTACTACGTCACTCGCACCAGATTGGTAAGAAACTCGAACTTTTTGAGTTAAAATATAAAAACTACTCTTAATTAAATTGAAAGTGGTTTTATTTTGTCAATTTAGTAAACACACTTGTACATTGACATAATCAATGAATGTGTGAAATTGATTGTTCAATTTGACTTTTAAAAAAATAATTGTATAATATACAACTAGTAAAGGCATATTATAGTATTTTATGTAATATTCCTTATAAATAATTGGGGTGATTATTATGAGAAAGTGTATAGTTTTACTTTATCATAATTTAAAATTCGATTGTATTAATGCATTAATTATAAAATAAAGGATAAGGAGTGATTAATGCAAATACAATTATTAGTGTATTACAAAATCTAAATTATCAATTTTTAGCAAATAACAAAAATGGCGTGAAAGTTGATAATAAAAATTATATATTTAAGACTGGTAAAATACCAATTATATTATCTGCACCACATGCAGTAAAACAATGTAGAGAATCGCAAGTTAAACCAAGTGATTATTTGACAGGTGCACTTGCAATTTATTTAGCAGAAAAGTGTGATTGTTCTTATTTTGTTAGAGTTTTCAATGATAATGATGATCCTAATTTTCCTTTAGGAAAAACATTATTAGAAATAGAAAATGAATATTTAAGAAATTTAAAAAAGTTTATTCAAGAATATAATCAATTTTTAATGATAGATATTCATGGCTGTGTTAATAGTAAAAAATACGATTGTAGTTTATGGCATGATGATTATAATACTTGTGAAACACAAGTTGTTAAAATATTTGAAAATAATTTTAATTGTTGTGATTTAACTATTGATAATGGTACTGAATATTTAGGCGGTCAAGTAACAAGGCAATGTGCTTTGATTACTAATTCTTTTCAACTTGAGATAAAAAGAAAAATAAGAACATTAAAATTAGAAAATTATTATTTATTAAAATCATTTATCGATTCAATGGAAAAATCTATTTATGAAACTTACGATTACTCTATGAAACTAGAAAAAGTAAGGAGAGATAGAAGATGAATACAATAAATGAAAAATATGATATTATTTTACCAAATGAATTTGGTAGAAAGTATACGATACGATATAAACAATATATGTATAGTGATATAGAAGGACAAGATGGCATCCCTAATTGGGAATTGCAAGACTTTGGATGTGGTCCTTCTTCAATGGCAACTATATTATCAAGTATAGGTTATGATTTAGATCCAGTAGAAGTGGCAAAACAAATGTTATTAGATGAATACGGAAACCCAATAGATTTTTATACAAATAAAGAAACTGGTAGATTAGGAATGTCTACACTAGGTTTTTTATATTTACTTCAAGAGCTAATTAGAACTAAAGGTTTTAATCTTGAATACCAATTAGTAAAATATAGTTATGAACATCCTGAATTAAAGAAGGAACAAATTATTGAGATGATTAAGCATGATTATATGGCTCTAATATTAGTTGGTCCAAAAGGAAAGATAGAACACCCTAGAACATTTTCTAATTATGGGCATTATATATCCGTTACTAGCGTTAATAATCTCAATAATGAATTTTATGTGGCAAATCCTAATAAGACTGGAGATAGTCAAATTGATACAACATATTCTTATGAAACACTTGTATCAAATATGTATACCAATACTTTTGATTTCTTAATGGTTAAAAACAAATCATTAGTCTTAAAAAAATAAATTTCTTATAAAACTAGTATAAACTGCTAGTTTTTTTGTTTTGGTGCATAAATATGCTATACTTTTAATAGTTAATATTATTACTAACTATTTTTTTGTCTAAAGAGTTGTTGTACGTCTTCCTTGAAAAATTATACGAACCCCACAATTGTTCGTTTTAAATTTAACTAAAATGTGTTATACTGTAGATTATGGGAGGTTTTATTGTGAGTTATGTAACAAAAAATATTAAATTATCAATGTCAGAAAGTTGGTATTATGATAATGGATATTTAACAATTGATTTAGAATTATTTGGGAAGTATTTAAGTGCAGTTTTTAATAGATTTCTTGGAGGATATTATTATTTTCAAAAGTTTACTCCAATTATAATGACTGATAAAGAACGTCCAATATGGAAACAAGGTAAAGAAATAAAGAGTTTAGCTGTAATAAGTCCTAATTTATATGGTAAAGAGTTTGAAAAAAATTATAATAGAGTTAGAGTAGTTCATATGTCATCACAACAGCCGTGATCTTTACAAGCATATACTTTAGGTTCTAAAGAATATCCTTCCTTGTTCTCAAAATTACCATTAGAATTAGATGAAAAGGATTATTTACTATATTTTGGTGACTATGCTTGTAAAGATGTTACGATTGTTTTAGGTAGTGTAAAAAATAGTGAATTTGTTCCTCTTAGTCGTTTTGAAGTGATAGGTTCAAGTGGAATAAAATATTCAAATCCACAATATTCATTTATTGAAGGGTTTATAAAAGCAATTTTTAATTATAGGATTCTAAATCAAAAGCCTAATCTAGATCAAGATGATATGGAATCAATTTTAGATAATTTTGGCATAAACAAAATAGAAAAATTACAAATTATAGTGAGACTTTTAAAAGCTATACAAGAAGAATCTACTGAAATATTATTAGGAAATAATAATGTTGGAAATGTTTTGCAATTAAAAAAAGACAATAAAATTATTAAATAATTTCAGACTGTTGACAAAGTGGTATATCTGAAAAGACATATCCCTTTTTTGTGCAAATATTTATCAAATAAACCATTATTGCCAAAAAGCTATTAGTATAACCATTATTCTTAGTAGTTCTTTTCATATTTTTGACTTTTTTCCATTTTCATAAAGACATTTTTTTAAGATTGTGGCATGCAAAAATTAAGAGGATTTGGTTAGAATTTTTTTCTAATACTCTTATTCTTGTGAATCTAAGACTATGTTGTTCTTTGCAATCTCCAAATATTCTTTCAATTGTTTGTTTTCTTTTTGGATATTCTGTTTTTAAATAAATCTTCGTATCTTTTTTGATTTACTTCATCCTTATAGTCTTACCAAATATGCCTTGTTATTACTTTTTGATTATTTTTGATTATTTTTGCTTTTTGTACATTTATCTTTGAAAGGGCATGTCTCACATCTCTTTTTATTTGATTTATATATTTTATATCCTTGTTTATCAACTGTTTTTAATTCTAATATCTCTCCTGTTGGACACACATAACAATCATTTTCTTTGTCATATTCAAATTCTTTTTTGCTCATTAAAGTTTTATCTTTTCTTCCTTTTGGTCTACTGTAAGGCATTAATGCTTCTTTTCCGGATTCTTTTATTTTCTTACATATTGCTGGTGTATTATATCCTGAATCTAAACATACATTTTCTACTTCTTCTGCATATTCTTCGATTATTTCATCATAGATGTTATCAAAAGCAACACTATCATGCATATTTCCAGCATTTGTACTACATGCTATTACAAATCCATTTCCTTCACTAAATGCTTGATGTGTATAAGCAAAACATTGTCTTCTATGAACTTTAAATCTATTGCTGCATCTTTCTTTCTTACCATAAGTTCCTTTGGTACTATTTCTTCTATTATTTTTAGTATTATGCAATCATTTTTATATTCTTGTCTTCTCATCATTTTTATCACTTTCCCTACCTTAACCATCTTCATTTTATCATTTTTTCATAAAAAAAACGAGATATTAGTGACATATTTGGTTAAGATAAGTCTATCTCGTATCTTCATTATACTTCATTTATTTCTAAAAGAAAAGACTGTTGTTATTATCTTTTGTCAACAGTCTGAAACGACTTGTAAAAAAGTCGTTTTTATGATATTATGAATATGTCAAGGGAACTTGCATAAAATAAAAAAGGGAATACTTAACACCTCAATGTTGAGTACTCACCACTAATTTGTGTAAGCACTTAATCTACTGAAAAGTAAATTGAGTGCTTTTTTACTTAAATTATTATTTAAACTATTTAAATCTTCAATAATAACTTCACCATCTTTGAGAGTTCGATATTTCAAATTATGATTTTGAAGATAAGAAAAAACATCATACATTAAATTGATTCTGGATGCTCAAGAGTGTCAAAATGTGGAACAGACATATAATCAATCAATATTATTACTTACGTAATCTAATTCTTTTATTAGGAACACAGCCATTATGAGGAACAGGAGTTTTATCTTTTCCCCACCTTACATTAACGCCATTAGATTCTAAGCAATGTAAATCTATTAAGCTAGTACTAAGAGGCCCTTTAACCTCTACTTCAATAGTGTCTATTCCATATACTTTAGCACATTCACAAACCATTGTAACAATATCCCTCTTCATTTTTTCCTTTTCTTCTTTCCTAGCTTCACTTCCAACCGAAGTAAACCCTCCATGTGTATGACAAAGAAGTTGTTTATCTTTAACTAGTATGGCTGTGAATGATGTAAAAGCACTTGTTATTTTTAAAACTGGTAAATTATTCATATTTTTTCTCCTTTAATATATTATTCTACATATTATCACATAGTTGTCAAGTGTCAAACCATAAAAAGAAAAAATAATTAATTGTAAAAACGTGTAATAATAAATAGTAAAGAGACTCTTCTTTGAATGTGTAGTAAGTTTTAAATTTGATTTAAAAAGACTATTTCATAGAAAGATACAGTCTTTGTTTATTGTTTCTGATTTTTTATATAGTTATAACTATCTTTACACATAGTTTCAAGTGTCTCTTCAACTTTCCAACCTAATTCTTTGTAGGCTTTAGAAGCATCTGAATAAAACCCTGGAAGATCCCCTTCTCTACGTGGGCCAAATTTGTAATCAATTTTTATGTTGTTGACTTTTTCAAATGTTGTAACTATTTCCTGAACACTTATACCTTGTCCTGAGCCTAAATTATAAATATAGGTTCCTGGAGTGGCTTTAGTTAGATGTTCTAGTGCTTTAATATGACCTTTTGCGAGATCTACTACATGGATATAATCTCTTATACAGGTTCCATCTTTGGTATCATAATCTTTTCCAAAAATAGTCAATTCAGGTAGTTCTTGTATGGCAACTTTTAGAATATAGGGCATTAAATTGTTAGGTATTCCATTTGGGTCTTCCCCGATCTCTCCACTCTTATGGGCTCCAATAGGATTAAAATATCTTAAAAGAGTGATTTTCCATTCGGGATCACTTATACTTAAGTCTTCTAAAATTTGTTCTATCATCGCTTTGGTTTTGCCATAAGGATTAGATGGTTCTTTTCTTTTCATGCTTTCTACATAAACTGGTTCTTCTTGTTCTCCATATACAGTTGCACTTGAAGAGAAAACTAAATTTTTACAATTATGTTCAGACATTACTTCTAGCAAAGTTAAAGTGGAATCAATGTTATTACGATAGTAAGTAAGAGGCATTTTTACTGATTCCCCTACTGCTTTTAGGCCGGCAAAATGGATTACTGCTTCTATGTCGTTTTCTTCAAATATATTTTCTAATCGATTTTTGTCAGAAACATCTGCTTCATAGAATTTGACTTTTTTATTAGTTATATTTTGAATTTTTTCTATAACTGTTTTTTTGGAATTATATAAGTTGTCAACAATTATAATTTCATGATTTTCATTAAGTAGTTCGACACAGGTATGACTTCCAATGTAGCCAGTACCTCCTGTTATTAATATTTTCATTTATTGTTCTCCTCTAAGTCATTATTATCTTTATAAATAGATGTAAACAATTCTGTTTCTTCTTCTTGTGAAGTTTCTTCTATTTCTACTTTTGGTAAGTCTTCTAAAGATGCTAATCCAAAATAATCTAGAAACTCCTTTGTTGTACCATAAAGGTTAGGTTTTCCTGGTAGTTTGGATTTTCCTACTATTTTTACTAGTCCTCTAGCACAAAGTTTACGTACGATTTGCCCACAAGCGACACCTCTTAGTTCATCGATTAAAACTCTTGTAATCGGCTGATTGTAGGCTATAATAGCAAGTACTTCCAAATTAGATTCGTTCAGTGTTTGAGCTTCAGGATTGCCTAAAAGTTTATGATAATAGTCTTTATGTTCTTTTTTGGTAGTAAGCTTGAAGGCATCTCCTAAGTAGCTTACTCGTATACCATAAGCATCGGATTCATAGCGTTTCTGTAATTCTTTTAATAATTCTTTAGCTCGATCAGTTGTGATATCCAAAATTTCGCAAAGTGATTTAAGGGTAATGCCCTCGTCTCCTACTGCAAAAAGAAGTCCTTCTATTACACCTAATAAATTCATTTGTTACACCTTCGCTTCTATTATGATATTTGAGTAATTTTCCTCTTGTTTTATATTTATCTCTTTGTTTTTAGTCATTTCAAGAACAGAAAGAAAGGTTACAACTATATAATCTCTAGTTGCTACTTCAAAAAGTTCAAAAAAATCAAGTTTTCTTTTCTTTTCTAATAAGCTTCGTATTTCTTTTGTACGGTCAAATACACTAAGCTCTTTTTTGGTTATTTTGGTCGATAGAGGTTTAATGTATTTTTGTCTTTCTAAAAGTTCGTTTAAAGCTTTTACTAAATCATCGATAGTTGTATCGGTGTTTAGTGCTACTTCTTCTCTATATTCGTTTAAAGATTCGGGAAGTTTTGTAAGTACTTCACCGCGTTTTTTTTCGAGTATTTTAAAGTCTTCTGAAAGTTCTTTATACCTTTTATATTCTATTAATCTCTTTCGAAGTTCTTCTTCTGTACCGATTTTGAACTCGAGCTGATCTCCATCATTTTCATCTTTGTCTTTTATATTTAATAACATTTTACTTTTTAAATGGATCAGTTCACTAGCCAAAACTAAATATTCACTGGCAACATCGATGTTCATATCTTCCATTTTTTCGATAAAGTCGACATATTCTCTCGTGATGTGCTCTATAGGTACTTCGTAAATGTCCATCTTCGATTCTTTTATAAGATGTAGTAAAAGATCTAATGGACCACTGAAATCATCGATAGTAAATTGTAGTAAAGTATTCACTGGCAATCAAATCCTTCTGCTTCCATTCGAAAATTGACTATATTATCTTTTTCTTCTTTTTCGAATAAATAGTCATCTTGTATACGAGAGAAATTTTTAACTTTATCATATTCAAAGCTAGATGCAAATATAAAGCTATTATTAGATTCGACTATATCCGCTGTGACTCCTGTCAATTCACTATATTCTTTTTGTTTTTTTTGGTATTCTAAAAGAGCTGTTGCGTATTCGTTCAAATCGTTATTTGTATATGTATATTTTTTAGTAACTTTATTCAATACTTTGTCATTGAACTCATATGAATATGTGTAGTTCCCTTTTGTACAAACAAGTTCTGCTGGCTTGTCTCCTTCTCTATCTAAGTCGATACTAGGGATTCCCTCATTTGGAATATGACTTATTCGAAAATAAGTATTAGAACGAATAGTTAAGTTGCTTACATCTACTTTTACATCTAATGCTCTAGTTACTATGCCATTTAATCTTCTTCTTCCCATGAATTTACTTTTATCGTCATAAAATTCTATATAATAGTTTTTGATTTTAAGGTCTACAGTATCTTTAGTAGATAATCTAATTATTAAAGATTTATTTTCTAATAGTACTTCGTTTACTTCGAACTCATTGTACGTGAATGTACTTTTTTGAGGTATTGGAAAAAAATCTGATGTAGGCTCGATGTTGTCTTGTTCATTTTCTTTTTCTTTTTCAATTTCAGCTTCATCTTTTCCTACACCTAGAAAATCAGCGATTTCTTTGTTGTATTTTTTATATACTTCGGGAATAACGAATAGAAATCCTATTAAAGCAATAAAAATGATAATGACGAATAATGGATTGCCGGCCTTATTTTGCTTTTCTTTTTCATTTTCTTTCATAATACTCACCTATTCTTTTTCTATATTCATTTTATCATATTTTAGGGAAAGAAAAAAGACCATTTAACTGGATTTTTTTGATTAAAGTTTTTATAAACATAAAATATTTGCATAACTGGAGAGCAATTGGTGTTTATGGAGAAAAAATTAACTTTGTAATATATATGGATTGCTTTTAGTTCCCGATCCACTAATGATTTCAATGTCTGATCTAAGATAAACGTTTGGACGAACACTGTCAGCATTAATCACTCCATGAAAATAGTTGTAAAGTCCTCCATTTTTGTCGACAATGTAGGCATTACCTTGATTAGAGGAATGCGGAGTAATTGTCCATTGAATTAATGAATTATATAGCCAACCTGTTGAAGGTGTTCCTGAACTACAACCATGGCCATCTGTAAAACATTGATTATCTACCCCATTAGCATACGTATATACATAATCGCTTGGATACATTAAACCAACTTTTGCAATAATATTTGTTTTTCTGCCTGTATAAGTATCCGTTCCTCTTTCAAAATTATAATAATCTGGACCACCGGGACCCGAAACAGAACCATTTCCACCTAAATACCATTTGGTAGGAGCGATTTGATTTTTTGAGCTATTAGTTAAACCATTTGAAGAATAGGTGTTTTTTCTATTGAAATAATCTCCTGCATTAAGTAATGTCGATAGGCTTGATGTAGACCATTCATTTATACTTTCTGTGTTCCACATTAAATTGCCAATTGAATCATTTCTTATAATTTTTATCCTTTGTTCTTTTACTTCATTTTCCCCTTCTACAGTAAACACTCCTATTATTCTCCATGTTTCATTATTAAAATTTATATAATTATTTGGGGCGTTCCCTATATAACGGTAATCTATTAATGATTCTGTTTGAGAAGTACTAGGATGACTGAACGTATACATTTCTTTTTTATTTCCCATATTATAATCCGTTATATTTGCAGGGTTGGCTTTATTAATCAGTATGTCAACATTAGAAGGTTTTTCTTCTTTCTTAAAGTATAAAGTACAGCTTGTTTTTTGATTTACACTTAGACTGATAGATTTATTTTCAAAATTTTGTACAGGTTTTTCACCATTTTCACATATGCTTTTTTCTAAATCTAATATGTATCCTTCTTTAGGAAATTTATTTGATGGACTCGGTATAAATGTTCCTGTATCATCTTCGATGTATAAAGCCATTGTTCTATTTTCAGATTTTGTGAGCATATTTTCTTTTTTTAAGTTTTGGGGATTCATATTCTTTAGTGTTAAAATAACTATAAAACTTAAAATTAATATTTCAAGAATAACTAGTATTTTTTTCTTTTTTTTGGATGTTTTCATATCTTTTCCTCTCTAGACTATACATTAAATATTTTAACACCCCCCCCCCGAGAATTGTCAAGAAAAATAAAAAAAGACCACAAAATCGTGATCTAATAATGACTAGTTAACAGAGTCTTTTAATTTAGTTCCAGCTTTGAATGAAACAACAGTCTTTTCTGGAATTGAAATTGGTTGTTTAGTTAATGGGTTAATACCATTTCTAGCTGCACGAGTTTTAGCTTGGAAAGTTCCGAATCCAACTAAAGCTACTTTACCTTCTTTTTTTAATCCAGTTTGGATTCCTTCTAATACAGCATCTAATGCACGACCAGCATCAGCTTTAGTAAGTCCAGCTTTAGCAGCTACTAATTCAACTAATTCAGTTTTTGTCATTTTAATTACCTCCTATTGATTTTAGTTGATAAGGAATACTCTCTACTCCTTACAATCAATAAATTACCATACTTTCGTAGTAAAAATCAAGTGAAATAGTGAAAAAAGTTAAAAATTAGCTGAATTTTACGGTTTATAAAGAAAAAAAGGGAACAAAGATGTCCATTTTATATAACAAATGCGATTAAATTGTTAGCCCCTTTATTGACTATTTTAGTTATAGTAGAACCCAGTTTGAAACGTGTTGCTTCAGGCATGAGTGAAAGTTTTCCTTGAATTCCTTCTTTTACGATGACGTCTAGACTACGTCCAAATATTTCGCTTTTCCAAATACTAGATGGATCTACTTCGTAATCTTTCATCAAGTAATCGATTAGTTCTTTACTTTGTAGTTCGCTTCCTATGATAGGCTCGAAGGTACTTTCGACATCGACTTTGACGAGATGTATACTTGATGCGACAGCTTTAAGTTTTACACCATACTTATTTCCTTGTTTAATTATTTCAGGAGTTTCTAGTTTCATATCCTTTAGTTCTGGATACATGATACCATATCCTGTACTTCTAGCCATTTTAAGGGCATCTTTGATTTGGGCTGTTTCTGTTTGTCCACTTGAGAATTCGGTGAACATTTTTAAGATACCTGCTTTATTTAGAGAAACATTTCCCATGACAGATTTAAGTGTTTCTTTATATAATGTATTTGATGCTTCAAGTTTGATAGTTACAACTCCTGTTGCAGCATCTAAATTGCTTATATAACTTTTCTCGATATATTCAGAACCATCAAAATGTCCAATTATTCCTTCGATATCTTTAATTTTATCGACTGTTATAACAGACTCTTTAATTTTATCCATGAACTCTTTTTTAATTTCATGATTATTATCTAATACGTGTATCCACTCAGGAATACTTACTTGAACGTCTAAGACAGGAAATTCTTCGAGGGCTTTTTTTAGTATTTCCATAATGTCCACTTCGTTCATCGTCTCGACGCTTATTGGAAGTACGGGTACTTCATATTTCTCACTTATATCACCAGCTAAGCGGACCGTTTCTGTGTTAGTCGGATGAACTGTATTTAAAACTACAATAAACGGTTTACCTAACCCTTTTAGTTCACTGATAACTCTTTCTTCAGCGTTTATGTATTCATTTCTTGGTATTTCTCCAAATGAGCCATCAGTTGTAACGACTATACCGATTGTAGCGTGATCGCGTATAACTTTTTCTGTTCCTATTTCAGCTGCTTCGATAAATGGTATTTCTTCAGGTGTCCATGGCGTTTTGACCATCCTCGGATTACCCATTTCATCCTCATATCCGTTTGCGCCTGGTATGACATAACCTACACAGTCGATCAATTTAATATTAGCCTCGAATTCGTTATTGACTTCGATAGAAGCCCCATTAGAAGGAACGAACTTAGGTTCTGTTGTCATGATTGTTTTTCCCTGAGCACTTTGTGGGATTTCATCAAGACAATGTTTCTTTTCATATTCATCTTTTATATTAGGTACGACTAGATTTTCGATAAATCTTTTTATAAAAGTAGATTTACCTGTTCTAACAGCCCCAACCACTCCTAAATAGATTTCTCCATTACCACGTTTAGCAATAGAGGCAATTACTTGTGTTTTATCCATATTTACTATCCTTTCATTTAAGTTTATTAGATAGTGCGGTAAATATTACTAAAAGCTCAATCTTTGGTATAAAAAAACATGAAATATGGTTATTCATGTTAATCTCCTTTGGAATTTATAATTATGTTTACAGGTCCATCTTGCTCTGCTAATATTTTCATGTCGGCCCCAAATACACCAGTTTCTGTGTGAATACTTTTGTTCAGTTCCATATTAAATTCATCATAAAGTGTTTTTGCACTTTGACCATTTAATGCTTTTATATAACTTGGTCGATTACCTTTTGAGGTATCAGCATAAAGTGTGAATTGACTAATGGAAAGTATTTCTCCCCCTATATCGAGTATACTTTTATTCATGATACCGTTTTCGTCTTCAAATATTCTTAAATTGAGACATTTTTTGGCTATATATTGTATAGAACTTTTATCGTCACCTTCAGTAAAGCACGATAAAATTAACAATCCTTTTTGACATGAACCTACTTTTTTATCATCTACTGTAACTTTGGCATGATTAACTCTGCTTACTAATACTCTCATATATTTTCTCTTTCTACACTTTTTACAAAACTTAAATTTTCTAAATCAGTCATGTAAGCTTTTAAAACTTCAATATCTGGTACTTTGACTAAAATTTCGTAGTCGATACCCGTTTCTTTAATATGAGTATTTATCGAATTGATCGTTAAGCCTTTTTGACTGCTTTTAGTAACTATATTTAGCAAGTTGTTATTTAAAGAATCGGTTTTGATAAGGATTCGTGAAGAATAAACATTAGATGAAGTTTTATTCCACGCTATATCGATAAAGCGCGATTCCATGTTTTTAAGATTTGAACAAGAAGACTTATGAACTATGATGCCACTTCCTTTAGTGATATATCCTACTATATCGTCACCTAAAACTGGTTGACAACAATTGGCCATCGTAACTAAAACGTTGTCACATCCTTCTACAATTATGTCATTTTTGTAACTCGTTTGTTTTTGTGTGTTGTTTGAGCTCATTTTTTCTAAAATGAGGTCGGTAACTTCTATTTTTTCTTCTTCAAGTAATTTTAAAATATAACTTGCAGTATAGCGAAGTGATCCGATAGATAATTTTAATTCATCTATGTCTTTAAGTTTAAGTGTTGCAAGTATTTTATTTATATTGTTTGTATTTAAGACTTCACTTGCTATAAGGTGTCTCTTCTTAATTTCTTTATTTAGTAGTTCTTCCCCTTTTAAAATGTATTCTTCTCTATCTTGCTTGTTGAAAAATGATTTTATCCGAATTTTTGCTTGTGTAGTGCGAACAAATTTTAGCCAGTCTTTATTGGGAGTACTATTTTCTTTAGTATTAATTTTTACTATATCGTTACTAGCTAATTTATAGTCGATTGGAACTATTTCATCGTTTACGATTGCTCCTATTAAAGTGTCTCCTATGTGCGAATGTATTTTGTATGCAAAATCGACGGGAGTAGAATCTTTTGGAAGTTCGATGATATCTCCTTTAGGCGTAAAGCAGTAGATCATTTCTTCTATAAATAATGATTTAAAGTCGTTTTCTACTGTTTCGTCGTCATTTGTTAAATCTAGTGAATCTCTAAATAGTTCTAGTTTTCTTTCCATTAAGTTTTGAATATGTTTAGATCCTTGTTCTTTATAAGACCAGTGAGAAGCTATTCCACATTCGGCGATTTCATCCATATCTTCTGTCCGGATTTGGATTTCAAAAATTTTACCGTTAGGTCCTATGACACCTGTATGAAGAGATTGATACATGTTTTCTTTTGGCTGAGCTATGTAGTCTTTAAATCTATGGGGAATGGGTCTATATTTGGCATGTATTAATCCGATTGCTAAGTAACATTCATTTTTTTTCTTTACGATAATACGAAGTGCTAGAAGATCATAAATATCGTTCCACTTTCTGCCTTTAGATAGTTTATTGTAAAGACTATAAACACTTTTAACGCGACTTTTTATTTTAAAATGGATAGAGTTTTCTTCCATAAGAAGTGACAATTCTTCTTTCATGATGTCGACATAAGAATTTAGTTCTTCATAAGAATTGTCTAGTTTTTTTAGTACATCATTATATGCTTCTGGTTTTAAATATTTGAGGCATAAATCCTCTAGTTCACTTTTAATAAAGTTAATCCCTAAACGATGCGCGATAGGTATCAAGACATTTTGTGTTTCTAGACATTTCTCTTTTTGTATTTCAGATGGTGAAGTGTATACATGCTTTAAATTATCTAGACGACTAGCTAGTTTAATAATGATTACACGTACATCGGTAGAAAGTCCGACTAAAACTTTACGCAAATAGATGGAAGTTTGTTCTTCAGTGTTTTTAATTTTAATTTTGTTAATATTCATTATACTTTCTGCTATAGAACTAATCTCTTCTCCAAAGTTTTCTTTGATGTCTTCTATAGTTATGTCAGTTAAAAATGGCATCCATGATAAAAAAGAAGCTGCAATACATAAAGCATCACTATGTAACTCCGTTAAAATTAGACCTACTCTAAGTACATGGAGGATGTATAAACTTTTATCATGATGTAAGATGTTTTTATGATTTTCCAAGGCAAAGTTTAAAGCATCTTTTATTAACTGAATATCTTTTTCTTTTTTTATATATTTTATATTATTTAATATTTCATTTTTTAATTCTTCGATCAATTTAAATCCCTCCTGTTATAATACGTTATCATCAATTATTTTGCGTTTTTCTTCTCCAATAAGACTGTGGACATAGTTTTTAAGCTCACTATTTGGCACGGTCATTATATCGTTTACTATTTCTCCAAGGGAAAGATTACTTTTTTTACACCAATAATTATTTTTTAAGTAATTCCAAATATCGACTTTTTGAATATAAGTTATGCCAATCCTTGTTAAGTCTTTTAGTTTACTGTTCAATGCAGGTTCTACTCTTTTGTATAATTCTTGTAAGCTTGAAAAGCCGTCCATATAATCACATCCTTATTAAGTATACAATAGATAATTAAAAAATTCTATACTATGATAGAATTCCTTTACAATATTAAAAGCTTATTGTACCGCGATACTGTGTGTAATTTCGATGTGTCCTGCAAAAGTTCTGGCCGTATTAGAGTCTTGGTTTTTTCCTGTTTCTACAAAGTCAACACGAACATTATAATTATCTGATTCTAGAGGATTTAATTCAACATTAGATATTACTAAACCTTCTTTTATGTTAGCACTGTCAGTAAAATCTATTACTCGTTTTTCCGTTAGTTTCCCTTCACTAAAGGTAATTAATAATTGTCCAGGTCCATCGATAGCTGTAAAATCGTTTAAGTCTGCTACAAATTTTAAAGAATATCTAACTTTGGCAGTTTTGTTTGGATTAGTTATAGTGAATACTGTTTCATCGTGGCTTCCAGGATATGCATCTAGTAATTTAATAGTTTTATTAGCTTGATATGTAACATCTTCTAAAGTAGTCGTACCGATTTTAATGCTTTCATTTCTATCTTTATTGACATTTGATGTATAGTAAGAAAATGAAGCTCCTATGATTGCAATTATCACGGTAAGAGCGCTTAATAGTAACAGAACATAACGTTTTTTTTCATTTTCTTCTTGTGTTTTTTGCTCTAAATCGATATTAGCTTTAGTATTCTTCATAAGTATCTTCCTTTACTATAACAATTTTAGCAAAGAGAAGCAAAAAAATCAATCTTTTACTACTTAAAATATTAAAGTTCCTTATTTAGAAGAAGAATTTCTTCATCAGTAAGCTTAAGACTTTTGATAAGTTCTTCTTTATTAAAGCCGTCTTTGATTAAAATTTTAATATTTTCTAATCGATTCTCTCTTTTTCCCTGTTGTATTCCTTGCTGGATACCTTGTTGTATCCCTTGTTGCATTCCTTTTTCTATGCCTTGTTCAATACCTTTCTCGATGCCTTTCTCTATTCCTTTTTTAACGCCTTTTGCGATGGCTTTTTTACTAGCTTTTGCATATTTTTTCTCTACCTTGGCGACGGTTTTACGTACTTTTTCTTCAGCCTCTTCTCGAAATTGAAATTCATAAGATTTTATAGCTTCTTGTTCATGATCGTATGATCTCCACAGTCCATTATCTTTATTTTGGACTTCTCTTGAAATTTCTAAATATTTTTCCATTACTTCATCACCTCTTGCATATTCATAAGCTCTCTTTCTCGATGTTTCATACATGGTTAATATCGTTTTATAAAAACCTTTTATTTCATCATCTACTTCATTATCATACCATTTTTTTAAAAGATTAGGAAGGAAAACTAAGACGTATGTTCTCGGAATTAGACATATTCCTTCGTCTGTTTGCATGTGAAATACTTCTATACCTTCATCTAACCCTTCAAAACTAAAGTTTTCAAATCCTATATAGCATATTTCTGGATATTCATACTTTGAGCCTCTCAATTCATTAATTCTGTACACTCGATCGGTATATTCAATATTTCGAAAAATAACATTATTCATATCCATTTCTACTATAAAGTACTTATCTTCCATCTTTATAACTAAGTCTCCTCTTTCTTCTTTCGTATAAATAGAATCGGTGTCCAACTCTTGTTTATAAAGATGAGCATTTTGAATCAAGTATTCGTAGCTGAAGTTACTTATTTCCGACAGTACCTTACAAGAAAACATTTTGTATTGTTCGTTATTCATCATTGTTAAGAACATCGCGTTTAATGTGAACGATATTTGGTCGTCGCTTGTAAAATGTTTAGAATCTTTTTTATTTATAATGCGACCTTTCGTAGTAACATTCAGATCACTTATATAAGTTTTTTTCTTTTCTCCTTTAATTTCTAAGTGTTTTATTTGTTCTTTTTTTACTTTAGTATCCATATATAATGAATCATCCTTTCTTTAATATAGCCAACTTATTTTATTCTAATTTCGTGAGTATTAAATGGTGTTTAAATTTTATACCCTCTATTATATATTATACCAGACAAATTTCATTTTTCTCATGAAAATATAAAAAAAGAAGCATAATTGCTTCGATATAATGTTATTTTTTTTGTTCTTTTATTTTAACTGCTGTACCATAAGCGATGATTTCGGCTGCTCCATTCATAACCGCCGAAGAACCATAGCGTATATTTATAATAGCATCAGCTCCTAAACTTGTGGCTTCATCTACCATTCTTTTTGTAGCCATCTGTCGAGCAGTAGAAATCATATCAGTATAACTAGTGATCTCTCCACCAACGATAGTTTTCATGCCAGCCATAAAATCACGTCCTATATTTTTAGACTGAACTATTTGTCCTTTAACGATACCTAAAGATTCTGTAATTTCATAGCCTGGTATATAATCAATATTTACTAGCTTCATCTTCTTCACCTCCATTTATTTCTTTGATTCTTGATATTAAATTTGCGATAATGCATATGACAGGTATACCAAACATCCCTACTAGGAAAAAATATATTATCCATGGCATTTTTTCGGCCTCAATAAACTGAATATAGGAAAATAACAATAAAAATCCTATAAAAAATAGACTGAAAAATAGACTGGATAAAGTTGCTCCTAAAACTTTATGTTTCTTTTTTGTTTTAATATCTCTCATTGTAAAACCTTCTTTATTTAAAATGTTTATCTTTTTTAAGTACTGATCGATGTCGATGTCTTTAAAATCTAAATTTGACATGGCTATTTCTTGACACATAGTTCCTACTCTTTTAAACTTTTCGACTTCAATATTAATTTTATGTATACGATCTTTTAAACATTCGTTTAAGGAAAGATTACCTTTTGTAAGCTCTTGAAGCTCTTTTATGGGGACACCTAGTTCTCTTAAAAATTTTATTTTTTTCAGTTGATTAATGTCGTCATCATCATATATTCGATAGTCATTGTCTCTATTTCTTTTAGGTTTTAAAAGGCCATTTTCTTCATAGTATCGAATACTTTTTTTAGATAAACCTATTGTATGCTCTACTTCTCCTACAAGCATAAACTTCTCCTTTCTGAAATAATTATAGACCTTGACCTTAGGTTATAGTCAATACTTTTTTTTACGTTTTTTCTTTTTCCTTTTTGTTTTAGAAATTAGTTTTAATAATATAAGGACTATAATTAAAAGTGTTATATGCCAGTATTGGTGAAATATTTTGAAGATAGAAATAGTTTGTTTTTCATTCATAAAGATATCTTCTTCTGATAAGATTTCGTCTTTATAGTAATAGCGGACTTTTCCAAGCTTTGAATTTTTTGATGTCATGAAAGAAATACTTTCAGTACCAATATATTCATATTTAAAATCATTTAAATCATAATCTTTAGGAAGAAATTTTGTTATATCGTTATTCGTTTTGATATCATAATTATCATTTTTAGAAAATTTAACTGGTATGCTTTTAATCAATGTGTTTTTCTCGATCAAAGTCTGTTCACCATAGTTATGGTCTATAAAATCTATCAATTTGACAGCATCTCTTAAGTTATAAAAGTTGCCATATATATAAGGTTTGGCCCCGAGTGTGATCATTAAGAAGTCGTGATTATGAGCTTTAAATAGTGCCGCTATTGCAAGACCTGTTTTTTTAGTGTAACCAGTTTTGCTTCCTAGTAATCTGTCGACATTTAAATTCATCTGTTTATTGTACATATCGATTGTCCATTTGACAACTTTCCCATTTTTCATTTGGTGTTCTTTAGTACAGAAAATGGTTTTAAAATCTGGATTATTGAGGGCATATTTTATAATTTTTAGTAAATCTTCAATAGTACTATAATGGTTATCGATATCGTAGCCTGTTGTATTTATAAAGTTTGTATTTGTGGCTCCAATTTGTTTGGCAAGATTATTCATTTTCTCGACGAAGGCTGGAATAGACCCTGCACTTGTATATGCAAGTGAATCAGTGGCATCAGCTCCGCTAGGTAGAATTGATGCATATAAAAGATCCCTTACTGTATAAGTTTCTCCTACTTCTAAACCAGCTCTCGAAGCATCAGAAGGAATGTTGGAAAGCATTTCGGTAGTGATAGTAACTTCTTGTTCTAAATTTGGAATATTTTCGATCGCGGTGATAGTGGTAATGATTTTTGTGAGAGATGCGATATTTGACTTTACGTCGATGTTTTTTTGCTGTATGATTTCATCTTCTGTAAGGTCGTAGATGAGTACTTTATCAGAATATGTTTCAGGAAGGCTGATAGCTAGGGTTTGAACTGGTAATAGTATTATTAATAAGATAAGTTTAAATATTGTATTTTTCATATTGTTCTCTTTCTATTCTTTTATATTTTTTTAGATCAATTTTTTCTAAAAGGTATTCTTGTAAGTTGTTATTTTTGATAATGTCTTCTTTAGCTTTCTTAGTGAGTTTTTTGAGATGAAATTCTAGTTTGGTCGCTAAACTTTTATTGTCGGTAACCCAAGCACATTGTATGTCGACTGCTTGGTGGACAAAGGTGTATTTTGCACATTTAGAGTCTTTGTTTTTATGTTCTTTTAAACGTCTATTTAAATCGGTCGTTATGCCCGTATATAGTGAGTTGTCTTCACATCTTATCATATATATATAAAACATTTTATTTCATCACTTTTGTATAATAATTTTATCATTAACGACAATTTTTAGCAAGGAAAGAAAAATAAAAAGCGAGATGCCCTCACTTTAATTTTCTTTGATTATTTCGTCGACTTGAGCCATGAACCATATTTGTTCTACGGATAGAGGACTAGCATCAATTTTACAAGAACGGAGTATGATGTTAATTTTAGATAGTAAAGATTTTAAGTTTTCAGGAGCGAGATCTTTTTCATCGATGTCGATGTTATTTAGTCGATATTTATTAGCTATTATACGAGGTATGTTTGTCTCGTCAAATATAGGTACACCTGCTGTTACAACGTTTCTCGGATTTAGTGCGAATAAATCGAAGTTTTTACTTATTTTTCTTATTTCATCATAGTCTGTAATTTTGTATAAATTTTGTATTTCTAATTTTTTAAAGTAGTCAAAGCTGTAGTAAAGATTTAAAAGATCAGAAACAGATAATGAGATATTTAACACTTTTAAAACTTTGTCTTTAAAATATTCTGTGTCATAAACTTTATAAAGATTGTATAGCTCTTTAGCCCTGTGAACGGATTCAGCTTTTTGTCTTTTTAGTTCGGGATCATTTTTAGATTCCGGTTTGCTTGCGAATATTTTTTTATTCAGTTTTCCTAATTCATCTTCTTTTTTAATAATGTCTTGAAAAACACTGGAAAGTCCTTTTGAGTCATCTTTTTTATTTTCTTTAGAAATGACCTCGGAATACTTTTCTTTGAAATCTTTGAAAAAAGCTTTAAAAGATATGAAACTGTCAAATTCTTCTACGTTGTTTTTAAGTTTTTCAAGTGTGCTACAAATACGTGATAATTCTTTTGGATTTGATAGATCAATTTTTTCGGGAATTAAAGATTGAAATGCGGTGATTCTTGTTTTACTTTCCGGTAGATATTGTTCTATTTCTATCGTGTTAGATGTTGCAAGATTTATAATATCTGTTATATCTTCGATAGTAGCGATGTTTTGATCGATGTAAGCATCACTTAATTGTTCTAAACAGTGAGAATAGCTTTTTATATTATTTTTATCCATGACATTTTTTTGTAATGTTTGAATGTAGATAGTGAATTTTTTCTCATAATGACGTATGAGTTTACGGAAATTAAGTTCTATATGTTCTATAAGCTCGGGATTCGACCAGTAAATAGTTTCAAAAATTTCCGATACTTTAGCGTAGGAATCCGATTTACTTCTACGTACGTCGAGGAAAGATGACATATATTCGTGAACATAGCATGTATAATCAAAATCATCAGCTGATAAAAAGATACCTGCTACTTCAAACTTATCTAAAAATCCATTTATGATGTCGTTTAATGAATGAAAGTTAAAAATATAATAATTGTTTATTTCATAAAGTAAACTGTCAAAGCCCATTTTTTCGAAATATGTGTTGGAAGGATTTAATAAAAATTTAATGTATTCTAAATTGGTAACACGTTCTTTAATTTCGTCTGCTGAGGCAGTTTTTTCAGGGACTTTAATAGATTTCTTTTTTGCTATGAGATAATTTTTAACATTAACACGATAAGAATTATATTTTTCTTCAATACTATTTAATGAGGCATTAAACTTTTTTTTGTTTGTTTGAGTCTTAGTAGGAAGAGAAGTTATTTGTGTCTTTTTATTTTCGATGTCGCTTTTTATAAATTGTAAAAAGTTATCCATTACTCAACCTCCTCTAAATCGATTTTGTTTTCTTTTAAATATTTAAGAAAATTGTTTATTTCTTTGTAAACCTCTAGAAGTTCGTTTAGTTTTAGTTTAGATAAGTCGAATTCTCGTTTTTTTTCATTGTTTTTCATATTATCACCTTTTCCCTTTTTATTTTTATTCTGGCAAGTCTGTATAACCTGCGGTATCTTTGACGAAGTTTAATGAGATGGATAGCTCTGCTCCTTCTGAATCAGTTTCCAGTGAATCGATGTCTTGCCCTTCAATCCAAAGATATACTCTAGTTTTAGTAATTCCATCTGGCAAAGTGAATATCGGTATGTCCAAATCTCTTTCTTTCATAGTATTTTGTAATCTAAAGTATTCAGAGTTAAGGTTTGGTGAGCCTGAGACAGTATTTCCCATATATATCGGTCCACCTGCTTTTATACAAGCGTGAGTCGGAAAATCTTCGCCATCTTTTAAATCTACATCGTATTTTTTAGCTCTTTCGATCGATAATGATTCGTGATTTTCACTAAACGGTTCATATATGACTGAACGGCAATTATTATTGCATTTCATATTTTGAATTTCTGTAGGATTAGCATCCAATGGCATAGAACCGACTTTAACAATTCCAACTCGAATAGAATTTAGTAAGCCTTTCATCTCTTCTCCAGCATCTTCATCAAAGGTAAAAAGTGTGGCTGGATCAAAGTATAGATTGTCATCGATAGGAGAACCAGTTTCGTTTCTAAAAAACAGATCAAATGCTATATAGCGGTTGAATTGTTTTATTTGATTTTCTTCTGTAAGCGTAGTTCGGATGTAACCTTTTTCACGATTACGATTACTGTATAATACTCCTCCTCCACTATAATACATATCGAAAAAATAGCTGTTAGGATTAGTAATTCCAACCGATGAGACTGGAATTAATCCGTTAGCTGCCCATTGGCTTAAATTATTGGGATATGTACGTTTTAGTTCATTCACTAACATGTTAGATGATATTTCAACAGATGTGTCAAAGTTTATAGCATCGAAAGAAATAGTTAATCCGCTATTTTTTGTGACTACCATATTGAAAGTTTTAATTTTAACATTTAAATTAGTTGAGAACCAAGCATAAGTTGAAAATATTAATAAAATACCAAAAAGGAATAGCAACACGAATGTAAGTTTTATATTGATCTTTCTTCTTGTATTTTTTTCTTCTGTTTTTTTAGTTTTTTTCTTGTTCACGTTTTCACCGCCTTATTATAATAGTATAAAATGAAGAGTAATTTTTAAACATTACTCTTCATAGTTCCTATTAATTAACTCCAATTAATTAATACAACGAATATTTAAAGTTGGAGTAATGTGTTATGCTTGATGTTCAGTTTTGCCAGCTGATTCTTCTTCAGGAGTTGGTGTAATATCTGTTGAAGGTCCAGTGTAATCGACATCGTCTTCAGTAAGTTGTTCTTTAGTAAATCCAAAGTTTATAGATACTTCATGACCTAGGGAAGCAAAATCGTAGTTATCGATATCTTGTCCTTCGATCCATACGTATACACGTACTTTTGTGATACTGTTTGGTGCAAGACTCATAAATTTAGGACGAGCTGTACCAGTGATCATTTTTTGAGTATCTGTAAAGTATGGGAAGTCAACTAATTTAGCAGATGATTTATCTTCTAATGCGTTGTATTCCTCGTAGCTCATAGAGTTAGCAGTATAACCATTAAAAGCTTCTCCATCATATATATTGACATTGTTAGAATCTTTACCAGTTCCGATTGTATTGGCAATAGCATATGTTGGATAGCTGTTTGTCAATGTTAAAGTATCACAAGCATCAGTATAAGATCCTGATGATGTTACATCTTTTCCATCGTCTCCAGCTTTTCTCTGTTTACATGAAGTTTGGTAGTATTTAGCGGCATTTGATACGTGTTTAGTATCGTTTGGCTCCCAAATTTGGGCAGATCTACAAAGACCTGTTACTTTTCCACCTTCTCCATCACCTGCACATTTAATGTTTGTGATTTCGTCTACAGTAGTAGCACCATCTTCGGCAGTTACACGTCCAATTTGAGCGAATGCTACTCTGACAGAGTTTTCAATTCCAGAATTTTCTACTCCGTTTTTACTTACTTTAACAGCTGAGTTTACTGTAAGATAAATATCTTCTTCATTCAAAATATTGTCTTCTACATAATACTCAGTTCCTGACATGTTTTTGATGAATAGATCGAATGCTACATAACCATCGCCTTCTGTAAATTCACCATTTTCTTTTACTCTATTTGTGTAGTTATCTACTCTACTTGCCATAAGACGAGCTCCACCTGGAACTGCAGTTAAACTACCTTTTTCGAATAATTTCATTCTAGAAGAAGCATTATCCATATCACCTATAGATGACATAGGAATTAATCCTTCTTTTTCGCCTTGTAACCAAACGTTTGCATTGTCTTTGTATGCTTCGGCATTGATAGCATCTAAATTATAAGACCAATCTTTACCGTTCATAGAAAGATATAAACCTTCAGTTGTGGCAATGTTGATGTCAAATTTTTCAACATTAACCGTTTTCATACCTATAAACCATGCATAAGTCGAAACAGTTAAAATAATTCCACATAATAAGCAAAGTAATATGAGTTTTCTCATTTTTTTATTGTGCTTACTGTTTTTTCTATTTTCCATTATTTTTTCCTCCTATAATTTTTATTAATTTAAGTAGAGGAATAAGAAATTCCTCTTATTACCTTGTTTTTATGGTTCAGGTGTAGTAGCTGGTTCTCTACTTTGAACGTTAGGGTCTAGTGCTGGATCTCCAGTGTAGTTTATATCTTCTCCATAAAGTTGTTCTTTACTGAATCCAAAGTTAACAGAAATCTTTTTACCTAAAGATGCAAAGTCATAGTTATCTACGTCTTGTCCTTCGATCCAAATGTATACACGAACTTTTGTGATACTGTTTGGTGCAAGTGAAATAAGTTCAGGACGAGCAACACCTTTGATATCTTTCATAGTATCAGTGAAATATGGATATGATACTAATTTACCTGTAGTAGCTTCTGTTGCAATAGATGTTTCATAGCCGTTATATTCTTTACCATCGTAAAGGTTAATGTTATCTGTATGGTTAATTGTTCCACTTATTGCATAAGTAGGATAAGCATTACCATCAGCTACTTTAGTACATGCAGCACCTTCTGTAGTAGTGTATGAATCACTTTTAGTTACATCTGCACCTGTTCTAGGTAGGCAGTTTGTTTCATACCAATTGATTGCGTTTTGTACGTGTTTAGTATCGTTTGGCTCCCAAATTTGAGCTGGTCTACTTTCACATATTCCTGTTGCTTTTGATTTGTCAGTATTGTCTTTACCTGCACAAGTAATACCAGTAATTGTTGCTTGATCTTCTGTAGTAGCAATTACACGTCCGATTTGAGCAAATCCAACTCTTACTGAGTTTTCGATACCTGTGTTAGCAACACCACCATTTTCTGCTACTGTAACAGATGAATCAGGTGTTAAATAAATGGCTTCCTCATTTAATTTGTTTAAATCTGCATAATATTCATTACCAGATAAGTTTTTGATGAATAGATCAAATGCTACATAACCTTTAGCTTCAGCATCTTCTCCTGTCTTAGTTGTATCAGTGTTTCTTACTTCAGTAGCCATAACTCTATAACCACCAGTTACTTGTGTGAAACTTCCTTTTTCAAACATAGTAAGTCTAGAAGATGTAGGATTGATAACACCTACACTTGACATAGGAATTAATCCACCTTTGCTCCAAGTATTAGTGTTTCCAGCATAAACTACGCTTTCATCTTTGTAAGTTGTTTCATCAATTGCTACTGTGTCAGCCCAGTCTTTACCGTTAAGTGAAAGTGATAGTCCGTCAATAGCAGCAATTTTTACATCGAATGCATTAACATTTACTGTTTTCATTCCGATGAACCATGCATATGTTGATGCGATTAAAATGATTCCACAGATTCCACATCCAAGAATCATCTTTTTTACACGACGTTCGTGTTTTTCGTTTCTTGTTTTCATAAAACTTTTTCTCCTTTTTCTAATTTTCTTCAATGTGTTCAGATTTAAAATCCATATGAATTTTGAATTCTCCGCCGAGCAGATTATCGGTACATTCCGGGTCAGATCCTTCGATCCACAATACAATCGTGTAGCGATCGATTTCTCCTGGTCCAAAATTTTCGACATGATTACGTACGATTAAATTTTCTTCTTCAAAAGCAGTTGTATTTGGCTCTGGTGAACCATCTTTTCTTGCCTTCGCGTAATCTACAAATTCGCCATTTTTATAGAGTCTAACTCTGACTGCGTCATCGATGTTTTTAATAACATCATCTATGACGACTTCACTCCAATAGTCGGATACACTTACTCCCTGGTTCTCAACAAAGAACGTATACGACAGGTAGTTCTTTCCATTATGAGAACCTCCACCAAGGTCGTCTAAGTCTCTAGGAAGCCAGGTATATGAGACATTGTCGAACTGGTTAGGAGCTTCTGCATACAACTCCGTGCGATACACTTTATAAACCGGATCATCGTAAATAATGAGTCCTTTATTGAAGTACAAATTTTGGTCTAGCGTTATGCTAAAATTACCACTATTATAAATAATACCTATGACGAAATATAAGATAAATAGAATAAAGAAAATGAGTAGTAAAACGATCAAGAGAATCTTTTTTATTTTCTTTTCACGTTTTAGTTTCTCAGTACTTAACTTGACGTGTTTCTCCACTCTACCGCCCCTTTACATTTCATCTTGCACTACCTTAGACAGTACATTATGATATCCTCTACAATACAAATATATTATAGCATATCGCAACTATTTGTCAACAAAATTCGACATTTTTTGCACCTTCATTTTTGGGCAAAAGGATTTACAAAAACTTTTAAAGTAAGCAATTTTTGTTGCGAATAAAAATACCATTAAAATTTTAAAAATTTATTTTAAAACTTTGATTTTTTAAATTAATTACTAAGGATGCCTCTTTACATATTTTTACATGCTATATTACATTTTTTTGATAATCAATTGACACATTTCGACACACTTTGTATAATGTTTTTAGTAATAGAAGAGGTGGCTAATTATGCATAAAAAGATTAAAATTTTATTGATGCTAGTATCAATTTCGTTGACATTAGGTCTTATGAGTAATACATATTCTAGGTATATAGTCGATACTTCTGGTGATGTCGAAGTAATGTTTACAAAATGGCAAATTTTAGTTAATAATAACGATATTACTAATGGCAATTCATCTAGTATAACTTTGGAACCTGTCATGGAAGCGAATGAAAATATTCAAGAGAATACTATTGCTCCTTCTTCTAAGGGTTACTTCGATATCGAGGTAGATCCTTCGAATACAGAACTATCTTTTGACTATTCAATCGGATTAGAAATATTGAACGAAGATATTCCCGATTTAATGATTACTAAGTATGCTCTTTTAAATGATACATATCAGGAAGGCGACGAATTAGAGACTAAAGTTCCCACTGACAATGTCATTAAGGGGTCTTATAATTTAGGGGATAATCCAAATGGTTTTAAACCATTTACTGTAAGAATTTTCTTCGAATGGATTGAAGGCGAAGGAGAATCGATGGACGATAGTACAGATTCTAATATAGGTAATAAAGCTGCTTTAGAAGATACTTCTTTACAAATAAAAGCTACTATTAATTTTGAACAAAAAACAAACTGAAGAGATTTTTCCCTTCAGTTTTAATTTATAAATTTGTTTTTGGAATTTTCATGACAGGTATGATACTGCAAGTTGAAGTCTTTTCAAGTGGTTTGATAGATCCTGTGTTGTCATCTAATTTAGATAATGTAAATGCTCTAGTCTCGTCGTAAGATTCTTCTAGCCAAAAGCATCTTGTCGACGTTAAGTATGGAAATGAGCTTGCTGAAAAGATAAAAGAACCATTATTATTAATTACATCAGTCATTATTTTTTCGGTTCTATTTTGAAAAGATGTATAACCGATTAGTGAATCCGATAGATTTTCTTTCTTGATTTTTGACGATTCAATATCTTTAGAAATTATATTTAGCAAATGTTTGGCCGTAAGTTTTTCTGAAGTAACTTTCCAACGGGAAGTGAGCTCTGTGAAAGCTGAAGACATGCCAGTAAATGATGTGAGACCATAAGATTTATAGAGATCAGGTAGAAGAGTAACATATGTATCACCTACTCTGTTTTCGATATCGATTATATTAGTTTTTAAACAAGTGCTACTAACTTTTGTACATTTTTGATTAGTAGTCGGATTATATAAAATTATATCTCCTAATGTGTAATTTAAGTCGATCGATTCGTCCGAAGAAATCGTCTGTTCTGCCTTTAAACTGATCGATATTTTGACAGGTGAACGAGGTTGATAGTTGTCGTCTTTTAGATGTTTTTCATCTTCGGCCTTTTTAAATTCATAAGCTTTAGATCCCCAATTACTATCTAAATCATCATTTCCAGAATCGAGTGGCCAAGTTACTGCTACTTTTAGTTCACTACTTCCGTCCTGTTTTAGTGCATAAGATTTTGATAAACTTACATCGATGTGAAAAGGATAATCGTGTGATAAGCTGTCATTTAGAAATCCTGATTCTTCATCACTAATATTTAGTTCTTTTTCGAGTATTCGAGCAGTGTTTATGGCATAACTTATAGCAGCATCAGAATCACCTAAGTTTTTAATGTCGATAGTTTCTATTTTAGGTTCCATACCTGGAAATATTTCATCGATAGAAATTACAATATCGTTGTTTACTGCTTCACCGTTTTTTTGAAATTCGATGTACCATGCTTTGACATCGACACTAGTTTCTGCACGAGCGAATCCACTATAGGCGAACCACGCTAAAGTAATAGATATAAAGGAAACAGCAATAAAAAATAATGATAAAAAATTTAATTTTAATAATACTTTATATTTTCTTTTCATTAAATTGTCTCCTTCTATTTTAATTTTTTTGTGTGCTCCTCTTTTTTTCTTCTTTATCCAAGAGGAAGGAAAGCAGTTCTGATCCTATAATATACAATATAGGAATGACGATTATTAACATACCATATTCAGTTGCGATCAATTTATAAATAGCCGAAAGAATGATACAGCGGTGAATTACTACTCCATATATTTGATCTTCATATACGATAGGATCTTCTATGATATTGGCAAGACCTTTTGTATGGAAGGCTTTTTTTCCATCGATCTCTTCAATCGCGATGACTTCATGTGTTATAACTTTGTTTTTAAAGTCCCCTTTGTTTCCTAAATAACTTATAGTTTCTCCTACTTTAATCTTATTCGTATCTATCTCTTTTGAGATAAGGACGTCCCCTACTTCATATTTAGGAACCATACTTCCCGATGCAACAGTGAACATACGATAGTTTAGTATGGAAATCTTATTGCCACTGAAACGCTGTAAACAGACGACTAGTAGAAATAATACCAAGAATGCTGCTACAAGAATGTTTAAAACAGTTTTCGTTATTTTATAAATTTTATTGTCTTTTAGTTTATTCATATTGTTTTACAAGTAATCTTGTGTCCTTTCTAAGTATTCATCCATGGCACTTTTAAATTTCTTTTTTACATCTTCGATACCGATTAAACGATCGCTTTTACTGTTTTTCATTTCTTTGGCTATTAAAGACATCAATTCTTCATCGGAAATTTTGTAACCTGTCGTTCTTAATAATTCTATGATACGACGAATTTCTTCTGAGATTAATACAAGTGCATAACTAGCCATTTTATTTTTTTGTTCTCTTTTAGTATTGGACATAGCGTTCATAACGAAATAATCGATTAAAAATGAATGATCTAAAAATCCGAGTAAGACGTTACTTCCTTTTCCTTGTAAGCCTTCTTCTTCGTTTTCATCTTCTTCAAGGTACTGATAAAGATATTCGAAAATTTGCATCGCTACTTGGAAGTTAGGATTTTTAAGAATAACGTTTGTCTTTCTAATAGGTGGTTTCATCATGGGAATGTTTAAGTTAGATAACTCTTTCATCATAGGACTTCGGTCCCAACTAGCCATATATTCTTTGATACGTTTTATTCTTTGTTTGATCTCTCTTAGTTTGTCTTTAATATTATTATCTACTTTATCAGTTGGAAGTGATTCAGAAGTAATTTTAAGTTTGATATTTATTTTATCTAGCGTAGAAACAGTAGATCCCGAATATTCTAAAGTTTTATTGTCTTTTAATTCGAAATCTTTAAGCATCAATTCTTTTTTATAGACGAATTTGTCCATCATTTTAAGAACTGTGTATAAAAGTCTGTTTTCATATGTATTAAAAGTTTCTTCGTTTCTAATGTCTAATATTTTTTTAGGCTCGACACTTTGACTTCTGTGATCGTAACGGTTAATTCTTTCTGTATGTTTTGCTAAGTCTTTTATGCTAGAGACTTCGATACGTTTAGACTTTTCTATCAAGGTGACGTTTTCTTCTTTTACAAGAGTCAGTTTGGGATTTCTTACGATGATATCTAAATATGGGCAGGCAGACTCTAGTTTATCTACCCATTCAAATGCTAAGAGTTCACCAGTAAAGTTGGAATCGAAGTACATATCGGATGATAGCTTGTTTAAAAATTTAATAGTATCGTTTTCGACTTCTTCACTGATTTCCAGTTTTTTCTTACCTGCCATATTTAATCACTCCTTATATGCTTTTTTTCAATCTTTCTAAGTATCCAATACATTCTTTCATTGTATTTTTACCAAATTTTTTGTTTAAAAATGAAATAAATGGATCGATTTCATCACGTATAACAGCAACACTTAATTGGTCGAATTTACGAAGTATTTTTTTTGCTACAAAGTAGTCGATTGCTTCGATTTCTTTTCCACCACAAGCGACGTATACAGGTGTGAATACTCCTAATTGTTTCATGATACGATTACCAAACGATATTCTAAAATGTTCTATTACGTAATCATCTATTTCGTTTACTTGATCTTCACCTTTTTTAGAAAGTGGATGTTCTTCGATCGCTTCGTTAAATAAATTTTCTAAGTAACTAGCGTTTATATTGACTGCTGGCTGTTCGCGACATGTGAAGGCCGCTACTTTAGTGTTAATATCGATCGGCATAGCACGGTCATAAACTTTATCGGTAACCATGAATGTTGAGTCGTCGTTATTAATTGTACCGATGTACCAAAGGTTGCCTGGTAGACGAAGTTTGCCTCGTTCAAGTTTTGCTGGATCTTTTGGCCAAACACTTGGTACTAGATCGACAAGCCATTCATCTCTAGTAGGCATTTCTAATATAGATAGTAAATCTGCGAAGTAGTATTCGACACGTGCTAAGTTCATCTCATCGAGTATGATCGTATGAACGTCGTCGTCGAAGCTTGCCGTATAAATTTCACCGAGTGCGGAAGTTTCGTTAAACTTTTTAGTAAATTCGTTAAAGTATCCTAAGAAGTCTGATTTGTCTCTCCATGATGGTTCGACGGATGCGACATAAGAATCTTTACTGACGAATTTTCCCCAAGCATAAGCAAGGGATGTTTTACCTGTTCCTGAAATACCTTGTAAAATAATGAGTTTACCACACGCTAATCCTGCAAAGAATGGTCTTAATATTTCATAATCGTAATAAAGCTTTAATTGTGATGCTGAGAAGCAACGGAAATCGTCGATCAGTTCTTCAAGTGTGTAAGAGTTATCATACATAGCGGGGTGAAAATCTTTAAATTGTTCATCAAGTTGGACAAGTTTTGGAAATCTGATACCAGCTTGTGCTGGATCTTCTTCTTCGTTTGTGTTAGAGTCCTCTTCCTCTTCGTTAGGATTAAGTCCCAATTGAGATACTTTCATGGCCATGAGTTCGTCTTTTTCTTTCATAAGTTTTCTTACTTGATCGTTAAGACTGGCTATTTCTTCCAAAAGTTCATCCTTACTCATGTTATTATTGGTCTTTCTAATCATCTTTCTTATGAATAAGAAAATTAAGAATAGAATGACTAAGATTATGATAACAAAAATTGTTATCGATAAGAAGACTAGAAATTTTTCTCCTCCACTGAAACTGTCTCTGTAAGAAGAGATAATTTTTCCATATTCTCCAAAGTTGAACATTTTTACTATACCCGATGTTAAACCTTTAAAAATCATTCCTAGTCCACTAAAGAAGACTGATATAAATTCGTAAAAAAATCTAATAAATGTGTTCATACTACTCTACTCCCCAAAAGCTACCTACTTTTGCTTCTACATCATCAGTAATTACACGCGTTTGTGCATTTTCTGAAAGAACGCTTAACATAGCTTTTTTTTCTTTAGTTTTTCTATCTATAAATATTTTACTCATAAGTTCCATAACTCCCATATCTTTTGATTTGATTTTTTCTGTTTTACTCATATCGACTGCAAACTTATAGCCTTCTTTAATTAAACTTCTTATCACTTTAGAGTTTTTAGATAACTCATCGTATTGAACGAGAATCATTAAACAAGTTTTAGCATATTCATCTTCGAACTTATCGAAAAGCGCTGATAATTTATTAGCTTTAGCGTATAAGCTTTCAGGAATATAGAAGAGATATTTTTGATTAAAGTTACAAGTCATCATATCGTTTAAAATATTTGCCGATAACAATGTGATCAAAACAGCTATTTTATCTTCTGCGATTACGCCTTCTTGGTAAGTTTTATCGACGATGTAATCACTGTAAACTTTTGAAAAGGCAATGTTATGTTCGAGGTAAACACCAGTTATATTTTTAGCGATAGGATTAGTCACTAGTTTGAATGTGTTAGTATCCAATTTTTCTATCGATGTTTTAACGTAAGATTGGTGTGTTTTTTGAATGAGTAAAATGTCGTTTATAAGTGTTGTCAAAATTGGCCCTTCAAAGTACTCGTCTTTCATAAGTTTAAGAATTTTAGCTTTATAATTTTCTCTTTTACTGCGTATTCCTTCTTCTACAAGAAAAGCTTGTTCTAAGTAAATTATTAAAGTAAATACACCTTTTAACTTTTCGACTTTGTCGGCATATTTTTTATCGCTTCCTTTATAGCTTTTTATCATTTCTTCTGCTTTTTCTTCGAGAGCCATATTGACTTTTGTCGTCATGTTTTTTTTGTTATATTCTACATTTATGTTACCGCAGTAGTTGTAGTATTTGGCATCTATGTAAGATTTGATAAAGATGTTTTTGATAGTTGTCATGTTAGTTTTATTTTTTTCATCTTTTAAGATAGCATCAATTATTTCAGATAATTCATCCTCTTTAATGAACATTACTTTTTCTATGATATTTTTAAACTTTTTTCTTTTTTTCGCGATTATATCTAGTTCTTTAGTAATCTCTTCTTGTGGTTCTTCTTTTTCTGCTTTTTTATTTTTAGGAGATTTATCTTCTTTCTTTTTATTTTTTTCTTTTTTACTATCTTTTTTATCTTCAGCACTTTGTATTTCTTTTGGCGAAATTTGGACGGTTGGTTCAATTAAATCATCTTCTACAACTGAAATCATTCTAAAGTACATCGTTTTGTCTAAATCGTCTTCTGATGAGCTAATATTTTCCATATTAGAGTCATCGATTGTTACAGTATCTTCTGCTTCAATTGTTTCTATAATAACTGGTTCTTCGATTTTTTCTTGTA
This sequence comes from uncultured bacterium, assembly GCA_947646655.1. Classification (GTDB taxonomy): domain Bacteria; phylum Bacillota_I; class Bacilli_A; order RF39; family UBA660; genus RUG11867. The sequence goes on from CANSHI010000001.1 coordinate 235,749, forward strand.
TATCAGCATCCTGTTCGTTTTGAAAGCTTTCGATATATTTGTTATCTATTTTTGTTTCGTAGTCTTCTATTCTACTAGATATAATTTCTTGATTGTTATTAGATGAATCGACTGTATCTTTTTTTCTATGGATTAGACTTTTTATTTTTTCAAATATTTTCATTTTTTTATCAACTTCTTTTATTTCATTATTTTTTCTTTTACGGTCTTTGAACACGAGCGAGATAAAGTAAAGGGTTATGATTAGGGCGATTAGAACACCAGGGTTCATAAGGGTATTTCGTAGTAGCCCGATTTTTGGCAATGTTTTAATAACTTTACCTACTATTTGTTCTCTACTGATAGGATCATCTTTAGCATTATTAGCATCTCCTTTTGTAACGTATGTGCCTTTGTATGCTTCGATGATACGGTGTGTTATAAATTCGCCATTTTGTTCGAATGTTACGATATCGTTAGTATTAAATTCGTTTGCCATTTTTACTATTACGCAGTCTCCAGTTTGAATGGCTGGCTCCATACTGCCTGTTTGTACTTCGAATATAGAGAATCCAAAAAATGTTGCATAGCTATTTTTTAGAAGAGTAACTTGTATGTTAGTAAAAATACTTATAAGCAGTATGATGAAAAATATTGTTATAAAAACATTTAATATCCAATTTACTATTTTTTTAATTATACTACTCGATTCTGACATGACAACCCACTCCTATTATTTATAGTTCTTCTACTATAGTCAATTTTATCATATTCGACATTGTTTGACAATCTTTTTGATAGGTTTTAAAAAAATTTTTAATAAAAAAAGGAAATAAATTCCATATTAAATTTTTATTATATTTTTAAAAATATTTTGATAATTAATGCGACTGATAATTTGATTATTCCTATCGTTAAAAATAGTATTCCTAAAATTTTGGCTACTTTAAAAGCAGAATTGATATTGTCTTCTTTAACAAGACTTTCGGCACAGTTTAATGGGTTATAAATGATTTCTTTTTTCTGTCCTATTAAAGAATCAACTTTTTCCTCTTTGGTTTCTCCAAAATAAGGCTGAATGCCTACTCTGCCTAGAACTTCATATTTGTTTTCATTTACAAAATATTCATAAACAGGAAAATAAACTATATCATAATCTTCTGTACCAGCCACTTTATCTTGTCTATATTTTCTCATTTCAAATCTTGTTATAGTTCCAACGGTGACTGCTGTGCATCTTTTCTTTTCTTCCATGTAGCTTTTTTTTCCATATTTTGAAAAAAGCAGAGCGATTATTCCAATCAATATTTCAAAAACACCTAATATTAAAAGCATTTTTATACCTCCTCTATTTCACAAAAAATTATATCATAATTTTATTGTAGTTTAAATCAATTTGATATAAAAAATGCTTTATTGCTTTTAAAAGAGCGTAAAAGTTTTATGGTTCTAAGTTTTCTTCTCTAAATGGATCATTCATCGTTCCATTTCCGATTAAGGTTTTTACATAGTTGGATGTTAAGGATATAACAGGAACTATGCCCTCTTTAAATGAAACTGTATCGTTTATAAGTTGGCCAGTTTCTGAGACATAAAAGACATTTGCTAATCCACCAGCATAATATGAAGTTGGTGACATTGTCCAAAATTTATGCTTACCTTTTTTCAAAAAATAATTATTATTTGATAATTCCCATTTCCCACTGCCTACTAGAACTACTTCATCACCAGTTAATAACCCTACTTTTTCCTGTAATTGTCCATTTCCGTTTATTACATCATTTTTTGTAAAAGCATCGTTTTTATTTGTACATTTAATCTTGGGTGATGGATCTTCTATCGCGACCAAATTTTCACCGTGTCTATATCTTGATATAGTAGCGTATAAAGTTATATTTTTTCCATATCCTTTTTCCGTATTGGTACTCGAACCGATTAAAGATTTAGGAGGAATATACCGGTCATTACAAAATATATTGTCGCTTACATATGAATCAAAGCCTTTATCTGTTATGTTAGTCTTATACCAATTTTCTAACAAAGTTTTAATAGTAGAATTTTCTAAATTTGTTTGAGCTTGTTCTTTTGAGGTGCTTTCAGCAGTTCCAGAAGGACCATACATATATCCTACATATTTTGCATCACCTGCGTTATTATTAAAAGAAGCATTTGTCAAAGCAAATCTATCCTCACTATCTTCTCCATTTGGATGAGGACTGGTTCCATCAAATAAAATACGCAGTGAGCCATCACCATTTATTCTTACAATTCTCCAGTAAAATCCTGCAAATTTGATGTAGTTATCTTCTGTAGCACCTCTATAATAATAACTCGTTCCATAGTCATCTTCTATGGTATACAATCCGTCTTTAGTCTCATCAGAAGTGGCTGCACTTCCAAAACTTGGACTGCCCTCTTTTGCAGTCTTACCTAATTTAGCTAAAGTCTTTTCAGCTGGTGTTGGATCTTTTAGTATTCCTTCAGTTATTTTAAATTGTGTCTCTAACTTGGCTTGTAAATCCGCTGTCTGATCAAAGTCTGTATAGTTTAATTGAATAATCAGTTTATAATATTTTTTTACTCCTGCTGGAATTGTTATTCCACTGGCTAATACCCCGTCTTCTGCTTCATTGGTCACAGGAATATTTTTATTTGAAACTATTTCTGTATACTCACTATCTTCTGTATCAGATTCTAAGAAAGTATAAGTCATAGATCCTTCTAAATAAGTATTTATTAAATTCATCCAACTTACACTTAATGTACCTTCTTTTGTTCCAGTATTTTCTATTGTAAAAGTTTTCTCTGCACTTTCTCCAAAATTTAATTCTGCATTAAAGCCATTATTACCATCACTAAAAGTAAGCGCCATTGTTCCTGTCTCTACTGTCACTTCCTGATTTTTATTTTGTCCTACTTGACCTATGAAGAAAGCGTAAGATCCCAAAATTCCTACTAAAACTAGAGCACAGATCATTATTGTTATAAATACTTTATTTCTTATACTTTTATTTTTCATTCCTTTAATCCTCCTACGGTTCTAACTCTTCTTCTCTATATGGATTATTCATAGTACCATCGCCTATTAGAGTACTTACGTATTCAGCACTTAAGTTTATGACGGGAACTGCATTGGTTTGGATATACGCAAGACCGTAGCTTAAAGAGCCATCGGTACTGACGCGAAACACACGTGCATATTGACCATCAAAAAATGAAGGTGAGAGCGACCAGTATTCGAATCCTTTGTAAAGGTAATAATTTTTATTAACAGTTCCATATTTTCCACTTCCTGCAGTTACTATCTCATCTGCTGTTATCAGCCCTACTTTTTGTTCTAATCTTCCATTTCCTAACTCTGTATCTTCCTTTGTAAAAGTGTCGTTTTTTTGGCTACATGTGAATATTGGCGTTGGATTGAATCCATTTGTGTTTTCGTGAAATAGTCTTGCATATCCTCCATATGCAGTTTTATTTTTTCCATATCCTAATCCTGTATCACTGCCATAACCCGTTTCAGCCTTTCCTGGCGCTCTCCTATCATTGCAAAATATGTTGTCACTTATATATCCGTCATAACCTTTATCTACTATATTTGTTTTATACCAATTCTCTATTGCCACTTTTATATTTGAATTTGCTGTATTCGTTTGAGCTTCTTCTTTATTTGTGCTTTCCCCTGATCCATTTGGACCATACATATATCCTAAATATTTGGCATCATAGTAGTTCGCATTATATACTTGATTTGTTAGCGCTAGTCTATTCCTATTACTCGTTCCATTTGCATGAGCCTGTGTTCCGTCATATATTATTCTTAAACTGCCATCTCCATTAATCCTTATTATTCTCCAATAAAATCCAGCAAATTTGACATAATTATCTTCTACAGCTCCTCTATAATAGTAACTTATTCCATAATCGTCTTCCATTACATATAGTCCGTCAGCTGTCTCATCTGTTATTGCAGGTTCTGCAAATGATAGGTTTCCATCTTTAACAGTCTTTCCTAATTTTGCTAAAGTTGTTTCTGCTGGTGTTGGATCTTTTAATACTCCTTCAGTTATTTTAAATTGTGTTTCTAACTTAGCTTGTAGATCTTCTGTCTGATCGAAGTCTGTGTTGTTTAATGTTATTATGAGTTTGTAATATTTTTTTACTCCAGCAGGAATTGTTATTCCACTTGCTAATACTTTATCCTCTGCTTCTTCTGTTACAGGTACATTTTTATTTGAAACTATTTCTATATATTCTCCATCTTCTGTATCAGACTCTAAGAAAGTATAAGTCATAGATCCTTCTAAATAATTGTTTAACAAGTTCATCCAACTTACACTTACTATGCCTTCTTTTGTTCCAGTATTTTCTATTGTAAATGTTTTCTCTGCACTTTCTCCAAAGTTTAATTCTTTATTAAACCCATTATTACCATCACTGAAAGTAAGCGCCATTGTTCCTGTCTCTACTGTCACTTCCTGATTTTTATTTTGTCCTACTTGACCTATGAAGAAAGCGTATGATCCTAGAAAACCTACTAACATTAGGGAACATACTATAATTCCAATTACTATTCCTTTTCTTATATTTTTACTTTTTTCCATTTTTGTTTAACATTCCCTTCAGTTTATCCTAAGTCCATTGTAACACCCCCCCCCCGAGAGTTGTCAATGATTCTTTTAATAGCCAAAACTAACATCTAATCATACTTAATCTTTCATATACTCTAGATTCGTTATATTCTATACAAAATTATATACGTATTACGTATATTTTTCAAGACAATTATGCATATATTTTAGTATAGCATTTAATAATCTAAAATCTTGTCGAAAAATAAAAAGCTATAGCTTAAAACTATAGACTAATTTTCATCTTTACCATATTTAATTTCAACTATGAGAGCAAAAATTTGGTAAATAAACAATAAGAAACAAGGTACTAATATTATAAATAGGAATCCCCATTTCGATTCGATGAATGCAAGAAATGAGCCAATTTTAGCATAAGTCTTTGTCGGTTTTCCTATTATAAACTCTTCTGAATAAGTATCACCATTTTCAAATGCTATTGCTTTCTCTGCTTCATAAACTTCTCCAACTTTACCGATTTCGATATGTGCTTCTTTTTTTTCTACCTTATAAGTAAATATTGTGTCGCCTTCATTAAAGTCTTTAAGATCTGTTTTTTCTACTAAAACAACTTCACCTTTATTATAGCCTTCAAAGCTGACTTTCTCTTTTAAAATGACAATTGAAGTTTCTCCAAATTCTGTGACACCGTAGTCATTAAAATTGAGAAGTAAAACTGTCATCAATAAGGCGAAGGCAAAATATATAAAACATACAACCGTTATTATTATATTTTTTACTTTATCAAACATCTTCTATAACCTCCATACTTCCTTTACTATACCAATGATAGCATACTTATTTATAAATAGCAAATAAAAAAATAGAAGGTAATTTACTAATTGCACTCTTCTATTTCTTTAATAATAAAGTCACTTTTACTATAATTTTTAATATTTGCTTCATAAAACTTTTCTAAGTGGCTCGATTTTGGTTCTAGTTTAATGTCTATTTCATTGATATAACCTTCAGTATCTGTGGCATACGTTTTTACTTCATTCGGTTCGAAATCTAGTCTTAAGTCTGATGAATCCCAATTGATACGTACACATTTTTTTTCTTCATAAGAATTGGTTAAAATAAGGTTTCCATCTTCACCTTGATCTTTGTAGTCAGCAATTATTGTTCCTGTCTTTTGGTAGTCTCTATTTAAAGCAAATTCCGCTTTTAATGTTTTTTTATAAGGTGAAGTACTTGTAACATTTAGTTCTACTACTGCATGATCGACTTTATTTGTTAAATCGAAATAAAGATCTTTGGATGCAGCTACATTTATCCAACTGTAACCTTTCATTTCACAAGTTGCCTTGTCAAGATTTTTAACATCTACACCATCATTTGTTTCGTTATAGCACTTTTTATAAGTAGATAATACACCTTCATATATAGAAGATTGATCCATTACACGGCATGAAGTTTCAGATGATGATTCTTTAACTGTACATGTTACTTTATATGAAATATCGTATTCACTTGAAAGGAAATCGTTTAAATTATTTTTAACATCGAAATATATACGATCTCCATCCCAAAGATTATTAGTAATTTTGCCATTATTTTCTTTTAAGGTATTGCTATCGAAGTAGAAAGCTTTAGATGATAAATAGTAGTTCCATACAGAATTATAAGCATATTTGGCATAAGAAATTCCATACTTTGTACCTATCGGAATTAAACACGTAATAAGTATTAAAATTATGTATTTGATCGTCTTTTTCATTTAGCACCTACTTTTCTACTTTTTGGAAGCTTTTAATGTTCAAGTCTATAAAGTCTACTAGTTCTGTATATTCGAGTCCACTATATTCTTTTGGGAAAGTTACTTTTAACACGTATTCATCTAATACGTTGGTATCATAAGGCATCTCTTGATAAGGTGAATTGCATACTAATTCATTATCAGTATTTCTAGTATATGTTTCATCACAAGTCATAATCGGTTCTTCGATACCTTCTTTAAACAACTCTATAATTGTTGGCATGAAGTGAAAAGTCTTAATCGTTATTTGATAGTTTAAAGTTATATTACTTTTCTTACCTTGAGCATTGTTGCTGACTTGAAAAGAAAACTCTTTAAAGGTGTTAGGTTCTAAGTCTCCGATTGGGACTTCGAACTCATCAGTTTTTTCTGCATCAAAAATAAATTTAGCGATTTTTTGATCGGATTGAAGATTACTTTTTGAGTGAAATATAGAATATGTGATGCCTGATGCGAAAAGGAGAAATATTGCGATTATAAGAATTATTATTAATTTACTTTTTTTCATTATATTGCTCCTATCTAATTATGAATTTTTTATCTATAGTTCCTATTTTTTTATTGTTGTCATAAAGTTCGAATGTAAGTTTATAACCGTTTGGTTCAAACTTCGTTAAGTCTAGATTCAGATTGAACTCACTAGTAGAACTATTTAATAATTTACTGGCATAATACACCTTGTCGATTACTTTTTCTAGAGGATCTTCTGTATAGTTTTGTAAATCTAAAAGTTTATATGTTTGATCATACGCGGTAAGTTTATTTTTTTGGTAAAGTGATATTCTTATGTTAGGATTTTCACAGTTACTCAAGTATTTCATTAAAAATTTTAGAGAAACATTTTGATCACTTCGATTTAGTATTCGATAGTCACTTTGCTCTTCGATATTAAAGTTATAAGTTTGGTCACTTTTTTGTTTGTCGATGTAGGCTGGAATAGTTATTTCTTCTCTGCTTTTAAGATTAGAATATAATCCGTCATAAGCACTTACCGATGATATTTTAAAATAGTAAGAACCTTCTTTGAGATTTGTTGAATTAGACGATGTGAATATTGTCAACGTTATGTTTTGTTCTGTTCCAACATTTATGCGAGTTATACCATCGTTATTAGGTGAATAATATTTATCACCCACTTTGAAACGAATATTTTTTAAATATTGTTTTTCTACTGTATTTGAAGATTCATCGATAAGTTTTATTTGTAGACCTTTTAATTTATCATCGAAGGTAGAATCGTATACGGGTATTTCTTCTTTTAAAGACTTTTCAATATTTAGAGTCAAGTCGACTGTTTCTACTGAATCACTGTTTAAATCGATCGCATTTCCTGAGTAAGATGTACTTATAGTAGGTATAGAGTCTGAAAGTGTGTGAATATTTATTGCTTTTAATGTACTCTTAATAGTGGAACGTTTTGTAGAGCCATTTGTATCTTGTAGTTCTAAATATATTTCCATACCTTTTATTCCATTGTTTAAAGTTGTATCTTTTAAGTCTATTATGATAGTAAAATCTTCGTCTGTCGAGTCTATTTTCTCTTCTTTGTAATAAACATCCATATTACCTTTTCCAAGTTCTTTAAACTCTGTAAAAGCTATTTTAAGTTTTTCCTCAGTTACTTTGTGAGTATACACTTTTTTGTTTTTATTATCTTTTAGAGTTATTTTAGTGGACTTAGGAAATGGTACGTTAGCACATAAATAGTGGGATATATTATCTTCGATGTTTTTTAACTCTTTGTATGTAAAATTATAAGTTACTTTAGAATGTTCTGTAATATCTCTATCTGTTTCATTACTGCTTCCTATGATCATCTTGTTTAAGGTGTACCCTTCATATACAATATAGTCTGAATTTGCATAAGTAATATTGTTAGAATTATCGACTACTTTAACATATATTATTTTACTGCCTAATGAATCGATGCTGATTGGCGTTTGATAGTCTTCCCAAGTAGACGTTTCTAAAGTGGAAATGTTTAGAGGTGTATCACTAAGTAGATATTGAATGGATTTTAACCCCGAAATATCATCAGTAGCCGTTATTGAAAATTCAGTATTACTATTTATAAAAGTATTAGATAAATTTTCTGTATAAGTGCTCCATTCTTTATTTAACCCCATAATTTTTACTTCGGGCTTTTCAGAGTCGATGATGATTAAATCAGAATTGATATAATATACATGATTATTAGTATCGATTACTTTAGCATATACACAATAACTTCCATTTTCTGTGAGTGAAATCGTTTCTTCGTAAGGCTCCCAAGAAATGTTTTCTAAATCTTTAGTGCTTAGAAGTTCATCTGAGCGTTGTATATAATAGTAAGCTTCTTTGATCGGTCTAACATTAGATATTTCTTCAATTCTAAATGCTACATTCGATTGATAATAAATCTTTTTATCGTCAAAACCTAAGCTATTCCAAGAATTAGTCCCTACGTGAAGTGTCGCGATCGGATTTTGTAAGTCATCTATAAAAAGTGTTGGCAATTCATTTGGTTCATATAGCCAAGCAAAGTTTTGATTCGATTCTTGATTTTCTGCACTTTGAAATTCGTTAAATTTAAGAGTGTTTATCATGAAATCTTTATTTTTTAGTGTATCACTATTAATAGTATTTACTGTTCCTTCGACATCTTGTTCTTTAAAGACATTAGTTCCAATCGAATATACATTGTTAAATGTAACTTTTGAATTTTCTATTTTTTTTATGAATGCATAATTTTTTCCAGCTTCAAAAGAATTTTCTATCGTCAGTAAGTTTTGACTATTAAAGACATTTCCTACAAACCCTGAGTTGTTTCCTGAGTTATTATAGGAGTTTTTAATTGTAGAAGTTGTATTAAGGTTTTCGATCACTCCAACGAGTCCTGAATAGGTAGGTACAGTATTTATATTACCTGAATTATAAGATTGAGTTATATTAATTTTGTCTTTGGCAAGAGCGATCAGACCTCCTGCGGTATCTGATGCGACTACATTGGCTTTATTGATAGCATTTTCGATCGTGATGTTTTCTCCAACACCGATGAGACCTCCCGTATAGCCTATGTTGTACGATAAATTTAAGGTCATATTTGTTAGAGATAGTGCAACTGATGCTTTTATTTCGATACTGTTTGAATAATTATTATCGAGTGTAACTTCAAATGTACTATTTTGACATTCAATGTTTTTATCGTTAAGATTAAAGTTAGTCGTACAAGTTCCAGTTAAAGTAGCATTTGTAATTGTGCCATTTTTTTGTCTTGTAGGTATAACAATATTTTCTGTTTGATTTTCTATTAAATTTAGATCATTTAAAGGCAACTGCTCTGTTTCTTTTTTTATCTCTTTGTTACCAATGACATTTCCTGAGAACAAAACATTTTTGATCGTCGCATTAGTAGCGCTTGAAGCAATACCTCCCGTTGTTGAGCCACCTTCTATTAAAGAATTTGTAACATAAAGGTTTTTAACTTCTCCTAAAAGATTTGTGAATAATCCCGAATCAGAATTTGAAGAAGTTATATATAGACCATATATGGTATAAAAATTTCCATTGAAGTGCCCTTTAAAATTATCTAATGAGTTAAAAGAATTAAGAGTTCCAATTTTTATACCTGAAAATTCTTGATTATCGTAGTAGTCATTTGTTTTATTTTTAATATAAAATTTACTATTATTTAAAGTATATGTAGGTGTATCTTCGTATGAAAAAAGTCCATTGTTTAAAATTATATCGTTGCTAAGTTCGAAGTATTTTCCTTCGTAGCTAGTGTTTTTTAGCATATTACTAAAGTATGAAAGCTCTTTTCCAGAAGATATAATATATGGATCACTCTTAGTGCCTGATCCACTTCTATACGATGCGGCAACGGTTCCATCCCAAACAGTTGAAATGTCTAATGGGTTACGATTTTTAAATCTTGCTAGACTGGGAAGAAAGGTTATTATAATTCCTGTACATACAATTAGAAAAGCTAAAATAAATATTTTTCTATTTCTCAATTTTTTTATGTTCATAAAATACACCACTCTTATACGCTTTATCTTATAAATAAATTATATCATAATTTCAGTACATTTTATAGTGAAAAATGATAAAATTCGACAATTCTATTTTGTATCTCTATTGCAAAGGTAAACACAGAAAATGTCTCTCTATAGTTTATGTAGGATTAATACTTTTTTATTGGGGTATTTTTAGCATACAAAAATATGGGCTTTTTTCCCATATTTATTAAATACGTCATTTTTTAGTACTGGTACAACTTTTTCTTTACTCTTTTCTGATCTCATTCAGAACTGTCCAGTCCTAGTTTTCATACGGACTTTCTGTCGTACCATTTCCACTCATTGTTCTAACGTATTCAGCAGTCAGATTAATAACTGGGGCGACGCCGCCCGCGCTATTAACACTGCTGCCGTTCAAATCGCCGCCGCTACCGACACGAAACACACTAGCACCACTACCATTGAAATCATAAGGCGAGAGCGACCAATACCGATTAGCATTTGCTAAATAATTATAAGGATTAGTGCTGAAAAGTATGTTTCCTGCTGCTACTATTTCGTCAGCTGTAATTAAGCCTATTTTTTCACTTAAAGATCCATTTCCTTTTTCTGTATCGTCTACTGTAAAGGCATCATTTTTATTTGAACATGTAAATATCGGATTAGCATTAGCTTTGTGGTTCCCGCTTGTTGTATCTACAAAGCGTCCAAATGCTCCATATGCTGTTATATTTGTTCCATAGCCCAGTCCTGTATCATCTACCCAGCCTGTAATTTCTTTCCCTGGTATGCTTCGATCATTACAGAAAATGGAATCTGCAACATATTGGTCTAGTCCTTTATTTTTGATGTTATCTACATACCATTTTTCTAAATTTATTTTTATTGTAGAACTTTCTGTATTAGATTGTGCTTCCTCTTTGCTTGTACTTGCTCTCGTTCCTGCTGGTCCATACATGTAGCCTACATATTTGGCATCCTCATAATTTTCATTGAAAGGTGATTCAAAAGCGACTCTATCATCGTTATCATTATAATCTCCTGTTAAATGTGCCTTTGTTCCATCAAATATCATCCGTAAAGACCCATCTCCATTAATCCTTATTATTCGCCAATAAAATCCTCCAAACTTAACATAATTGTCTTGCCCTGAACCTCTAAAGTAATAGCTTGTACCATAGTCATCTTCTTTAGTATATATGCCATCTTGTGATTCGAATGATTTAAATGTAGAACTAATTTCCTGATATTTTACTTTTTCTTTTGTCGAATAATTATCTATTTTTATTATATAGTTTATATTTTCTGTTTCCATATCTTGCACGACTCCCCTTAATATTCCGTCATTTATCCAGTTCCATCTATAGGGGTTTATGGAATACTTTCCTTTAATTGTTTCTAAACATTCTGAATACTTGCATGTTTGGGGATTAACTAGGCTAAATTTTCCTGTTTGATTATCAAAAGTGTAAGAATCAGCATATACAACCTCGTAGTCAGCATTATTTGTTTCCATCGAAAATGAATGTGGATAAACAAATTCCATGTATTCTTTTGCTATTGGAGAAGTTTTGCCAAAATCCGGTGTCTCATTGATCTTAAGACTTTCATCCTCGGGTAAGGGTGTTTTATCCATTATAGAAGCAACAATTTTTGGTACTATGCCTTCTTTTTTATATTCTCCTATAGTTAGTTTTAATGAATAACTTGCATCCATGTTATAATTTTGGTTCTCTTCTTTATTTAAGAAAGTTATAGTTAACTTGTATTGATCAGTACTATTTGCTTTTATGTTTATATCTTGTTTTATTATTAAACTATATAACTTTAATTCACTAAATCTTAAAGGTGTCTCTGCTACTATTACTTCGTTTGTAGTAGTGTTTTCTATTTTATAGACTAAATCATCATTTAAAAAACTGTTAAATAGTTCTTTGAAGTATAGATTAAAGCTTAAATCACGTGAAGATGTGTTGGTGATTTCGAAAATTTTTTCGACACTTTCGCCAGGTGCTAAATCTTTGTTGATGTTCGCACAACTTTCTTCGTTAGATGAAGCACAGTCTTTGTATATCAGCTTAAGGTCTTTAAGTGTTTCTACTTCTACGATCTCATTTTCAGAGCGTACGTTTACTGCCCAGGCGTAGCTTACGAATAAGCCTAGTATTGTTATTGATAAAACGAGTAGGCCTGAGTAAAGAACTAACTTTTTACTGTTTTCTTTTTTTTTCATTGTGATCCTCCTAGTTTAATATACTTCTTCTATTATGAATTTTATCATCTTTTGTGTTATAAAACAAGTCTTAATAAAAAAACTACTTTTAAAAAGTAGAATTGTAATTAACTAGCTTGAGCGACATCGGCATCAACTTTAAATTTAAAAGTGTATGAAGATCCTTGTTGTTCATTGGGGATGTTTACCCCTATCCAAAATATTACTTTAAAATCAGTTTTGCTATCTTTATTTTGAGTTCCCTTTGTAAGTAGCATTGTGCCATCTTCTTCTACTGGAAGATCTGCTAAAGTGCCTATATTGCTCTCATAATATTTGCCAGTTGAAGAGTCTTTATATGTGTATTTATATTTTATATATTCTTTATCGATTAGCTTATCATCCTTATTGTTTAAAGGTGCTAGGTAGACATAGTAATTTACTAAATAGTTTAAATCTGGTACTTCACTGGAATCGTTTTTAATTGTAAACTCTTCGGGTGGATTTTGTAAGCCAGTTGAATCTTTAACACTCATTTGGTCATAGAGGCTTACTATGCTTTGTTCTTTATAGTCTACTTTTACAAGTGAACTTAATTCTTCGTTAAAGTCTATATTATTTTTTGTAGGATCGAGATTAAATTTAATAAACGAATACGTTTGATACGCGGTGAAGACAAAAGTTCCCGATAATATTATTCCAAATATGAAAATTAGAAAAGCAAGAGGTCTATTTTCATCTAGAAGAGATTCCCAAACTTCGTCGGTTCTTTTAGCAATAGTCTTTTCTGTAAAGTTTCCTACATTGATAGTAGCATAAGCTTTTTCGAGGGCTTTGTTTATCTTTTTTCTTTTATTTTTAGCTTTTATCGTATCATCGTTCTCGATGTCTTTTAAAGTTTCTTCTGCAACTTTTATGGCTTCTTTTAGTAAGCTTAAGTCTATGTCTTTCATTAGTTCACCTCGTTATTTTTATTTTCTTCTTCTTAAAGGTATTCTGCTATTTGTCTCTTTTTCTACTTCTACATTGTTTTTTAATTTAATAGGAATTTGAGGCAGGTCGTTTACTTTTGGTATGGAATTTGAATCATCAAAATCTTCTTTAATAATATCTTCTAGGGTTAAACCAGCTTCTTTGTTGGCATTATTATTAACAAGTGGAAGTTCACTTGTGTTTTCTTTAACTTTTCCGTCTTCATCAACTTTTGGAAGTTCTACTGTATCAATATTTTTATCTTCTTCAATAGGTTCAAGAACGACATTGGTAATACTTTTTGGTTCTAAAACAGGTTCAAGTATAACATCACTGATTTTTTTGGTTTCAGTTTTTGAATCGATTATATCATCAATTTTAATCGGATCATTTTCTTTTTCTATTGGTTCATCACTGTTTACTGGTTTGACATTTTCAATTTTATTTTTAAGCACATAAAGTTTAAATATTTTGATCATGTCAAATATAATAATTGCTAATGCTGGAATAAATACAACAATAAACCATCCCATTTTTGTCGCTAGAAAAAACTGTAAGCGACCTAATGCTGGTATTCTACCTACTACTTTTCCTACGAGATTGTGCTGAGTTACTGTGCCACCATCTTTGCTACCATTATTATCACCTTTAGTGATAAGCTGATATTCGCCATTTTCTCCTTTAGTAATTCCTACGACACGGTGTGTGACTGTTAAGCCGTAGTTGATATCCCAATTAGAGATAAATGTTACAATGTCCCCTACTTTAATTTTGCTAATATCTTCATCTATTGCAACTACGACATCATATACACTTACGTTTGGTTCCATACTACCACTTATAATAGTATATAAACCGAATGGAGCTGTATACTCTTGTCCTCTTTTGTTGAAAGAATTAGCTTTTATATTAAAGTAAAACATGAATGCTCCGACTATTAATAACATCACTAAAATAATAGAACATGCAACAGATAAGAATTTTGTTATCATTCGATAAAGATAAGTCTTTTTAATTGCACGAATTATTTTTTGAAGTCGGTGAAAAAATTGATTTGTATTACCCTTTTTATCCATACTGTTCACCAATTATAAGTATATATTAATCTGAGAGAAAAAACAAGGATATTTTACAAAAGTGAGACAAAATTTTAAAAATTCTCAATTGCAAAAGTAAAATCTACAACTAAGGGGATTAGAGGTAGAAGTAACTTGTTCAAATTCCAAGG
>CANSHI010000002.1 GCA_947646655.1 uncultured bacterium
CCTATTCTGTAGAATTTACTTCTTCAAACTAGATTTTACTTTTGCAATTGACCTAATATTCTGTTTTGTTAACCTGACCTACTATTTTTGAGGTTCTTATTCCATCTTTATTGTATTCATACATAATATTTAAAGTATTGTCAGAATTTAATACCTGTTTTAATTGTCTTCCGCTTTGCCATGTTAATGTTTTGTCTCCTATAGTAAGTGGGTTACCTATTTCATCGTAAGTAATTTCTTCATTGTTAAACTTAGTTAATTGATCTTCCCAGTCAGTATTAGAATACTCGTATGTATCAATATTTAGAAGTTCATTAGTTTCAAGATTGTATTCTCTTTTATCCAGTATGTTTCCTTCTGTGTTATAAGTAAATGTATAGGACTTAGTTAAAGTATAGTTCATATCCATTGTTAGTTGATTAAACATATCATATTCGTAATGGTTAGTTAATTCACCATTTAAGTAGATATCGGTTATATTATATAAATTATCATATTTATATTCGTATAGATCATCGTCTATTTTAACTGATTTAACTATTAGAGATGTTTTGTTACCTCTTCCATAATAGGTATATTCTATTTTAAGGGTATTGTCTATACTTTTCTTTTCTAATCTTCCTAAGTAGTCGTAAGTATTATTTAAAGAATGATTATCAAATGATACTTTGACTATTGAATCATCTTTATTATATTCATAGTTTATCTTAGAAGATAAATCATGGTTACCTGCACTAAATAGATTATAATCTTTATTCGTGACGTTTCCATTCTTATCGTAGTTATAATCAATTTCGAAGGTAGTAGTAAAATCCGTTAATAGGTATTTAGATAATCTGTTAGCAAAATCATAAAAGTAATAATGATTTTCTGATCCGCCATAAACATTTGATAATTCACCTATAGAGTTATATTCGTTTGTGTATATTTTTCCACTTGCGGTATATGTTTTAAGTCTGTTAAATTCATCGTATGAATAATTAATTTTATTTCCATTTCCATATTCACAAGAAAGCAAGTTACCATTTTTCTCTTCAAAATTATTAGTAACTAAAGTTTGGCCATTGATATCTATTTTTTTAGTATTTAAAAATTCATCGTACTCAAAATTATAATGTTTTTTTCCAGAAGCTATTTTAGAAAGCATATTTTGTGTATTATAATCATAAGTAACTGTTTTTTCATTACTTGTGATAGTTTTTACTTGATCTTTAGTGTTATAAGTATATTTAGTTACTATTTCTTTAGGATTTGTTATACTCATAGTTAAACCGGTGGAAGGGTCTACATCATAAAAGGTTTCTTTACCTAAAGAGTCTATTACTTTTGTAATGAACTTACCGTCTTCTGTATATTCAGAGATTGATTCTATGAACTTATTAGTGTCTGTGTCTTCTAAATAGAACTGTTGATAACTATTTTCTCTATCTCGAACTTCTACACTGACAGTCCCATCTTCTTTAATGGTGATACATCTTTCAGCAATGTTTATACCATTTTCTATTCTCGCTTGTTCTCTTTTAGGAATAATTACATAACTTGCATTGTTTAAAGCTTCTAATTTAAATAAAATAGTATCGTCTAGAGCTTTAGAAATGTATAATGTTTCATTTGCAAAAGTTAAAAAGTTATCGAAGTAATTTAATCTATAATATTCTTCTTCGTCATTCATAACTTTTTCTAGCTTAAATGCTTTATGATTACAGTTATCAGGTTTTAAAATAATTTTATTTAAATCAAAATTAATATCAATATATTTTTTTGTACCTTTGAGTCTGAGTTGGTAAAATTTATCTTCCTTGATAATACCATCAGAATTAACATTGTTTATAATAGTTTTAATAGGATTACCAAATGAATCGTATTCGATTTCATTAGATATACCTGTTGGACTAATTCCTTTTAGAATGCGTGTTTTTACCGTGTTGTCATACTCATATTTATAGTTATTCCCTTTTGGGTTAAATGCTCCAATAAGTTGATTATTTATATCATATTTTAAGGTGTTTTTACCCCCATCTAAATTAGAAGAAGAAATAAGATTACCTTCTTCGTCGTATTCAAAAGTATACTCACCTAATTCTTTTACTAGCATAACATCAGTTATAAAAAGTGAATTAGCTTCTACTAATGATAAAATATTTAAATTAAAGCCATTATAATCTTCGTCTGCAATAAATGATTCTGAAAAGAATTGCCATTCATCAGAGTGCTTATTAAACACAATGTTATGTGTTCCTATTCCTTTGTCAGGGTCTTTAAAGAAGAACTGAATATTAGCTTTATTTCCTTCCATCTCTGATACACATTCCTCGTTATAGAGGCCTTGATCTTTATACCAAAACGATAGATGATAGACATCACCTTTCTTACCTTCAATCTGAAAATATTGGCTGGCAGATATTTCAGAGTCCACTCTGCTTTTTAATTGAAGAGCTTTTTCATGATCATTAACATTTACAATTGAGTAGCAATTAGGATAAGATTCTCCTGTTTCTAAATTTTGTGAAGAAATATCCCAATTAGCAATTCCATTTTTAAAACAAGAGTTTTCTACTAAATTATATTTACTAGCGCATAGACCTTCTTCTAATTGAACATCGTCTAAATAAATAGTTGATTTTTCATCAGGTATGATTTCTATATCAATATAACATTCTGTATCAGTGGGGTACTTAAATGGTGCTATTATTTGCTCAAAATTTTCATTTTTACTGTAGTTTATGGTTTGTAGTAATATTATTTTATTTATATTTCTTGTGCAAATGTTTACTTTAAATGATGAATTACATTTGACGTAAGCACTAAATGTATAATCCTTACCTCTCTCTAAATTAATGCTATAATCTCGAAAATAGCACTCTATAAAATCTCCCTTATAACTATATTTGCCAGTTTTTGCATATTCAGTGCTTCTAATGCCTGCATTAAATATTGGGTTTGTTTCGGACTTTTCAAAACTAGAGTTAGAAAGTAAGTTATTTACAAATTTTATTGGTGGTGTCTCACTGGTAGGTTTATTGTTTTTTTTATCTGATTTAATGTTTATAAATTTTTGATTAAACCCATATGATTTTGAGAGTTTTCCACTTGGATCCATTAAAGTTGTTCCTATACACATTCCTGTATTATTAAAGAGGTAGGTATATGTTTGGTTTTTATCATTTGTTACTTTAGTAGTATTAAAACCATACTTATATTTGATTGTTTGACCAGTTATTCCCTCAACGCCTAATTCAGTGACTTTATATATTAGTCCTTCCAGCATTTTTTTCATAAGATCTTGAGTGCTTGTTCCCTCTTCAGTGTAACTAAATTGTAAGCCTATTCCATTTTCATCAGTGATTTGAGAAATAGATGTTTTAATTAATGTCATATATTTAAGATTAGTGGTACCATGTTTTGTAAGTACTTTAATAATTTTATTATTTTCTAGATATATTGCAGAGCTTTTTTCTGTGGTACTGATAATAATCTTATCCGTGTTATAAGTAATGTTTATTTCTTGGTTACTTCCATCAACTACTTTAATTATTTGGTTCTTATCATTAAAGAAGATATTAACCTCATTTTTTTCAGTATTAATTATTTTAGTTAAATAATATTTTTCACCATTTTTAGTGAATGTTTTAATGTTACCATCTTTATCGGTTATGATAAATTTATTTTCTTCCTCAGTTAATGTAAGATTTAAACCTTCTTCATTTTGATAAAATTCTTCTTTTGTTTCTTCATCTTTAACTTTATAGAAATTCGTAGTTTTATTAGTTGAATCTATATAGTGTATGTATTCTCTTTCAATTTGATTTATTCTTTCTGTTTCTTTTGTTATTGTTTCAAGTAAATTAAACTTCCACGCATTTTTGTCATTTGTACTTTCTATGAAAGAGTTATTGATAATGGCATTTAACTCTATAGGAAATTTACCTCCTAAAGTATTATTTAAGTTAATTAAAACGGTTAGATTACCATTATAAACGTCTAAATAAGAAATTCCATTTTTAAAACTATAGTTGTCATATTGTCTATAATTGGATATACCACCAGTATTAATGTATTGTATTAGCAAGTATGGTCTAACTTCATCTCCAAAATCAGTAAAATTGTGATTGTTCGAAATCTCTTTATAGCAACTACAACTGGAATTATATTCCTCATTTGCAAATTTCAGCATTACACCATTGTTTTTTTTACCTTTATACCATCGCTTAACTAAATTAGTTATATCAACAGAATTTTGACGTAATTGTGCAGGAGCTGTACTACCTCGTTCAACGAGTGTTCTATAAAATATATTTTCACTTTCAATAGAAGGATTAAACTTATCGCTCATATTATCCCAATTAGCCGACGACTCATCCCATTCTGAGATAATTTCATGAGCGACTATTGGCTCAAATTCTGGTGTTTCAACTTCTGTATAAATAGTATCGTATTTATGTGACACAAAATTTGCAGCTGCTCTTATTATTTCAGTACCAATGCTTAGTATAGGTAAATCAAATTTTATTAGAGTTCTATAAATATTGCTCTGACTATCTACACCTATTTTTAACCAGCTTTCGCTGTTTTTATCTTGTCCAGTATCCCCAGGATAAATATATGTATCATGAACTTGACTTTTAACAGTTGTGATATTTGGATCTATATACACTGGTAATTTTGCTTTTTTTAACCAGTCTTTATTTAAATCCAAGGTTAAAACATAATATCCATCTCTTTTATCTAAAATGTACTGAATATTTAAGTACCTTTTATCTTCACTATCGTACATGAATGGTTGTTCAAAACTATATATTATATTTTTCCCTTGATACGCATTAATTGTGTTCGCTTCTAAAACTAAGTTTAAATTAGTTCTAATAAGAAATTTAATGTCTAGTTTATTTAAGCTATTTAATATTATGGTTTCTTTGACTCTTTGGCCAATAACTTTGTATATATAATCTATTTTATCGTATATATTTTTATATTTTATTGTATTATTTTCAACAGTTATTTCACAATTATTAGATTTTAAGGTTGATAAACTAAACTCTACGTATTTGTTGTCTTTTTCTATTTTATAAAGTAAAGAGTTATCTTTGCAATTTGCAAAAATTACTTTAAAATCATTAGCTTTATTTTTATAAAAGTTACCATCTAATATCAGTGTATTGTCTATATCTTTATATTTACCGTGGTCTAAATAATGAATACTTTCTTTGTAGTAATAGGCTTTCATAGTGCCATCTTCACATAAAAAATGTTTTTCATTTTCTTTCCTTAAATTAATTATTTCTTTCATTATTATTCTCCTTTAAATTTTAAGTGCAGCATTATGCTACTTTTAACATATATGCAAAAAAAGAAGAGATGCAAATGTGAATTATTCTATCTCTTCTTTTTTGCTAAAATGTAACTAGAATATGTTACATTTATTATTCCAAGTATTAAAAATTTCTTTATCCTATTCTATGCCATCTTTTTACTACAATATATGGTTGTAGATTGTTATGGGGTTCATCGTTTCCGCTCGGATTTATCATGCCATTATTATTTTGATTTTCTTCATGCCATGTCCAATCATTAGCAATAAGCTTTTTAGTACCTGTGTTCGTAGAAGCGGAGAGATTAATTGCGTGGCGATGACTAGGCATTTCTTCTAAAGTCAATTGATGTTTCATTTCGCCACCGACTTTTCCTAGTGTACTAAATTCATTTTGTGTTTCATCTTTTGATACTGTTACTCTTCCTTTTGAATCAAGTATCCATGTACCATTCCATGTCGTATTTGGATTAAAACTTTCGTCAGAAGTTTCATAATATGTACCGATTGGATAAATTAAATCGATAGAAATGGTAGATGATATATCATCATTAGGTTTTTGTTTAGTTATTATACTATTAACGCTTAGATTCCCATCACAATCTAAACTAAAATTATTATTAATTGAGTTTAAGCATTTAACTGTAATTTTGTTAAACTCGGCATTTATTTTGCCATCTTGCTCCGTAAAGCAATCTTTAAAAAATAGTTCGTTATTATTTTCATTCATTTTAAATCATTCCTTTCGTTTTTAAAGTATTAAGTTTTAAATTTTAAATATTACTTTTATTACATAAATTATTCACCTCACAAAAAAGGACAAATTTAATTGTCCTCTTTACAAAACTCTTTTAAGTCAGTCCACATTTTAACAATACAGCTTTTTTTAATTTTTTGAAGATAAGTTTTAGAAATACCAGCCAAATATGCAATTTCTTCTTCGGATTTATGATCCAAGAACGTATTAATTAAATATATCGTTTCTTTGCCAGTTAATTTATAACTTAAAGCAATAATACTATAATAAATTTTTGTAGTTATAAGCTGTTTATCTATCATTTTTTCTATAGTTTTTTCAACTTGGCTTGATTTACGAGAAGAATTAACTTTTGTATTATTGTAGTTAAAGGTTATTTTATAAGAATTTGGGAAACTGTATAAATATTTTGCATTTTTAAATGTTTCAAATAGGGAAAGTAAATTCTTTTTATATTTGATTGTATTAAAATTGTCACACACACTGTCGTTTAATAATTGATTATTTTGTTCATTAGAGTGAGCATTTTCTTGAATTTCTTCTTTAATGTTTAACAATTGTTCAAAAGTGACAATTTCAATCATAATAATTCCTCCTAAAATACCAATAATTGCCATTTATTTTAATTAAAAAAGCATTATTTTGTCAATAATATTTTTGACTTATAAAATGGGTTATCTGTTACAAATAATCCATTTTACTACATTATACCTTATTAAAATTTTTAGACAATAAACTAAACAGTGTTTTTTTAGTACGCATTTAGTGTTTCAATAGACAACTGTTACATTTTTTTTAGTCTCCGAAAAATTTTTTTGTGATTATTATTAATAATTTTTTATTGTCTTTAAAAAAGCATCTAAGAATTTTAGCTAAGTTATATTCTTGAATGTCTTAAAATTCTTTCATTTTATTTTGATGAAAAATTTGCTTTAATTAAATTGAATTTTAACTTCTTATTCTACAAAAAAAAATTGACATTTCTATCAATACTTTTTAATAAAATACACGATCAGTATAAGCACATCAGGCTAATTTAAAAAGGTTTCAAATTCTTGACTTTGTTAAGCATCTATTTTTTCATTCCAGCATCATTAATTTGATTCTTAAGTTTCTCGAGTAACGCCTCAATACAATTTTTGTGTGAATCCAATAAGTCATAAGGGCTAGCAGTCAAATAATCTCCAACTTGATCATCCAAATATTCTAAATCGCTACCCAATAACATTCTTAACCTAATAATTTCATTTATAATATATTCTTTTAAAACAAGACCATCTTTTGCCGCTTTCAAGAGTATTCCTGAACCGGTTTCGAATTCTTCTTTTTTATTTATTACATTTTCTTTTGATAATACTAAAAATTCGTCTTCACTTTTCTCTAAATTTTTCATATAAACCTCCTTATATATAAGTTTCACAGTTTGGAGCGCATTGCACTTGGCACGTGATATATACTTTTTCCATATATGTTTTCTCCTAAAAATTTATCTAAATGAACTCATTGGTTCAATTCATTCTACTGGCAGGGGATGAGAGAATCGAACTCCCAACTAAAGTTTTGGAGACTCCTATTATACCATTTAACTAATCCCCTTAAAATAATGTGTCAATTGCTTCAACACAAAATAATTGTATCATACGATTATTAAATTGTCAAAAAATAACTCAGCTTTGTGAGTTAATAATTTTGTCATATATTTCTGCAATTTTACGAAAATGGTGGTTAATATACGATTTACTGACTTTTTTCTCAAGCTCGGATGATATAATATCTGCTAAAGCTTGAAATGATTCTTCCCTATATTTTAATCGATATTCAGCTACCTGCCTCGTTTTATCGTCTAAAAGTGAGAAATAGTCGTTATCTTTTAAAAACTGTATAATTTCCAGTTGTTTATCGCTGGTTTTTAAAGAGCGTTCATAATTGGCTTGTTCGCAGTTATTGAGACGATTAACCATATTAGCATGGTCGCGATAAATTCGAATGTCTTCGTAATAAAACAGTGAATTAATAGCTCCTAGTAATTTTAAAAAGTCACTTATCTCTTCACTCGATTTTAAATAAATCATATAAGTTTTTTCTCTTTTTAGCATTTTAAAGTTATAATTTAAATCTTTGAGTAAGAGTAAAATCTTTTTAGCTTTTTCTGATTCACCGAAACTCATCTCCAAATGATAATAATTTTTTTGGGGATCATTTATACTACCAGTTGCTAAAAATATTCCTTTTATAAAAGATGCTAAACTTTCACTGTCGGCAAAGTTGAGATTTTTGAGTTCGTCTTGAAAAATTTCTTGCTGATCGTTTAATTCAAAAATGAAAAATCGTTTGATGTGAAATTTTTTTTGTGTTCGAATAGTAGTTTTAACTTCTTTGTGGTAACAGTATTTTAAAGTTTTAAAAAGTTTTTCTGCAATATTAAGATTTTCTAGAGATATAGTTATTTTAGAACCATTTATTTCTCCGTTTACATATAAGTAACCTAAAAAAAGATATCTGTTTTCTATTTCATTTAAAGGTGATGCGGTAATTTCATCCTTTACTGTCTGAGTGAATGTCATTTTACTCACCTTCCATAAGAAATGAAAATATTAGGTAGGCTGTTTTAAGGGCATTATGTCTAATTTTTCCATCGCTGACCGAAAATATTTTGTCAGCAATTAAACGAGTATTTAGATTAGTTATGTTATCTTTATCCAGTTTTACTAATTCTTTGTTTTCTAATTCTGAATATTTTTTTACTATACTTTGATCTATTTCTGCATTGTTAGCAATAACGATTTCTACATTTCTATTTCCTAAATACTTATTTAAAATTTTAATATGATCAGAGACTGAATAGCCGTCAGTTTCTCCTGGTTGTGTTACAAGATTAGAAACATACATTATAGGTGCATCACTTTTATTTATGGCGTTTCTTATGTCGTCTACTATTAAGTGTGGTAAGATGCTTGTGTATAAACTTCCTGAGCTTAAAAGAATAAGATCGGCATCTTTGATTTGATCGATAACTTCTTTATTAATGGAAAAATCTTTGTCATATTTTAATTTTGAAATGTTTTTGACGTTCAAACTGACTTCTTCTTCTCCTAAATATTCTTTTCCTAGTGTACTTTCCCCGATTAACTCAACTTTATCTTCTGTTAGAGGAAGCACAGTTCCTTTAATATTTAAAAGTTCACACATATATTTTGTTGCATCTGTTAAATTTCCTTTGATATCTATAAGTGCTGTTAGAAGTATGTTTCTTATAGGATGATTTTCAAGTGATGCTTTAGTAAAGCGATAACTTAAAAGGTCGAGGAAATCGTTATCAACATTTGCCATTGAAAGCAGTACTTTGCCGACATCTCCTACTGCGGGAATATCAAATTCTTTTTTTAGTTGGCCTGTTGAAGAACCGTTGTCACTTACTGCCACTATCGCGGTGACATCTATTGGAAATTGTTTGAGACCAGATAACAGACAAGATATGCCTGTTCCTCCACCTAATATAACTATTTTTTTCATATGTATCTTCCTTTTCTAATTATATATTATAACACTTTCAAATATTAATTAAAATTAAAAACTCACCTAATGGTAAGTTTTGATTATGCTATGATTATTATTATAACAATTATAACTACTAGCATAGCAATAAGGAATTTCCAAATGAACTTCATCCATTCTTTGTATGGAATATCTAAATAAGATAGACCAAGCATCAAAATTGCACTTGATGGTACAAAGAAGCTTACTAGTCCAAAAATTGATTGGAATATTATTGCTATAACATTATGGACTTCTCCATAAGTAGCCGCATAATATCCACCAGCTAAGCTCATTGCATATTGCATTTCAACACTAAATAGTGAAGTTATAAATGCTCCTATGCTTGTAAAGAACGCGTTAAATCCACTTGTAATATTTGCTAACCAATCGACGATTGTAGGTATGACTGGATTCATAACGGCTATTTCTAATATTAGATAAACCATTAGTAAAACTATTACTACGTGACCGATCTTCTTAAAGCCTTCACCATAAGATTCAAAGATTTCATTAAGTGAAACTCTTCCAAACCAGTGAATTAGAAGTGTCGCGAATAGCATGACAAGTTGTACTGTGAAAATATCCCATTTACCAAATTCTACTATTGTTCCAAAAATGTATGAAATAATTGGTGCATTAAATATTTCGAATTCGTTAACCCAAGTAGTGATATCTGTGAATACAGTAACATTCCATGTACTCCAAGGTAAGTATGCTAAAACTGTGACAATAACGAATAGTATAATACCGATCGCATATGGCCAAGCCTTAGGTGCTTTTTTGGGAGTATCGATAGCTGCAAGTTCGAATTTATCATATTCTTCATGTTTTTTATTTGTTTTATTTTTAATAAGTCTTGAAACTGTAAAAACTGATAAAAGAACGAATGATACGATAAATAGAATTGATTGAGTAGTTAATAAACTTGTGCCTTCAATTTCAAGAACTTCAGTAAATTGTCCTGCTATTTTAGTACTATATGTACTACCAATAGTTCCGACTAATAGTCCACCAAAAGTGGAAGCAAAAGCTGTAATTTTATCAACTTTCATACGATTGTATACTGTTATTATAAACGGTATAAATGCAATTAGTGGAAAATACTCACTTGTAAGACTACTCGTAATTGCAAATAGTAATGTAACTACTAATACAACTGGAATTTCACGTCCCTTTAATTTTTCGCTAATACTTTTGACTAATTTCTGATATCCTGGACGTTTTGAGAGGACTTGATAAAAACCACCCATGACGAACAAGAAAGTTATTAGAACAGTAAAATAGTACATACCTAGTAATCCCCATTGTAAGAAATTATTTAGGCCTACTCTTTGTATGTCTTCTGTGATCATTTCAGTACCTTGAAGATATCCATAAGGAATCAACCAAGTTAGAAATACTGATAACAAAACTAAAATACCAGATATTTTAATCAAATCATATTTTTCAAAAAATTTCTTCATAACTCTCCTCCTAAATAAATTATAACACAGAATGCCTAAAAAACAATGTGAAATCGACATCACAAGCCAAATTTTTTATGTAAATTTGATATTTATTTATAAATATAATATACTTTTAGTAGTAAAACTTATAAAGGATGAATAGGAGGAGTCCTAAAGTTAGCGCCAGGCCTTAAGGTGACGAGGAAGACAATTATCGAATTTTCGGCGGATGTTGTCTCGGCTTAATGAAGTCGTTAGGTATGTATTAAAAAATAAAATCAAAATTATAACAAAGTGCATGCCATATAAAATAAATTTAAATAAGGAGTGGAAAAATTTTTTGTGTGGAATAATTGGATATATAGGTAAAAAGAAAGCTTTGCCTATTTTGTTAGAAGGACTTAAAGCTTTAGAATATAGAGGGTATGATTCTTCTGGTGTTGCTTTTTTAAAGGGCAAGAATGTTAATATCATTAAGGCTGTGGGACCAATAGTTGCTTTAGAGAAAAAACTTAATTTGGATGAGGATACTTTTGTGGGTATTGGACATACGAGATGGGCTACACATGGAGTACCAAATGAAGTAAATTCACATCCACATACTTCTGGGGCTGTTACTTTAGTTCATAATGGTATAATAGAAAATTATAATGAGTTGAAAAGTTTTTTGGAAGTTGAGGGAGTAAAATTTAAATCTGAAACTGACTCAGAGGTCGCAGCTGCTTTAATAAACTATTTTTATGAAAAAAGTAAAAATATTTTAGAAGCGATTCAAAAATTTAAGGGGAAGGCAAAAGGATCTTATGCGATAGGATTAATTGTAAGTAATGATGTTAATAAAATTTATGTCATTAAGAATATGAGTCCATTGATAATAGGAATAAGTGAAGATGGACATTATTTAGCAAGCGATGTACCAGCTATATTAAATAGAACTGATAAATATATAACTTTATTAGATGGAGAGTATGCTGAAATTTCTTTTGAATCTTTAGTGCTTTATGATAATGAGGGAAAAGAAAAATGTATAGAGATTAAAACTTTTCAAGGGGATGCGACGTGTATCGATAAGGGAAAGTTCGAACATTTTATGCTTAAGGAGATTAATGAAGAACCTGATGTTGTAAAAACTATTTTGACAAAATATTTAGTTAATGATGCTCTTAAAGAGTTACCAGATCTGTCAAAATATCGTGGTGTGACAATTGTTGCCTGTGGAAGTGCAATGCATGCTGGATTGATAGGAAAATACATTATTGAGAGTCATTTAAATATACCTGTTACAGTAGAAATCGCGAGTGAATTTAAATATAAAAAGTTGCTTTTAAATAAAGAAGATGTTGTTATAGCTATTTCTCAATCGGGTGAAACAGCTGATACACTTGCTGCTGTGAAAATCGCTAAAAGTGTGGGCTGCCATACGATCGGAATAGTCAATGTAAAAGAAAGTTCAATTGCAAGAGAGGTAGATAATGTAGTATATACTCTAGCTGGTAGTGAAATTGCTGTGGCAACGACAAAAGCTTATTTAGCTCAAGTAATTATTTTATATTTAATGGGCTTTAGAAACGAAATGAATAAGACTATGTCGACAAGTTTTTTGAAAATACCTAATCAAATTAGTAAATTAATTACAAGTTATGATTATGAAAAAATAGCTAGCTATATTGAAAAAAATGAAAGTGTATTTTTTATAGGTAGATTGATCGACTATGCGTTGTGTATGGAGGGATCATTAAAGCTTAAAGAAGTATCTTATATTCATAGTGAAGCTTATGCGGCTGGAGAATTAAAACACGGTACGATTTCTTTGATTACAGATGGTACGCCCGTCTTTGCAATTTTAACTGATCAGAATATTGCTGATAAGACTATTAGCAATATCAAGGAAGTAAAAGTACGAGGAGCTAAGGTTATATTAATAGTCAGTGAGTCACTCGATAATGTTAGTAAAGATGTTTATGATGAAAAAATAGTGATTCCAAGTATATATAAGGAAATAGATTCCTTGTTAAGTGTTATCCCACTTCAGTTAATAGCATATTATTGTGCTAAACTGAGGGGCTGTGCGATAGATAAACCTAGAAATTTGGCAAAATCAGTTACTGTAGAATAAAAAAATATGTTGATAACTCATAGGTTATCAAAATATTTTTAATTTTATTCGCCATTTTCAGCAAGATCTTCTTGTTGAAGTCTAAAATCATTTATAAGCTGATTTAATATAAAAGGATCTTTAATTTTCTTTGTAAAAATTTTACCATCTTTTATTATTTGTTCAAATACGGCGAACGTGTTAGTCGGTTCTTCTTTTTCATTAAGTAAAACTGCTAAAAAGTAGTCTTCCTCTGTAAGTTCACTTTCTAGTAATAATCCATATTTTTGATTATTCGCTAAAGTAATTATTTCATCTACTTTCATTATTCGATCCTTTCTACATTGCTCTTTGAGGAGCAAAGTCAGTCACTTCACTTTGTGTTTCATAAGTATTATTTTCTGTAATAACCTCATTAGGTTTAACTTTTTTAGATACTTTCTTTAATTTTTTCAATAATATATCTTTTTCGACATATGAAATTTCGTCGTTTGTTTTTATTTCATGAGTAAATTCGTTTGTTCTTCTCATTATTTCATCATAAGGTAATATATCTAAAGCTCTTTTTAATTGATTAATTTCTTGTCTAACTTTTTTATAGGCTTTTGATTTGGTTTTAGGTACAGCTAATCCTGCTCCGAAAGTTCCGAGACCTGCTACTCCGAGCGTAGTGCTGAATTTTGTAACAGCGGCAATATGCGATAATGAGGAAGCTAGGGTGGCTTCTGATGTTGCCAATAAGCTTGCAAGTGATTGTCCTCCTATTGTCCATACTCCCGATGATGCTGCAAATGTGTTAGAAGCACCTGTTATAGTTGTAATAGCATTAGCAAGTACAACGTTGCCGCCATGAAGTATTTCTTGAACGGCAGTAGAAGCGCCCCACCAAGCTTCACTATTGGCTATCATTTGAGTAGTTAAACTTGCAACTTGAGAAGCTTGACTAGCAGCCGCAACAGCAGGTCCTATTTGAGCCATTATTATTGCAAATGCAATGACTATAGCTGTTACACCACAAGCTATGATTATTCCTTTTTTATGATCTTTAATCCAATTCCATACTTTATGTTCTTTCACTTCAGTAATCTCTTCTTCAGGTTCTACCGGAGATATTGGAGTTGGGTCAGGCGCTGGTTCTTGTGGAGGTTGTTCTGATACTGTTAGTTCATCGCTTTCATCTGTTAAATTCACCAATGTTGATGTTTTTTCAGGAGCAGGATCGACTATCTCTTGGCTGGCATCTTTTTTAGCTTCTTTATTGGCATATATTTTCTTTAACTCGTTAGAATAAAAGTCGTAATCTTTTTTTCGTACTTCTTGTAAATCGTGTTCAATAATATATGTTAAAGTTTTTAGAGCTGTATATTCGGGACCATCTGATCTTAAAACGGGATCACCAGCAGCGATTACTACATCTGGATTATTAGTTCGATATCTATTTAATCTTATTTCATCCATTCTCTTTTTAAACTTTTTAATTTGTTCTTCTGCTGTTTTTTCTTGTGCCACTTTTTTTATGACTTCATCAATTTTGTTGAGAGCTATTTGATATTGATTATCGATTGTACTTTTGTCTGTTAATGATGCTACGGAAATTTTATATTGGCCTATAATCTTTAAGAGATCTTGGTCATGCCCTTTTATATTTAAAGTTTTTGCTTGTAGCTTCGATAATAACTCTTTTTTATAAAATTCTGGATGAAATGAATAAATTGGTTTTTCTGTATAAGTAAACTCTGGGCTTGTTACTTTATTTTTATTATATAAAAGCCGATAAGCCTCACCTATAGCTTGAGTCTTTTGGTTTCGTTCAGCATATTCTTCTTCACTTATATTAGGTGCACTATCTGGGTGATTTTCTTTCATCAGAGTTTTATATGCTTTTTTAACCTCTTCTTCTGTATATCCTTCTTTTAAATTAAACATATTTAGTGCTTCATTTCTTGTCATAGTACATCTTCCATTCTTTTGGCTTAACTTATCTTTCTATTTTATTACATTTAAATTTTAACATGATTTATAAATGGATACCAACTATTTATGAACTACTTTACAGTAAATTAGGTTAATAAAAAAACCAATATGAACTTTGTCATATTGGTTAGTTTTTATTAAGCTAGTTCAATTGTAGCTCCAGCTTCTTCAAGCTTAGCTTTAATGTCGTTAGCTTCATCAGCAGGAACATTTTCTTTAATGTTTCCTCCGTTGTCTGCAAGTGCTTTTGCTTCAACAAGTCCAAGACCAGTAATATCACGAATAACTTTGATAACTGCAATCTTAGTAGCTCCAGCATCTTTTAATACAACAGTTTTTGCTGCGTTTTCAGCTTCACCTGCATCACCTGCAGCTGGAGCAGCTGCAACAGCTACTGCACTAGGATCGATTCCTAGTTCATCTTTCATTAAATCTGTAATTTCTTTAAGTTCAAGTATAGTCATGTCTTTAACTGCATCAACTATATCTCTTGGAGTTATTTTTGCCATTATTAATCATTCCTTTCTTTATTAATTATTTTCTTCTTTTTGTTTGGCGTATAAATCAATTCCTATTGCGAACATCTTAGCAGTTTGCATTAATCCACCAGCAAACTGAGTAAGAAGTCCTTCTCTTGATGGTATTGAAGCGTATGCT
This sequence comes from uncultured bacterium, assembly GCA_947646655.1. GTDB lineage: Bacteria > Bacillota_I > Bacilli_A > RF39 > UBA660 > RUG11867. The sequence goes on from CANSHI010000002.1 coordinate 15,774, forward strand.
TTAATTTCATCGCTACTTAGTATTTTACCGTCAGCGTATCCTGTGCGGATTTCGATGTTATCTCTTCCTTTAGCAAACTTGCTTAAAACTTTAATAGGTTCAAGTAGATCGCCACCGAAGAGTATAGCGTTTGGTCCTTCCCAAAATTCTTCATTATCAATTTTGCAGTCTTGGAAAGCACGTTTAGCTAATGTGTTTTTGTAAACTTTAACTTCACTATTAGAATTTTTAAGTTCACGGCGAAGTTCTGCTAATTCAGAAACAGTCAATCCTTGATAAGTAAAAACTAATACTGATGTGCTGTTTTTGATTTTATCAGAAATTTCGTTTACAACATTCTTTTTTTGGCTTAATATTTTTTCACTTGCCACGTGTAAAACTCCTTTCTCTAATTTAGAAAAAACTCTCCCTTAGGGAAAGCTTAAAGATTTTTATTTAAGTTCCCCTCGGTAGGATAATTAAGACGAATGTCCCCTACTGTCTTTGGATAAACGTTTTTTCATTACTTCGTTATTATATAATAATAATTTTTATTTGTCAAAAGAATTTTTATCAAGTCTAATTCCAGGTCCCATAGTACTTGAAATTACTATTGAATTAATATAGTTTCCTTTAACAGTTAAAGGTTTTGCTTTAATGATTGTATTAACTATGAACTCGATGTTCTCAGCTAATTTGTTAGCATCAAATGAAGTTTTACCTACTGATGTATGAACTATACCATAGCTATCTGCTCTGTATTCTATCATACCTTTTTTGATATCTTCAACAGCTGCTGCTGTATTTGTTGTAACTGTACCAGTTTTAGGGTTTGGCATTAATCCTTTTGGTCCTAAAACTTTACCGATTTTACCTAGAAGTGGCATCATTTCAGGTGTTGCTACGATGATATCAAAGTCAAACCAGTTTTCTTTTGCCATTTTTTCGATTAAATCTGCTTCACCAACGAACTCTGCGCCTGCTTTTTTAGCAGCTTCAGCAGCTTCACCTTTTGCAAGAACACAAATTCTTTTTGTTTTACCAGTGCCATGAGGTAGGACGATAGATCCTCTCATTTGTTGGTCAGCTTTTTTTGTATCGATATTTAGGTTAATAGCGATTTCTACAGATGCATCAAATTTAGTAATGCTAGTCTTTTTAACTAGATCTACGGCTTCAGTTACAGTGTATTCTTTAGATTTATCAATCATTTTAGAAGCTTCCACATATTTTTTTCCAAATTTTTTCACTTTTTTCCCTCCAATCGTGGTTATTTTATAGAGCGGATTAAATTTTTTTAGATACTATTCTGTATCAGATTCTTCGTCTGACTTTTCGTTAATTACTTCAACATCGACGTTTGTATCTTGAGCACTAGCTTCCATAGCCTCAAGTTCAGCTTCACGTTTAGCGGCTTCAGCTTCATGTTGTTTAGCTTCAGCTGCTTGTTCCATAAGTTCTGCATCGTTAAGTCCTTTAACGGCAACACCCATGTTACGTGCTGTTCCTTCGATAATTTTCATTGCTTCTTCTACAGTATATGCATTTAAGTCTGGTAACTTAGTTTCTGCAATAGCACGAAGTTCATCTTTTGTGATAGTTGCAACGACTTCGTTAGCACCTTTAGCACTACCCTTTTGAATTTTAGCATATTTCTTAATAAGGAATGGTGCAGGAGCTGTTTTTAGAACGAAATCGTATGATTTATCAGCATATAGAGTTATTTCTACTGGTACAATGTCGCCCATTTTATCTTTAGAGGCATCATTGAATTTAGTACAGAACTCTTGTAAGTTAATTCCTGCAGGTCCTAAAACTGTTCCAACTGGTGGAGCAGGTGTAGCTTTTCCAGCAGGGATTTGTAATTTAATTTTCTTTTCGATTTCTTTTGCCACGAAAAACACATCCTTTCATAGTTTTGTCGTAGATGTGGTATGGGCTAATCCGCGTTTCCCTCCCACATTTAGGGTAGAAAAAGATCTACCGAGATAGAATATACCATAAATAAGTAAATAATTCAAGCATATTCGAAGTAAAAAGTTTTGAAATTGTTAGAAAAACTGGTAAAAAGATAACTCCAATTACGTATGGAGTTTATTAGAAGTATCTTCGTTCATCTAATTCATAGAAAAATGATTTCAAGTATGAAAACTTGTTTATAAATTTAATTTGATAGAGTTAAAAAACTTAGAAAAATGCATATACTAGTTATATATACTTACAGGTTTGACTTTTTGACTAATTTGTGGTATATTACGATTGCATTAAAGAGATGCAATGTAAATGTTTCTCGCTTACGGGTGGCCTGCGAGTAATAAGTGATCCCGATCGACAATGTTTCTCGCTTACGGGTGGATTGCGAGTAATAAGTGATCCCGATTGAAAATGTTAGAGACTTCATCTTTTATGGATGAGGTTTTAATTTTGCTATAGAAGTGGTATTATAAGGAAACAGGAGGTTTCAAATGAAAGTACAGACAGGCTATTTATACCATATTAAAAATGAATTTTTTGATTTGGTTAATGATGAAAGTTTAATGTGCAAGCATGAAATGGGTAAAAAACGTCCCACTTATTTACTATAAGGGATGAAGATATACTTTGGTTTATCCCACTTAGTTCAAAAGTAGAAAAATATAGAAAAATTGTAAATTTGAAAATAAAAAGATTTGGTTTTTGTAATACTATTATTATTGATAAGGTATTAGATGGAGAAGCGGCAATATTGATTCAAAATGCTTTCCCCACTTTAGAAAAATATATTGATCATGTTCATTTAAAAAATGGAAAACCTGCTAAAGTGCCAAGCAATTTATGTAATAAAATATTAGCGAATTTTAAAAAGATGCAGAAATTGAAAGATAAGGGAATAAATTTATTTTTTACTGATATTGATAAAATAAAGAAACAGATGATTGAAGAACTAGAAAAGACTCAAAATAATTGAGCCTTTTAGTTTTCGATTGATACTTGAAATAGTTCTACTTCAACAGGTGTTTCTTGACCAAAAAGGTCGATAAGCACATTTAGTCTTGCATTTTCTTTATCGATAGTGTCGACTACGCCTATCATACCATTGAATGGTCCATCGATAATTTTAACTTTAGCACCTGTTTCTAATTCTTTTTCAGAATCTAATCTTGTCATTCCCATAGTTGCTAAAACTTTGTCGATTTCTTGTGGTAGAAGAGGTGTTGGTTTAGCACCTTTACCGCTTGATCCGATAAATCCTGTAACGCCTGGTGTATTACGCACGATATACCATGCTTCATCAGTCATGATCATTTCGACTAGAATATAACCTGGAAACATTTTTTTCTTTTTTTCTACAGATTTACCATCTTTATCAGTAGAAGTTTCGGTAGTCTCAGGAACAATTACTCTAAAAATGTAATCTTGGAATCCCATCGATTCTGTTCTTGCTTCAAGCTTTTCTTTTACTTTAAGTTCATGACCACTGTAGGTGTTTACTACATACCAAAGTTTATCCATATTAACCAATCCATCCTTGTACTAAAGCGTATAATAAATCAAATAATGCTGACATTCCTATGAAAAAACCTGCTAATAATGCGATCATAAGAATAGCTGCAAAAGAGTATTTGAATACTTGTTTTTTTGTTGGCCATGTTACTTGTCTCATCTCAGCTTTTACTTTTGATAAGTAACTTTGCTTGTTACCATTCTCTTTTTTATTAGTTGTTTTTTTATTTCCATTTTTATTATTTTTTGATTTATTTTTCATCTTATCGCTTTTTTCGAGCTTTATTTCTTCTAAGCGATTATCAACTTTTACTGTTTCTTTTGCCATTTTTATAATTCCTCCAAAATAAAAACACCTGTGTGCTATGTATAATATAACATAGAATTAGGCGTTTTGCAACGATTTTTTACATTCTTTCTGGAATGTCGATTCCTAATATATTTAGGATAAATTCGTTTGTTTTTAAAACTATATCGCTCATTAGAAGCCATGAGCTTTGTTTATCTTTATCGGTTTCTTTTAAAATGTAATTGTCACTGTAGAAAGTATTGTATAGATTAGTCAATTTGAAAATGTATTCACATAATTCTCCTAATGATTTTGTCTCTATCGTTCTTTCTAAAACTTCACTAAGTTTTAGAAGATGTATTATAATGTTTCTTTCTGTTTCAGTTGATATTTTTGTATATTTATTAAAGGAAAGTTTTAATTCTCTACTTTTATTAAAAATGGATTTTATACGCACTGTATTATATAAAAGATAAGGTCCTGTTTTTCCATTTAAATCGGCAAACTTCTCAGGGTCAAAAATGTAATCAGAAGCGTTGTTTGGTAATAAGTCAGCAAACTTAATGGCTGAGATTGAAACTATTTTAGCAAGATTTTGCTTGTCTTCTTCGTTTAATTCAGTTTCAATTTTCTTGTAACACTCATTGTAAACGAGTTGATAAAGTTCGTTTAAACTCATGACTCCCCCATCACGTGTTTTAAAAGGCCGACCATCTTTGCCATTCATCGTACCAAAACCGATAAATTTTAGTTTTATATTTTCATCGATGATTTTAGTTTTGTAAGCAGCGCGGAAAGTTTGAATAAAGTGTAGTTCTTGTCTGCTGTCGGTTAAGTACCATATTTCATCAAAATCAAATCTTTTTTTTCGGCCATAGATGGTTGCTAATTCTGTCGTCGCGTATAATACGCCTCCATCAGATTTTTTTAGCATGAAAGGTGGAATTTCTTTTTTGTCTGTATCTTCGTTTACAAAAATTACTTCTGCACCATTACTAATACTTGTGTAATTGTTCGATTCTAAATATTGTAGTAATTCTTCAATGTACTGATCGGCATCGCTTTCGCCTTCCCAAAGGTCAAAAGTAGTATTTAGTAATGTATAAATTTCTTTAATGTATGTACTAGATGTATTGACAATATGTTTCCAAAGCGCTGTAATTCCCGGATTTCCGTTTTGAAGTTCATTTGTAATCTTTCTTGCTTCGTTTAAATAGTCTTCGTCTTCTTTAGATTTAGCACTGGCAGTTGGGTATATTTCTCGAAGTTGATCGTTAGTGACTGGACTATTTTTAGGATATTCTCCTTTAAAATCGGGGTCGAAGTAAGGTAGTTCGGGATGACGTTTTTTAATTTCTAACATAACTAGTCCCATCGGTCTACCCCAGTCGCCTAAATGAACATCACTTATCGTTTTATACCCACATGCATTAAGCAATCGTTTTAAAGCTTCTCCGTGAGTTGCACTTCTTAAATGGCCTACATGAAGTTCTTTTGCAATATTGGCTCCTCCATAATCTAGAAAGATAGTTTGACCTTCTTGCCAATATAAATTTTTGGAAAAGTCTTTATTTAGTTCATTCATATAATTGATAAGAGTTTCATCACTAAAAGAAATATTTATAAATCCAGGTCCAGCAACATTGACATTTTTATAAGCTTCCATTTCGCTCAGTTTTTCTTTTATTTGTTCTGCTAAGTCACGTGGATTTTGTTTATTAAGTCCAGCAATTTTCATACATCCATTGTATTGATAGTCACCTAAATCAGCACGGTTAGATGTTACTATTTGAACTTCTTCCTGATATCCTAGACTGTTTAGTATTTCTTCTAAATCTTTTTTTAATTTTTTGATTAAATACATAAGTATCTTTTCCTCTCTTTTTATAACTTTGTAAGATCGTTTTTATTGTAACATATAATTTAAGAAAAAAAAACTTTTAGTGAAGTTCTAAAAATTTTTAAAGTTGCCAATCGATCGGTTTGATATTGTTCTTGATTAAAAAGTCATTAGTTTTAGAAAATGGTTTAGAACCAAAAAATCCGTTGTTGGCACTGAAGGGAGATGGATGGGTAGATTCTACTATAAAATGGTTAGGATTAGTTATATAAAATTTTTTGCTTCTCGCAAAAGAACCCCATAAGATGAATACGACGGGAGTTTCTTTTTCGTTTAGTTTTTTTATAATACTGTCAGTAAAATATTCCCAACCGAGACTGCTGTGACTTCCTGCTTTATCTTTTTCTACTGTCAGAATAGAGTTTAATAGTAAAACTCCTTCTTTAGCCCATTTTGTTAAATCCCCACAGTCGCGCGGTTCTACGATTCCTAAGTCGCTATATATTTCTTTATAAATATTTTGAAGTGATGGAGGTACTCTGACTCCAGGTCTTACTGAGAATGATAGTCCATGAGCCTCTCCTACTCCATGATATGGGTCTTGTCCAACTATAACAACTTTGACATTGTCAAAGGGTGTGAGTTTAAGCGCTTCAAAGATGTGGTCTCTAGGTGGAAATACTGTTTTAGTTTCATATTCTTTTTTTGCTAAAACCATCGTATTGTAAAATTCTTTGGTGCTTGTGACGTCTTTTAAGACTTCGTCCCAGTCGTTTTTAAATATTTCCATTTTTTACTTCCTTACTACTTATGATATGTTTCATGATTATTGATTTTAAATGAACGATAAATCTGTTCTAATAATACTCCTCTAAATAATCCGTGTGGCATCGTGAAGTCCGAAAAAGATAATTTTAGGTCGGCACGATTTTTAACTGCATCTAATAATCCTTCAGAACTTCCTATTATAAAAGTTATAGTACCAGCTTGTTGAAATGCTTTATCGATAGTTTGGGCTAGTTCGATACTGTTTAATTTTTTCCCTTCTATACAACAGGCAATTACAAATTCACGAATATTTATATTTTTTAATATTTTTTCCGATTCTTTTACTAAGTCGTTTTCGTCATCTAATTCGATCACTTGTATTTTATGATACTTAGATATTCTTTTTTGGTAATCATCTATTAAACTATTTAGATAAGATTCTTTGATTTTGCCTAAGCAAATAATTTTTATCATACTTTAATACCTTCTGTTTTTTCTCTTTGTTTGGCAACTATTATTTCTTTAAAATCTATTTCATATTCTTTCAGCGTTTTTTTCACAGTATGTAATGCTTCTTCTTCTGTATTGTTTTCTTTGCTGAGATGCGCTAAAATTACTTTTTTAGTGTTTGGACCGATCAATTTTGATAAGTAAAATCCTGAGGAATTATTAGATAGATGTCCATGATCGCTAAGTATTCTCGACTTTAACCATTTGGGATAAGGACCATTCATCAGTAATTCTACGTCGTGATTGGCCTCGATAACATAAAGGTTTTTATTGTACAATAAGTCAAAATATTTTTGATTAAGATATCCTGTGTCCGTAACGTATACAACTGAGGAAGTGGCATCTTCGATTAAGTACCCTCTCGAATCTATCGCATCGTGAGAAGTTTTAAAAGGTGTCACTTTGGTTTTTCCTATCTCAATGGGATTACTGCTAATTATAACATTATTGTAATCATGAAGAGGTTCTAATACTTCGTACATTCCTTCTGTTACTACTATTTTGGCATGATTTTTTTTGATAAATGTTTTAAGAGCTCCTGTATGATCGGTATGAGTGTGTGTCATAAAGATATAGTCGATGTCGGTGGCTAAAATGCCTAGATCTTTTAAGTTGTTAGTTATATACTTAGTGTTCATTCCTATATCTATTAAAATTTTTGCATCTTCTGTTTCAACAAATGTGCAGTTGCCTTCTGAACCAGAAGCTAGTACACTTACTAACATTGGAATGCCACCTTACAAGGGTTTACTTTTCCGCCACTTGGATCATTTATTTCAAAGTGAAGGTGAGGTCCTGTTGATGAACCACTAGATCCCATGCTTCCAATAACTTGTCCTTTAGTTATATTTTGACCAGGAGATACTTTGATATTTTTTAACATATGAGCATAAATGATCGTGTATGATCCAGTTTTGACTTTAACAAAGTTACCATAGCTACCACCACACATACTTCCCAAATATCCTCGTTCTGGACAAGTATTATTAATTTCAACTACTACAGCATCAGTTGCCGAGAATATTGGGGCTCCTTTTCCTCCTGCTCCTGAGATATCGAGTGCGCCATGCAATCTTCCCCAACGGTATTCAAATTTCGTAGTTAAGATATAAGGTGTGAGTGTAGGCCAAACCCAGTCTCCTGTTGCATCAGGTGGAACATAGTTAAAGCTGTTAGTCGGTTTAGTTCCTACAACAACTATTTTGTCTATAGGAGCTTTTAGTTCGGTATTTTCATTAATAATTACTGAAAGACGTTCACCGTTTCTAGCTTTAACAGTTTCTCGTACTCTACTTAATCCTTGTACTCCTTCTTGTTTGGTTGTTTTATAGTTTGCATATAATGTTTTGTCTTTTTCGGTTACAGTTTTGAAAGGCACTTGTACGTCTTCAACTATTTCTGATTCTTCAACAACATTAAATAGCGGGTTGATAAGTCCAATGTTTAGTTTTTGACCTGGACTTAAGAGTGCTTTTTCGCTGACAAGGTTTTGATTTGCGATTAAAAGCTCGGCAGTATTAAGTTTGTTAGCTTCTGCAACAGTTGCGATAGTATCGCCTTCTTTTACTGTGTATTCTTCTTGATCTTCGAGTGTTCCGAAAAGAAGATATTTTGTTAAATCGCTGGCATTGTCTATTATCATATCTTCAACATTAAGAAAAGCTTCTTTGACAGTTATTTTTTCTTCGAAATAAACATTTTTGATTATTTTTCCTGTGTCAGTTATTTCTATTTGATTATCTTTGATGTAAGCTTCTAAGTTTTCTGTTTTTATGAAAGCACTTACGGCTTCTTTTAATGCAGGTTCAATGTCTTCACGATTTAAAATGTTTATCGTTTTGGCTTCTCCTTCCGATGGCTTAATTGTTATCGTGTAACCAGCAATAGTAAAGTTACTTTTTTCGGCGATCATTTTGTATATTTCTTCAGCGGTCTTAAGTTTTTTACTATATGTCGTGTACTCAATTGCTTCTAATCCTTCAGGAGGATAAACTTTATCTACTTTGAACTCTTTTTTTATCGTTTCTTGTTCAGCATCTATTAAATCATATAAGGCTTCTCTGTTTTCGATGAGGCCAATTTTTTTTCCGTCTAAATAAACTTGGTAGACATTTTTTGCCTCGTCGGGATTTATGCGAGATAAGCCGATTATTAGAAGTAACCCTATAGTTAAAATTACTAGTAAGAATCCTCCTATACTAATCTTTCTTTTCATCTTTTATATCATCCTCTTTCTTAATATAATCCATGAAGTTACTAAAGTTTTTCTCGAACAATAGTTCTACAGTACCTGTATTACCACCACGATGTTTTCCGACTATGAACTCTGTAACGGATGTGCTTTTAGATAAATCGTGTTTATCAGGATTGTAATAATCGTCACGGTATAGGAAAGCTACTATATCGGCATCTTGCTCGATTGAACCTGATTCACGAAGGTCAGACATTATCGGTCTTTTATCTTCACGCAATTCAACTGCACGTGACAATTGGGCAGCAGCAATAACGGGAACTTTTAGTTCTATAGCCATTGTTTTTAAGGAACGAGAAATTTCTGATACCTCTTGCTGACGGTTTCCAGCGTATCTAGCTCCACCTTGAATAAGCTGAAGGTAATCGATAATTACTAATCCAAGTCCACTTGCAGAGCTTGAAAGCCTTCGACATTTAGCACGTATATCTCCGACTGTAATTCCCGATGTATCTTCGATATATATATTTGTTTCGCCTAATTCACTCATGGCTTCGTTGATTTTTTGCCAATCTTTATCATCTAATTGACCAGTTTTAAGTCTTTTCATGTCGATTCCGCCGACTGATCCGATCATACGCTCAGCTAACTGTTCAGCTCCCATCTCTAAGTTGAAGATTGCTACAGCTTTCGGAGTAGAAAGAGCGGCATTTATTGCAAGGTTTAAAACAAAAGCAGTTTTTCCCATGGCAGGACGTGCTGCGATGATGATCAGTTCGTTTTCGTGCAGTCCACTAGTCATCATATCTAGTTCTGTAAAACCAGTCGGCAAGCCTGTAATTGCAGAGCCATTTTTGGCAAGGTACTCTATTCTTGCCTGTGTAGTTCGCAAAACTTCACTGATACTTTTAAATTCTCCTGATTTTCTTTCTTTTGTTACTGTGAATATTTGCTTTTCTGCATTATCGACCACTTCGTTAGTGTCGCTAGACTCTTCGTACGCTGATGTTGTGATATCGGTAGATACTTCTATGAGTCTTCTACGAAGATATTTTTCTTGAACGATATTTATGTAATATTCTAAATTGGCAGCACTTACAATGGAGTCGACAACATCACTTAGGTATTCTAATCCTCCTATGAGAGCTAATGTGTTATTTTTTTCAAGTTCGTTCGTCATTGTAGTGTAATCGATAGGTTTTTTATTTTCGTGAAGGTTAAAGATTGCTTCAAAAATTTTTCTATTAGCTTCACTGAAAAACATTTCGGGAGTCAAGTTTTCACAAACTTTGTCGGCTGCAGTTGGCATGAGAAAACATGCACTTAAAACAGACATTTCAGCTTCTAAATTCTGTGGCATTTTTCTTGCAGCCATATGTTTCACTCCTTTAAATGATTTGGATTCTCAATGTTGCACAAACTTTTTTGTGTAATTGTATTTTTACTTCATGTACTCCAAGAGTATCAATTTTGTTTTTTAATTCGATAGTTTTCTTGTCGATATTATAACCTTGTTTTTTTAGTTCGTCCGCTAAAAATTTGGTAGATACCGTTCCAAATAGTTTTCCATCTTTTCCTGATTTTAAGTTAATTTTAAATTCTTTTTTTTCTAATTTTGCTTTTATTGCTTTGCACTCCTCGACGAGTCGAGCTTCATCTTCAGCGCGTTTATCTAATTCCTCATTTAATATATTTTTACTAGTTTTTGTATATTGAACAGCAAGTTTGTTTTTGATAAGAAAATTTGTAGCATACCCATCACTTACGTCGATAATGTCATCTTTTTTTCCTTGTTTTTTAACATCTTGTAATAATATTACTTTCATGAGTAATCATCTCCTTTTTGGCTAGAAATATTATATCAGAATATGAAAAAAAAATAAACCCTTTAAGGTTTATCTTACGAATGGTATTAAAGCCATGAAACGTGCTCTTTTTACTTGTTCAGCGATATGTCTTTGGTGTTCAGCACAAGCACCAGTCATTCTTCTAGGTAGTATTCTACCTTTTTCATTTATATATTTAAGTATGATTGGTACATCTTTGTAATCGACTGTTTTTTTATTGCACATTTGACAAATTTTCTTTTTCTTACGATAAAATTCTGCCATAATTTATATTCTCCCTTCTTTTTTAGAATGGTAGGTCATCATCACTTAGTACAACTTCGTCGCCAAAATCTTTAAATGGATCTTCAGCACTGACATCAGTAGTTGTTGGTGCAGACATTTCTTCTCCTGATGGGAATGGTACATCATCTGCAGGCATGTTTGATCCAAAGTCATTAGAACTTGGTGTATCATTATAGCTTGCTGATGGGCTGTAACCTGAAGGATTAGGTCCTGTTTGACCACGACTGCCTAAGAATGTAATGTTTTCTGCTACAACTTCTGTAACATATCTTCTTGTGCCATCTTGTGCATCATAGCTGCGAGACTGAAGACGTCCTTCAACTCCTACTAAAGATCCTTTGGCACAAAACTTAGCAACATTTTCTGCTTGTCTTCTCCATACTACAACATTGATGAAATCTGCTACTCTTTCTCCATTTGCGTTTGGCATTCTGTTAACTGCCACCGTAATGCGAGTTGTTGCTATTCCATTTGGTGTTGTCCTTAACTCAGGATCTGCAGTTAATCTTCCTACTAAAATTGTTCTATTCATGATAATACTCCTACTCTTCGTCTAATTTAATAATCATATGTCTAATAATGTTTTCATCAAGTTTTAACTTACGATCCAACTCTTTAATTGTATCAGTTGTCGCATTAAAGTTGATTAAATAGTAAAAACCGTTTAACTGTTTTTTAATCGGATAGGCAAGTTTTCTTTGACCCATCTCTTTAAAGTTTGTAACTTCTCCTGAATCATCTGTTATTAGCTTTTTGTAAGTGTTAGCTAATCCTAATGCTTCTGAAGCTTCCATTGTAGTTTTAACTATGAACATAATCTCATATTTTCTCATAACTACACCTCCTTTTGGTCTAATCGGCTTTAGATTTTAACTAAAGCAAAGAGATTCACATCTCAAAGTTATTATAGCAAAATATTTAGGGAATTGTCAAACGTAAATTGTCTTTTTGAACATATAAAAAAAGTCGAATTTTTTTCTCGACTTTATTATAAAATCGCACTTGATCCTATGCCTAGTGGTATTCCTAAAATATATAATATTATTAAGAATGTGATCCATACTAAAGCAGTTGCTCCAGCATATGGTAGGATGTGTTTGAACGATCCAAAAAAGCTGACTGGTTTATCTTCTTCACTGTATTTATCTAAGAATGCAAGATAAATTACGAAGTATGCCATGATAGGAGTTAAGCCATAACTAATACATTCACTTGCTCTAAAGACTAGTTGGGCAAATTCGGCTGAAAGTCCTGCATTCATGAAGATAGGCACTAAAACTCCACTTAGCATAGACCAGGCTGTAACAGGGGATGGCAGTAAAAGTGTGATGACGATTGATAAAGTGAAAGTTATCAAAATTAGTGGTACGCCTGTCATGTTTGCATTGGAAATGAAGTTTCCAATTAGGGCAGCACAAACTGTACCTATTTCTGTTGCTTTAAAAATTGAGATAAAAGTTGAGGCAAAGAAAATGAGGACAAGTGTTTTACCAATGCCATCTAGAGAATGACCTAAGAAGTCACAAACATCTCTGTTATTTTTAATAGTTTTAGCTCCAATTCCATAGAAGAAGCCACATAGGAAGAAGAAAAGTGTAATTACAAATACAAAGCCTTGGTTAAAAAATGAATTATAACCAAATAATTTATCGATATACATAACTTGGCTATTGTCTAGCAAGCTTCCCGATGCTGGAAGACCAGGTATAATACAATATGTAAATATTAAGATGTAAATTATTGCAACTGTTAGGCTAAATAGTAATCCTCTTTTTTTCTTTTTATCGAGATAAAATTCTTCTTCTTCACTATCAAATTCGTATTTTCCTAATCTAGGTATTAAAAACTTTTCAGTTATACTAGCAATTAAAAAGCTCATTACGATTGTTAAAACGATCATTACGAATAAGTAGGCAAGAGAACTTATCGAATATGTTGCATCGAGATATAAAGATGCTAAACGAGTGTATTCTAGTAACGAAGCATCGATAGAACTTAAAAATATATTTATTCCTGTTCCACATGTCAGGCCGGCGAAGGCCATGATTATACCTGCTTTAGGATTTCTTTTACTATATTTAAAGAATAGTGCACTTATTGGGATAAAGATAATAAAGCTTATGTCCCCTATTATACTAGCTATTATAGTTAAAAATGACAGTACAAGGGTTACTTTAAACTTGCTCGCTTTTTTAGTGAGAAGCGTAAAAAATGATTGCAAAAATCCACTTTTGTCCATGATTCCTATTCCTATTAAGGCGATGATCAAAGTACTAAATGGAGCAAAACTCGCAAAGTTTGCCACTGTTGTTCTGAAAATTAATTTTAGTCCTGAAAGACTTAGTAAAGAGTTAACCATGACATTTGTGCTATCGAGATCTCCTCTTAAAGTGTTTACCGAGTTATAATTTGCGGATACTCCGAAGAATCCTAGTATTCCACTTAAAATTATTGTAGCAATTATGAGAATGACAAATATCATTATGGGGTGCAATATAGTTTTCTTTTTTCTTCTAAGCATACTAATTCACCACTTTCTTTTTCATTTTTTTATATACGTCTAATCTGTCCATCATGATTTCATGTCCACAGCCTGTGCATTTTAGCTTGATATCTACTCCTAGTCTTATAATTTCCCAGGTTTTCGTACCACACGCGTGGGCTTTTTTCATTTCGATGATATCATGAATATTTAGTTTATTTTTTTCTAGCATTGTGTACCTCTATTTGATTATAAGGAATTTTTATTTTGTTTTTTTCATATTGTTCTTTAATTAATCTAAGAGCCGCCCATTTGTATGCCCATATTTTGCCTGGACTGCAGTAAATACGAATTGCATAGGTTACGGATGAATCTTGAAATTCAGTTATTCCTAAATAGGATGTTTTTGTCTGATTAACAGTTTCCCAAGTTTTAATTTCTTCGACTACTTTTTCTAAGACTTTATCTACTTTAGCCGATTTCTCTTCGTAGGCAGTTGGTATTTTTATCATTGCTGAAGCAGCTTTTTGTGAAAGGTTTACAACTTCAGTGATGTTTCTGTTAGCGATGATTTTAACTTCTCCGTCTACGTTCATGATTTTTGTCGACTTTAAACCAAATTCAATAATCTGTCCAGTAAAATCACCGAAACGTACGAAGTCTCCTACAACAAAATAATTGTCCATGATAATTGCAGCACCTGAAATGACATCTTTGAGTGTATCTTGAAAAGATAATGCTCCTACTGCGGATGCGATTCCAAGAGATGCTACTATGGATGAAACGTTAATGCCAAACATGTCTAGTATAACGATTATGGCCAGTAACATTACAAGCCATTTAAAGACTGCTTTTAAAAGTTCGATCACTGTTCTTTTTCTTTTTTTCTCAAATTCTGTTTTACTCTTAATAATAAATTTATCGGCCACGAAGGTTAATAAATGATAAGAGATATAGGCTACAAAAAGAGTAATGACTGTCCCTATGACTTCTTTTTTAGTAATAAACTCTATAAATGTTTCCATTAGTATTCACCATCCACGTCGATGTTTATAACTTCTAATATTCTAGATAGATCTTCGTCATCTTCGAAAGGTATTGTTACTTTTTTAGCAGAAATAGTTACTTTTGTGCCGATTTTCTCCCGCATGGCATTTTCGTATACTGAGTATATTCTATTTAAAGGGACTACTCTCGTAACTTTATGTTTTTTTAATATATCTTCACCTTTTGAAATGACTTCCAATTCTCTTACACTCATACCACTATTTATAATTTTGTATGCAAGTGAAATGACGTAATCTTGATCTTCCATTTTGCTCAATATTTTAGCGTGAGCCATACTGATTTTACCTTCGGCAACGAGAGTCTTAACAGCTTCGGGCAATGAGCATAGTCCTAAAACATTTGTTATGTAACTTCTGCTTTTTGAAACTTTTTTTGCTAGTTCTTCTTGGGTGATAGAAGTTTTTTTAAGCATGTTGGCGTAGGCTTCAGCTTCTTCTATAGGATTTAAATCTTCTCTTTGAATATTTTCTAGAAGGGCAACTTCCATCATCTCTTCATCTGTAAAGTCGCGGATAATTGCAGGAATTTCAGTGTAACCCGCTAGTTTGGCAGCTTTTGTACGTCTTTCACCTGCTACTAGTTCGTAACCTTTAATACTTTTCTTGACAATAATCGGTTGAAAAAGGCCATGTTCTTTGATCGAGTCTGAAAGTTCTTGTAATTTTTCTTCATCGAAAACTCTTCTCGGTTGAAAAGGGTTACTTCTAATTTCGCTGAGCGGAATATTTTTAATATCTTTTTCTGTTGCCGATTCAACTATTTCTTTTTCGACTTCTTCAAAGTTGATATTTTCACTATTAAAAAGTTGCTCTAATCCTTTACCTAATGCTTTTCTTTTAGTTTCCATCTCTCTCGATAACCTCCTTAGCTAGGTTTAAATATGCTTCTGTTGCACGGCATGTTGGATCATATTCGCAGATGGGTTCTCCGTGACTAGGAGCTTCAACAAGTCTTATAAGTCGTGGGATTATTGTGTTAAAAACTTTGTCGCCAAAAAATTTACGCACTTGTTCTACTACTTCGAGTCCTAAATTAGTTCTTGAGTCTAAAAGGGTTAATAAAACTCCTTCGATAGTAAGTTCAGGATTTAGTTTTGTCTGAGTCATAATTATTGTATTTAATAACTGTGCTACTCCTTCTAATGCAAAGAACTCACATTGAACCGGGATTAGAACGGAGTTACTTGAGACTAAAGCATTCATGGTATTTAGCCCTAAAGATGGTGGACAGTCTATTATTATATAATCGAAATTACTGCTTACTTGTTCAAGACTTTTTTTTAGTTGCTCGTTTTTTTTGAACTCAGGATCATTATATTCCATGCCTACAAGTTCCATGTCAAGACCAGCTAAATTGATCGTCGCAGGTAAAATGAAAAGCTTCTTAAATTTAGTTTTAATTATCGCATCATTAATCGGGCAGCGATTAGTTAAGACATCATAAACAGATACTTTTATAGCACCTTTATCGATACCTAATCCAGTCGTTGCATTACCTTGGGGATCTAAATCGATGAGTAAAGTTTTTTTACCCATTTGTCCTAAAGATGCGGCTAGATTGATACTTGTCGTTGTCTTTCCTACTCCACCTTTTTGATTAACTAATGAAATGATTTTTGTCATCTTACCACACCTTTACTCGAATATATTTCTTAACTATTTTAACATATTTCGATATATAAGTACAAGATTAAAGAACTAAAAAAGAAAAATATTTTGGGAATGTGATGTTTTAATTAGAAGTAAAAAGCAATAAAAAAGAAGCTTATTCGTTTTCAGCTTCTTCATCATTTTCTTTCTCTTTTTTGGAACTTTCATATTTTGATAGTTTTCCTGTTGTTACTAATTCGTCGATTTCTTCTTTTGTGATTGTTTCATGTTCTATTAAAGTGTTACTTATTAAAATTACTAGTTTTTTATTTTCTTTAATAATGCGTGTTGCTTCTTTATAACATGATTCAACAATTTTTCTTACTTCTGTATCTATTTCAAGGGCAACTTGATCTGAGAAGTTTTTAGCTTTATCATAATCTCTTCCTAAGAAAACGTTACCTTGTCTCGTTTCTAATTGAACTGGGCCTAGATCGCTCATACCATATTCTGTTACCATAGAACGCGCAATTTTTGTTGCCTTTGAGAAATCGTCGGATGCTCCTGTCGATATTTCTCCGAAAAGTAATTCTTCAGAAACACGTCCTCCTAATAGACCTGTTATTTGTGCAAGCAATTCGTTTTTAGTTGCCAATGACATATGCTCTTCTTTTGGCATCATCATAGTATAACCACCAGCCATTCCACGAGGAATAATAGTGATTTTATGAACATCTTGAGCATCTTCTAGTTTTAGACCGATGACAGCATGTCCTGCTTCATGAAGCGAAACTAGCTTTTTCTCTTTGTCTGTAATTTTTCTACTTACTTTGGCTGGTCCCATGAGTACTCTGTCAGTTGCTTCATCGATTTCATCCATGCCAATAGCTGTTTTATTACGTCTAACTGCTAAAAGGGCTGCTTCGTTTAGAAGATTTTCTAAATCTGCTCCACTAAAGCCTGGCGTACGTTTAGATAAGTTTTTGATGTTGACATCATCTGTGAATTTTTTGTTTTTGGCGTGAACTTTTAGTATTTCAGCACGTTCACTTGAATCTGGATAATTAACTGTTACTTGTCTATCAAAACGACCTGGACGAAGAAGAGCTGGATCTAAAACGTCTGGTCTGTTTGTTGCCGCGATGATGATGATTCCTTCGTTAGCTCCAAAACCATCCATTTCAGTAAGTAATTGGTTCAATGTTTGTTCACGTTCATCGTGTCCTCCACCAATTCCCGTTCCACGTTGACGACCGACAGCATCTATTTCATCTATAAATATTAAGCAAGGTGCGTTGTGTTTAGCTTCTTTAAACATATCTCTTACACGGCTTGCTCCGACACCGACAAATAGTTCTACAAAGTCTGATCCACTTATATAGTAAAATGGTACGTTTGCTTCTCCAGCAACTGCTTTTGCTAGTAATGTTTTACCTGTTCCTGGAGGACCAACTAGTAATACTCCTTTTGGTATTCTAGCACCTAAACTTTGGAATTTTTTAGGATTTTTTAGGAAGTCGATAAGTTCTCGAACTTCTTCTTTTTCTTCTTTAAGTCCTGCTACGTCAGTAAACTTTACTTGTCCACCGTCAGGATTTAGTTTAGCTGTACTTCTTCCAAAGTCCATAGATTTGTTATTTCCACTTGCTATTTTAGAAAAGAAATAAAGGACAGCTGCTACTAAAACTACTGTAGGCACTATATTAAGTAGGATTGCAAAAATGCTTGTGCTTCCTGGATCTTTGTTTACTTTTACTTTAAATTCCATCGAATCTGCATAGGATAAAATTTTGTCGACAGAAACTTCCGAATAGAGGATATCTGCTTTAAAGTTTTCTGTTTTTTTATAGTCTTTAAGTTTTCCTTCTACAGTATATACACTAGAGTTGATCTTCGGTGTAATAACTATTTCAGTAATCTCACCAGAACTCGCTTTTTCTAAAAATTCTGTTTGGGTAAAATTGTATGTTTTAAATCTTGAAAAATTGTATAGGCAAACTGCTCCAATCATGATTAAAATTAGAACTCCATACATTAAAACGGATTTTATTACATTGTTGGTATTTGTTTTTTTAATTTTCATTTGTTTTATCACCTTTCTTTATATACTTAAGTATTATATCACACTTTTCTTTGTTTTCATTATCAAATTTACTCTTGCGTAAACCTGGTACCCAAAGTATGGTATTTTCACTGTCTACTAAAAGTGGATAGGTTGCTCTTTCTGATTTAGGAATTTTTTCATCGATGAAAAGACTCTTAATAGATTTGTGGCCTTGTGAGTTTTTAATATTTATTTTGTCTTTTTCTTTTCTATTCCTTATGTATAGAGGAAGATGTAGTTCGTGACTGTTTAGGAAAATAGTATTATTAGAAGTATCAGCAGAAGAATCAACCTTCAGTATTTTATCACCATTAGGAAGAAGGACTTCTTTTTGTAGTTCTAAATAGTAATCTTTATTTTCTGTTTCACGGACAAATATTAACTTGTCGTATTCTCTAATGGCTTTTAAGCCAAGCGGTAAATCTATCGACTTGTTTTTTTCTGTTTCGAGCAAATATAGTATACTATCAATGTGGAAAACTTGCAACTTATCCACATCATTTTTGTAAAGTTTTTTTAAAATTTTTTCGATTTCTCTTTTTTGAAGATATTTATCTAGAGTTAAAAAGCGATCGAGCAAAATATAATTTTCTTTAAAGTTATCTTCTATTTGCTTTTCTAAAAGTGAGTCAATAAAGTTTTCCGTTTCTATAATAGATTCACTAAATTGCAAATATTTTTGATGAATCTCAGGAGAAAGTGATTTTAGAAATGGCAACATTTGATGTCTATACTTATTTCTTGTATATGTTTCATCGTTATTAGAAGGATCAGTTACGTACGGTATTTTATTTTCAGTATTGTAGTTGATAATGTCTTTTTTCGTGTAATATATTAAAGGTTTAATGTAAGAGAAGTCGTTTTCTTTGTAAAATGCTTCGAAGCCTCCATAGCCCCTTAAATAAGAGCCTCTAGTTAGTCGCATCAGTATAGTTTCTATTAGATCGTCACCGTGGTGGGCGGTTAAAATGTAACTAGTGTTGTACTCCATTGCTAATTGTTTATAAAATTCGTGGCGTTTTTGTCGATAATAAGACTCATTTTTATCAGGTGTTTTTTCAAGTTCTAATCCTTCAAAGGAAATGTTATTTCTTTCACAATAGTCTTTTACAAAAGAATATTCTTTCGTACTTTCTAGTCTAATATTATGATTAACGTGAGCACATATAACACGATAGTTATTCGATTTTAAAAGATGAAGTAGACACATCGAATCTGGTCCACCTGAGCAACCGAGAATGAGAGGTGAATTTTTTTCAATATTAAGTTTTTTTAAAAGATTCAAACTTTGGTTCATAAGTAATCTCTTTCTTTCGTAATTATTCTACTAAATAACTTTTAAATTTGCAAGAAGTTGTTTTATAAAATTGCGTAAACTCATAAAATGAAAAAAATTGCCTTTAAAAGTTTTTCTTTTGCAAACTTTTAACAGTGCAATATTTTAAAAATCCATTATAGCTAGCTTTTACTCTGATAAGTTTTTCTTCATCATGTTTGCTCAATATTTTGAATTTTCGTTTCATTCTTTTTTTAGTTTGATTTTTTATACGTATTATTAAGCGATTGTTTCTTTTGAAAAAACGATAGCCTACAAACTCGAAACCAGAAATGGAATTGTAAATTTCTGTTTTATTATTTAATTCCAATTTTATACTTTTAATAAATTTGTCTATTAATATTTTGGCTTCTTTTAATCTTTCTTTATTTTCACAAAAAATTATTCCATCATCCATGAAACGAATATACTCTTTAAAATGTAGTTGTTCTTTAATATAGTGATCCAATGAGCTTAAGTAATAGACAGCGAATATTTGACTGGATAGAGAACCTATTCCAAGACCTTTATTGTCAGTATAACGGGGTATACGATCGAGTTCTTTTAATCTGAGTAAAGCTTCTTTAGTTCCTATAGAAAGTAATCTTTTTTTCTCTGATTCGATACATCTATCTATTTCTCTATTGATGTAAGTAGCGTTTGTTGCATCGATGATAGTACATAAGATATTATATATGTCATCATCTATAAATATTTTCCTCATGTTCTCTTTTAGAATATTGTGATCAATGTTATAAAAGTATTTGCTAATATCGAATTTTAACACATAAAATTTTTCGTATTTGTTCATAAGTCTAATGAAGTATTTTTTGCAAAGCTTGATTGCTTCATTTGTTCCCTTTCCCACTCGAGTAGCTACATTTTCTTCGATTAATTTAGGGTATAAAGCTGGCTTTAGGAAGGTGTTGCTCACTAGATGATTGACTATTTTGTCTTTAATCCCTTCACTCATGACGATTCGATATTTAGGTTCTCTTATTAGAAAAATGTTATATTTAGAATGTTTATAAATTTTTTTAGAAAGTTCATTATAGAGACTTATAGTGTTTGCTGAATGGAATAGATCATATTTTATAATTTTATTTTTATGCTTAGTATTTTTGCATATTTCTTTGTAGTTTTCAACGATAGTCTCATATGACAGCATATCCTCATACTTGAGCAGACTTTTTTTCACTGTTTATTACTCCAAATGCCAGTTTGCGAATATTTTCGATTTCACTTGAATATACTTGAAATTTATTTTTGCCTAGTACTCTAGCATGATATAAACATTCTAAATAGTAATCTAACATAGATACTTCGACTACTAAATCTTTTAAGTATTTTAATTTAACTCTGTTCGTCTCGTTAGAATTTACAATGTAATATTTTATCAATCGAATTGAACTGTCAAAAGAATTTTGCATGTTCTTTTTTATGTACATCAAACTTTTAGGTATGTTGTTTGAGTACTTCATCATTTCGAAGGAAAATTCTTTTACGTGTTTGTATAAGAGAAAGTTATCATTCATACTTCAATCACCAAAAACATAGTATCAAACTTGCTGTAAAAAGCATGCTACGATGTGTAGCACTCCCAAATTTGCTAATTAATTAAATAAAAAAGTCCATATGATGAACTTTTTTGAAATATCGAATATTAACGTTTACTAAATTGTGGCGCTCTACGTGCTTTTTTAAGACCTGGTTTTTTAC
Source organism: uncultured bacterium (assembly GCA_947646655.1). GTDB lineage: Bacteria > Bacillota_I > Bacilli_A > RF39 > UBA660 > RUG11867. The sequence goes on from CANSHI010000002.1 coordinate 37,243, forward strand.
GTTCTTTAATTCTTGAATCACGAGTAGTAAAGCCTTCAGTTTTAAGTATTTTTCTGTAAGAATCTTCTCTTGTTTGATCAGTATTTTCGTCATATTTAAGAAGACATCTAGATATACCTAATCTTATAGCTCCTGTTTGTCCACTGAATCCGCCACCTTTTACTGTAACATCGATGTCGAATGTATTTTCGTTGTTAGTTAGTTTTAATGGTTGGCATAAATCCATTACAAGTGTTGCGAATGGAAAGTATTCATTAACGTCTACTCCATTTACAGTTATTTTTCCTGATCCTGATGTCATTCTAACTTGTGCGATAGAACGTTTTCTACGGCCAGTTGCAGTTATCATTTTATTCATATTTTATTCTCCTAACTAAGCTCTATCTTTTCAGGTTTTTGAGCGATTTGTTCATGTTCACTTCCAGCGTATACAAATAGCTTTTTACCCATAGCGCGACCAAGTCTTCCATGTGGTAACATACCTTTGACGGCTCTTTCTATCATTTCTTCTGGATATTTTTCAATCATTTCTTTGGCATTTCTTTCACGAAGGCCACCTGGATATCCACTATGATTATAATACATCTTGTCTTCAAGCTTATTTCCACTTAATTTTATTTTTGATGCATTAATAATAATTACATAATCTCCTGTATCTACATGAGGTGTATAAGTAACTTTATGTTTTCCTCTAAGTATTGTAGCCGCTTTAGTTGCAAGACGTCCTAAAGTTTGACCTTCAGCATCGATTAAGTACCATTTACGTTCGATATTTTCTTTTTTTTGCATAAATGTTTGCATAATTTTTATTTTCCTTTCAGCGATTTACTAAAAATTGACTTCCCACATCAAAATCTAGTTCATCAATAAAATGTACCGTTTAGATTATATGAAAATACTTGTCAAATGTCAATAGTAGACTGGTGTTTTTTTTAAATATGTCACTTTTTTAGTATTCGACATCTTCTAAGTATAGTCCTCCAGGTGGTGTGGGTGGGTATTCGAATGTTTTGGATGCCTGTTTCAACATGGTATCTAGTTCAAAGTCTTTTATCTTTTCGGCACCGATTAAAATGAGAACTTGAACAATATTTCTAACCATGTATGTGTAAAATGCAGTCCCGTTGATGTGAAGGATTACTTTTCCTTCTAATTTTTCAATATCGATAGAGTGGATGGTGCTTTTGCAAGTTTTGTGTGGGCCAATTACGAATGCTTTAAAGTTGTGTGTACCGAGAAGTTTTTTTGAAGCTTTTTGCATTAGTTGAACGTTCAGTTGTTTGTTGTAATTATACTGATAATTTTCTACGATAGGGTCATAGCCATTTGTATTAATAATATATTTATATGTTTTTGATTTTACTGAGAACCTGGCATGAAAAGATTCGTCTTCTAAAGTTATGCAGGAATTTACATAAAGAAAACGAGAAGTGCTTCGGTTGATGTAACCTTTTAACTTATAGGGATCGATGTTTTTGTCGAGAGTAAATGAACATTTTTGATTTAGAGCATGTACCCCTTTGTCGGTGCGACCTGATGAAATTACTTTAACGGGTGATGTGTTGCATTTAGATAGGACTTTTTCAAGTTCTCCTTGCACTGTTAGTCCGTTTTTTAATTTTTGAAGTCCATTATATTTTGATCCATCATACGAGATCGAAATTAAATATTTCATTGACGATTCACACTTCGATATATCGCTTTTAAAAGGTCGCTTTCATCTTTATATTTGTTTAGTTTGGCTCCCTTAGCATTAGCGAGATCGACGAAGTCTTGAATAGTCGAATTGAACGGTATGAGCTTATAGTCGTGACCATTGTATAATACATTGTTGTTTTTAGTGATGATGAATCTGTCAGCTGCCGTGATAAGATTGTCGATCGATGTAGATTCTACTATAACAGTTTTTTTAAGATTAAACATATGACTTTTTAATGCTTTTGTCAAATGAACTAAGTCTCTATAGTTTAATAATTTGTCGATTCCTTTTAAGATTATGACGTTGGCATTCGATAAAAAGGCCATGATTGTTTGTACTTTAATGAGCTCACTAGTCGAGAGAGTATTCATGTTTCTCTTTTCAATCGTCTCAGGTATTTCGAGATCTTTTAACATTTCTTTTAAAATACTTTTATTTTTATAATTTATCTTTAATTTAAAAGCTAGACCTACAGGAATTTTTAAAGTTTTTATGCTTTTGACGTTAGGGACAATATCTTTTAAAAATTCTCCTTTTTCATCATATAATCCTACAATCAAGTTTTTACCGAACATTTTACTATCTAGTTCGACATTTGAATATTTTATTTCCATAAGGCGTTCACCAATTTATCACTTTCTTTGTAATATTTTTGTAAGATATCATAATTATTCAAGCCGATACTCAAGTTAACTGGCAGTGGAAGTTTAAAACCATGGCGTTTTAGTACTGTGTCAGTTTTTAGGACAGAAAAGGTACTTCCTTCTAAAAATAATGTAAAATTATCTAGGCAATAAATTTTGTTTCCGAATAAAGAATCATTTAAATCCGTTGTGACATTTAAAACAGTCATGTCGTGTTTTTTTATGTATTCGAAGAATAGCCTTTTATCAAGAGTACTAAGTTTAGTTAGCAGAGTATCTATTGCGAGGAAACGCGGATTAATTATAAGATATCTCAGTATTTTTATTAGATCTTGTTGTTCTTCATAAAGTTCAGATATTTTTTCGTCGTACATAGATTTAACTGGGAAATATTTATTTAAATCTGTTAGACGTTTTTCTATTTCATCTTCTGTAAGTTGTAATTTATGAACATATTTAGTAATTTCATCTTTAACTTTATCTTCAGTCGTTGGTTCATCGAATATTACGACTATTTCAAATCTTAAGTCTTTTGGGTCATACGATGATATTTTCATTCCTTTATAATATAGTCCTTCATTAGGCAGACGATTGCATAACAATTTTAGTAATGTAGTTTTGCCAGAGGCAGGTGTGCCGATCAATGTTACGATGTCTTTTGAATTTATGTCCATGCTAAAGTCTTCAAAGGCATGATCTTTATCATAAGCAAAATATAGTTTTTTAAATTCTATCAATTTTTCCATATTAAAACCTCTTTTTCTACGGTATTATAACATATTAAGTATGTTTTTTCATCTCAATATAAGTGTTACTTTTCTGTTATTTGTCATTATTATATTTTCATCTTTTAAGTTTTTTAATTCCCTCATCATAGCACTTCGATCAATTGACAAGTATTCAGCAAGCGTTGTATAAGAGAAAGGTATATATATAGTATTAGATTTTTGTTCCATTTTCAATATATGAAAGTATTCCAACAATTTATCACGAATACTCCTTTTGTTTAATATTTCAATTCTTCTATTATAGGAGTTGATTTTTTTTACTAATATATCGATGATATTTTGAATAAGTTGTTCTTGAGAGGGTACTTTTCTTCTTCCTTGACCTAAAAGCAAATTGTACTCGACGAATAATATTTCGCAGTCGGAGTTGGAAATAACGCTCATCTCGTCGGTCATATAGTCTGAAAAACATCCTCCAAATAATTCATTAGTGGTCAATTCTGATACTATCGATCTTACCCCGTTATAATCTATTCTTATTAAAGATGCTTTACCTGATAAAATAATGCCTATTTCGTATGTGTTGCTCAAATTAGAAAGAATGGTCATATCTTTTTTGAAGGATACTTTTCTTGCGTTTAGACTTTTTAAAATTTTTTCAATTTCTACGGAGTCGATATTTTTAAATAAACCATCATTCATCATATCACCTGTAATTTTAGTATAGTTAAATTTTGTTGCATTTGCAATACTTTTTTTCATTAAAGTGTGATAGACTATTATTATAAGTTGAAGACTTGAAAGGAGTGATTGTAATGAAAATAGTGAAACGAGATGGAAGAACTGTAGATTATAATCCTGATAAAATTAAGCTTGCTATAGGGAAAGCGAATAATGAAGTACAAAACTCAGATAAGATAGACGATCAGGATATTGATAAAATTATAATGTATATAGAAAGCTTAAACAAAAAAAGAATGTTAGTAGAAGACATTCAGGATATTATTGAAGAAAAATTAATGGAAATGCAAAAGTTTAATTTGGCTAAAAAGTATATTATTTATCGCTATACTAGATCTATAATTAGAAAGTCGAATACAACTGATGCCTCTATATTGTCATTACTTAAAAATGAAGATGTTAATTCAGGAAATTATTTAGTATCTTATAGACAAAGAGATATGATGGCAGGTGAAGCGAGTAAAGATTTGGCATTTAGATTATTATTGCCTAATAATGTAGTTCAAGCACATAAAAGTGGATTTATCAATTTTTGTAATGTGGAATATTTTACAGAACCAATAATTGAAAGTTTGAAAATAAGTTTAAAGGAAATTTTAAAAGATGGAACCGTTTTAAATGGAGTAAAAATTGATAAGCCAAAAGGGTTTCAGTCTGCTTGCAACATTTTAATAGAAGTTATAGCTTCGTTGGCGAGTGCTCAGACAGGGGCAATATATTTAGATTTTAGCGAACTGTTTGAATATTACTATTTGTCTTACGATAAACAATATAAATTGTATAGTACTATATTAGGAAAAAGCATAAGTGATGAAGAAATTAGTGCTTTAACAAGGACACAAACTTTTTTAGAAGTAATTTCAGGTATTCAAACTTTAATTTATCAGATAAATACTATTACTTTGGCGAGTGGATTAGTTCCAAAAGTATATTTTTTAGTTGATCCTAAAGCTTGTAAAGACTCATTTGAAGAGCAAATTATGTTAGAGTTATTAAAGCAACGCAGAAGGGGAATCCTTTTAGATGACAATACGATTAGAGATTATCCTTTAATAGTATATTGCTATAATTTTGAGGAAAGATATCAGTATTTAAACGAAGAAGCGTTGAAAATAGGCACTAAGTCTATCATCATGAATGCTGAAACTTATGATAGTTTTGTCAATGAGGCATCTAGGTTTAATCAAGGATCAATTATTTTAAATTTGCCATCTATTGCTAAAGATGCTGCCTCGAATAATAAAGACTTTTTAGAAGAATTAGAAAAAGTGTTAGGCTATTGTTATGAAGGAATGCTTTGTAGGAATCATAATCTTCAAGGAATTTTTAGTGACAAGAGTCCTATTCATTGGCAGTATGGTGGTATTGCCAAATTAAAAAAAGGCGAGAAAATAGACAATTTTTTAAAAAAAGAGTATTCTTTTATGAATTTAGCTGTAATAGGCTTAGAAAATGCTACTCATATTTTAGGTTCACAATTTAAAACGGATATAATTAAAAGAATTGAAAATAGTGTTAAAGTTTGGAATCAAAGTAGTTCATTTGATGTCAGGCTATCAAACTTTTATGATGAAAATACAATTAATGAGTTATTTAAAAAAGATGAAGAATATTTAAGTAAATATGAAATAAATAAAACTTACGATTCTTTAGACTTTATAAAAAGTGGATATTTTAAAAGTAACTTTATATATTTACCTTTATTGGAAAATTATGAGAATGTAGAAAGTATTATTCGTGAAAATAACTATTTTGTAATTTATAAAAAATAGTAGAGCTTTTTTACTCTACTATTTTAATTATGATTTCACCCTCTTTAGAGTAAAGATATTTTTCTCTTGCAAATCTAGCAATATATTCAGGATCTTTTAGTCTTACTATATCGCTTGATAAGGTTTCTTCGTCTTCTAAAAGTGTTTGATAATTATTTTCTAATTCTTGTTTTTCTTTATAATTTGAAAATATTTTAGGCCAATAGTAATACATCTTATAGCCAAAAAGACCTAATAGGCCTATTATGGTAAAAATGTATATTCTTAAACGTCTTTTTTCCTTTTTAGTTCTTTTCATATTTTTTGCCTCGTGTTTATTATAGCATTTTATTAAAAGCGGTTGCAATGTAAGAAGAGTTATTTTAAAAAAGTTTACATAAATTTGACTTTTTTCTTAAATATTTTATTTTTTAAATTCCGGATTTTTTGAAAAAATATTTTATAAGTTAAATTCCCTAAAATAATGCCTATAAAAAATACGATTATAAAGTAAGGATGAATTTTGCCTCCATTAATATGAAAGAGTATATAAGTAAAAATAGTTGTTAGTATAGGAAAAATGATGTAACAAAGTATTTTTCTTCGTATTAAAACAAGCTTATATATAAATATAATTGCTAAGCCAAAGATAAAAAATGATGTGAAGGACATCAATTGAGTGTGAATGCTCATTTAAATAGTTTATTGAAGATACCGCTATCTTTTCCTTTTTCATTATTATCTAAATACCCTACACTATTGATTCGACCTTTTATGGACACATTTCCTTCAAGTGTATCTAATTTAATCATTTCGAGGCCTGCCCCTTTAATAAGCATAATTCCTAAATTGGTATTTAAAAGAAATTCTTCATTATCAAAACTTTCTATTTTTTTTACTCCTGTAATTACGATACTTTTTCGCTCATTAATACTTACTATATGATTGACTGATGTACTATCTACTATTCTATCCATATTATCACCAGTATAAATATATGAAAAAAAAAGACAAATTAGTCTTCTTTTTCCTCGTCTTGTAAATCTTTAATTTTATTGTACTCTTCTATAACAGCATCGTTGAACATTTTTCTAGTTTCTTCATTAACTGGATGGCAAGAGTCATGGTATTGACCATCTCCACCTTTTTTACTAGGCATTGCTGCAAATAAAGTTCCATCAGATCTTTCAATTATTCTGATGTGCTCTATTGCAAAACAGTCATCTAATTCAATATATGCAGTACCTTTCATTTTTGGATTTCCATTTTCGACTTTTCTTACAGATACTTTTGTTATCTTCATATTTTTCACTCTTCTTTCTAAGTCTAAACTATCTTAATTTTATACCAATTATAGGAAAAATGCAACATTAAATGAATGAAAGTACTACTTCTTTGTTAATTAATTCACTATAACTAAAGCTTTTTATGGTATCTTGAGTTTGGATTGTAAAAATTTGCGGATATATATCCTTTAATATACCAATAAAACTATCTGTTTTATTTCGCATGCCAAAGATTTTTACTTTAACTCTTTCGCCTTTGTGAGTCATTAAGTTCTCTCTTATTACAATTGGATTCATTGTCTCGGGTAGCCGACATACATGACACCGTTACCCATTATTCCCCCCATTCCTTCACGACCATATTTAGTTCTTTCTAAAAGTTCGATAAGGTCGATTTCTTCATTTCTTTTTGTTAATGCGACTGCAACTGCGATGATGGCTGGATCTAGTGCATGAATATTTACTCGTTTAGGACTAGATGCATAGTTAGCTCCTGATTTTATCAATTCTTCATAATTACTTTGGCAAGCTCCTGCTATAATGATTAACTTTTCATGACTACTTTCATAGTTGCGAGCAGCTTGAACACTTTTTATAAAATTTAGTGAGTTTTGGTAGTTTTTAGGATCGTGCTCGTCCCCTTTTTTCTTATAATAAGCATCATGTCCTGTTATAATTACTATGTCAGGTTTAATTTCTTTTAAATATTGATTTATACATTTGGGCAATTCTTCTTCTTTGATATTTTTTCCTACTGCTTTAACACCTGTTTGATTGTAAAATTCTAAGCATCTGTTTAAATAATCAGAATCTCCATCAAAATGGAGTATTTTACCTGGTAAATAAAAGAACTCATCCCGATCGAGCAAAAGAATGTCTTTAACTCTTTCTGTAAAATCTTCTCGATCTTGTTCTGTTATCACTTTTATTAAATCATCGGACTTACTATCTGCATATAGTCTAACGTCGACCCCTTTTAAATAATATATATTGTCTTTGATATTAAGAACTTTAAAAACTGTATCATTATTGTAACTTTTTCTTGTTACATAATCACCTTTTTGAATTTCCATTTTGTTTCACCTAAATAATTATATGTGTTAGACATAAAAATATTAAGATTAAAAAACGGCAACTATAAATTGTTTGCCATATCGATAAAAGTTTCGAGGTCGATAGCTTCTGATCTAGTGGAAAGATCGTAGCCATGCTTTTTAAGAATAAGTTCTAAAGTTTCTTTATTATAAGATTTTAAGTTGTTATTTATTGTCTTTCTTTTAAATTGAAAAGCATTTTTTAGTAAATTTTTAAAATGGTCATAATTTTTAATTTCCTTATTATCTTTTTTGAGAATTAGTACAGTGCTATCGACATTTGGTATCGGATAGAATAATTTTCTAGGAACATCACATACTTTTTCAATCGCGAAGTATAGATTTAGTAAAACAGTCATATAACCGTATTCTTTTACTCCTGGCTTCGCTAAAAAGCGATCAGCAACTTCTTTTTGTACCATGATAGTTATGCTTTCGGGATATAACTTCAGATCGATTATTTTCTCAATTATAGGAGTCGTTATGTAATATGGCAAATTGCCTAAAATATAGAGTTTATTGTGAGGAATAATATCTATTTGATGTTTTACATCGGAGGTTAAAAAATCTTCATATATAATTTTCGTTTTATTATCTTCCAAAGGAAGTAAAAATTGTTTTGTATCTTCATCTATTTCGAAAGCGATGAGGTTACAATTATATTTTTTTAACTTTTTCGTTAAAGCACCAGCGCCTGGACCTATTTCTACTATTAAGTCATTTTCGTCAGGATTAATAGAATTTACTATTTTATCTATAACATTTTGATCATTTAAAAAGTTTTGTCCATATTTTTTTTTGAATTTAAAATTTGTCATTTTTTTCACCAATTAAATATTAGCATATTTTTAGTAAAAGAAAAAGGGCTCAGATTTTTTCACGAGTCCATCCAAATCTTAAAATATCATAGTTAATAAATCTACTTCCTACTTTAGAAAATGCTGTTTCTGTAGAGTCTACCAGTATATCTAAAGTCGTTCCTGTGACACCACGGTCTAAAACGATTGCAGTTATTTCTCCAGTAGTGGATAAAGTATTATTTTTAAATCTTACTATTGAGCCACATGGTAGGTTTGGGCTAGAAGCTACTATATTAACTAGTCCATATTGACTATCATTGTAAGTAGTTGTGCCATCTAAAACATTTTGACCAGTACAGCCGAGTTTTCCACTACAAAGGGGACAATTAGCAACGTATGCTGTTAAAGTACCATTGTATGTGTCCAACACTTGATGAATATCTTCAGCTCTAAAATTATCGATAACTTTTGCCATGGCATTTAAATCGACACTTTTGTTTAGGTTTATGTTAGATGCTTTGGTTTCTACAGAAATGCTGTTATTTTTAAACATTAAAATGATTATTATCAATGTACACATGCATATTACTTTGTAGATTGCCATAAGTTGTTTTTTCATTTTCTACCACCTTGTATTTTAAGTTTAACATATAGTTGGTTAAATGTCAAAAATACTTGAAATGTTTTTTTCGGTAATCTTTGACAATTCTTCTAAAGATATTCCTTTTTCTTTTGCTATAAATTCGGCAATTATACGAACATTGGCAGGCTCATTTACTGTACCTCTCAATGGTTCAGGCGATAGATAAGGAGCATCAGTCTCTAAAATTATGGCATTTTCAGGTATTTTTTTTATGACTTCTTTAATTTTAGCATTTTTAAAAGTTGTAACTCCACCAAAGCCAAGCTTGTAACCTAGTTTTATAAATATGTTTGCTGTTTCAAGACTCCCAGTAAAACAGTGTACTACTCCATGTACTTTAGGATATTTTTTTAATATTGCAATTGTGTCTTCCAAGCTGTCTCGAGTATGTACAATTACTGGCTTTTCAAATTTTTCTGCTAGTTTAAGCTGTGCTTCAAATAAATCTATTTGCTTTTCTTTGTTATATCCATCGTAGTGATAGTCTAAACCGATCTCTCCAATTGCAATAATGCTATCTATGTTTTTTTCTATAACATCAAGTTGCTCTTTTTTAAAGCTATCAAGACATTCAGGATGAAATCCTACAGCGGGATAAATGATTCCTGGATAAGTTTTTGTTAATTTTATTACTTCTAAGTTACTTTCTAGATCTGTACCATTGTTAATTATTTTAGTTATGCCATTCTTTTTGGCGTTTTCAAGAATAGAGTTAATGTCTTCAAAGTATTTTTTGAAAATATGTGAATGTGAATCAGTAAACATCGTAGTATCCTCCTTATAATTATTTCCCGGGAAATAATTTTCTATTAGTTAGTCTTTTTGAATACGTTCAAATAAAGGCTCAGGATTATTTGTTACCTTATATTGTAAATTTTCTAAATAGAAGAGATCTTTAAATTCATTTTTGGTAGTACAAATATTTTTTAAAACTTTTTCAGCACTAGTAGGCATGAATGGTTTTAAAAGTATTGCTGTTATTCTAATAGACTCTAAAAGATTATATAATACTGTTTCAAGTCTATCTCTTTTTTGATCGTCTTTTGCAAGAGTCCAAGGGGTTGTATCATCAATATATTTATTACTGGCTCTCAATGTATCAAATATTGTTTCTAGCAGTTTTGATATTTGAAGTTCGTCTATTTTGGCATCGGCATCTTTTTTAAGTTTTTTAAGATTTTCTATGAAAGGTATATCTATTTTTTCGAAACATTTTTTATTTTGGATTTCTCCGTCAAAATATTTATTTATCATTCCTATAGTTCTGCTAACTAAATTACCCCATATATTTGCTAAATCCGAGTTTATACGCCCTATCAATGCTTCTTCTGAAAAATTGCCATCACTTCCAAATGGTATTTCTCTCAAACAAAAGTATCTAACTGCATCTTGACCATAATCTTTTATGTATTCTCGAGGATCTTTATAGTTTCCTAAGCTTTTAGAAATTTTTTCACCATTAATAACTAACCATCCGTGACCGAAAACTTTTTTTGGAAGTGGAAGGTTGAGAGCCATTAAAATTATAGGCCAAATAATAGTATGGAATCTAATAATCTCTTTACCTACTAGTTGAACATCGGCAGGCCAAAATTTTTGGAAATTTTCATCATTAGATGTTTCATAACCTAAGGCTGTAATGTAGTTTGAAAGAGCATCAAGCCAAACATACACGACATGGTTATTATCAAAGTCGACTGGAATTCCCCAAGAAAAACTAGTTCGTGAAACACATAAGTCTTCAAGTCCTGGCTTTAAAAAGTTGTTTATCATCTCATTCTTTCTTGAAACAGGTTCAATGAAATCGGGATGATTTTCAATGTATTCTTCTAATCTACTCTGATATTTGGATAGTTTAAAAAAGTATGCTTCTTCACTTACTTCATTTATCGGTCTTCCACAGTCTGGACATAAACCATCGGGGCTTTGTGTAGCTGTCCAAAAAGATTCGCATGGTGTACAATAAAGACCTTTGTATTCTCCTTTGTAAATATCACCATTGTCATAAAGTTTTTTGAATATTTTTTGAACAGTTTTAACATGATCTTGGTCAGTAGTTCTTATAAATCTATCATATGTAATATTTAGACTACTCCATAAGTCTTTAGCATCTTCTATAATCTTGTCGACATATTCTTTTGGTGATACACCAGCTTCATTAGCTTTATTTTCTATTTTTTGTCCGTGTTCATCGCTTCCTGTAAGAAAGTATGTTTCAAAACCATCTAATCTTTTGTAGCGGGCAATGGCATCAGCTGCTATAGTACAGTAACAATGTCCGATATGAAAATTTGCCGATGGATAATAAATTGGCGTTGTAATATAAAATGTTTTATTCATTTTTATTCCTTCTTTCTAATAAAAAAAATACGAATTATAAAGGACGAGCTTGAGCCCGCGGTACCACCTTAATTCGTATTTATACACGCACTTTACCTTTTAACGCAAGGATTACGGTTGAACTCCAAAACCATGTTCAGTAAATTAATTTACTATTTTCCACCAGCCAATAGTTCTCTATAAAACGCTTTCACTTACTCTTTTCTTCTCTGTTCAATATGGGACGAGTATAGCACAACTTTTTATGCTATGTCAATAGTTGTTTAGATTTTTTTCGATGAGATTTTTAAAAATTTTAATCGTGCTAAGATTATCTAAACTTTTTGTTTTATTGTATTCTATTATGATTCCTGAACGATCGTTGTCGATTATAATGGGAACAATGTTTACATTATTTTTAAGTTTATTATTTTCTATCTCTGTATCGAGAGGAAAATTATTTTCTTCTTTAGCTGTTAAAACTAAGTTTTCTAAATAAGTGTTTAGCTGTTTGTTTTCTAAAGATTCTTCTGTTGCTGCAATTATTTTTTCTCTATCAGTTATTATATAAAGATTATTAGTTGTGCGATTTCCTATATCAATTAAATATTTAATAAATTCGATAATATCAGGCATAGCAGAATATTTTTTAATTTTAATTTCATTGTTATCTATATAAATTTCTAATGGTTCATTATCTTTTATATGCAATTTTTTTCTTATATCTTTAGGTATTACGATTCGTCCCAGTTCATCGATTCTTCTTATGTTACTATTTTGTGTCAAAATTATCACCAACCAATATTAGTTTAATAATTTTATAAAATTTTATACTTTATTTTTAATTGAATCTAATATTAAATTGAGCAAATCATATATGTAATAAATATAATTTTTTTCTAAAATATCGGTTTTAAGGGAAATAATTATTCTTTTACTTTTATAACTGATTTCTAGTTTAGGCGTAATATTGTAACATTGTAGAAAAAGTTTTTCTCCATCGACTTGGTCTGATATTTCTTCTGGAACTGTGATGGTGATTTTGTTTTGAAGTTGGATTATATTTTTAATGTTCAATTCTTTTAATAATGACTCAGTACATTTTTCTAACATATAAACTTCTATGTCTTCACTAACTTCACCAAATCGGTCTTCTAGTTCCTGTTTAACGTTTGCAAAATCTATTTTATTTTTTATGCTATTAATCATTTTATGTATTTCTATTTTAATGCTTTCATCTTCGACATATTCATCTTTAATGTGAGTACTGACGTTTAGTGCTATTTGATTTTCTTCATCATTTTCTACGTATTTTCCTTCTAAACGTTTAATTTCTTCGTCAACCATTTTGGTATACAAATCTAAACCGACTGCATCAATAAATCCAGCTTGTTCACTGCCTAGTAAATCTCCAGCACCTCGAATAGATAAATCTCGCATTGCAATCTTGTATCCGCTTCCGAGTTCTGTAAATTCCTTAATGGAGTCTAGACGTTTTGTTGCCGTTTCTGTAAGAATTTTAGCTGGATTATACATCAAGTAGGCATAGGCTATTTTATCACTTCTACCAACTCTTCCTCTTATTTGGTATAGCTGGCTTAAGCCAAATCTATCAGAATTTATGACTATTATAGTGTTTACGTTGGGAATATCTATTCCTGTTTCTATAATAGTGGTACACAAAAGTATATCATAGACACCCTGTATAAAATCTTCCATTATATTATTTAGTTCATCACTAGACATTTGACCATGACCTATGGTGAGCCTAGCCTCTGGAATAAGAGATTTTATCTTTGTTTTATAATTATCAAGTTCTTCAACGTTATTTATTAATATAAATATTTGACCATTTCTTGTAAGCTCTTTATAAATGGCATCTCTCATTATTAACTCGTTTTCTTCAATGACATAAGTTTGAATTGGGTAACGATTTATTGGAGGTGTGTCTAGAACAGAAAGACTACGCAATCCGCTCATGGCCATTTTAAGTGTTCTAGGTATTGGTGTTGCTGAAAGTGTTAAAACATTTATGTCGTTTTTAATTTTCTTTATTTTTTCTTTATGTGTAACGCCGAATCTTTGTTCCTCGTCTATTATAAGTAAACCTAGCTTTTTATAAATAATCTTGTCGTTGAGTAATTTATGGGTTCCTATTATTATATCAATTTTTCCTTCTTGTAATTCCTTTAAAATTCTTGTAATGTTTTTTTGTGTAACATGTCTATTAATTAGTTCAATTTTGATAGGAAAGTCTTTAAATCTTTCTATCGCACTTGTGTATTGCTGTTTAGAAAGTATAGTTGTTGGACATAAGTATGCTACTTGATATCCATTTATGACGGTTTTGAACATTGCTCTAAATGCTACTTCTGTTTTTCCATAACCGACATCCCCACATAAAAGTCTATCCATTGGGGCAGGACTTCTTAGATCTAAATCTACTTCTTTTATAGCTTTATCTTGATCACTTGTCAGATTATAAGGGAAAGAGAGAGAAAATTTTAATTCTTCGTCTTCAAAAGTCTTATAAGGAATACCAACTATTTTTTTTCTTGCAGAATAAAGCTCGATAAGTTCACCAGATATATCGTGGATTCTTTTTCTTGTTTCGCTTTTCTTTTTTGCCCATGCACCACTGTTCAATTTATTAAGTTTGGGTTCTTGTCCGCCTTGTTGAGAGTACTTAAAAAGGTGATCTATGTTATCGATCGGTACGTATACTTTATCGTTTCCACTATATTCGAGTTCAATATAATCATTGACAAATTCTCCACGTTTAATTGTCTTTAATCCTTTATATATTCCTATTCCGTGGGCTTCATGAACTATATAGTCTCCTGGTGCAAGGTCGGTAAATGATTTAATTTTTCTTCCTATTCTTATACTGTTTTTATATTTAACTTCTTTTTTATAAGATTTATCGATATCTCCTGGTGCTATAACTATATAGTTTTCAAAAATAAATCCATGAGTAATATCTTTTTTTATTATATTTATTCGGTTTGGAAGAATATTATTTTCATCAGTAATTAAAGAGTTGATGAATAAATCGGATATTAAATTTCGTTGCTTTTCAGAATGAATGGCAAAAATAATAGTATTTTTATTCAGTTCTTTTTCGCAGTATTCTTTTAGCATTTCTAAGTTGGAATTAAAGTTTTCGATTTCTTTTGATGTAAATACTAGAGAGTTTTTGTCATCATATGAATTTATAGTATCAACATAGTAAGTTTTGTCATTGTGGATTTCTTCCCAATTGAACATATACTTATCTTGTTTTTCCATGGAAGTATTATATTCAAAAATATCGTGTTGCAATATTTTATAAGCATTTTTTATTTGCAGTTCGTCAATTAAAAATAGTGTTTGATTTTTTAAGTAATCCATTAATGAGCTTGGAGTTGTATAAACATTTTCTGAGTAACGTTTAAGATTAATCGAAGATATTTCTTTAGTAGTCCTTTGTGTGTCTTCATCAAACTCTTTAATACTTTCGATATCTTCTCCAAAAAATTCTATCCTTATAGGTTTGTCATATTGGACGGGAAATATATCGATAATGAATCCTCTTATAGCATATTCACCAGTTACAGTTACAAGTGAGTCTTTTTTATAACCAAACTCTTCTAATTTTTGTAAAATTATTTCCCGGGAAATATTTTGGGGGGAGGGGTCAATGTAAAAAGTTTGTTCTTCTTTTATATTCGGTAAATATTTTAAATAGCCTGTCAAACATGTAACGACTATATATTTTGACTTTCCTTCTTTGATTTTTTCTATGGTTTCCAATCTTTTGATTTTTAAATCAGGTGAAACAGCTATGGCTACTGATGTTAAAAAATCATCCATAGGAAAAAACAGCGCAGAGTTAGTGTGTGCTGATAATGATTTATATAAATTATTTGCTTCATATAAAGTATTCGTAAGAACAACTATATTTTCATCATGCGTTTCGAAATAATGAGAAATATATAAAGCATTAAGTTCTTTTGTTAGTCCGTAGACTTTATACCCTTCTTTGTATTTAAATTTATCAGTTATAAAGTTCATGATTGGTCTCCATATCGATAACTCTCGTTATTTTTTATATTGCCTTCTATAAAATTATTTATAATATTTGTAGAATCTTTAATAACATTATTTATTAATAACATTTCTTCTCTTCTAAATTTTCCTAAAACATAATCTTTAGTTTCTGTTGATTTGTCGTGAGATATGCCAACTTTATACTGATAAAACTTTTGAGTATTTAAACTCGAAATTATAGACTTAACTCCATTATCGCCACCTGATGACGAGTCAAATTTAATCCTTGTAAGTCCAAGTGGAAGGTCAAGATCGTCTCTTATTATTAAAATATCTTTCATTTCGATTTTAAAATAGTCACAAAATGGTTTTACAACTGTCCCTGATAAGTTCATAAAACTTTGAGGCTTTAAAAAAATAACTTTTTCACCATTTACTCTTTTTTCAATGTATAATCCATTAAATTTTTGGTTAAATTTTTCACCTTGACAGTAGTTATCGATAATCATAAATCCAACATTATGTCTCGTGTTTTCATATTGACTTCCAGGATTGCCTAGTCCACATATCAATTTCATCGTGTTCCCTCCTTATTAAAAATGTTTTTATAGCTTTTTAGATTAAAAGTATTGAGTGTATAAAATTTTGGATCGCTTTTTTTTGAAAGTGAAGCCTCAATTAAAAAGATCTGAGATGGTACATCGACTTTAGTATTTACAAAGGTAATTTTTCTTATTCCAAATTTATTTTTTTCGAGATGTTTGATAGTCTCTAAAAATCTATCTGATCTTTGAACAAGATATAGTGTGCCATTTTCCTTTAATAAAGTGTTAGATATTTCAATGAGATCTTGGAGAGTTAATAATATTTCATGTCTCGCAATGCGCTTAATCTCATTTTGATTTTTTTGAGATGTTTCGGTAGCCTTAAAATAAGGCGGATTACATGTTATTATATCGTACTTTTTTTCACTTTGAAAATCTTTAATATCTTTATGGAACACTCTTATGGTATTTGTTAACTTGTTCTTTTCAATACTTTTTTTTGCTAAATCATAAATATCTTTTTGAACTTCTACACAATCTATTTTAATATTGCTCTTTTTAGTAGATAAAATGAGCGGGATCGGTGCATTTCCAGTACAAATATCTAAAATATATTGATTATTTTTTAGATTTACAAATTCAGCAAGTAAAATTGAGTCGATACTGAATTTAAAGAATTTAGTATTTTGATATATTTTAAGTCCATAATCATATAAATCATTTATTTCTTCCAATGTCATCGACCTCTTCAATAGTGTTATCATTATATTTAATTTTATATCTTTTATTAATTATATCAATTTCAATTACTTTACCATCTTTGTTATTTCTGTTAATCTTATCTCCCAACTTAGGTAGAAACTTACGATTTTCCTCATAAATGCAATTTTCATACGTAAAGCAGCATAAAAGTCTCCCACATGCTCCATTAATTTTAGTCGGATTTAATGCTATATTTTGGTTTTTGACCATATTTATATTAACTGATCCCATGTTGACTAGATGATTGTTGCAGCATAAAAGTCGTCCACACATACCTATGCCACCGATTTCCTTTGCTTTGTCTCTTACACCCATTTGGTGAAGTTCAATTCTTGTATGATAACGTGTAGCCAATTCTTTCACTAATTTTCTAAAATCAACTCGTTCATCAGAAATGAAATTAAACTGAAGTATTTTTCTGTCCAGGGAATAACTGGCATCGATAAAGCTCATATTCAAATTAAATTTTTTGGCAAGTTCTTTAGTTTCATTAAGCGCTTTTTTTGAATCTTTTAAATTTTTTAAGTAACGATTATAGTCTTCTTCTGTTGCTATTCTAATGATCTTTTTTAACTCAGATTGATCTTCACTAGTATTATTTTCACAAACAATGCCTAATTGAAGTCCCTTATCTGTTTCGACTACTACCTTTTCACTTTGTTTATATTCTTCTTCGCCAGTAAAATAGTAAACAGGGCCATTAGTTTTAAATTTTATGCCTAATGTTTTCATTTAGCTCACTCCCCTTTTAATTGAAAAAATATATTTTCTAAAGTAAGTCTACCATTCATGTTAGTATATAATTTATTTTGTAATTTATTTAATATTTTTGCTTTTTTTATTAATTGTTGGTAGGAATTATTTTTGATAATATAATCTAAAACTGTTTTATCTAGATTTGTGTTTTCTGTTAATTTGCAAGCTGTATTATAATACTTTTTAATCAAATTTTCAACAGATTTATAATTATCTTTAAGTATTTTTTCTTGCATCATAGACTTTGTAAAATTTATATGATTTTTTTGTTCAATAGCTAAAATAATCTCTTTCGTAATATTCGTGATATTATCATCTATTTCATATTTTACAGCATCGTTATCTTCATACATAAAGTGTATATGCTCACATCTACTTTTGATAGTACTTATTATTAAATCTGAATTAGATGTTATTAAGAATCCTATATTATTTTCATTAGGCTCTTCAATAGTTTTTAGAAGTTTATTAGCGGATATTTCACTTAAAGTTTCGGCAGGTATTATAATATAAAAAAGATATTTTGATAGAATCGGTTTTGTTTTTAGACGTTTTTGTAAAAAAAGTATTTGATCTTTAATAATTTCTTTACCATCAGGTCTAATTATAATATTTTCAAGATATGTTTCTTCTTCGATTTGATTACTTATGGTATCATCGGCACTTATTTGATATTTAATCAAACTTTTGATATCTGCTAAGCATTTTTCAAAACTGTTTGTTTCCACTAAAAAAACGTGGGAATTAACATTCTCACTGAATTGCTTTTTCATTAATTCTAAGTTATTTGTTGACTTCATAATACCTCTTTTTTATATCATAATTAAACCTACAAGCACAAATAAACCAGGAAAACCGAGTAAAGATACTGCCCCGATCGTATATAGATTAAGTGGTATAAATAGTTTTAAGCTTTCCATTATAATATTAAAACTATATATACACGTAAAAGCAAAAAATAATCTTTTCAAAATTTTAATAAATGGTTTCATATTAAAATATATGTTTTTATAATTATTTTATTCTACTTCTTTTCTATCGTATAACGCTCTTTCCAATGTAACAATATCTAAATAGTCTATTTCTGCACCCATTGGAATTCCATATGATAGTCTAGTTATTTTTATATTTTGATTAGAAAGGATTTTTTTCAAATATAATGTTGTTGTATCACCTTCAATAGTTGGTTTTAGAGCGAATACAACCTCAGCATTTTCTAATTCTTTACATCTTGCTATAAGCTTTGAAATATTTAGATCGTCAGGATTAATACCGTCTATTGGAGAAATAAGTCCTCCTAATACATGATAAACACCATTGAATTTACCCGTTTTTTCAAATATAAAAATATTTTTGTAATCTTCTACAACGCATATGAGATTTTTATTTCGAGCGGGATCTTCACATATCGAACAAATCTTTTGATCGGTTAAATGTCCACATCTTTCACATACACGTAAAGTTGAATCTATATTTTTTATTGCAGTAGAAAAGTCACTTAAATCTTCTTTGTCCATTTTTATTAAGGATAGTGCATATCTTTCTGCTGTTCTTTCGCCTATGCCTGGCAATTTTTTAAAATATTCGATTAATGTTTCTAGTAATTCTGGGTAAATATTCATTATATTAAACCGCCGAGTTGACTACCATATGCACCCAGTTTTTTTTCATATTCTTTGTCTACTTGTTTTAATGCATTACTTAATGCAATAGAAATCATATCTGCGAGCATATCTCTATCCTCATTTAAATCGCCTTCATAATTGATTTCTATTTTTAAAACTTCTTTTTTTCCATTTACAGTTGCAGTAATCCATTCTGATTTACCTACAAAAGTCATTTTTTGAACTTCTTCCTGTTTTTTTTGTATTTCTATTTGCATTCTTTGGGCTTGCGCCATTATATTTTTCATATTATTCATTATTAATTCCTCCTAAGATATTTCTATTAATTTTTCGGTGAATAAATCTTCTACCTGATTTTTAATTTTTTCACCATCATTTTGAACTTTTGGTTCATCGATGTACTGATAAGGCTCTTTATTTTTTAGACGAATCTTAAATTTATTTTTTTCTGCGTTCCATTCTTCATGTGTTAATGCTATAACTTTAACATTAATTTTATTTTTTTTGAGTATTTTTTCAATGTCTAAATGTTTTATGTTAAATAAGTCTGCGAGTGAACCTTCTTCTGCAGTAAATATAGCATTGGTAGATGATGATGCGACTGGGGTATAGTCTTTAATGTCTATAGATTTAATGCTTCCGTTTTCAAGAGTAGACCAAAAGTCAATTAATTTTTTTAGTTCTTCTTTACATGCTTCTACAAAACAATTATTTGTCCTTATTTCCTTGATAGATAATGCTTTTTTATTTTGTAGCACAATTTTTTCTTTTATATCTGATTGTATAGGCTTTTCTTTATTTTCCTTTTTTGGTATATCTTTTTTAATTTGAGCTGGTTCGCCTTTAATCTGTTCTAAAAAACTCAATTTAATTAGCGAATAAACATTTTGATTTATTCTCGCATCTATATAGCATTGATTAAGTTCATGTATTAAATGACTTACAGTCTCAAAAGGGAATTTTTGCTCTTTGCCACCTTTGATATTTAAGGCAATATTATCTAAACAGTTGATCATCTTTTTAATAACTTTTTGAGCATTCATTCCTGAATTTTCAAAATTATTAATTTTATCAATGATAAATTCTGCATTGCAGTTGAGTATCCCTGTTAATAACTCTTCAACAACATTATTCGATATTATATTATATTCATTTAGTATGCTTTCTAAAGATAGTTTCTTTTTTAGCTTTGACATTTGGTCTAATACGCTTAAAGCATCTCTTGCACAGCCATCACTCAGTTCATATATTTCAAAAAGAGCTTCTTCTTCATAATCTATTTTTTCTTGTTCACAAATGTATTTTAAATGTCCTACAAGATCTTTTTGACTAAGCTTTTTGAAATCGTACCTTTGACAGCGAGATAGTATAGTTATTGGAACTTTATATACTTCTGTCGTTGCTAATATAAATATAGCATGGCTAGGCGGTTCTTCAAGAGTTTTTAAAAGGGCATTAAATGCTCCTGTTGTAAGCATGTGTACTTCATCTATAATATAAATCTTGTATTTTGATGCAGATGGAGCCAAAGTGACATTTGTTCTTAGTTCTCTTATTTCGTCGACTCCATTATTTGATGCTGCATCTATTTCGATTATATCAGGTGATGTTTGAAAATTTAAACACGATTGACACTCACCGCATGCTTCCCCATCTTTTATATTAGTACAGTTAATGGTTTTAGCTAAAACTTTTGCAGTAGAAGTTTTGCCTGTTCCACGCGGTCCCGTAAAAATAAAGGCATGCGAAATAGAGTTCTCTTTTATACTTTGTTTTAGACTATTTGTAATTGTCTCTTCACCAATTATCTCTACAAAGTTTTTAGGTCTGTATTTTCTATAAAGAACTTTATATGACATTGTATCACCACCCATATAATTTAATTATACACGAATTAGATGATTAAATCTACCTTTTACTATCAAAAAAATGTTTTATGTTGTGTAAATATATGTCTTTCTCTTCACCGTTAAATTGCAATAATTCAAACCGCGTACATTTGTACTGTTTTTTGCAGTTATATCTCGGTACTATGTAAGTTAGTTTTTTAATTCTAGCTTCTTTAATAACAGATGTGCACATTGCACAAGGTTCTAAGGTGACTATCATATACATTTCTTGTAGTTTCCATGAGGAACATTTTTTATTTGCTTTTTCTATTGCTATTATTTCTGCATGATCAGTAGTTTTATTGGTTTTGTTTCTTCTGTTATATGCTTTACTAATTATTTTAAAGTTTTTATCATAAATTATTGCTGCGACTGGGAAATCATTTATAAGAATCGATTTTTTGTATAGTTTAAAGAGTTCTTTAATAATATGTTCCATTTTTCCTCCAAAAAAAAGCACACACGAATATACATCTTATGGCTGCTATTTTCCAATCCTGACCAGGTTCGATAATTGTTCGTTGTGCAATATTAGTATATCATCAATTATTTTTTTGTGCAACAATTATTTCCCGGGAAATAAATAGGGGGAGGGGTATATAGTACAAATGTACTATATTATTAATCATCGATTAATTTTATATTTCTAATGTTCCACGTGGAACATTAGAAGAGACTTTTTCATTTACACTAATTAAATACTTATCGTTTCTATCGTTAATCATTTTGATTAATATTCGTAGTGGTATAAATGAAGTAGCCTAAAAAATTATTTAAAGTTTATATTCAATGTTCCACGTGGAACATTGAATTGTGGAAAACTAAAAATATTACTGTTTTTCTCACGAACACTATAAGCCTTATTTTTTTAATTAAAAAACTTTCAATGCAATATTGCCGATCATTCATTTTTTATTAGAAATATCTTTATACTTTTATTTAATAACTTTTTTTAATGTTCCACGTGGAACATTAAATGTGGAAAACTATTTTAAATAACAACATTTAGTGATTTTTTAAGTTTTATTAATAAAAATATTTTTTGTTTTTTTGACTCTTAAAAATTTTTAAATATAATAAAGTAGTTATCTGCTTTTTCAATGTTCCACGTGGAACATTGTTGAAAATTAAATTTATTATCCACAACTAAAATGCAAAAAAACGAATTTGGCAAATTCGCTTTTTTGATAATAATATTTCCTGGGAAATATTTTTCCACAGTTTACTTCTTATTATGAATTATTTCCCGGGAAATAAAAAAAGAGAATATTTTCAACTCTCTTATTCATTTGTATTCTCAGTTTCATTATTGTTTTCTACTATTTGGGAATTATTAACTGATTCTGAGTTTTCCACAGTTTTTTCTTCACTTTTATCAACAACGCTGATAGAGGTAACAACTTGGTTTTCTTTTAAGTTAATTAATCTTACACCTTGTGCGCTTCTACTTAATTGAGAAATAGTTGAGGTATCTAGTCTTATAACCATACCTGAGTCTGTAATGATAATGATATCTTTTGTATCATCTACTATTTTAAATGATGATATCTTTCCATTTTTTTCAGTTATATTAAGAGCTTTAACACCTTTGCTACCGCGTTTAGTCTCTCTAAATTCACGTACAAATGTACGTTTTCCGTATCCTTTTTCTGTTACTATCAAAATGTTGGTATCTATGTCGCATGCTTCTGCACATATACATTCTCCATCAGGCATATTAATACCTCTTACTCCAGCAGCTGTTCTACCCATAATACGTATTTCTGACTCGTCAAACATAACCATACGACCATTTGAAGACCCTAGAAGAACTTTATTGTTACCATTTGTCTTTTTAACTTCTATAAGTTCATCATTTTCTTTTAAAGTTATACTTATTTTACCAGTTTGGCGTATATTCTCAAAATCTTCTATTTGAGTACGTTTAACTATACCTTGTTTAGTTGCAAATAATAAGTATTTTAGTTCTTCATCATTACTTATTTTAATTATTGAACTTACATATTCATCTTTTTCTATATGTAAAAGATTAATAACTGGCAGTCCCTTAGATTGTCTACTAAATTCAGGTATTGAGTATCCTTTAATTTTATATACTTTTCCTTTATTAGTAAAGAATAATATATAGTCATGTGTTGATACATTAAGCATTAGTTTAACGTTATCTTCCTCATTTGTCGCCATACCTTTAATACCGACTCCTCCGCGATTTTGTGACTTGTAGGTATCTGCTGCAAGACGTTTAATGTATCCTTTTTCTGTAAGTGTAATTATACTATTTTCTTCAGGAATTAAAGACTCATCTTCGATAAAATCTATTGCTGTCATATCAATCTTTGTGCGACGTTCATCTCCGTATTTTTCTTTAATTTCAGTTAATTCACTTTTAATTATATCTAATACCTTTTGTTCACTAGCGAGTATAGATCTTAATTCTTCTATTAATGCTCTTAAATTATTTAATTCTTCTTCAATTTTTGCTCTTTCTAAGCCTGTTAATCTACGAAGTTTTAACTCTAAAATACTATCCGCTTGAATTTCTGTGAATGCAAAACGTTTTATTAATTTTTCTTTTGCTACTGAGTCGCTTTCTGCTTCTTTAATGATTTTGATTACTTCATCGATGTTATCTAAAGCTATTTTGTAACCCTCTAAAATGTGAACGCGTCGTTCGGCTTTATCTAATTCAAACTGTGTACGTCTAATGATTACTTCTTTTTGGTGTTCAATGTATTTGCTGATAATATCTTTTAATCCTAATGTTTTTGGTACTCCCATGTCGAGCATAATGAATAAAATACCATATGATGTTTGAAAATCTGTATGTTTATATAGATTGTTTAGTACTACTTGAGGATTAGCATCTCTTTTAAGCGTTATAGTAATTTTTAAACCATTTTTTAAATCTGTATGATAATCTGAAATACCATCAATTACTTTATTATGAACTAAATCAGCTACTTTTTCTTTGAGATGTGATGTATTTGTTCCATAAGGCACTTCATCAATAACAATGTAATTACGACCATGTTTTTCTTCGATGACAGCATTACTTCTAATAGTTATTGATCCACGACCTGTTTCATAAGCTTTTTTAATTCCACTGTTACCTAATATAATACCACCAGTTGGGAAATCAGGTCCTTTAATGTATTGCATTAATCCAGCAGTATCAATTTCTGGATTGTCGATATAGGCAATACAACCATCGATTACTTCTTTTAAATTGTGTGGTGGAATATTAGTAGCCATACCTACGGCTATTCCTGAAGTTCCATTTACTAAAATGTTTGGAAATCTAGAAGGCAGAACAACTGGCTCTTTTTCTAATCCATCGAAGTTAGGAGCAAAATCGACTGTATTTTTATTGATGTCTCTAAGTAATTCGAGAGAAACTTTTGCTAATCGCGATTCTGTATAACGATAAGCAGCGGCACTGTCTCCATTTATATTACCAAAGTTTCCATGTCCATCGACAAGCATATATCTAAGACTAAAATCTTGAGCCATCCTTACCATGGCATCATATATTGAAGTATCTCCATGCGGATGATATTTACCAATAACATCACCGACTATACGAGCACATTTCTTATGTAATTTATCTGGCGTATAACCTGATTCATACATTGAATATAAAATTCTTCTATGAACAGGTTTAAGACCATCTCGTAAGTCAGGTAGAGCTCTGGCAGTTATTACACTTAATGAATAATCAATAAAGGCTTCTTCAATTTCTTTAACTATATCGTTATTAATAATCCTATCCTTTTCAGGAGTAACTATTTCCTTTTCAATTTCTTTTGAATTTTCTTTTTCTTCCATAATCTACCTCCTAAATATCTAAGTTTTGAGCGTATTTTGCTTTTTCTTCAATAAATTTTCTTCTAGGTTCTACTTCTTCACCCATTATTTTACTAAATGCTGCATCTGCGCTCATTGCATCATTTACAGTAATCTTTTTTAAAGTTCTTGTTTCAATATTCATTGTTGTCTCATCTAATTCATTAGGGTCCATTTCACCTAGACCTTTCATTCGAGTAATTTCCGTTTTCACCGTTTCAGGAAGAGATTCCAAATATTGGTCTCGTTCTTTTTCATCAAGAACATATTTAACTGTTTTACCATGTTTTATGCAAAAAAGTGGTGGTTGAGCAGCATATACATGTCCTGCTTCAACAATTGGTCTAAAGAACCTGTAAAATAGGGTTAAAAGCAATACTCTAATATGTTCTCCGTCGACGTCGGCATCTGTCATGATGATTATTTTGTCATATCTCAATTTATTTATATCAAATTCTTCACCAATACCAGTACCGAATGCAGTGATAATCGTCCTAATTTCATCGTTTGAAAGCGCTCTATCTAAACGTGCTTTTTCGACGTTTAATATTTTACCTTTTAAAGGAAGGATCGCTTGAGTCATGCTGTTTCGACATTTTAGGGCTGAACCTCCCGCAGAGTCTCCCTCGACTAAAAATATTTCACATACACTAGGATCTTTTTCCTTACAGTCTTGTAATTTTCCACCAAATGGAACAACATCTAGGTCACCTTTTCTATGTGCTATTTCTCTAGCTTTTTTAGCCGCGATACGGGCACGAGCTGCAGTTAAACATTTATCGATGATTTCTTTAGCATCCGTTGGATTTTCCATTAAAAAACGTTCAAATCCAGTAGAAAAGACATCATCTGCTATTTTTCTTACTTCAGCATTTCCTAGTTTTGTCTTAGTTTGTCCTTCAAATTGAGGATCAGGGTGTTTACAAGAAACTATCATTGTAAGTCCTTCTCGAACATCTTCACCGCTAAGTGGATCGTCATTATCTTTTAAGATTTTATTATTTTTTGCATAGTTATTAACTATACGAGTTAAAGCTCTTTTTACACCATCTTCATGGGTACCACCTTCATATGTTTTAATATTGTTAGTATATGAATAGATAGATGGACTGTAAGAACTGTTATATTGCATTGCTACTTCGATTGAAATGTTATCTTCTTCACCTTCAAAGTAACATATGTCTTCATGAATAGCAGTTTTATTTTTATTTAAAAGTCTTACATATTCTATAATTCCACCATTATAAAGAAACTCTTCTTTTTTTACTTCATTTCCACGAGTGTCCGATAAGATTATTCTTAATCCTTTATTTAAAAAGGCCAATTCTTGTAATCTATCATGTAGAATATCATATTTATATTCTGTTGTTTCTGTAAAAATTGTAGCATCAGGTTTAAATTTAACTGACGTTCCTGTACGATTTTCATCACAATCGTCAATAATTTTCATCGGTTCAACAGGTTTTCCGCCATGCTCGAATCTTTGATAATGGACTTTGCCTTGTTGGTATACATAAACTTCTAGCCATTCTGATAAGGCATTTACGACTGATGCTCCTACACCATGTAGACCACCTGATACTTTATATCCGCCACCGCCAAATTTTCCTCCAGCGTGTAATACAGTAAAAATCGTTTCTATCGTAGATAAGCCAGTTTTAGCGTTCATACCTGTAGGCATTCCACGTCCGTCATCTTTTACTGTTATGCTATTGTCTTTCTCGATTATTACTTCGATATCATCACAATATCCTGCTAAGGCTTCATCGACTGCATTATCAACTATTTCCCATACGAGATGGTGTAATCCTCTTTCGCTAGTAGAACCAATGTACATACCTGGTCTTTTTCTAACGGCTTCAAGGCCTTCTAATACCTGAATATCGTTATCTGAATATTCTGTTTTTGCTTTTTCATTCATAAATTCTTTTCACCACTTTCTCCTTTTTAATATTAAACACTGTACAATTATTTAAAATTTTAGTATTAATATTTTTTAAATCGGTTGTTGTTATAAATATCTGTAAATTTTTATTTAATTTTTTTAGGATATTATTTATCTTTTTAGCATCTAAACAGCTGAATAGATCGTCTAATATTAAAATAGGATAAATACCTCTGTCTTTAATAAATAATTCGATTTCAGCTAATTTAAAGCATATAATTGCATTTTTCTGTTCTCCCTCTGAGCCAAAGTCTTTGAGATTTTTACCTTTTAAAGAAAAAATAAAATCATCATGATGAACTCCAATATTTGTTTTTCCTATGATAATATCTTTGTCTAAATAGCTTTGATATTTTTTCATAAGTTCTTCTTTGGTTTTGTTTTTGTATGCACTAACATATGATACTTTTAAGCCTTGTTTTCTAGTTATGTCATAGTTGATTTTGTCGTAATATACATTAATATTATTGATAAAATCATTTCTATAATGGGAAATTTGCAGACCTAAGTCAATGAGTTTGTCTGTTAAAATCCATAAATAGTCAGGGCTAGCTAGTTTGTTAACGTACATAAGTTTTAAAAATGCATTTCTTTGTTTTAGAATCTTATTATATTCATTCAATAAATGTAGATAAGTGTTTTCAAGCTGAGATATTTCTATATTCACCATATTTCTTCTAGATGTAGGAGAATCCTTGATAACACTCGTATTTTCAGGTGTGAAAAGTACTACATTTATTTTAGAAATATAATTACTGATTTTGGCAATTTTGTTATCATCAATTTTGACTATTTTTCCTTCTTCAGAAAGTTGAACTTTATAAGAATGACGAATTTTATCTTTGACATTTCCTTCAATAGACATTTCGTTACATCCATATTTAATTAATACTTTATCTAAGCTTCCTCTAAATGATTTTGTAATAGCTAAAACATAAATTCCTTCGACAATATTAGTCTTTCCTGAACCATTTTCGCCAATTATAATATTTTGTTTATTAGAAAAATCTAAATTTAAAGTATCATAATTTCTAAAATTGTAAAGTTTCAAATTGCTGATTTTCATAATTGCCACCTAAAAACCTTAAAAATAAATTTACTAGGTATGGATATACTCCTGTACCTAGTAATAATTATACCATAAAATAGGCTTAAATTAAATGTTTTTTGATAAAATCAGTCAAAATTTTGTGTTTTATTCGATCTTTCTGAATCTTTTATTTTTTTCCTTCTTTTTGTCAATAAAGATTCGAGTCTTGTAGCTCTTAAAATTTGGTTTTCTATTACTTTATTAGACACATTGACTTGTATTTTCATTTGATTAGTAAATTCTATTATACTATCGTCATCGTATGCTCTATTACTCTCTAAATTATTTAATGAAATCCATCCACAATCGTTTAGTCTAGGACTTGATGTCGGAAAAAATATAATATTATTAGATTCTTCTATTAAAATTGGTGCTTTATGAGTAACGCCTAATAAATCCATCGTGCCTTTTTTTCGTCCTTCATAAGAACTACCAAAATATTCACAGTTTTCTTGAATAATTTTTCTAGTATTTTTATTTATTACCAAAATCATATCGTCTTCAAAAACTTTAGTTTGTTTTCTATTAATAGGTATTATAGCTAAAGTTTTCGAATTTATTTGATAACTGTCCATTTTGGGTCCTATTTTCATTGCTGACATAATACTTCACCCCCTCACTTCGCGTTCTCTTATACCATTTTTAAATGTCATAATATGTCGTTTTAAGTCGAGAAAGTAAAATTTTTGAAAAAAAATAAAATATTAAAATAAAAAAACGACAAAATTGCCATTTTTAATAAGTTTTAATCGGTAATATAAGTTGAACAAGTGTTTCATCCTTTGATGATTTTATTACTATAGGTTTAATCTCACTATTTAATAATACTACTAATTCTGTATCATCTATCGTTTTTAATGCATCCATCATATATTTAGCACTGAACGATATACCAACGTTTTCTCCCTCATTTTTTTCAATGTTTATGGTTTCTTCAGTTCTTCCTATTTCTGATGCATATGATGAAATTATAAGTTCATTATTTTTTGTTTCCATTTTAACAATATTTTTTTCTTTACTTTGAGTAAGTAGTGATGCACGATCAATTGCACTATAGAAATCATTATAATTGGTATTAAATATAATTGAAAAATTATCTGGTATAAGATTATTAGTATTTGGATAAGTTCCACTTAAGAGATTTGATTGGAATGTAATATTTTTATAGATAAATAATATTTTATTTGAAAAAATATGCATTTCTACTGGTTCATCGTCATTTATTATTTTGTCTAGTTCACTTATATTATTTCCAGGAATAGTAATATTGATCTCATCTTTGATAAATTCATTTAAATTAATTGTCTTTTTAGCTAATCTATATGAGTCAGTTGCTGTGATTTCCATTATATTTCCTTGTAATTTGAAATTTATTCCGGTTAATAATGGTCGAGATTCTTGAGTACTTATTGCAAAAACTGTTTGTTTAATGATAGTTTTGAACAGGTTTCCTTTAATTATTATCGGATCTTTTTGGTATTCTAAATTTATTTGTGGATAATCTTCGACTTTTAAACAGTTTAAACTAAATTCACTTGTTTTAGCTTTTATCATAACTTTAAGTCCATCTATAACCTCTATATCGATAGTATCGTCAGGTAGCTTTCTTATTATTTCATTTATATATTTACTTTGTATGACAATACTTCCATTTGCATATACTTGTTTTATTTTATCTCTTGCTATAAAAGATTTTATAGTTAAGTCTGTATCACTTGCCGTTAAGTAAAGACCTTCGTCGTTTAATTCAAATTTGATACCATTTAAAACTGGTATAACGTTTTTTATAGAAATGGCTTTTGTTACATTGTTCAAGTTTTCTAATATTAAATTTTTTTCTATTGTAAATTTCATTTTTTTCCTTCTTTCTTATTTAATATATTTATTGTTTTTATTATGTCTTGTTGAAACTGTTGATAAGTGTATTTTTTTCCACATTTTACTTTGTTTGAAGTATGTGGATATGTTGTGGATAAGTATATATTTTTCAACAGTTTTAACCGATGTTATTTTTAATTTCTTTTATTATTTCCCGAAGTTGTGTATTAGTCTTCAGGTCTGCTTTTATTTTATCACATGCATGGATAATTGTCGAATGGTCTCTGTTACCAAATTCTAATCCTATTTTAGGAAACGATTCGTCTGTATAAGTTCTACACAGGTAAATAGCTACTTGTCTAGGATAATTAATATTAGAGGTTCTTTTTTTACTTTTTAGATCTTCTACAGTAATTTTATAGTAATCCGCTACTGCTTTTTGAATTTTTGCAATGTTACTGTCCATATATACAGAATTTTTTAAATAATCTCTTAAAGCTTCGTTAGCAAATTCTAAATCAATTTTGTGAGGTCCCATAATAGCTGCATAAGCATACAATCTAGTTATGGCACCTTCTATATGTCTTACATCATTTTCACTATTAGAGGCGATATATTCAGTAACATCATCTTCTACGAGAGCAGCTACGGCGTGTTCATTCATTTTATTACGAACGATTCTCTTTTTAAGTTCTATATCCGGTGGATAAATATTTACTGTTAATCCCCAGCTAAATCTTGTTCGAAGTCTTTCTTCTAATAATTTTAAATCATCAGGGCTACGGTCAGAACTAATGATGATTTGCTTATTCATGTCATATAAACTATTAAAAGTATGAAAAAATTCTTGTTGTGTTTTTTCTGCTCTTTGTAAAAATTGTATGTCATCGATCATTAAAACATCGATGCCTCTATATTTATCTTTAAAAGCTTGTATATAAGAGGAATCTTTATTAACATTAAGTGAAGTAAAATCAGATATAAATTTATCACTTGTAACATACAAGACTTTCAAATTAGTATTTTTAGTTATATAGTTTCCGATAGCATGCATTAAGTGCGTTTTTCCTAAACCACTTTTGCCATGAATGAAAAATGGATTGTATATTTTTCCTGGTCTTTCTGCTACTGATAGAGCAGCTGTGTTTGCTAGCAGGTTTGAATCACCTACAATAAAATTTTCAAAAGTATATTTATTTATTAAATTATTTTCGATGTGTGTTTCAGGTTGAATAACTTTTTCAGGTGGAGCTTTTGTTTGGAAGTGTGTATTATCTGTATTAGTTATTTCAGCTTGAACATTGTTAATTTCTTCTTCAAGTATAAATTCTATATTGCAATTTTTACCGAGAATAGATTCCATCAATTCTTCAATAGTTTCTAAGTATCTTTTTATAAGGGCATCTTTTATGTATTGAGAACTGGTTGCGATTGTCACAATTTTTATAGCTTTATTATTTTCAATGGCATCTTCTATTTTATAAATTTTACAGTACTTAAACCACGAGTTAATCGATACAGTAGAAATTTTATTTTTAAGAATATTTATAAAATTTTGCCAAACTATATTATTCTCATCATTCATAAACCATAACACCCCGGTTCTATAAATTCATTTTATCGTAAAATAAAAAAAAGATAAAGATAAAATTTTGAAAAAAAACTTATCTACAAATTTTTACACAAAAATTGTTGAAAAGTTTATCTATTAAAGACTTTTATTTATTGATAAAATTATACTTTTCAACAGTTTCCACAATTTAGGTTAATCAACAATGTTTATAAGTTTTAAACATGCTGTGGAAAGTATGTGGAAAATTGTGTGGAAAAATGTCAGCTTGTGTCGAAAGTCTAATCTTATATATATAAGAATTATTGACAAAGAAATTTAATTGGAGTAGTATGAAGTTGATTTTTAAATGCTGTAGGAGGTGTAAAATGAAAAGGAAGATTATTTTGTCAGGAACTATCGCTATAATTTTTCTTATATTGTTAAGTATTTTTACATTGATAGAAAATAAGTCTCTGGATTATAAAACTGATTATAAATCTTTGGATTTAAAAAATATAAATAAGCTTATGATTGTAGCACATCCTGATGATGAGATATTGTGGGGAGGTAGCAAACTTATACAAGAAGATTTTTTAGTTGTTTGTATAACTTGTGGAAAAAGTAATCCCTCTAGAGTTAAGGAGTTTAAATCGGTAATGGATAAAACTGGCGATAAATATATAATGCTCGATTATCCAGATAAAACTAATGGTAAAAGAAATGATTGGAGCAAAGTAAAGAAAGATATATTGAATGATCTTCAAAATATATATTTATTAAAAGAATGGAAAGAAGTTGTTACACATAACCCTTTAGGAGAGTATGGGCATATTCATCATAAGATGACTAGTGAATATGTGACTAGTATTGTAAGAAAAGAAAGATTAAAGTATTTTGGGAAATATTATTCAAAGAAAAAGTTGGAAGAAGAAAATATAGTTCTTTTAAAAATGGCTTCGGATTTAATCGAAAAGAAGAAAGAAGTATTAAGCATGTATTCTTCTCAGAAATCGACAATTGAATCTTTTGATCATATGATAGGTACCGAGAATATTCTTACTTATGAGGAATGGATGGGATTATATAATGAATAAACTTAATAAAAAAGATATAATATATTGTATTGTACTGGCATTTTTCTTTTTAATCTTCGTCTTTATTTTGACGGCGTTTAAGTATTATTATGGCTCGACTTTAGATTGGGAAGCTCAACATATAACAATACCTGAATATTTTAGAATGTTGTTTTATAACACTGGTGATATTATTCCTGATTTTGCTTTTAACTTAGGCAATGGTCAAAATATTTTTAATTTATCGTATTACGGGTTATTAAGTCCAATTATTTTATTTTCATATTTGTTACCATTTGTTAGGATGGCTGATTATTTAGCAGTCTCTTCAATTATAAGCGTTATAGCATCAGGTATTTTGACTTATATATTTTTAAGGAAAGAACATAATGGCAAACCTTTAGTTTGTTTTTTAGCAAGTTTTGCATTGTTATTTTCCGTTTCAATGTCATTTCATAGTCATCGACATATTATGTTTATTAATTATATGCCTTTTCTAATTTTAGGAATGTTTGGTGTAAATAAAAAGTTATTACAAGGGAAGAGTTGGCTTTTAATTTTAAGTGTTTTCCTTATGATTATGACTAGTTATTATTATAGTATAGCTGGTATTATATGTTTGATATTATATGGAGTTTATATATATATAAGTAGAAATAAAAAAATAAGTATTAAAAACTTTTTTATAGATGGCTTTAAATTTGTTTTACCTATTATTGTTTCTGTTATTTGTGCGGTCATAATTATTATTCCAACTTTTTATGTTATATTAAATGGTAGAGGCGAGACATTTAATACTATTTCGTTAAAAGATCTTTTATTGCCAAATTTTAATATTAAATATGTTTTATATAATTCTTATGGAATGGGTTTTACAGCAATTTTAATTTTTGCCATGAGCCATCTGCTATTCAAAAAGAGAGAAAATATATTTTTAAGTATTGTTCTATTATTAGTGACAGCTTTTCCTTTTGTAAATTATATTTTAAATGCTACGATGTATATAGATGCTAAAATTTTAATTCCTCTCTTGCCTTTAGGAGTTTTAGCGATTTTTAATTTTT
Source organism: uncultured bacterium (assembly GCA_947646655.1). Classification (GTDB taxonomy): domain Bacteria; phylum Bacillota_I; class Bacilli_A; order RF39; family UBA660; genus RUG11867. The sequence continues at coordinate 70,939 of CANSHI010000002.1, forward strand.
TATCCGATTGTTTTGAGGGAATACATTTTAAAAAAGGCACATATTTGATATTAGGTATTTTCGTTTTAATAGCATTTTTATTTCAAGGCTATATTGGAAAAGTATTTTTTGGAGATTTAGTTTTATTAACAATTTTCCTTTTAGCATTTAAATACTTTAATAAAAAATTTTTGATAGTAATTCCTTGTGTTGTTATTCCTTTATTAGTATCTATATTTGTTTCTAAAAGAGATACTTTAGTAGATTATAAAAGTAGAGTTGATTTGAACAGCAAATATGGTGATGTTGTGAAGTCTATATTAGATGACGATGATACTTTTTATAGGATAAATAATTTGAAAAAGTCAGTAAATAATATGAATAATCTTTTCGGAAATATAGATTTTTATTCATCAACGATTTATTCTTCTACATACAATAGAGCATATAATAACTTTTATTATGACATCATCAATAATCCAATTCAAAGTAGAAATCGAGTAATAACTTCGGCTACGAGTAATTTGATGTTTTTAATTTTTTCTGGTAATAAGTATATAATAAAGGATGACAATCCATACTTTGGATATGAATTTTTTAAAAAAGAGAATGGGCAGTCTATTTATAAAAGCGAAGATGTTTTTCCTGTAATTTATGCTAGAAGTGAGAGTATGAATCAAGATGACTTTTTAAAGTTGCAGTATCCTATGCAAAGTGAAGCTTTATTAAAATATGTTATATCCTCTGATAAGACAAATAGTGATTATGAATCTAATATAGATAGAGTGGAAGTCGATTTATCGAAAATTAGGCTAGAAAATGTAGATCTTTTGAAGATGGAAGATCATTATATTATTACTGCTAAAAGGGATGCAAAGGGTAATTTAACTTTGCCTGAAGAATTGAAAAATAAAATTATATTTGTTCGTTTCAAAATGCTCGAGAGTCAAAAATGTAGAGATGGTGATACTTTTATTACTATAAATGGTGTTAAAAATAAGTTAACATGCAAGGAGTGGAAGTATCATAATCAAAATTATGTTTTCGATTATACGTTAGCTATGAAAAATATGGAAAACTTAGCAATCGATTTTTCAGAAGGTACCCATAAAATAGAGGATATTGAAGTTTATGCTTTAGATTATGATAAGATTAAGAATATAAAGTCTAGTATAAATGAATTTATTTTTGATAAAGAAAAAACACGAGGCGATTTTATAGAAGGCTCGATTGATGTCGAACGTGATGGTTATTTTGTAACTTCTATACCTTTTGATAAGGGATTTAATATAAAAATCGATGGACAAGAGGTAAGTTCTTTAAATTTGAATATGGGATTTGTAGGAAGTAAAATTTCTAAGGGTAAGCACCATGTTTCTATTGAGTATAAAGCTCCTTATAAAAATGTCTCTTTGTTAATAAGCTTTTTGGGATTATTGTTTGCCTTACTTTTAATATTAAAAGAAAATATTACAAGTAGAAAAGAAAATTTTAAGTCTAGATTTTAAAAACTGGTTGACTCTGTACTTGACTTTTAGGGCTTCCTTATAATATAATACTGTTGATTTTTAAAGGAGGCGGGGATTATATGAAAAGAACTTATCAACCTAACAATCGTAAAAAAGCGAAAAAACATGGTTTCTTTGCTAGAAAAGAAAGTAACATTTTAAAATCTAGAAGAAAAAAAGGTCGTAAAATACTTTGTAAGTAACCACAACTTTTGTGGTTTTTATTCTATGGTGGTGAGATATGAAAAGGTATGAAATGATTAAAGATAAAAATTATTTCAGTTATATTATAAAAAATGGAAAATATAATAAGGATAAGAATTATGTAGTTTATTATGTGAAAAATGCTAATAATGAATATACACATTTTGGAATTGCTATAAAAAACAAAATTGGTAAAGCAGTAGTCAGAAATAGATTAAAAAGACAAACTAGAAGTGTGATAGAAAATAATAAAAAGTTATTTCAAAAAAGCTATGATTATATTATAATGATAAGAGAAGGTTTAAAAGATGCTAGTTATGAAGCGATGAATATGTCGATTGAAACGATACTGAAAGGAATTGAATTGAATGAAAAAAAATAAAAAATTAGTAGTAGTATTACTTGTAATGTTAGCTGTAAGTTCAGGGTGTACTAAATATTTGTCAGATGGAGATAATAAAAAGATAGTAAATGAAGTTACAGGTCAATCACTTACTTCTAATATTTTATGTCTACCTGAAGATGAAGATTTAAGAAAAATATATGAAGATAATAAGGACCGTATGGATGTCGAATATGATTCTTTGAAATCTTGTAATGATTTTAAACCGAACAATTTAAAGTATAATGGTCTTTGGGAAAGTATTTTTATTAAACCTTTAGCGTGGGTAATTATTAAATTAGGGCAATTTGTAAACTCTTATGGATTAGCAGTAATTATACTAGGTATTTTAATCAGATTAATACTTTTGCCGTTTACTAGAAAAACTATGATGCAGTCAGAAAATATGAAAAAAGCACAGCCTGAGTTACAAGCTATACAAAAAAAATATGGCAACAATCAAGATCAAGCTATGGCTATGCAGATGAGTCAAGAAATGATGATGGTTTATAAAAAGTATCATATAAATCCAGCAAGTGGATGTCTCGTTGGGTTTATACAATTACCTATATTACTTGCATTTTTAGAAGCTATAAACCGAGTACCAGCGATTTTTGAAGATAATTTCTTAACACTTCAACTAGGAACTAGTCCTTTCGTAGGAATTAAATCAGGTAATTATTTATATATTTTAATCATTATTTTGATCGTGCTTACAACATATTTTTCTTATAAATATTCTATGAGATCGACGACAGGAAATTCTGAGCAAGATAAACAAATGGAATTAATGATGAAATTTATGATAGCATTTATTTCAATAGCTTCTCTAAGTTTGCCTACTGCACTTGCACTTTATTGGATAGTTTCTAATGGTTTTATGATTGCACAAAATTTTATGCTAAAAAAGGTTTTATCAAAAGGTGGCAAACAAAAAGATAAAAGTCGCGATAAAATTAAAGATGCTAAAATTATAAGCGAAAAAGAAAATAATAAAGTAGAAGTAGAGATAGAAAAAAATAATAGTACTAATCAGAACAGTAAGAAAAAAAATAATAAGGGCAAAAAGAAGAGAGGTAAGTAGTATCGTGGAAGTAAATAAATTTGTTGGTAAAGATTATGATGAAGTTTTAAAAGAAGCATTGGAATCTTTAAATATGACTATGGAAGATGTTATCGTATCTTCAAAGGAAATTAAAGCAGGATTGTTTAAAGGTACACAAATAGAGCTTGTCGTGACTCCTTTAGTCGATGTGGTCGAATATGTTAAATCGTACTTGTATGAATTGTTATCGATTATGGGTATGAAAGTAGATTTTGAGGCGAGCATTAGAGAAAGACAAATTAAAGTAAGAATATATTCAGATGATAATCCGCTGTTAATTGGGGCAGGTGGTAGAAATTTAGATGCATTACAAGTCATTGTAAGGACATCTGTTAAAAATATTTTTGGAAAATCACCATATATTTCATTAGATGTTGAAAACTACAAGGATAAACAATTATTACATTTAGAAAAAACTGCTAAAAGAATTGCCAAAGAAGTAAGCCAAACTAAGATTGCTGTCGAACTAGATAATATGAATTCTTATGAAAGATTAATTGTTCATAATGCTGTAAAAGATTTTGAAGGAATTATTACAGAGAGTGTTGGCGAGGATCCTAATAGACATGTCGTCATTAAACCTAAAAATGACTGATGTGTCTTTTTTCTTTTACTCAATTAATCGTTTGTTGAAAAGTTTTAAGTTTTCCACTATAGTTTTATTAGGTGATAGAAATGGATTATGAAAAAATAGGAGCTTTTATAGCGAGCAGACGTAAAAACATAAATTTGACACAAAAAGATTTAGGAGATAAGTTAGGGATAACAGATCGAGCAGTAAGTAGATGGGAAAGAGGAATCGGGTGCCCTGATATAAGTATGTTAGAACCTTTATCAAAAATTTTAAAAGTTTCAGTTTTAGAGATTTTACACGGAGAGATTATAGAAAGTAATGAAAATGAAGTTATTGTGGATATACTAAAATCCAAAAATAAAACTATAAAATTTTGGAAAGTTTTGTCTTTAGTATTTATAAATGTTATACTGGGATTTTTACTTTTTCTGATTTTTACTTTATTCTTGTTGCCTATAAGTGTAAGAATCAAAGGAAACACTATATATTCTGTTACTAGTCATTCAATGGAACCAACTCTTAATATTTATGATAATGTATACTTTGAAACAATTGCGATCGAGGATGTAAAAGAAAATGATATTATACTTTTTCGTTCTTTAGAAAATGAGTTTTTAGTTGCACACAGGGTAAACAAAATTGTAGATACTAATAAAGGGGTAAGTCTCATAACAAAAGGCGATAATAATAACAGTAATGATAAAGAATATGTTACTAGTAGTAATTTTATCGGTAGAATGTATTTTAAAATACCGCGATTAGGTAAATATGCATTAAATAAGGATACAGGAAAACTTGTGAATTTAATGTTTTTGATGTTTTTAATATTGGGAATTATAAGCATTGCATTTTTAGATTATTTACAATTTAGAAAAATGATCTTAAAAAAATATTAGTGAAGTTTTTTGCATTTATGCAAACTCTTTTTATTTTAGAAAAAAAATGCTATAATATGAACGCAAGAGGGGATTTTTATGGATGATATAATCGCTGCAATTAGCACTGCATTAGGAGCAGGTGGAATTTCTATAATTAGAGTTAGTGGCAAAGGTTCAATAAGTTTAGTGAACAGTTTATTTAGTGGCAAAAATTTAGAAGAAGTAGAGAGTCATACAATAAATTATGGTCATATTGTTTATGATGGCGAAATAATAGACGAGGTTTTAGTTTCTATTATGAAAGCACCGAAAACTTATACAGTTGAAGATGTTGTGGAAATCAATTTACACGGAGGTATCGCGACCACTAATAAAGTTTTAGAAATTTTATTGAGAAGTGGATGTAGGCAGGCTGAACCTGGTGAGTTTACAAAAAGAGCATTTTTAAATGGAAGAATAGACTTAGTAGAAGCGGAAGCTGTCGGAGATATTATTGAGGCAGAAAGTGAAGAAGCACGAAAGATGTCAGTGCAAGGTTTAACAGGTAAATTATCACAAATTATATCATCTATCCGCGAACGTTTGTTGAATTTAGAATCTCGAATTGAAGTAAATATCGATTATCCTGAGTATGAAGATTTGGAAGATATGACAACAGAAAAGATTGGCAAAGAGCTAGAAGAAATAGGCCAGGAAATTGAAACTATGCTTGAGGAAAGTAAAAATGGTAAAATAATAAAATCTGGTATAGATGTGGCACTTGTAGGTCGCCCCAATGTAGGAAAAAGTAGTATATTAAATGCATTTTTGGAGGAAGAAAAAGCCATAGTTACTAATATTGCTGGTACTACTAGAGATATTGTTGAGGGTAGAATGATTTTAAATGGCATTATGATCAATTTTATTGACACAGCTGGTATAAGGGAAACGAATGATGAAGTAGAGAAAATAGGTGTCGATAAAAGTATGCAAATTATTGAAAAAGCTGATTTAATTATTTTAGTTTTGAATAATAATGAAAAATTGAGCAATGAAGAAAAAGAATTGTTAAAATATGTTTCTACGAAAAAAAATATAATATTTGTAAATAAAAATGACTTAGATAAAAAAATCGATATAGCAGACGAGAATGTTGTATACGGGAATACAGTCGATAAAAATGGATTGGATAGTTTAAAAAATGCGATAAAATCAATTTTTCAGCTAGACGATTTAGTGAAGAAAGATTTTACATATATTTCAAATGCTAGACAATTATCTTTAATCAATAGAGCGTATGAATATATAAAATCGGCAGAAGAAGCCGTATCGATGGAAATACCAGTAGATATAATAGAAAATGATTTAGCAAATGCTAGAAAAACTTTGGGTGAAGTATTAGGTGAAGTGTATGATGAGGAATTAATCGATACTTTGTTTGCCAATTTTTGTTTAGGGAAGTGATTACATGAAATATGACGTTATTGTTGTTGGAGGAGGACATGCTGGAATTGAGGCAGCTTATGCAACTAGTAAAATTGGGCATAGTACTCTTCTTATTACGGGAAATATAAAAAACATTGGAGACATGCCTTGTAATCCGTCTATTGGAGGTAGTTCGAAGGGAGTCATAGTCAGAGAAGTAGATGCTTTAGGAGGCTTAATGGGAAAAGTTGCCGACAAGGCACTTTTACAAATGAAAATGTTAAACAGTAGCAAGGGTCCTGCTGTTCAGTGCTTAAGAGGGCAGGCTGATAAAGAATTGTATCCTAGTATAATGCAAAAAGCGCTTATGTCTCAAAAAAACCTCGAATTAAAAGAAGCTATTGTTGAAGATTTAATAGTAGAAAGTAACAATGTAAAAGGTGTAATTTTAAGTGATGGCAGTAAAATATTTTGTGATATTTTAATTTTGACAACTGGCACATATTTGAAAAGTGAAATTTTAAGGGGAAGTGAAAAACTTGCCGAAGGTCCGCATGGCGAAGTCAGATCTAATTATTTGAGTGACCGATTAAAAGATTTAGGATTTAAAATAATTCGTTTAAAAACAGGTACACCACCACGTATCGATGTTAGAACAGCTGATTTAAATAAAATGCAAGAAGAATTAGGTGACGATACTCGATATTCTTTTAGTTTTGATGGAGAAAGTAGTTACGATGTTAACAATCAAGAAAAATGTTATTTAATTTATACTAATCATAAAACTCATGAAATTATTAAAGATAATCTAGATAAATCGAGTATGTATGGGGGATATGTCACGGGTGTTGGACCTAGATATTGTCCTAGCATTGAGGATAAAATAGTTAGATTTTCCGATAAAGAGAGACATATTTTATTTTTAGAGCCCCAAAGCATGGTAGAAAATAGCAAATACTATAATTCTTATTATTTACAAGGTTTTTCTACATCGATGCCTCCTGATGTACAGGAAGAAATGGTACACAGTTTAGAAGGGCTAGAAAATGCTAGGATTTTAGAATATGCTTATGCTATAGAATACGATGCTATAGATCCGTTGCAGGTAAAACCTTCTCTAGAGTCTAAAATTTTAAACGGTTTGTTCACAGCTGGACAAATTAATGGAACTAGCGGATACGAAGAGGCTGCAGGTCAAGGTATTATAGCAGGTATAAATGCTTCTCGAAAAATAAAAGGATTAGAACCTTTGATATTGAAAAGAAATGAAGCATATATAGGGGTTTTAATTGATGATCTAGTTACTAAAGGTACGATAGAACCATATCGAATGTTGACTTCTAGAGCAGAATATAGACTACTCTTAAGACATGACAATGCTGATATTAGATTGAGAAATTATGGCTTTGAAGCAGGACTAATTAGTGATTCTCAAAAAGAAAAATTAGATAGAAAAATATTACAATGTGAAGAGTGGAAAGAAAAGATAAAAAAAATTAAAATCGATAAATCTATTTTAAATAATTTTTTTGAAAATGCTAGAACTTCATCTTTAGAGGAAATTATAAAAAGGCCTGTTGTCAATTTAGAAATGTTAAAAGAAATTTATCCTGAATTTAAGCTTTGTGATAAAGAAATTTTGGAAGAGCTAGTTATTGAGGTTAAATACGAAGGGTATATTGTAAAAGCTTATAATGATGCTCAGAAATTAACAAAATTAGAAGGTAAACAAATACCTAGTGATATCGATTATAAAAAAATTAAAAATTTAGCCAGTGAGGCTCGAGAAAAATTAGAAAAGATAAGACCGATTTCGATCGCACAAGCTAGTAGAATTAGTGGAGTAAACCCAGCAGATATTTCGATTTTGGCAGTATATTTGAGAAAGGAATATGGAAAGAATGAGTGAAAAAGATTTTATAAATGAACTATCTCAAAAAGGTATTTGTTTATCGGATAATCATGTAGAAAGCTTTAGAAAGTATGCTGAATTTTTATTGGAATATAATCAACATACTAATTTAACAGCAATTAGAAATATCGAAGATGTTTATTTGAAACATTTTTATGACTCAATTATTGGGTTAAATTATTTCGATGTGAAAGGTAAAACTTTACTCGATATAGGAAGCGGAGCAGGATTTCCAGGAGTAGTTTTAAAAATTGTTGAGCCAACGATAAATCTTACTGTACTCGACTCAAATGGTAAAAAGACTAAATTTTTAGAACAACTTTCTGAGAAATTAAATATCGAATTTGAAGTCATAAATGATAGGGCAGAAAAATATGTTTCTTATAGAAGAGAGTCTTATGATATCGTAACAGGAAGAGCTGTTACAGCAATGCCTATTTTGGCGGAGTTGAGTTTGCCATTTGTTAAAGTAGGCGGTCTTTTCGTTGCGTATAAGGGCCAATTAGATGATACAGTTGAAAAAGGTCTTTATGCGATAGAGGTTTTAGGTGGAGAAATTTTAAACATTAGTAAAACATTATTGCCAAAGGAAGGATCTGTACGTACTTTTGTGGTAGTAAATAAAAAATGTAAAACTGATGATCAATTTCCGAGAAATTTTGATAAAATAAATAAAAAACCATTGCAAAAAAGTTAATTTTAAAGTAAACTAGTGGTATATGTAAAAGAATAAAAAAAGAGTAAAGGGGCAATAGTTATGAATGAGCAAGTTCAAGAAATATTTGTCGAAGATATAATTCCTAATAGGTTTCAACCTAGATTAACTTTTGATGAGAAAGCACTACAGGAGCTTTCTAGTTCTATAAAAGTACACGGTGTAATTCAACCATTAGTTTTAAGAAAAGTCGGTAATAAATATGAAATTATAGCAGGAGAGCGAAGATATAAAGCTTCATGTATGGCAGGACTTAAAAAAGTACCTGCTGTTGTACGTGATATGAATGATAATGAAAGTGCGGAAGTTGCGCTTATTGAAAATGTTCAAAGAAAAAATTTATCTAGTATAGAAGAAGCTCAAAGTTATAGAAATCTTTTGGATAGGGATTATATGACTCAGGAGGAGTTAGCTCAAAAGTTAGGCGTTTCTCAATCAACTATTGCCAATAAGTTGCGTTTATTAAATTTGTGTGATGAGGTTCAAAATGCATTGTTAAATGAACAAATAAGTGAAAGACACGCTAGAAGTTTATTGCAACTTAGTAATCCTGATGATCAAAAAAATATGTTAGATCGTATCATAAAAGAGAGATTGACCGTTAAGCAATTAGATAATGAAATTAAAAAGTTATTAAATAGTGGTAGTAACGAAGATGCTGGTAATAGTACTGTTTTAACTCCTATTGATGAGAATTTAGAAAAAGAGGTTGGAGGTAAATTTATGAATATCGATTTGAACAGTAGTAATAACTTAAATAATAATTCTACAACTAAGAATTTATTCGGTTTCAATGTACAAACTCCTACTGACTTAGAGATAGGGGCGCCTAATTTAAGTACAGGTGTAGAAGATAATGTTCCGCCTATTTCATTTAATCCATTTTCAGGTGGCACTATGAGTTCATTAGGTGTTGATGAAAACGTAGATGAATCTAAAAATACAATTAGCAAAGATAATAGCGATGATCAAATTGAAACATTTGATATGTTTGGTGACATTGTAACTCCTCCTACTTCAGAAGTTCCACAAGATATTAATCCATTTGGGGAAGTTAGTAATGATAATGCAGGGGAAGTAAAACCTGGCAAGATAAGTGATCAAATAAATAATGTTAGAGGAGTCATAGAGGATATCGAAAAATCAGGATTTAGAGTTGAAAAAGAAGAGTATGATTTTGAAGATATGTATCAAATTACAATAAAAATTAAAAAGTAAATATTCTCATTTTCGAATATTTACTTTTTAATTGTTTACACTTGTATAAATTTGAGGTTCTGAGCCTTTGACAAAATAATACATTGAATTTTTTTTATTAGTGACGTAGTCGCCTGTTATGGGGTTTAGAGGTAATCCCACGACATTGGAAGGTGGATCATACCAAGAAGCTTCAGTATCTTTTAAAGAAGTTTCTATAGCATCTGCCCATATATTTTTTGTTATTTTAGAGTAACCAGGTGATGAGTCATTGTTGTCTTTTCCAGTCCAAACAAGTAGAAGAGCATCAGGATTGTACCCAGCTATTAAATGGTCTTGATCAGTTGTACCCGTTTTTATAGCATAATCTCTAGATAATCTACCTTTTAAAGTTATAGCAGTAGGACTATTATAATCGATAAACTCTGTACTATAAGCTTTTGTCATCATTTCATTAAGAATATATACATAATTGTAATTAAGTAAGAGTTTATCTTTGTCTTTATGTTCATATAGTAAATTTCCGTTCATGTCTTCTACACGTCTGATAAAATGGACGTCTCTTTCATATCCGCCACTTGCTAGAGTAGTATAAGCTCCTGCAAAATCTAGCAAGTTAATTTCAATGGATCCTAGAGCGAGAGAAGGAATAGGATCTAACTCTTCTTTGAGACCGACAGATTTCATTGTATCAACTAGTGTCTCTTCTCCTAAAAATATGTGTGTTTTAACTGCGTATACATTGTCTGAATAAGCAAGTGCTGCAGCCATGGTAATATCTTTATTTGCATAAATATTATTATAATTGTTAGGAGAGTATGTTTTGTTGTCCGATAAGTTGAATGTAGTTGGTTCACTTTTAAAAGTAGAAGCCATAGTTAGTCCATTTGCCAATGCTGAGTAATAGAGAAACGGTTTCATAGTAGAACCTACCTGTCTTTTTGCTTGAGTAGCTCTATTGAATTGTGATTCTGTATAATTTCGTCCTCCAATGAGGGCATTAACTCCTCCATTTTTAGGATTAACATATACAGCAGCTATTTGTGTGTCGTCATCTTGCATATTTTGTTTCATCGAATTTTCGAGGTTAGTTTGTGTATCTAAATTTAATTCTGTATATATTTTTAAACCACCTGAATCGATGATAGAATTAGGAATAGAAGAAATACTTTGCAGTTCTTGTAAAACGGCATCCTGATAATACATCAAAGTTTCTAAATTTTGTTTATCTCTTTTGCCATATATTGAAACTTCAGATTGGTACATATTGTTAAATTCGTCTTCAGTAATAATTTTATTATTCAGCATAGTCTTAGCAACTATTTTGGCTCGTTCGATCGATTTGTTGTAATTGGATACTGGATTATAGTTGCCCGGACTTTTTGGTATTCCAGCTAAAATACATGATTCCTCTAGGCTTAAATCTTTGGCACTCTTATTAAAATAATAATTCGCAGCATCTTCAATTCCATAATTTCCTTGACCGAAATTTATTGTGTTTAAGTAGCCTTCTAATATTTCATCTTTAGAATAGTGGACTTCTAATTCTAAAGTTAAAAGTGCTTCTTCTATTTTTCGTGACCAAGTTTTATCAAAAGTGAGATACATATTTTTTACGTATTGTTGTGATATTGTAGAAGCTCCTTCTGATAAGCTTTTTCTTTTTATGTTATTCAGCATAGCTTTAGCTATTCGTAAGTAATCGAACCCTTGATGTTTATAAAAGTTTTTATCTTCTACACTTATTACTGCATTTTTAAGATTATCGCTGATGTCTTCTATGTTTACCCATTCTCTCGAACTAGATCCCTGATAGACTAATTCATTTTTATTGTCATAAATATAAAATTTTCCATTAGTCTTGATCGCTATTTTAGGAGAGGCGAGAGCATATAAGTAAAGTCCTCCTATAGAAAGTATACAAGTTATAAATAGTACTATAATAATTTTTAAGAAAGTACTTGTAAATTTTTTTATTTTAATCACTCTCTTTCATGTTTAGTATGATATAATATTCGCAGATTATGAGGTGATTTGGTGAAAGATTTACATTTTTTATTTAAAACTAATGACAATATAATTTATGATGAGAACGTTAAAGTTGCAGAAAATGATGATTACATTCTTTTTGATTTGGATAATCAAAAATTTAAAGTAAAACTATTCGACAAATTTCACTTTGTTAAAGAAACAGAAAGTGACATATTTGAAATTTATGAAACACCGTCTAGAGTATTAATAACATTAAAAGAGCAAGAGGCAAATTTTGGTGTTGAGTTAATTAAATTTGAACATAATATTGAGGGATGTAAACATACCATTAATTATGTAATTGAAAGTGACCCAGAAGATGTAAAATGTATAGTTTTTGAGTTACATTAATTTGAATATTGACATACATTAAATTATGTGTAATAATTTGTTACGAGTTATCGTATTTTAAATAACAGGTGCAATTTAAAGTACATATGATACTTTTGAAATTTTGGAGGGAATTTTATGAAAAAAATAGAATTAAGTGCAGAAGAATTAGAAATGATGAATTATAATGATATTGCTCATGTAATTTTAGAAAATGTTTCTACAAAAATGAGGATTACCGACCTTTTTAAAGAAGTTGGCAATATTTTGGGTATGGATGAAGGAACTTATGAAACTCATATTGCCGATTTTTTTGAACTATTGAGTACTGATAAAAGATTCATAATGTTAGAAGATGGATTTTGGGATTTAAAAATTAAACATAACAAGGGAATGGAATCTTTTGACGAAGAAGACGATTCGGAAGAGGATATTATTATCGAAGAAGATGAAAGTGGTAGTGATGATGAGATATTTGATGATTCAATGAAAGCTAGCGATGATGATGTCGATGATGATGACTTATCCGATTTAGTAATTGTAGATGATATAGAAGACGATTCGAATTAAGGGTGATTTTGTATGGATGAAAGACTTAAAATAATTAAAGATAAATTCGAAGAGTTGGATAGAGAACTTGCTAAACCTGAAGTTTTAAGTGATTTTCAAAAATTAAAAGATTTATCAAAGCAGAGAAGCGATCTTTCTTTGATTGTCGACAAATACGATGAATATAATAAGTGTTTAAATGACATATCTGAACTTAACTTGATGAAAAATGATCCTGAAATGGGTGAAATGATTAAAAGTGAACTTGAATCTTTAGAGTCTCAAAAAGAAGTGTTGTACCATGAGTTAGAAATATTGTTAATACCAAAGGATGAAAATGATGGTAAAAATATTATTATGGAAATAAGAGGTGCCGCTGGGGGAGACGAAGCAAATATTTTTGCGGGAGATTTATTTAGAATGTATTCGTATTATGCCGATAAGCAAGGTTGGAAAATCGATGTAATACATGCGGTCGATGGTTCTAGTGGAGGTTACTCTCAAATAGAATGCATGATAAAGGGTGAGAGCGTTTATTCAAAATTGAAATATGAAAGTGGTTCTCATCGAGTTCAAAGAATACCAACTACAGAAACACAAGGTAGAGTTCATACTTCTACAGCGACTGTTTTAGTCATGCCCGAAGTAGAAGATGTCAGTATTGAAATAAATGAAGCTGATATAAAAATGGATGTTTATCATTCCTCAGGTGCAGGTGGCCAATCCGTAAATACAGCAAATTCGGCGGTTAGACTTACGCATGTCCCTACAGGTGCGGTTGTTACTTGTCAAACTGAGCGTAGCCAATTACAAAATAGAGAACAAGCAATGCGTTTATTGAAAATAAAGATAAACGATGAGCTAGCAAGAAAACACGAAGCTGAAATGGGTTCTATGAGAAAATCTAAAATAGGTACTGGTGATCGTTCTGAGAAGATTAGAACTTATAATTATCCTCAAAACAGAGTAACAGACCATAGGATTAATTATTCTATAATGGATTTAGAAAAAGTAATGGATGGGAATTTAGAACCAATAATTGAGGCTTTGGTTACAGAAGATCAAAGATTAAAATTAGAGGGATCTAATCTAGATGCATAATATTACTCATTCCGATTATAAATTGTTAGAAGAAAAATATAAAAATGAAGACGATTTGAAGGAAATAATTAAAAAAATTGAGGAGGAGGATTATCCCGTTCAATATGCTATTGGCAATGTCGAATTTGTTAATGCTCAAATACTTGTCGATAAAAGGGTATTAATTCCGCGCTTTGCAACAGAGTTATTAGTAAGTAAAACTTTTGATTATATTTGTAAGCTGAGGTTAGAGAATGCTCAAATTTTAGATGTCTGCACTGGCAGTGGTGCGATTGCGATTGGTTTAAAGAAAAGATTTCAAGGGGCGACAGTTTATGCTTCCGATATATCACATGGGGCTTTAGAAGTAGCAGTTTTAAATGCTAAACTAAATGATGTTATTATCAATTTTTATGAGGATGATGTTTTAAGTGATAAAAACAATTTAGTAGAAGCAGATATTTTAATTTCAAATCCTCCATATGTGTGTGAAGATGAATATGTAAGTCCTAATACAAAATATGAACCTCAAAAAGCTTTATTTCCTGGACGGGATGACATTATCTTTTATAAAACTATTTTAAATAAAAGCAAGCGTTGGAATTATAAAATTATCGCTTTTGAAATAGGTTCTTTACAAGGAAAACGAGTTAGCAATCTAGCTAAAGAGTTTTATCCGAGTGCACAAATTAGTGTGCAAAAAGACTTTGAAGGTTTTGATCGTTTTGTCTTTATTATTAATGAATAAATATTATAAAAAAGTACCATTACATTAGTGAAGGGGTGCTTTTTTAATGAAGAAATTAATCTTTTTATTAATAGCAGCAGTAGGTGTGAGTGTATTTATGTCCAATAATGAATATGTTGAAATTCCATCGACATCGATTCGAATGAGGGTGATAGCAAATAGTGATAGCAGTGAAGACCAAAATAATAAAAAAATTGTTAAGTCTGCAGTTGAAGAAAAGCTTTATGAAATAACTGAAGGAGAAAAGGATTATAATAAAATTGATAATATTATAGAATCCAACAAAGATATATTAGATAATGTAGTCGATGATGTAATAAAGAAGAACAATTTAGGTTTAGAGTTTAAATCTAATTATGGTATGAATTATTTTCCCGAAAAAACTTTTAAAGGATTAACATATGAGGCAGGTAATTATAAATCTTATGTTGTAACTTTAGGAGAGGGAAGTGGTGAAAATTGGTGGTGTGTTTTATATCCGCCTTTATGTTTAGTAGATGAAGAAAAATCCGATTATGAATATCATTCTTTAATAAAAGATGCATTAAATAAATATAATTAATTGGTGATTCTTTTGAACTTTTATTTCATCTTATTAATAGCGATATCTCTCAGTATGGATGCTTTTAGCCTGGCTTTATCATTTGGAACATTGTCTTTGTCACAGAAGATGAATTTTGCTTTATCATCGACTGTCGGAGTGTTCCACTTTTTTATGCCTATATTAGGGGCTTGTTTAGGTATAATATTCATTAAGGGTTTGCACTTAGAAGCGCATTTTTTATCGACTATTATTTTTCTTTATATAGCAATTTTAATGTTCAAAGATTTTAAAGAAGATAAACAGGAGGAAGTAAAGTTATCTTTTGTGGGAATTTTAATATTTGCCTTAGGAGTTAGCTTAGATAGTTTTGGTGTAGGTTTTGCTCTGAATCTAGAATGGTATGACCTTGTAAAAGCTGCTTTTATATTTACGATTACTAGTTTTTCTTTTACTTTAGTAGGGCTTAGTCTAGGTAAGAGATTAAATAATCTTGTAGGATCTTATTCAGTTTTAGTTGGATCAATTATTATGTTTATTTTAGCAGTAGTAAATTTTTGTCAATTTTTGTTTTAAAAGTTGACTTTATACGTACAAATGGAATATAGTTAAAGTAGTGATATATATGAAAAAAATTGTTATTAATGGTGAAAAAGAATTAAATGGTGTTATCAATGTCAGTGGGGCAAAAAACAGTGTTGTTGCACTTATTCCTGCTGCTATTTTAACTGATGAAGTGGTAAAGATACTTAATACGCCAGTTTTATCAGATACTGAGAATTTAAAAAGAATTATAACTTTACTCGGTGGGGATATAACATTCGGTAATGGTGAAATGATAATCGATAGCAAAAATGTGGTCAACAATGCTATACCAAGCGATTTGTCAGAGAGATTAAGAGCTTCATATTATTTTATGGGGGCTCTATTGGCACGATTTAAAAAAGTTGAAATTCATTTTCCTGGTGGCTGTAAAATAGGTAAACGACCAATCGATTTGCATTTGATGGCTTTTCGTAAGATGGGAGCAGTGATAGATTATAACGATGATTTATATACAATTGTTGCTGATAATTTACATGGCGCTAATATTTATTTAGATTTTCCTAGTGTGGGAGCGACTGTGAATATTATGTTGGCGGCAAGTTTAGCAGACGGAATTACAGTCATCGAAAATGCTGCAAAGGAACCAGAGATTATCAATTTAGCTAGTTTAATTAATAATATGGGTGGTAACATTGTCGGGGCAGGAACTGATACTATTAGAATACAAGGTGTAGAGAAACTGCATGGAGCGATGATTGAGACTATTCCTGATCGTATCGAAGCTGGAACATATATTATGATCGGTGCTGTTGCGAGCAAAGATTTTAAAGTATGTAATATTATTCCTAAACATTTGGATACATTGCTTTCAAAGCTAAGAGATATGAAAGTGGATTTTTCTTTAGGAGAAGACTATATCATCTTGAATAAATCTAAAGATTTAACTTGTACCGATATTAAGACTTTAGTGTATCCAGGATTTCCTACTGATTTAGGACAACCTATGAGTGTTCTTTTGACACAGGCAAAAGGAACATCACATTTTAAAGAAACTATTTATGAAAGTAGAACAGGACATTTTCCTGAATTAAAAAAAATGGGTGCAAATATCGAATTTGAAGGAATGGATGCTGAAATTACTGGACCATGCGGTCTTCAGGGATGCGAAGTAGAGGCAAGTGACTTAAGAGCAGGTGCTGCTTTGATTATTGCTGGTTTGATTGCCAAAGGAACGACTAAGATTTCTAATATCGATTATATTTTACGAGGTTATGAAGATATTGTAGTCAAACTTACCTCAGTCGGTGCTGATATAGCGATTATTGAAGAATAGAGTTGTTGCCACATAAATAAATTTATGATAAGATAAATTTAGGTGAAGTATTAATGGGAAAAGAAATAGTTCCTCAGAGATTGGGAAGGAAGCTTCGGGATTTGAGAGAAGCAAAGAAATTGACACAGGAAGAGTTAAGCCAAAAATTAAATATAAGTAGAAAAACCGTTTCAAAATGGGAAAATGGTGTTGGCTTGCCTTCGATTCAGTTTATTAAAGATGTTGCAGATTTTTATGGTGTAACAATAGATGATATATTAAAAATGTGAAAAGCTGTTTTAACAGTTTTTTTGTTACATTTGAATATTTAAAGAAATTGTGTTATATTTTTATCATGGAGTGGAGTTGAGTAAATGAAAGAATTTTTAGATTCAGTTAAAATTGGGGAAAATATAAGAGAACTGAGAGTTCAGAAGAATTGGAGTCAAGAGGAATTAGCTTCAAAACTTTTTATAAGTAGAAAAGCTGTTTCGAAATGGGAAAACGGTCAAGGAGTACCTTCTATAGATCTTATACTAGCGATGTCAAATTTATTTGAAGTAAGTGTAGAAAAATTATTGGGAAAAACAGAAAATGATGAAAAAGCCAAAAATGAAACTCCTGTTATGGCTCCTTATAGACTTACAAGAATATTTATAACTTCTATAATTATAGTAATATTATTTTTCTTATTTGTGTATTGGGCAACTACTTTTAATAAGTTTAGGGTATATAGTATTTATTCTACTAATGCTCAAATAACTGGTAATTATGTTGTTGCAAAACATAGAAGAATATTTAATATCAATAGTGTTAAAGTTAGTGATAACAATATAGCTAATAGAAAATATTATGATGCCGATTATCAAATAATGATGAATGATGAACTGATATTAGGATCGGGAGATATTTCTACATTTAAGCGAGAAGAAGTACAAGATTTGAAGATTTTGAGTAATTATATAAACGATATTTCAGCTTATATAATCGATGATTTACCTAATTTAGCGAACCCTATAAAAAATGATTATTCTATTAAAATTAAATATATAGACGAAAATTATGAAGAACAATCATATGTTATAAAATTTAAGATGAACGAATTTTTTGCTAATAATCAAATATTTTACGAAAACTACGATATATAATTATAAATTTGTTTGCGTTTTTAAAAATATATGATATAATACCCATGTATTGAATTTCTATGGCATACAAATGTCATGGCGGAAGGAGAGTAAAAATGAAAAAGAATATACATCCTCAATTTAAAGAATGTACTGTTACTTGTGACTGTGGTGCTACATTTACTACTAGATCAACTAAAGAGGAAATCCATGTTGAGTCTTGTAGTGAATGCCATTCATTTTATACTGGGGCTCAAGGAAAACATAAGAAAACTGGTAATATTGAAAAGTTTAACAAGAAATATAATATTAAAGAAGACTAAAAGTGCATTTTTAGTTTTTTATTTTGTCTAAGTGTCTGTTTTACGACAAATCATATGGTTAAGTTAATAAATTGCTTGTTTTTTTAGAAATTGTTCAGTATGATTGAATTGGTGATGGACTTATGGGAAAGCTAAAATATTTAGTGGCGAGAGTCAGAAAGATGAATTTTAAAAATTTTTTTAACACAATCGATGAAGTTCATAAGAAAAGTGGAAAATCGAAGATATATGTATTTTTTGATGCCATTGTATGTGGTATAAAGTATCAGGCTGGATATGTCGATTATCAGCTTTTTGAAATGTATAAAATGAATAAGAGAGAAAGACAGACCGTTATAACAAGGGGAATCAATAATGAAATAAGAAAACAGTGTAACGATTTAAATTCATGTAAATATTTTATAGATAAGACTTTATTTAATCAAAAGTTTAGCAAGTATCTTCATAGAGACTGGCTGTACTTAGATGGAAATAATATAAATGATTTTGAGAAGTTTTTAGAAGGTAAAAGAGAAATTATCGTCAAGCCTACTAGTGGGACTTGTGGTAAAGGTGTGGATAAGTTAGAGGTTATCAACATAAACAAGAAAGAATTATATGAAAAATTATTAAAGGAAGAAACTAGACTTGTCGAGGAAGTTGCTACTCAGTGTAAAGAAATTAGTAAAATACATCCAAGCAGTATTAATACTGTAAGAGTTGTGACATTAAAGGGCAAAGTGGTGGTAGCTCTTCTCAGAATGGGAAATAAAGGGAATGTAGTCGACAATTTTAATCACGAGGGATTAGTTGCTCCGATCGATATAGAAGATGGTATAATCAAGTTTGTTGCGATAGATAAGTTACATAACGAATACAGTGAACACCCTTTAACTCATGAAAAAATTGTTGGTTTAAAAATTCCTAAATGGAATGAGGTAAAAAAGCTTTGTGAAGAGGCCGCAGGTGTTATTTCAGAAGTCGGATATGTCGGATGGGATGTTTGTATAGGTGAAGAAAAAATACTTCTAATAGAAGGAAATGATTTTCCAGGTCACGATTTATATGGATTACCGCCTCATAGAAATGGGAATGTAGGATTGTTGCCTTTATTTAAGAAGGTTATGGAGGAAGAAAAATGATAAAATTATTTATTGGAACTGACCATAATGGTGTAGAGTATAAAAAAGAATTGATGAAAATATTAGATGGGGAATTTGAAATTGTAGATTGTAGCCCAATAAATACTCCGACTGATGATTATCCAGATTTTGCTTTTAGGACTGGAAAATTAGTAGTTGAAAATCCTGGATCTTTTGGAGTTTTAATTTGTGGTACAGGTGTTGGCATAAGTATCGCTGCGAATAAAGTTGATGGTGTTAGATGTGCACTTGTTACTAGTGAGAGAGTAAGCAGATTGGCAAGAGCTGATGATGATACGAACATAATAGCTTTAGACAGCATTATTCCTGTACAAGAAGGGTCTGAAATGATAAAAATATTTGTTAGTACACCAGTGAAAACAGAAGAAAAATATCATAGAAGAATAAAAAAAATTCTAGATTATGAACGTGGTGAATATAATGAATTATAAGATGATTGTTTATATATTATCTGTTTTATTTACTTCGTTTGGCATGGTGAGTGTCGATTTAAATAGATTTTTTAAACAAGGAAAAGTTGTAGAAGCTAATATTTTTGCTGTTTTGCTCATATTAGCTGTGTCTGAATTAGTTGCCAGTTTTATAATAAATTTTTTGGAGGTCAGCAGAATACTGTGAATAAGAATAAAATACTTTTAATGATTCTTGTAGGGATGTTGCCAATTGTAGTAATTAGTTTCGTATTTAAAAAAAGCGAAGCTAATTTTAATTTGGATCAAGAAAATAAGGAACAAGAAAGTAGTTTAAAAGAAGATTCTGATAATTTGGAATCAGAAGATAAGCAGTTAAGTATGATACGCGTTTTAGTAAAAGATGAAGCAATAAGTTTGCCACTTGAAGACTATATAGTCGGTGTGGTGGCTGGTGAGATGCCTGCTAGTTTTAATATCGAAGCTTTAAAAGCTCAGGCTGTTGCGAGTAGGACTTATGCACTTTATAAGAAAAAAACTAATGAAAATGGGGAATATGATCTTACAGATAATGTGAATAATCAAGTTTATATTACTGATGCAGATATGCGGAAAAAATGGGGAGACGATTATCAAAAGTATTATGATAAAATTAGACAAGCGGTTTTAGAAACGACTGGGGAAGTTATAACTTATGAAGGATCGATAATTGAGGCATTTTATTTTGCAATGAGTGCTGGGAATACGCAAGATTCAGTAAGTGTTTTTAGTGAAAATAGGGACTATTTACAGGGAGTCGAATCTAAATACGATAATGATTCGCTTAGAGATTATGAAAAAGAGCAATCTTTTAGTAAAGAGGAATTTAAAAGTAAACTCGGTTTGACTTGTAACGATATTGTAGTAGATAAAATAGATTATAATGAATTTTTATATGTCGATAATATAAGTATTTGTTCAAAAGAATTTAAAGGTACTGATTTTAGGAAATTATTAGGTCTTAGAAGTGCTAATTTTAAGGTAGAAGTAGGAGAAGACGTAAGTGTTGTAACAAAGGGATATGGACATGGAGTTGGTATGAGCCAATACGGAGCAAATGGTTATGCAAGAAATGGTTATACTTATGAAGATATTTTAAAACATTATTATACGGGAGTAGAAATTACAAAGTTAGAAATTTAAAAAATTTTTAACTTTTTTTTGGTTTACATTATTAAAACATGATATGTATAAATTGAAAATTATTACCCAAAATTGTAGTAGAAGGGGAAAACATTATGAAAAAAAGAAAATTAAAAAATTGGGTAGTACCTGCATTATACGTTTTTAGTATTACAATAATATTTGTAAGTGTAGTTCTTATTGGTAGAGTTATGTCAGTTAATTATGAGAAAGCAGCCGATAATAATTATGTACCTGATAGCATTGTGCAAGACAATGAAGCTCCAGTTGTAGAAGTTACTAATGATAAAATAGCATATCCATATACTATGGAAGGGGTAGAAGTTGCTAAGAATTTTTACGATAGTAAAGCTAGTGAAGAGGAACAAGTAAAATCTTTGATCTTTTACAAAAATACATACATGGAAAATACGGGCGTTCTTTATACTAAGGGAGATAGTTCTTTCGAAGTAGTAAGTGTTTTAGATGGAAACGTAACTAGTATTACTAAAGATGAGATTTTAGGAAATGTGGTAGAGGTTACTCATTCTACAGAATTAATAACTATTTATCATTGTCTTGGAGAAGTCAATGTAAAAGTTGGTGACTCTATTAAACAAAATGATGTAATCGGCAAGAGTGGAAAAGTAAATGTCGATTCAGGATATGAAAATGCAATGTTATTTGAAGTAAATTATCAGGGAAAAATTTTAAATCCTAATGAGTTTTATAAAATGAATGTTAAAGATTTAATTAAGTAGGCTTTTATGAAAAGAGAAGAAATATTACTATATATTACAGTAAATAAGATCCATATTTATTTAGTAAGCTCCGATTCTTTAAAGATCATCGAAAAAGATACTTCTCTTTTTTTAAAATTAGGAGAAATATCTGATGTCGTGAAGAGTGGGAAGGTTTTAACAGAAATTCTTTCTAAATTGAATTTTAGTCTCTTTTACTTAAAACCTAATATAACTATTTTGTATAATGATGTGTGTAATGCGGATGCGAAATATTTATATAGAAGTGCAATTAGGGAATTAAACTTTAATAATGTGTATTTTGTTGCCCTTACAAAATTAGTGAAGGATTACATAAAAAAAAGAAATGTTGTAA
This sequence comes from uncultured bacterium, assembly GCA_947646655.1. Taxonomy (GTDB): domain Bacteria; phylum Bacillota_I; class Bacilli_A; order RF39; family UBA660; genus RUG11867. The sequence goes on from CANSHI010000002.1 coordinate 93,213, forward strand.
TCTTCGATACTAATTATTATACCGATATAGATAGGGGTGAAAAATATATGGATGAGGCTTCTGTGGATAAGGATTCGATTTTAATTGGCAAAAAAGATGGTGTTCATACTCACTATGCTAATGAAAATATCATATGGACTACATTTAAATCTTATTTTACAAATTTGAGAACTTGTGATAAGATGGATGTAGGAGATGATTAGTAATGAATATATCTATTCATGGAGACCACGTAAAGATTACGGAGTCTATTAAGGAGTATGTGGAGACTAAAATAAATAAGTTGTCTAAGTACTTCGATGCAAATTCGGTTCCAGATGTTATTGTAAAGGTTAGAGTAAGAGGAGTTAAGCAAATTATTGAAGTTACAGTGCCAACTAAACTCTTTACGCTTAGAGCTGAGGAAGAACATGAAGATTTATATGCTGCAATCGATTTAGTACAAAAAAAATTGGAAGGACAAATCCGCAAAAACAAGACAAAGTTAGCAAAAAAATATAGAGATAAAAAGGGTTATGTCATGCTTAATGAGGAAGTGGACTTAGAGAGTGAAGAAAGTTCATCTATAGTTAGACGAAAAGAAGTAGAATATAAACCTATGGATGAGGAAGAAGCTATACTTCAAATGGAACTTTCTGAACACGATTTCTTCGTTTTTAAAAATTCAAATGAAAAATGTGTAAGCGTTGTATATAAAAGAAAAGATGGAACTTTTGGTATAATTAACGCAAGATAAAGATATGGATCTATTCTGTATCTTTTTCTTATACATAAGTTCTTAAAAGATTTATAGAGGGTTAAAGTTTTTAATAATTTAAAAATTCCTCTCAAAGTTAAATATTTTAAGAATGTATATATTAAGCTAAATTTACTTTTTTACCAAAATAATTTTAGATAATGTCTTAGAAAAAGTTAAACATAAGGGAGCAAGTTTATTCCAATTTGCCTGTTGACCAAACAATTTTCTCGGCATAAAGTTACTTTTAGATTAGGCATACACGTGATTTGTGTGTGTGTTTTGTATTTGTTTTTTAAAGGAGTCAAGTTTCCAAGGATGAGTCATTGGTGATATATATTTTTTCTTTTCCTTATTCTCGACAACTTCATCAAAGTCTTTAGAAAATCTTTCGTTTCTAGACAGTTCTTTTAATTGTAATACCTGTTTATCAATTGTAACTAACGTATTTTATAGAGTTTCTATTATCGATTTTTCTAGGAGTTAAAATTGTTAGAATATAATTGATTCTTTCATCATTAAGAGATAATATATCTTCTTTAGTTAGTATTTTGTAGATAAAATCATAAATACTTTAAAATGGCTAAAATTCCAGTCTTGATATTTATTATTATATATTAGTATAATATCTTCGGAGATTGACTTATCGAGTGTTTTTGAAGGTTTATGTCCACGGTTACCGTGAACAAAACTAGATTTGCTTTTTTTCCTTATATTTGATAATAAGACGATCTATTTGTCTTCTTGATATACCGAGCTTTTTACTAGCTCGGTTTTTGTTTCCTTTGTGATCTACTAATTCTTTGATTATTTCATATTTTTCTTGTTCATTCCTTTTTAATTCTATCTTTCTCATTTTCGTCACCTCGGTGACTTATTTTGCTTCAACTTGAGACATTTTCTAAAGTTAACACTTTAGTCATTATCATAAATTAATCAGATTTTCACCAAAATCAAGATTAAAACAATTGTAAAATTTTTAGAATTATGATAGTATAACAGCCGTTTCAAGAAATTTCTCAAATTATTTAACTTTGAGAAAATATAGAGGGGAAAATATGAATACAGAAGAAATATTTATTAATGCTGATGAGTTACCACAACCATTGTCAGATGAGAAATTATACAAACTAGTTCAGGAAGCACATGAAGGTTCTAAAGAATCTATGAATAAATTGATTACTCACAATATTCTGCTAGTTTTATATGAGGTAAGAAATAAATTTAGGACTGTTAATTATGATAAAAAAGAATTAGTTTCAATTGGAATTTTTGGCTTAATAAAAGCAGTTAATACTTTTGATTTATCAAGAAAATTTAAATTTTCAAGTTATGCTGTGAAACTTATAGATAACGAAATATTGCAATTTTTAAAAAAGTTAAAAAGAAATCAAAGTATTGATAGTTTAGATGAGGCAATATATCGAAATGAAAATGATACAGAAAGAAAGTTAAAAGATAAACTAAGTGATAATAATGATTTAGTTGAAAATTATGAAAAAGAAGAAACTAACAGAATTATCAGAAAAGTTGTTGAAAAACTACCGGATTTGGAAAGAGAAATAATAATGCTTAGCTTTGGATTTTATGATTATAAAATTTATACACAGAGTGAAATAGCTCATAGGTTTAATATTTCTCAATCTAATGTTTCAAGATTAATAAAAAGAATAGTTAAGAAATTAGGCACAATTATAGAATCTAAAGGAGTAATCAGTCTATATTTTAAACAGGAAGAAGTTGATAGAGAGGAAGAACTAGAAGAAGTACGAAAATTATAAATAATTTACAATTATTGAAAAATTATGCAAGAGAGCAAACTAAAGAAATGTTAATAAAAATAATAGTAGAAGAGAGAGCATTTTGATAAAAATTATAAGATAAGCTATTTCATTAAAAAGTCAATAAATGTCATGTTTTGTAAAGTGCAAAAGTTTAATGTTAGAAATAATAAAAAGTGTTGTATACTGTAATTATGTAGGAAGGGTCAGTGACTACTGTTTAGAAAGGAGTAATCATTTGAATGATATAGAAACTGTTTCTTGTGTAGGTTCAGGCGTTATTGGTTATAGCTGGGCATTATATTTTTCATTAAAGGGCTTACATGTAACAGTATATGATATTAGTGAAGATGTTTTGGAGCTTGCAAAGAAACGAGTACATGAGAGTTTAAAAGCTTTAATTGTAAATGGCGTTGTAAGCGAAGAACAATCTTTTAATGTTGAGAGTGGGATAGTCTATACAACGAGTATGGACGAAGCAGTTAAGGATGCTGATTTTATTGTCGAATCCGGACCAGAAAATTATGAAATTAAACATAGTATGGTCGAAGAAATGGAAAAGTATGCAAAAGATGAAGCAATAATAGCGAGCTCTACTTCTGGTTTGTTAATTACAGAAATAGCAAAGAAAGCTAAACATCCAGAACGTTTTATAGGAGCACATCCATATAATCCGCCTCATTTGATACCTTTAGTAGAAATTACTAAGGGAGAAGCTACAAGTGAAGATGTTGTAAAAAGAGCTGTAGATTTTTATAAGTCTATTGGGAAAGAACCTGTTGTGCTTCAAAAAGAAGCTTTAGGGTTTATATGTAATCGCATACAAATGGCTCTTTATCGCGAAGTTGCCGATTTGGTAACTCGAGGAGTATGTACAGTCGAAGATGCCGATAAGGCTGTAACTTATGGACCAGGATTGAGATGGGGTATCATGGGACCATCACTAGTTTTTGAACTCGGTGGTGGAGAACATGGTATAGCTGGGCTACTTCATCATTTGGGACCATCAATAAATTTGTGGCTAGAAGATATGGCTGATTTTAAAAGTTTTCCTGATAATTTTGGAGCAATTGTCCAATCAGGCGTAAATGAAGAAATCAAAAATAGACCTAAAGAAATAGGTAACGATAGTAAATCTTTAGCGGAATATCGAGATAAGATGCTAATCGAGATGTTGAAGCTTCATGGTAAACTATAGGGTTAAAATAAGTTCAGACGAGTGATGCACGGATGAACTTTTTTTGTTTTTAAATAATGTTGACTTTAAAACTTTAAATAAAGCATAAATTTTAGTGAAGTTTTTGGTAAAAAGGTGTGAGAAAAGTTTACATTTTCTTTTAATTTTGTTAAAATAATGCTATTGGAGGAAGAAAGATGAACGTTTTAAAAAGTTTAATAGATTCTGAATATAAAGAATTACAAAAATTTAAGAAGATAGCTAATGCAATTGAAGCGATGGAGCCGGAGATTCAAAAGTTAAGCGATGAAGAATTGGCTAATAAGACTATCGAATTTAAAGAGCAATTAAAAAATGGAACTACTTTAGACAACTTAATAGTTCCAGCTTTTGCAGTAGCTCGTGAGGCTGCTTATAGAATTAGAGGAGAAAAACCTTACTATGTACAGATTTTAGGTGGTCTTGCAATTCATTTTGGTAATATAGCTGAGATGAAAACAGGTGAAGGTAAGACTTTAACTGCTATAATGCCTGCTTATTTGAATGCTTTAAGCGGTGAAGGAGTACATATCATAACAGTTAATGAGTACTTAGTACAAGTTGGTGTAGATTGGATTGGTCCGATATTTAATTTTTTAGGTTTAACTGTCGGTTCTAATTTGAGAGATCTATCACCTATGGAAAAGAGAGAAATTTACAATGCCGATGTAACTTATTCTACAAATAATGAAATAGGTTTTGATTATTTGAGAGATAATATGGTCGTTAGTAAAGAAGATAGAGTTCAAAGACCTTTAAATTTTGTTATCATCGATGAAGTCGATTCGGTTCTTATAGATGAAGCTCGTACTCCACTTATTATTTCTGGTGGAAAGATGAACTCAAAAAATTTATATATGGATGCCGATGTTGCAGTTAAGAGATTAAAAGAGGAAACTGATTATACAGTTGATGAAAAGACAAAAAGTGTTTCTTTGACAGAGGCTGGAAGTGAAAAAGTACAAGCTAGTTTTGGAGTTAAAAATCTTTATGATGAAGCTAATACTGCATTAGTACATCACGTTATCCAAGCTTTAAAAGCTAATTTTGGTATGAAAAAAGATGTCGATTATATGGTAAACGAACAGGGTGAAGTTGTTATCATTGATCAGTTTACTGGAAGACTTATGCCAGGAAGACAATTTAGTGAAGGGTTACATCAGGCTATAGAAGCTAAAGAGGGCGTTCAAATTAATGAAGAGACTAAGACTATGGCAACTATTACATTCCAAAACTTGTTTAGAATGTATAAGAAAATTGCTGGTATGACTGGTACTGCTAAGACTGAGGAAGAAGAATTTAGAGATATTTATAACATGTATGTTATTAGAATCCCTACTAATAAACCTGTAATCAGAAAGGATTATACAGACTTGATATATTCAACAGAAGCTGGAAAATATCGTGCTATTGTTGAAAAAATTAAGGAAGTACATTCGAAGGGGCAACCAGTTCTTGTCGGTACTATTTCGGTTGAGAATAATGAAAGACTTTCAAAAATGCTTAAGCGCGATGGTATACCTCATGAAGTTTTGAATGCTAAAAACCATTCTAGAGAAGCGGAGATCATTGCAAAAGCTGGTGAGAAAGGCGCTGTTACGATTGCTACTAATATGGCAGGTCGTGGAACAGATATCAAACTAGGTGAAGGTGTAGTTGAGCTTGGTGGTTTATTCGTAATCGGTACTGAAAGACATGAATCTAGACGTATCGATAATCAGCTTCGTGGTCGTTCTGGTCGTCAAGGAGATCCAGGATGTAGTCAGTTCTTTGTATCATTTGAAGATGAATTGATGAGAAGATTTGGTACTGATAAGATTAAGATAATGGTACAAAATTTAGGGCTTCCTGATGGACAAGCTATTCAAAACAAAATGTTATCTAGATCTATAGAAACAGCTCAGAAAAAAGTTGAAGGTAATAACTATGATATGCGTAAACATTTATTAGATTATGATAATATAATAAGTGAACAAAGGGTTATTATTTATAGAAAGAGAAATGAGCTTTTGGATGCAGAAACTGAAAGAGAGTTAATTTTAGATACTTTTAAAAATCATATCGATGATTTAGTAGAGAAGCACATAGCGCCTGAAGGTAAGCTTACTAAAGCAGATAATACAGATATAGTTGAATATGTAAATTTAAATCTTTTGAGAAGAAATAAACTTGCGCTTGATGATATCGATAAGAAAAAAGTTGATGAAGTCGAAAGCTTAATATTTAATCGTGTTTGTGAAGAATATGAAAATAAAGTAGAAGAATTTCCTAGTGAAGTTATCGATCAATTTGAGAGAATGATATCACTTCGTGTAATAGACTCTGCATGGGTAGAACATATTACATCTATGGAGCACTTAAAAGAGGGTATTAATCTTCGAGGATATGCTCAAACTAACCCACTTCAAGCGTACGCAATGGAAGGCTACAACATTTTCCAGGATATGCTTGAGAATATAGATCAAAATATTTCAAATTTCTTGTTGAAGGCTGAGATCAAACAAAATATTGTTGAGCCCCCTAAACATCAGAAATTACAAATGAATGATGGAAAAGAAAAAATGAGTAGCGGACCTAAAAAGGTAGAGAAGATTGGTCGCAATGAGAAGTGTCCTTGTGGTTCGGGAAAAAAGTACAAACAATGCTGCGGGAAGTGAGATAAATAAAGGGTTTTTAGTAATTTAGAGAATCCTAAAAAATGGATTTTGTCATCCAATAATTAAAAATATGGACAAAATAATACGAAAAACTAAGAGATGTTAACAAATTTTTAGTGTTGACATCTCTTTTTTAGAAAGGATTGAATTTTATGAAAGAGTTAGATAATCTTATTTCAGGAAATGAAATCGATGCTGAGTATCATGATAAAATTTTTAATAATGATCTTTTTGAAAAAATGTATACAAAGATTAATTTAGATGATTTTAAAGATATAAAAAATAAAATCTATTGGTTAAGTTTATTAATTTATAGAATCTCAATGGTTAATTATTTAGATTCTATAAATGAAGATGTAGATTTTGAAAAGGGCAGTATTACATTGAAAAAAGATAACATTATTGTTTTTCACCCAGCAATGAATATTAGTAGTGAATTTTGTAAAATGTTAAAAAGCGGATATATATATCCCTCTTATCCTTCATTGCTATGTAGACAAATTATTGAGCAGATATGCTTTATTAGTGAAATTAAAAATGAAAATATAGATGAAAAATCAATAATTGAAGCATCAATTGAATCATATAATAAGCAATTGGGGGCAAAAAGTTTAAACATTGATGGATTAAATAACAATAATAAAGGATTATTGAAAGTATTCCAAAATAACATCACATATGGAAAATTAGTAAAAAAATATAATTATTCATATATGTATAAATTTTTTTCGGGAGATATTCATTCTATATCCCAAATAAGCAAGCTTATTCCTTTTGCATCAAAAGGAGATGATGATTACTATGATATATATTTTCAATGTATATTATCTTTATTACGAGATTTTTTAATTATAATTAGTGAATATAATATCAAAGTAAAATTAAATTTAGAAGAAATTAATTCGATAGATTTTATTGAAATTAAGGATGAAAATAATTAACTTACTAGCAAAAAGTAAGTTTTTTTAATGTTAATAGTAAGAAAGGAATGGTAAAAATGATTAATATTAGAAAAAGAGGAAGTAAATACCAATATGTATTTGAGGCAGGGAAGGTTAATGGTAAAAAAAAGCAAATTACGAAATGTGGCTTTAAAACAAAAAGAGAGGCTTTAATTGCGGGAGAAAAGGCATATATGAAATTTATAAATGGAGGATTAAAGAAGAAACTAATGTGTCTTATGCAGATTATCTAGATTATTGGATGAAAGAATATTATGAAATAAATTTTAAATATTCAACAGCTAAAAGATACAAAGAAACTTTTGGAGTAATAAAAAATGAATTAGGAAAATATATGCTTTCATCTTTAACTCCATATATTTTAAATCAAGCGTTATTAAAATTAGCACAGAAAACAACCACTAAGGAATGATTAAGAAATTATCAAAAAGTAATTAGAAGTTCACTTAGAGATGCTACTTACTATTTTGGGTTTATTAATTATAATCCTGCTCAAGAATTACAAATTCCTAAGACTCATGATTTCGGAATAAAAAAAACGATATAGGTCATTTGTATTCTCAAGAGGAAGTGTCTAGAATTTTAAATAGATTTAAAAACAACACTACTTTTATTTCTGCATTTCTTACTGCATGTTATACGGGAATGAGAACTGGTGAAGTATTTGCTCTTACTTGGGAGGATATTGATTTAGATAATAGAATTATTCGAATAGGAAAAACTGTTTATTCAAAAATTAAAAATAAGGATGGAAGATGGTATTTAGAAACTACTAAAACTGAAGAAAGTGATAGAATAGTTTATATTTGTGATACGCTATATAATGTACTTATTGATTTTCAAAATTTTTAAAATAACAACAAAAGTATATGTGGCAAAAAGTATAAAAATTATTTTCTAAAAGAAGTTAAAAATAAATTTGGTAAAATTGTAGAATATCAAATTATAACAAAGAAAAATAATAATGAGATAAATCTAGTGTTCACAAAGGAAGATGGCACTTATTCAGGAACTGATATTATAAAATATCCATTTAAAGTAATTCATAATGAATTAGGAATTGAAAATTGTAGATTTTATGATTTAAGAGGAAGTTTTGCAACACGATCTTTAAGGAGTGGAGTAGAAATAAAAGATGTTGCTAATAACTTGGGGCATAAAAGAATAGAAACAACCGAAAATTATTACATTTTTAGTTCAATCGAAAATTTAAAGAATGTTACTGAAACTTTTGAAAAAAATTTTCGAATTTTAGATGATGACATTTACTTTCATAAGGAAAAATGATAAAATATCCTTGTGAAAGGAAAAATGAAAATGGATTATAAAGCAAAAATTTTAAAAATGGCAGCAGATAATAATGGATATATTACTGCAAAAGATGTCGTAAATAAAGGCATTCCTAAAATTTATTTAACTAATTTAGTTAAAGAAAGAAAACTTGTTAGGGTAAGTAGAGGATTTTATATGTTAGTGGATTGTTTCGAAGATGATTATTATAAAATTCAACTGTCTAATTCTGATGCTGTATTTTCTTTAGAAACAGCTTTATATTTATACAATTATTCTAATAGAGTTCCACCAAAATATTATGTATCTGTTCCATCAAATTATGGTGGAAATCTTTTGAAAAATAAAAATGTTCAGTTATTATATACAAAAAAAGAATGGCTTGTTTTAGGTGTTATTGAAATTACTTCTCCATTCGGACTTCCCATTAAAGTCTATGATAGAGATAGAACGATTTGTGATATTATTAAAAATAAAGATAGAGTCGATCCTGAAATATTTAGTGAAGCTATGAAGGAATATATAAGATCAAAAGAAAAAAATATTACTAATCTTTTTGTTTACGCCAAAAAATTAAATATTGAAGATATTGTAAGAAAGTATATTGAGGTAATGTTATGATAACTAGTGCAAAATTGAAAAATATAGTATCTAAAAATTCTCTTGGCGATAACACAATATCAGCACAATTGTATCAAATGTTCTTTTTTGAACGTATCTTAGAAAGAATCTCTATTAGTAGATATAAGGATAATATAATTTTAAAAGGAGGTTTGCTTTTATCTTCAATTATTGGAGAAGATATGAGAACAACAAAAGATATGGATGCAACCTTAAAAAGTGTTTTATTAGAAAGGTCAAACATTTTAAATATAATGAATGAAATACTAGCAATTCCTCTTAATGATAGTGTCAAATTTGAAATAGTAGACATTAAAGATATAAGAGAAGAAGCTGAATATGGTGGTTTTAAAATCAACATGGTTGGTATGTTAGAAAAATTAAGAGTTAATATGTTTGTTGAATTTACAACGGGAGATAAAATAACTCCTAAAGAAATAGATTACAATTATAACTCTATATTTGAAAATAAAAAAATACCAATATTAGCATATACAATTGAGACAATTTTAGCAGAAAAATTTGAAACTATAATTAGTAGAAGTATTGCAAATACTAGATTAAAAGATTTTTACGATGTATATATTTTAATGTCAAATTATAAAGAAATAATTTCCAATGATGTGTTAGTAGAAGCTGTTAAAAACACATTTAGAAAAAGAGAAACTAATATTAATGTTGATAAAATTTCCGATGTTATTTCTCTATTAAAAAATGACAATGTTATGAAACATTATTGGGAAAAATATCAGAGTAAATTTTCTTTTGCTCAAGGAATTAATTATAATGAGATTATGGGTAAATTAGATTATATTCTACTATTATTAGAAAAAGAATTTGTTTCAGTATAGTATATAATCTTTAAATATGATAAAATTGAAAAGAAAGGAGTTTTCTACAATAGTTGTTTGTAAAGAACGAATCAGGAAAATGAGGACATTTACCTCATTTTGTCCTCGTTTAACAAATATTTATAATATTCATAATATCATAAATACTATATATACAAAATGTGTATGGTACTGAAATTTAAGGAAATATCAATAATATTGTAAATACTATAAATATTATAAATACTTGATTGAAAGGAACTTGTGGATCGGGAAAAAAATATAAGCAATGTTGCGGGAAGTGAGATAAATAAAGGGTTTGCTAGACTCACGCAAAGTTTAAAAATGTTAACAAATTCATATTTGCAAATAATTTAAAAATATGGCTTAAATGATTTAAAAATAAAGGATGTAAACAACAAAGATATGTGAACATCCTTTTAAAATTCAAGAAAGTGGGGTAATATCTATTGGAAAAAGATGAAGTAACAGCAGAAATAATTGTAAAAGAAAATAAAGTAGGGATTTTAAGAGAAGGTAATGTTAATTATATTTCATTAACAGACTTGGCTAAGTATCAAAATTCTAGTGATCCATCTTTTACAGTAAAGAATTGGGTAAGAAGGATTACAACTATTGATTACATTGGTTTATGGGAAGAAATCCACAATCCTGATTTTAATTTGGTCGAATTCGACCAAATTAAAACTGAGGATGGTAGAAATTCATTTGCAATGTCCCCATCTCAATGGATTAAAAGAACCAATGCAATGGGTATTATCTCTAAAGGCGGAAGGTATAGCATTGGAACTTTTGCTCATCCAGACATTGCCTTTGAATTTGCTAGTTGGTTATCTCCAGAATTTAAATTATATTTAATAACCGAATTTGAAAGATTAAAAACTAGTGAAGCATATCAAAAAAAATAGATTGGCAAGCTAATAGAATACTTTCAAAGTTAAATTATGTAGATGCAGTAACTTATATAGTTCCAACGCTTACTGAGGCTCAAAAAAAGTACGTATATGCTGAAGAAGCAGATGTTTTAAATGTTGCATTATTTGGTATGACAGCTAAAGAATGGAAAGATAATAATCCAGAATTGGCAAAAGAAGGTAACATGAGAGATTAATGCTGAATTGATTGAAGACAAAGTACCTCAAAATGAAAGACTTGTTAGACTAAATAATTCAGCAAGAAGACAAATGAAAGTATTAAAAGATAATAAGAATATCAAAGAATTAGAATTATTACAAAAACAAGTTAAAAAAGAATTATTAATTGATTAAAATAGAAGAGTGTTAACAGATAATGTTAATGCTCTTTTGTTTTATATAAAAAAGGAAAGGATGATTATATGAGAAGAGTAAATATAAGAAAAAGAGGAAAGGTTTATCAATATCAATTTGAAATTGGAACAATTAATGGTAAACGGAAGTTTATTAATAAGTCAGGCTTTAAAACTCAGAACGAAGCATATGCAGTTGGTCAAATTGCTTATGAAAAATATATTAATGGAGGTGTAGCATTTAAGCAATCACAAAATGCTATATTCTGATTATTTGGATTATTGGATGAAGAAGTATTTTGAAATTAATTATAAATATACAACAGCCAAAAGATATTCTGAAGCATTTGAAACTATAAAAAAAGAAATAGGTAAATATAAACTAGCATATCTAACTCCTTATGTTCTAAATCAGGCATTACTTAGAATTGCGCAAAGAGTAAATTCAAAAGATGCATTAAGAAATTGTCAAAAGGTTATTAAAAGTTCTTTAAGAGATGCAACATATTATTTTGGGTTTATAAAAAATAATATAGCTTGTGATTTAGAAATACCCAGAGTATTATCATTTGAATCAAAAAAACGATATAAGACATATTTATTCTAAAGAAGAAATTGAAATAATTTTAGGTAGATTTAAAAATAATAAAGTATATTTATATGTGCGTTTCTTGCTTGTTATACAGGTATGAATTGGTGAGGTATTTGCGCTAACTTGGAATGATATAGATTTAGATAATAGAAATTATCAAAATAAATAAAACAGTATATGCAAAAGATAATGAAGAAAATGCTAGATGGTATTTAGGCACAACTAAAACATCAGGTAGTAAAAGAAAAGTATATATTTGTGATAGTTTATATACAGTACTAATTGATTATAAAAATATACAAAATAATTTAAAAAAGCAATGTGGAAAAAAGTATAAAAGATATATTCTAGAAGAAGTAAAAAATAAATTGGGAAAGTTAGTTGAATATAAAATTGTGAAAAGTTGTTCTAAAAATAATAGAGTAGAAATGGTATTTACTAGAAAAGATGGAACATATTCTGGAACAGATATTATAAGCTATCCATTTAAAATTATTAACCACGAATTAAGAATCAACTGTAGATTAAGAGGTGGCTTTGCTACAAAAGCATTAAAAATGGAAATGAAATAAAAGACATTTCTAAAGTATTAGGTCATAGTAGAATTGAAACAACAGAGAACTATTATATTACTAGTACTACTAATGATTTAATTAAAATTTGTGAATCAATAGAAAAAGAAGTAGATATAAATTTGAGAGATAAATTTTAGTAGTATTATTGTTAAGTGATATAAAAAATAGTATAATATGATTGGTTGATTACTTAATGAATAATTGTTAAAGGAAGTGAAAATAATGACTGATAAACTAATTGGAAATGAAAAAAATATTTTATTTTATAATGATGAAGAGGGGAATACTAAAGTAGAAGTATTACTTGAAAATGAAGATGTATGGTTAAATACAGAAGCTTTAGCTACGCTTTTTAGTGTTAAAAGGCCTGCTATAACTAAACATATAAATAATATTTATAGTGATTGTGAATTAGAAGAAAGTAGCACATGTTCCAAAATGGAACATGTGGGTAATGATGGAAAACAAATTTATAATACAAAATATTACAATCTTGATATGATTATTTCTATTGGATTTAGAGTTAATTCTAAAAAAGGAATTAAATTTAGAACTTGGGCAAATAAAATCATTAAAGATTATATGATACAAGGGTTTGCTTTAAATGATGAAAGATTTATGAAAGCAAGAAAGACTGATCAAGAATATTTTAAAAGATTGCTTGAAAGAATTAAGTTAATTCGTACAAGTGAAAGAATGTTTTATCAAAAAATTACTGATATATTTGCTGAATGCTCAATTGATTACGATAAAGATAGTGATATGGCAATTACATTCTATAAAACAATTCAAAATAAATTCCACTTTGCTATCACTGGTCAGACTGCTACTGAAATTGTATATAATAGAGTTGATGCAAAAAAGGATAATATGGGACTTACAACATGGGAGAATTCTCCTGATGGAAAAATACTGAAATCAGATGTTATAATTGCTAAAAACTATTTAGATGAAAAAGAAATTAAGAACTTGAATAATTTAGTCAACTTATTTTTAGATATTGCTGAAAATAATGCCGAAAGAAATATTGCGATGTATATGAATGACTGGAAGAACGAAGTGGGAAATGCATTAAGAGTATTTCATTATAATGTTTTAGAGGGAAAAGGTAAAATTTCGCATAAAAAGGCCAAAGAGAAAGCAGAAAGTGAATATGAAAAGTTTAAAGTCATTCAAGATAATAATTATGTATCTGATTTTGATAGATTGATAAGTGAAACAAAACATATAGAAAATAAGTAAATTGAATATTTACAAATTACTGAAAATTATATAGTTTTCAAATTTTACCTAGGAATCGATTTTATTTTTACAATAATGCAATAAAACCTGTCGATAAACGAGTTATCAAAACAGATTCTAAAGAATTTATTATTGATTTAGAGGCTAATTATTTTAATGAGGTAGATGAATTAAAAAAAGCATTAGATGATAAAAGACCGTTACCGAAAGAAACTTTAAGATCTTTGGAAGAATCAATTAATCTTGAATGGACATATAACAGTAATGGTATAGAAGGTAATACTTTATCGTTACGCTAGATACAAATAGTATTAGAGGGAATTACAGTGGGAGGAAAATCAATAAAAGAGCATTTAGAGGCTATCAATCACGAAAAGGCTATTTTATATTTAAATGATTTGGTAAAAGAAAATAATCCTATTACAGAATGGAACATCAAAAGTATTCATCAATTAGTTTTAAAAGATATTGATGATGATAATTCAGGAAGATATAGAAGAGAAAATGTTACTATAAAAGGGGCTACTCATATTCCTCCTGATTATTTGAAAGTACCAGAGTGAGCGTTGGAATAAAACTGCTTTGCTACATGGTGAATTAGTTAAAATTCACCTATTTATAGATGGCAATGGTAGGACATCAAGGTTACTTATGAATTTAGATTTAATGAATCACGGATATAATCCAGTGATAATTAAAAAAGCGGATAGATTAGAATATTTTGAAGCATTAGATAAAGCTCTTACAACTGGTGATTACACAGATTTTGTTAGATTACTAACAAGGCTGGAAATAGAAATGTTAAAGAAATATTTAGAATTATTATAGGAGGTAAATATGGTTAATGAAAAAAAAGATTTTAATGCAATGATGAATAATAATAAGGATATGCCTAAAATACAAATTGTAAAAGATGAAAAAACAATAAAAAAATATGGTGGAACTAAAATGTTTTTTGCGCCACCAATTTATTACAATGAGTTAATGAAAAAAGTACCAAAAGGGAAACTAATGACGGTTAGTCAAATGAGAGAATACCTAGCAAAAGAAAATGATGCAGATTTTACTGATCCTATGACAGCTGGTATATTTGTAAATATAGTTGCTTGGGCTAGTTCTCAAAGAACTACTGATATAACACCATATTGGAGAACATTAAAATCGGATGGAGAATTGAACGCTAAGTATCCTGAAGGGATAGAGTTGCAAAAAAGCTTATTGGAGAAAGAAGGACATACGATTATTTTAAAAGGAACAAAAAATAAAAAATACTATGTTAAGGATTTTAAAAATAGTTTGATAGAATTATAATTTTATTATAGGAGCAATATGGAAATATTAAAGTATATTGCTTGAAGCAAAAGCAAAGAATGATATAGAGGTAATATCAAAAAAATTAGAAGTTATAAATGAGCAATGTTAAAAACGAAAAAGATAAAAGGATTTTAAATTATTAGGAAAAATAAGAAAACAGAGGGAGTGAAGAAATTTGAAGAAAGAGACATTTATTGAATATGCTAATAACACTTTTAAAGATAAAGCATTAGAATTAGTATTAAAAAATATTGATCTATTTTTTGATGATATAGAAATAAAGCATCAACAGAAGTACAAATTAAATGATGAAGTATCTTTAAAAAGAGGAACATTTTTACACGGTATTCCAGGATATATAGAAAATTTTGACTGGATCGTAGAAAATGGTTTTTTGGCAGTTGATTTTACAGGTAAAAGTGAAGGAAAAAATAAAATAAAAAATAGTATTGGAATGTGGAATATCCAAGAAGATATTTCTTTAAAAGATTATATAACTTCGTATAGTGGATTTACTATTACATATACGATTGGGAGAGGTCCAGGATCTAAAAAAATGTCTGAGTTAGTACCGTATCATATGTTTGATAACTTTACTGAGGAGTTAAATAATAGAGAAGATGTTTGGACATATTGGGGTGAAAAAACGAAAGAAGTGACGTTTTTGCCTAGTCTAGTTTCTGATAAAAGACAAATTGCATTTATTTTAAATATGGAAAGTGAATATGCTCAAGAACTTAGTAAAGCAGATGTTTGGAACGTAGAATATGATGAAGAAACATTAAAAGAGTTTTTAGATTATCGATATCTTCCTCAATTTGTAGAATTAAGATTTAATAAAGATGCTACTTCTACAGATAGGGAAGCTGCTATAATGTTTGGACTACCGATAAAGCTTGTTGAAGGAGTGTTTGTAGGTAGAAAACTTGAAAATGACCAAAATGCTCTTTTATATATTAAAAGCAAGTTGTCACACTGTTATATTTGTAATTTAAATGGAAAAGTTATTGTAGAATAACTAGTTTGTCTTGCTTTTGAACAATAGTTTTGTTAGAATATTTTATAACACATAAAAGTTACAGACTTTAGATGTATATGATAGGAGCAATTTTAAATGAAAATATTTATAATATGTAGTAAGAAGTTTTATTCAAGAATTAGTGAATTAGAGAATAAATTAATAAAAATGGGACATACACCATTTATGCCTAATTGTTATGATGAACCTGATGTTGAAGAAAAGTTTAAGACGATGGGTGAAAATGAACATCAAAAATTTAAGGCTAGAATGTATAAACAGAGTAGAGAAATGCTAAAAAATGTGGATGCTGTTTTAGTTTTAAATTTTGATAAAGAGAAAGATGGTAAAGTAGAAAAAAATTATATAGGCGGTGCTACATTTTTAGAAATGTATGATGCATTTTGTATGGGCAAAGAAATCTTTATGATGAATCCCGCTCCTCAAAGTATTTTGTATGATGAAATAGTCGGCTTTAGTCCTCGTGTTATAAATGGAGATTTAAGCTTGATACAGGATACTATTAATGTAGACTTTGATTTAGAAAATTACTTGATGTGGCTTGCAAGTTTTTCTGAGACATTTCCGAATTTTTATAGTGAAAGTAGGTTTGTTGGTGATCCCTGTGTTAGGGAAGAAGATAAAACTAATATAAAATGCTTATTTAGGTTATATGCATTGCTAAAAGAAAAATGCTCAGATTTTATTATTGATAATGTTTTTGATGAAACTATAAAATTTAAATTTGACTCTGTAGGTTATGAAATTAACTCTCATGAAAATAATGGAAATTTATGTAGTCTTAAAAGAGTTTCTTTAGGAGTAGATAGTGCTGATTATTTTGATGTAGAAAATATTTTATATGAAGATACATCAAAAGCTTATATTAATAAACCAAACTCAAATAAAACTAGAGAAGTTTAAAGATGTCTCTAGTTTTATTTTTCTATTACATTCTTGTAGTTTTCTTCGAGTTCTTTTATAAATATCGATTTATCCTTATGAGGCACTAAAAGAAAAACTTTATTTTTGGTACGAGTAAGCGCAACATAAAATAATCTTCTTTCTTCGTCAAATGGAAACTTAGATTTATGTGGAGAAACAAAGCGAAGAATTTCGTCATCTTTTTGTTGACTGGGAAATCCAAGAGTTGAATCGGTTAAGTTTATTATAATAACATTATCGCTTTCTAATCCTTTTGATTTGTGAGTCGTCATATAAGTAATTTTTAAACTAGGATGATCGTATGAAAATATTTGATTATTATTCATTTTAAACTTAGTCGTATCTAAAAAGTAATTAATATCTTTATTATTTCGCCCTAAAATTAGTATATCACCTTTGCTAGTTTTTTGAATGTAGTCAATTGTTTCGGTAAGTGCATTTTTGGCATAAGTATAATTTTTAATTATTATAGGTTTTCGAATGGATTTTTGAGACCGAAGTTTTTTTCGCATTTGATCTTTATTTTTCATGACAAATGAACCAGCAACATCGATAAGTTCTTGACTATTGCGGTAAGTATTTTGAATTTTTAAGATTTTTCCATCTTTAAACATTTTTTTAAAATCTAAAAATAGTGAAAGATCACAGCCAGTAAACCTATATATAGATTGAAAATCATCTCCTACTGCCACTAGACGTGCATTAGTTTTTTCAAGTATGCTTTTAACTAAGTTGAAGCGCACAAGTGATGTATCTTGGTATTCGTCGATTAATATATATTTTAACTTGTGGAAAAAGCCATATTTGTCCACAGTTTTTTTAGCTTTGATTAACATATCATCAAAATCTATTTCTCGATTTTGCTCTAAATAATCTGTATACTTGTTATAAATTACTATTGCTAAGGTTAAAAGAAGTTTTTCTCTTTTATATTTTTTAAAATTGAAAGTCAGCTTAGCTCTATCTAAAAATTTTAAAAAGTCTTCAACCTGATGATTATTCGATTTGAATAAATGGATAAATGTAGATAAAAGATTACTTAAAGAAACAATTTCTTCAGGATGATCGGCTAAAAATTTTTTATATTCGTCTGCTGATTTTAAGTTAAAATATTTTAGTAAAATTTTTAGATTTGCTAAATTTTTCTTGTAAAGAACTTCAGTATAGAAAAATTCTCTTATTATATCTTCTAAAAGATTTGTATCAGCTATATCGAAAGTCATGTGTCGTTTTAAGATTTCAAGAGAAAGCTTATGAAAAGTATAAACGTCTATAGTAAGATTAAGATCTTCATAAATCTTTCTTTTTAGATCGGAGGATGCGGCTGTAGTAAAAGATATACATAAAATCTCTTTGGGGTTGATATTTTTTTCTTGAACTAAATATTTTATTTTACCTAATAAAGTTAATGATTTTCCAGATCCGGCTCCTGCAACTACTAAAAGGTGCTTATGGTTATCTTTAACTATGGCAGTTTGTTCTTTATCTAACGTATATTTTCCAACAGTTATTTTCATAAAATCATCTCTTATTAATTATATATTTTATAAATTTAAATTGCAAATTTTAAGTATAATTTTGAGAAATAAAAAAAGATAAAAATCTTTTAAATCTTGAAATCTAATATATCTTTGTCATTCATGTTTTTGTTGTCAAAATAAAATCTTTCGTCTATTCCATGTATTCTAGATATTATATTAGAAGGAAATTTCTTTATAAGTAAGTTTAGTGAAGTAGTATATTTATTATAATATGACTTTGCCGCATCACTTTTTTCAACGACTATTTTTAACTCTGTAGATAAGTTTCTATAATTGTCGTTGTCCAATTTATCGGGAAAATCTTCTCTTATTTTTTTAAATGTATCTGTAACTTTTGTCATTTTACGATCGGCATCAAAGTTACTCATTTTATCACTCTCAAAATCTTTAAAGTTATTTTGATCTAGTTCTGTTGAAGAATTAATTTCTTTTTCCATACTTACTAGTAGGTCAAACCTTTTTCTTAAAGTTTCATCTATTTCGCTTTCTGCTTCATTGATTCTTACTATACATTTTTGAAGTTTGTTATATATAAAAATGTAGCCGATTACTAAAAAAGCTGCTAGAGCAATTAATACAAAGATTATTACTGTTACTATTTCCACAATGAGTCACATCCTATAATTACATTATAACAAAATATGGGGATATTTTAAATAGAATTTCTGTAAAAACAACTTTTTTTACAAATTGGTAAGTTCACACTTTTAATTTATTTAAAATGTGTTAAAATAATAAGGAAATTTGGTGGTGGCTTTATGGATAAAATTGTTATAAAGGGAGCAAGAGAAAATAATTTAAAAAATGTTGATATCGAAATTCCAAAAAATAAACTAGTAGTAATGACTGGAGTAAGTGGTTCTGGAAAAAGTAGTTTAGCGTTCGATACAATTTATGCAGAGGGACAGAGAAGATATGTCGAAAGTTTAAGTGCTTATGCTAGACAGTTTTTAGGAGGTACAGAAAAACCTGATGTCGATTCAATAGAAGGTTTAAGTCCTAGTATTTCAATAGATCAAAAAACGACAAGTAAAAATCCTCGAAGTACAGTAGGAACTGTTACAGAAATTTATGATTATTTGAGACTTTTATTTGCTAGAGTAGGTACTCCTTATTGTCCAAATCATAATACTCCAATTAAAAGTCAAACTGTTGATGAGATTGTCGATAAGATTTTCTCTTACGGAGAGGGTACAAAAATTGAAGTCATGGCTCCAGTAGTCCGTGCTGAAAAAGGCATGCATATTCAAGTAATTGAAGACTTGAGAAAAAATGGATTTACGAGAGCAAGAGTTAATGGGACTGTATACGATTTAAGCGAAGATATAAAATTAGAAAAAAATAAAAAAGATACTATAGAAGTTATCGTCGACAGAATTGTAGTCCGTGAAAAAGATAGAGCACGTCTTTCTGAATCTATCGAAACTTCTACTAAGATGGCTCATGGCAGAGTTTTAGTGAATATAGTTGGAGATAGAGAAGTACTATTTAGTGAAAATTTTGCATGTCCTATTTGTGATTTTTCACTACCTGAGTTAGAGCCAAATATGTTTTCTTTTAACAATCCTTTTGGGGCGTGTGAAGATTGTAAAGGTTTAGGCTTTAAACAGATGATAAATTTGAATCTTTTAATTCCGGATAGAAAGAAATCTATAATAAAAGGTGCTATAAAGGGGTTAAGTTTAGATTCTAGTATTATGATGACAGAACTTGAGACTGTTGCGAAACATTATGATATCGATTTAAATGCTCCTATAGAAAAACTAACTAAAGAAAAATTGGATATTATACTTTATGGAAGTCCTGATATTTTAACATTTGACTATGTTGCAAAAAATGGAAATACTAGACATACGAGCAGTTATTTTGAAGGGATCGTAAAAAATCTTGAAAGACGATACATTGAAACTAATAGTGCTTGGATTAGAGAGTGGCTAGATATGTATATGATGGATACTGAGTGTCCAACTTGTCATGGTGCTAGATTAAAAAGTGATACATTGGCAGTTAAAATCGGTGACAAAAGTATATATGAAGTAAGTTTAATGAGTATTGCTAAATTAATTCCTTTTTTCGAAAAATTAAAATTGTCAAAAGAGGAAGCTAAGATTGCAGAATTATTGCTAAAAGAAATTTTGAATAGATTAAATTTTTTAAAGAATGTAGGTCTTGAATATTTGACTTTGGCAAGAACGGCATCTACTTTGTCAGGTGGAGAGTTGCAAAGAATTAGGCTAGCTACTCAAATAGGAAGTAGATTAACTGGAGTTCTTTATGTACTTGATGAACCTAGTATTGGACTACATCAAAGAGATAATGATAAACTTATAAATTCTCTTTTAGAAATGAGAGATTTAGGAAATACATTGATAGTAGTAGAACACGATGAAGATACTATGAGAGCAGCCGATTACTTAATAGATGTCGGTCCTGAAGCGGGAGAAAATGGTGGAAGAATTGTTTCACAAGGAACTCCTACGGAGGTTATGAATGATAAGAATAGTTTAACAGGTAAATATTTAAGTGGTGAATTAAAAATTGAGGTTCCTAAAAAGCGAAGAAAAGGAAATGGAAATGTTTTAGAAATAAAAGGCGCTAAAGAACATAATTTAAAAAATATCAATGTTAAAATACCTCTTGGAAAGTTTGTGTGCGTTACTGGTGTAAGTGGCTCAGGTAAAAGTAGTCTAGTTGATGAAATTATTTATAAAGCTCTTATGAAGAATGTATATAATTCCAAAGTCGAACCTGGTCTTTGTAAGGCTATAAAAGGACTTGAACATATAGATAAAGTTGTTCAGATTAGTCAGGATCCAATTGGTAGAACTCCTAGAAGTAATCCAGCAACATATATCGGTCTTTTCGACGACATAAGAGATTTATTTGCAGAACTTAAGGAATCCAAAATTAGAGGATTTGATAAAGGAAGATTTTCGTTTAATGTCAAAGGTGGAAGATGTGAAGCTTGTTGGGGAGACGGAGTAAAAAAAATCGAGATGCATTTCTTACCTGATGTTTATGTACCTTGTGATGTATGTGATGGCAAGAGATATAATAAAGAGACTTTAGAAGTCAAATTTAAAGGTAAAAATATTTATGAAGTTTTAGATATGCGTGTAAGTGAAGCGATAGACTTTTTTGATAGTGTACCAAAAATTAAAACAAAATTGCAAATGCTAATCGATGTCGGCTTATCTTATATAAAACTTGGTCAGAGTGCTCCTACCTTATCTGGTGGAGAAGCTGGAAGAATAAAATTGGCTAAAGAACTTCAAAAGAAACCTACAGGAAAAAGTATATTTATTTTGGATGAACCGACAACAGGTTTGCATTCTGAGGATATTAGAAAATTGCTTACTATTTTAAATCGAATTGTCGATAATGGTGATACTGTTTTGGTAATCGAACACAATTTAGATGTCATAAAAGTCGCTGATCACATAATCGATTTAGGTCCTGAAGGTGGTGATGGAGGTGGCGAGATAGTCGCTGTTGGTACTCCTGAGCAAATAGTAAAAGTGAGTGAATCTTATACAGGTAAATATTTAAAGAAAATGTTATAAAAATAAAAGTATGCAGATTTAGTCTGTATACTTTTTTATAAACGTCTAGATTTTTGTTCTTTTGTTTTGTTTTCTAGTGGCGAATTTAAATTTTCTGATATTGGAAAATGATAATCACCGTCGGTGCAGGTATAAAATGTAGGATCAGGTGTATGTTTTTCTTCAGTTTTGTGAAAGCCGCAAGTTAAACATATATTAGTTTCAGGATCAAAATCGTGTTCTTCTCTATGTGTAGGAATTACAGTTGGTCCTGGAGTAGGCTTTACAGATGGTGCTGGAGTTACAGTTGGTTCTGGCATCGGAGTTGGTTTAGGAATAGGCTCTGATATTGGTAATGGAAATTCAGATGTATCCGTCTTTGTATGTTTTGTTGCTTCAACAGTTTTGTGATAACCACAAATTAAACATATGCCAGTTTCAGGATCAAAATCGTGCTTTTGTATAGTAAATTTAGTTGGTTCTGGGTTTACAGTTGGTTTTGGAGTCGGAGTTGGTGGTGTAATTTCAGGTTTAGAAACAAGATCGGATTCCTGATATTTGTCGTTTTTAAGTTGATTCAATTTTCTTTTTATATCTTTAATATTAGAAATAATTTGGACCATTCCTGATGCCCATTCATCTGATCCATAAGCATCTCCAGCGTTTTCTATATTTAATTTTTCTAATAAATCATTATATCTTTTTAATTCTTTTTTTAATTCTTCTATATTCATTTAATTTTCCTTCTTTCAACAATATTATATCATTATATGTATGATTTTACTAGAAATTTTTAATTATTTATGTCAATAGATTTTTAGCTTTGATATATTTATTTCCTGCTTTAATATTTACAACATAATTTTAATTTGATATAATATCGTTCGAAGGTGATTTTTTATGTCTTTGAAAGCGGGAATAGTTGGTCTTCCAAATGTAGGTAAAAGTACACTTTTTAATGCCATTACAAAAAAACATATTTTAGCTGCAAACTATCCTTTTGCTACAATTGAGCCTAATGTTGGTGTTGTAATCGTGCCAGATGAAAGACTGGATAATTTGAATGTGTTATATCATCCAAAAAGTCTTGTTCCTACTTCTTTTGAATTTACGGATATAGCGGGTTTAGTAAAGGGAGCATCTAAAGGTGAAGGACTTGGTAACAAATTTTTATCACATATTAGAGAAGTGGATGCTATTGTAAACGTTGTAAGGTGTTTTGAGAATGCTGAAATTACTCACGTTGAGGGAAAAATTGACCCAATTAGAGACATAGAAATTATTAAAACTGAACTTATTTTAGCTGATTTAGAAACAATTGATGGAAGAATCCAACGTATTGGTAAAAAAATGGATATGGCTAAAGAAAAAAAAGAAAAGCTGGAAGCAGAAACTTTAAAAAAGACTAAAGAATTATTAGAAAACGGTATAGCGCTTCGGTTAGGAAATTTAAATGAGGATGAACTGGAAGTATTAAAACCTTTTAATTTATTAACAATTAAGCCTGTTATTTATGTTACGAATGTGAATGAAGACGATGCAGTAGTTGGGGACAACGAATATACTAAAAAAGTAAAAGAACTTGCTGCTAATGAAAATGCTGGTGTTATTGTTATGAGTTGTCAAATTGAAAGTGAATTATCAGATTTAGATCATGAAGAAAAAAAAGCTTTTTTACAAGAGCTTGGTATTACAAACAGTGGTTTGGATAGGCTTATATTTCAAACTTATAGTTTATTAGGGCTTAGAACCTTTTTTACTGCGGGTGAAAAGGAAGTCAAAGCTTGGACTTTTAAAAAGGGAATGAAGGCTCCTCAGTGTGCTGGAATTATACACAGTGATATCGAAAGAGGTTTTATAAGAGCAGAAATTATTAGTTACGAAGACATAGAGAGATATAAAACAGAGATAAAAGTAAAAGAAGCGGGAAGATTAAGAGTAGAAGGGAAGGAGTATGAAATGGAAGATGGAGACATCTGCTATTTCAGGTTTAATGTGTAAGTGATGAGTGACAAAAAGAAGAATGAAAAGGACACAAGTATAGTAAGAATAGCAAGACAGAAAAAAGATTTAGATCCAGTAGCGGTAGGAATGTTTATCGCGGAGAACAGAGGAAGGCACAATTTAACACAAGAAGAGTTAGCAAATAAAATATTCATATCAAGAAAGACAATATCTAAGTGGGAAACAGGAAAAGGGTTACCTTCAATAGAATTGTTAAGACCATTGTGTGATGAATTAAATATAAGTTTATATGAACTATTAATGGGCGAGTTCATAAGAATGGCCTCCGAAACCGAAGGTGGAATAACCAAGAGGATATTAAATAGTCCAAAGTTCAAAATATCGGTTATATTAGGAACAATTTTACTATTATTTATGATATTGTGTTATTTGATAGTACATTTAAATGATATAAAAGTGTATACAATAAATTATGAAGATAAGAATTTCACAATAGAGAATGGAATGATAGTATTTTCCAAGACAGATTGTTTTATAAACTTAGGTGATTTTCATACTGATTTACTAGAAAATCACAATTATTTATATGAATTTTATAAAGGTACAGTAGACACAATGAAAGAAGAAGACTTACTATTAAAGTTTACTAATAGTAGTCTAGTATATTTTGAAAGTGAAAGTTGTAAGGAAATAGAGAAAAATCTAAAAGAACAAAGAAATGACTTTGCGATGAAAATAAGTTATGTAGATGAAAACGGAATGGATACATATTTTAAGATTGATTTATCGAAATCTATAAAAAGAAGTTTTAAACTGAAGAATTTATATGGAAATAATAATAGTACAGATATAAAAGAAGAGGAAAAGGAAGCTAAACTAGAGGCTTTACATGGCTATAAATATTTGACAGAATTAGAAGAAGAGGATAAAGCTTTAGATAGGATAAATGTTGCATTTTTATTTAATAAAACCCCTAGAGAATTAATAGAGGACTTTGATGGAAAAGTTGTAAGTTTTAATGAAGAAGATTATAAAATCATTTATGATACTAATTTAAATATATTGGAAATAAAAAATGAAATTACATCTTATAAAATTAATTTTCGTTATAGAAGGATAGCATATAATCAAGATAAGTTGGTTTTTTTAACACTTGATGAAGATTATAATATAAATTTTAATGGGTCTACTACCTTATGTTTTAGTAATATTAAGAGTTTGTTTTCTTCCTTATATGATATGCTATGATGGGTATTTTCATATTTTAGTGCATATTATTATTATGTATTTACTTTTTTAATATTAGACTATATAATGAGTGTGGTGATTAAATATGGAGTCGGTAGATTTTAGTAAATGTGGTAATACAATGAATCCTGTAGCTTTTGAAGTGTTTGGATTTGAAATAAGATGGTATTCTTTACTTATTTTGATAGGAGTTTTATACTCATTTTTTGCTATTATGAGAGAAGCAAAAAAATTTAAAATTTCTACAGATTTTATTTTTAATATGTTTTTTTGGACGATCATTATTGGAATAATAGGTGCTAGGCTATACTTTGTCATTTTTAATTGGAGTTGGTTTGGATCCCATTTAAATGAAATTTGGCAAATATGGAGAGGCGGTCTTGCAATTCATGGAGGAATAATTTTTGGCTTGATAACTATAAATATTTATTGTAGAAAATATAATATGAAAACTCTTAAAATATTAGATATGATAGCAGTTCCACTTATTTTAGCTCAAGCTATAGGCCGTTGGGGCAATTTCTTTAATAGTGAGGCTTGTGGTCCAGCAACTACTTTAAATCATTTAAACAGTCTCCATATACCAACTTTTATAATTAATGGAATGCAAGGTAATGGGGTTTATTATACACCAACATTTTATTATGAATCTTTATGGTGTTTATTAGGTTTTATTATTCTAATGATTGCAAAAAGGTTTAAATTTATTAAAGTGGGGCAACTTACTAGTATATATTTAATTTGGTATAGTATGGGAAGATTTTTTATTGAGTCGGCTCGAACAGATTCATTAACTTTATTAGGATTTAAAGTGGCTCAACTTGTGTCTTTAATAATGATAGGTGTTGGAGTTGTAATATTTATTTTATGTTTGAGAAAAAGTAAGTTTGAAGATTTATATAATGATGATAAAGTTAAATAGGAGGAAATTAAATGGTTAAAGATTTAGTTATAATTGGTTTAGGCCCAGCAGGTATAGCTGCTAGCATATATGCAAAAAGAAGCGGATTGGATATTTTAGTTTTTGAGAGCAAAATGCCAGGTGGACTTTTAAATTATACTAATGTCGTAAATAATTATCCAGGATTTATAAATATAACTGGTCCAGATTTAGCAACGAAAATGTTTGAACATTTTAGTACATTTAATATAGAATATAAAAGTGAAGATGTAACAAAAATAGAGGATGGTAAAATTAAAACTGTTTATACACAAAAGGGTGAATATAAGTGTAAAAATATAATAATTGCTACTGGGCGCAGTAGACGAAGTTTAAATCTCGAAGGTGAAAGTGATCTTGTAGGTAAAGGAATAAGCTATTGTGCTTTATGTGATGGACATTTTTACAAAGATAAGAATGTTGCAGTAGTAGGAGCCGGAGATTCGAGTTTAGAAGAATCTTTATATTTAGCGAAGATTGCTAAAAATGTTACAATTATTGTTAGAGGAAAATCTTTGGCTGGTAATAAATCTTTAGTAGATGAAGTCAACAAAACGGAAAATATAGAAGTGCTTTTTAATAAAAATGTAAGAGAACTGATAACAGATAATGGAAAATTATCAGGATTAAAATTAGATGATGGAAATGATATTTCAGTAAACGGGCTTTTTGTTTATATCGGATTTGATCCTATCATTCCTTTTGCAGATAGGCTTGCATTTAATAATGATAAAGGTTATTTAATAGTCGATAAAAACTTTGAGACAAGTGTTGAAGGCATATATGCTGTGGGGGATATTATTAAAAAGGACTTATATCAAATAGTGTCAGCTACTTTTGAAGGCGCTAGTGCTGCAAATGCGGTTGTTAGAAAATTGACAACTAAAGATTAGTCTGTTAGAATAGCTTTTGTGTTGGAGGTACTTATGAACAATTTAGTAATGGCTTACCTTGGGGATGCAGTTTATGAATTATATGTCAGAAATTATTTGATAAATAAAGGCATATGTAAGGTTAAAGATCTTCAAAAGGAAGCTGTTAAATATGTAAGTGCACAAGCTCAAGCTGATATACTAAACCGCTTAATAGATATAAATTTTTTATCAGAATCTGAAATCGATGTTATTAAAAGGGGTAGAAATGCACATAGTCATCAGAACAAGAGCACTGATATAATTACTTATAAAAAGTCCACAGGTTTTGAATGTTTAATAGGTTATTTATATAAAGAAGATCGGTTCAGGCTTGAAGAAGTTATGGAAGAGGTGTTAAAGTGAAAGTTTTTGGTAAAAATGTTTTTAATGAATTGAAAAGTAATTGTGGACAAATTAAAAAGGTGTATTTAAGCTCTTCTTTTAAAGATAAGGAAATTATTAGTTTTATTCAAAAAAATAAAATACCATATGTGACAGTTGAAAAAAAGAAGTTCGATCTAATGGTGGAGGGCAATACTCAGGGTATTATTTTAGATGTTAAGGATTTTGAATGTAAGGATATTAAAGAACTTGATTTAAATCAAAAAAAAATTGTTATATTAGATCACTTAGAAGATCCACATAATTTTGGCGCTATAATTAGAACTTGTGAAGCAATAGGTGTCAAATCAATTATTATTCCTCGAGACAGAAGTGTTGGCGTTAGTCCTACAGTAGTTAAAACTAGTACTGGTGCTTTAGAATACGTCGATATTTTTGAAGTAGCAAATTTAAAAAATACTATAGAATTTTTGAAAAAAAATAATTACTTTGTTTATGGGGCGGAAGCCGACGGAGTAGAATATGATAAGGTAGATTATAGTGACAAAATGGTGCTTGTAATCGGTAGTGAAGGTCATGGACTTACGAGAATAGTGAGAGATGCGTGTGATGAAATTATAAGTATACCTATGATAGGTCATGTAAATAGTTTAAATGCTAGTGTTTCGTTTGGAGTGTTGATATATGGGATTAAAAACTAACTTCGAGACAAATGATTCAAAACTAGTTTTATATGTTAGAGATGGCAATGAGGATGCGAAGGATCATTTATTTCAAAAATATAGTCCTTTAATTCATAAAGAAATTAATAGATTGAAGAAAAAGGCTTTTATATATGGAATAGAGTTTTCAGACTTAACTCAAGAGGCTATGGTTGGATTTAGTTTTGCAATTAATAGCTATGATGAAGAAGGGGATGTTAAGTTTATTACTTTTGCCACTACATGTATAAGAAGAAGATTAAAAAATTACATAGAAAAATTTGAAACAGTCAAAAATAAGAGTTATAGCAAGTCAATTTCACTAGATACAAATATTAATGAGAGGAATACTATATTAGACCAATTAGAGGAATTTATTAGTAGTGAACCTTTAAGGAAAATTATAAATGATGAGACATTAGTGGAAGTATCAGGAAGCATTATGAAGAAGCTTAGCGAGAATGAAAGGTTAGTTTTGCAATATACGGTAGATGGAAAGTCTGTTAAAGAAATTGCTGATATTATGTCTATGAGTAATAAACAAATTTATAATTTAATACACAGGGCGAGAAATAAAATTAAAGTGGGAGCTTGTGAGTAGCCTCTCTTTTTTTATTCAATTATTTACAACTAAACTTTAATTTGATATAATGTCTTTCGAGGGCTTTTTTTAATGTAATTATCTGTTGATAATTTATAAGTTTTCCACAGTTACGAAGACATAGAGAGATATAAAACAGAGATAAAAGTAAAAGAAGCAGGAAGATTAAGAGTAGAAGGGAAGGAGTATGAAATGGAAGATGGAGACATCTGCTATTTCAGGTTTAATGTGTAAGTGATGAGTGACAAAAAGAAGAATGAAAAGGACACAAGTATAGTAAGAATAGCAAGACAGAAAAAAGATTTAGATCCAGTAGCGGTAGGAATGTTTATCGCGGAGAACAGAGGAAGGCACAATTTAACACAAGAAGAGTTAGCAAATAAAATATTCATATCAAGAAAGACAATATCTAAGTGGGAAACAGGAAAAGGGTTACCTTCAATAGAATTGTTAAGACCATTGTGTGATGAATTAAATATAAGTTTATATGAACTATTAATGGGCGAGTTCATAAGAATGGCCTCCGAAACCGAAGGTGGAATAACCAAGAGGATATTAAATAGTCCAAAGTTCAAAATATCGGTTATATTAGGAACAATTTTACTATTATTTATGATATTGTGTTATTTGATAGTACATTTAAATGATATAAAAGTGTATACAATAAATTATGAAGATAAGAATTTCACAATAGAGAATGGAATGATAGTATTTTCCAAGACAGATTGTTTTATAAACTTAGGTGATTTTCATACTGATTTACTAGAAAATCACAATTATTTATATGAATTTTATAAAGGTACAGTAGACACAATGAAA
Source organism: uncultured bacterium (assembly GCA_947646655.1). Classification (GTDB taxonomy): domain Bacteria; phylum Bacillota_I; class Bacilli_A; order RF39; family UBA660; genus RUG11867. Next base: position 122,893 of record CANSHI010000002.1, read on the forward strand.
GAAGAAGACTTACTATTAAAGTTTACTAATAGTAGTCTAGTATATTTTGAAAGTGAAAGTTGTAAGGAAATAGAGAAAAATCTAAAAGAACAAAGAAATGACTTTGCGATGAAAATAAGTTATGTAGATGAAAACGGAATGGATACATATTTTAAGATTGATTTATCGAAATCTATAAAAAGAAGTTTTAAACTGAAGAATTTATATGGAAATAATAATAGTACAGATATAAAAGAAGAGGAAAAGGAAGCTAAACTAGAGGCTTTACATGGCTATAAATATTTGACAGAATTAGAAGAAGAGGATAAAGCTTTAGATAGGATAAATGTTGCATTTTTATTTAATAAAACCCCTAGAGAATTAATAGAGGACTTTGATGGAAAAGTTGTAAGTTTTAATGAAGAAGATTATAAAATCATTTATGATACTAATTTAAATATATTGGAAATAAAAAATGAAATTACATCTTATAAAATTAATTTTCGTTATAGAAGGATAGCATATAATCAAGATAAGTTGGTTTTTTTAACACTTGATGAAGATTATAATATAAATTTTAATGGGTCTACTACCTTATGTTTTAGTAATATTAAGAGTTTGTTTTCTTCCTTATATGATATGCTATGATGGGTAGCGTGAAAAATAACCAAGTAGTGATATCGTATTCCTAGAAAGGAGAAAAAATCATTATGAAAATAATTAGTAAAAGTTTATTGTTGATTTCTATTTTAATGTTATTTAGCTTTTCGAATGTATTTGCTACTGAAGTTTTTTATACTAATGCTAACGGTGTAAAAATGAATGAGCTACAATATAATAAAATGTTGAAAGTATTTTCTGAAACAAAAGTCGAAAGTATGTCACAAGAAGAATTTGATAGACTTAAAGATGCAAATATAGTTTCTAATGAAGCTAAATATGAGAAGGAAACTTATATTAATAAAGAATTAGTATCTAGAGAAGAAATAACTGAAGAAGAATTTAACAATGCTCCAATGTCAGAAATAACTCCTTATATAGGGGACGATGGAATGGTTGAAACTTCATATAAGCGTTTAGGAGCTTTCATTACTGATGGTGGTGGTTGGACATTAACGTGTGCTTTGAGTTGGAAGAAAAAACCGGCTTACCAATCGTATGATGTGTTCGCTTATAGATTTAATCATTTCAAATACAATGATTTTTATGGAGAACAACTTTATAGGGTTAATGGTAAAAGTTATATAATTAGTTATACAACTTCTTCTGAAGGTTATAAAGAGTTGAGTAATGGTGCAGGTGTATCTATGAACTTAAAAGATGGATCTGATATTACTGGATACGAATTAACAGTAGGTACAAAGTTAGCATTTGATTCTTATAACTATTCACAGGCTCATGCTTATGTATCATATCAACATGCTCAAGCTAATCTGACTAGAGCTGAATCAATGGCTTATACGTTAGATATTACTGGTTTAGGAAATGTTGTTAAATTTACGAACTCAGCTACCGAAAGAAAATATGATGGTATGTCTGGAGTACATTTAATTGTTCCAATAGCATAGCTTACAAGTGGTACTTAGGTACTGCTTTTTTTGTTAACATTTTTTATGTATAGACAGTTTGAAATTTATTTATCATCTTCATAAAATATGCTATACTTTTTTAGTAATAGGAAAGAGGATAAAAATGTTAGAAGAAATATATAAAGTGACTTATTCGGCTGATTCGACATGGATTGCTATCTCAGCTGTGCTAGCGTTAATTGGGGGAATAATTGTATATCTAGTGTTCATATCAGAAACTAGTGAAAAATTTAGTGGATTTAGTTCGTGGTTACATAAATTTCTGAATTTTAAAAAACTATTTATAGATGTTGTATTAAAAGTTATGTATGTAGTATCTGCTTTGTTTGTAACTCTAAGCTCTTTTAGTTTTATAAGAGTAAGTATCGCAACGGCATTTTTGTGGTTAATCTTTGGTAACATTATTGTAAGAATGGTTTTTGAGTTTATTTCAATGCTTATGACATTGGTTACTAATACGACAGAAATTAATGAAAAACTTGACAAAAATATTAATAGGAAAAAAGAAAAATAATTAAAACACTTCGGATTTGAAAGTGTTTTTTCGTTTAATAAAGTTGTTCACATTCACCAGGTTTTGGTTTATAAAAACAATGGTTTTTATATCTTCCTGAATATGGTTGGCTGAACCATGAAGATTTACAACTAGATCCTGTAGCTGGGGCATAAAACCAGAGGGCATGTGTTGCAGGATGATAGTATTCACCTCGTAGACATCTTTCTGCAAGCTGTTTTTCTTGAGTAGTCGAAGCACTATAAAATAAAGAACTCTTTGTTCCTGAAAATCCTCCTGGATTTTGATAAACTACATCATAAATGCTCCTAATGTCCTTGAAAACATCGCAATCGGCAATATCCCTGTTTACAATGACATTTCCAACCATAAGCATACCTAGGTTCCCTTCCCCTAAAGCCTCAGCTCTCATTAACCGTGCCATTAAGTCTAATTCTTTAGTAGTATAATTTACTAACATATAATCACCTACGTTATTATATGTTTTAGTTAGTTTTTTATGATGGTATGTCATGTGAATTATCGTAGACAAAATATATTTGAGAAAGTCTACTAAGTATAGACAAGAAAATTGTCGAAAAAAGTAGTATATTTTAAAACTTTTATGTTATTCTGTTTGTAATGCGGTAAACGACTGCAAAAAGAAAGAAGGAGTTTTTAAATGATTACGTTTGTAGTTTATGCTAGTGAGAGAAAGGAGGGAGATATGCTTAACGAAGTAATAGCAAGATTTTTGTTCGCGAAGAAAGATCACTATGACATTTTGACATTTGATAAGTTTTCTTTGGATATCGATAAAAAGATTTCAAAGTTAGAAGGTGTAAAGATATTTATACTAGATACAGATGTTCAAACATTAAGTGGAATTGAGGTTGCAAAACAAATTCGAAGAAATGGTGATTTTGTCAGTCCCATTATACTGCTCACGGGTAATAGAAATTTAGATATTAATGATTTAAATAATGTTTTATACTTGAGTTTAATCTTGAAAAGTAGAACTATTGCAAAGGATATAATATTTAGTTTAAAAGAGGCATATAAGATTGCTACTAAATATTCCGTTTTATCTTTTACATACTTTGATGAACTTTATAGATTACCTTACGATGAAATATGTTATGTAGAAAAAGATTTGAATTGTAATTCTGTTACTATACATTCACTTGATGATACATATCAAAACTATATTTCTATAAGGGAATTACAATCGAGGTTAAAAGATGATCCAAGATTTTACAAGTCACATAGAAGTTGCATTATTAACATTTATAATGTTGCTTCTTATGACAAGAAAAATAATAAGATAATTTTTAAAAATAATGAGACAACAGATTTGATAGCACGAAGTAAAAAAAATATGTTAATTAAAAGAATAGAAGAAATATCGGGGGTAGTAAAAAAAGAAGTTTAAAGGAGTATTATATGTATGATTAATTTTATTTTATACGAGAATGATATAAAGCTGAGAAGGGAATTGATAAGTGTAATAAAGAGATTTTTTTATAATGCAGCAGAGAGATATGTGATTCACTACTTTAATAGTAAAAATGATAATGTTGTTGGGACAATCAGTGGAATTATAGGATCAAAAATATACATTATCGATATAGATAAGCCTAATTTAGGAATCGAAGTGGCGAAGATGATAAGAGATTTTGGTGATTATATTAGTCCTATATTACTTTTAAGTTCTAGAAAGATTGAAACAATTGTCAGTAAATTAAATAATATAATGTATTTAGATGTAATATATAAAAAGAAAAGTTTGGTAAATGATGTTTTTATGGGCTTAAATTCTGCGTATAAAATTGTTGCAAGAAATGATGTTTATACTTTTTCAATTTTTGATGAATTATATAGAATACCTTATGATGAAATCTATTTAATAATTAAAAATGTGGGAAATGATTCGGTTACGATTTATTCTTATGATGATTCTTATCAACAGTATAAAACAATAAAGGGCGTTGAAGAAGATTTGAAAAGAGATCCACGGTTTTTAAAAGTGCATAGGAGTTGTATTTTGAATTTGTATAATATAGTTTCTTACGATAGAAAAAGCAATACAGTGTTATTAAAAAATGGTATGAAAACAAGTTTGGTTTCACGAAATATGAGATCTGCACTTGCAAAAAAGTTGATCGAGCTAAGTTGTGAAGTTTTTGTTTAGACTCCAGTATTACTGGAGTTTTTTCTTGTATGTTATATATCCGTAGGTTATAATGGATGTAGTTGTGGAGTTGAGCTAGGTTGAGAAAAAAAGATTTAGTTAATAATAAAAAAGAGAGTTTAATTAAGTTTTTGGAAGCAAATTTAAACGGTGTTACACATAAAAAGATTAAAAACTTGTTAAAATATCAGATGATTGAAGTAAACGGAAAAATAGTCACTAATGCAAATTATATGTTAAATGTAGGCAGTAAAGTTGCGATTTATTTTGAAAAAAAAGTGATACCTGATTTTAATTTGGAAATTATATACGAAGATAAAGATTTGATAGTTATAAATAAATCTAATGGGTTATTGTCTATTTCTAATACTAAAGAGAAAGAAATCACCGCTTTTAGGATGGTCAGCGATTATGTAAAAAAATATGATAGGAAAACTAAAATATTTGTAGTTCATAGATTAGATCAGGGTACATCAGGTGTTCTTATGTTTGCAAAAAATGTAGTTCTTAAAGAGTTATTACAAGAACGTTGGAATAATATAGTAAAGAAAAGAGAGTATATAGCAGTAGTAGAAGGAAATGTTAATAATTTTGGGACTATAAAGTCTTATTTAAAAATGAATAAAGCACAAATTGTCTATTCAGCAAAAAATAAAGAGGGCGCTTGGTATGCGGTAACTCATTATAAATGTTTAAAAGCTAAAAATGGTATGAGTTTATTAGAAGTAAACATAGACACTGGGCGGAGAAATCAAATTAGAGTTCATATGAGTGAGGCTGGGCATCCAATAGTCGGCGATAAAAAATATGGGTCTAAATCTAATCCGATTGGAAGATTAGCACTTCATGCCTCAAAACTGTGGATTGTAGATCCACGCAATGGAAAACTATTGAAATTAGAAGCGGATTTGCCTCAAGAGATTAAGGATATTGTAAAATAAGTTGAATATTGTTATAATTTAATTATGGATAAAAATAAATTAGATAAGAAAAAAATATTTAAAATAGTTTTAATGGTGTATTATATAATATCACCTATTTTTGAAATTGTATATTTTTATAATCATGTGACTACTTTCTTTAGGGTGGCCTTTATATTGAGTAGTGTTTTAATAACAGTTTTTCTTTATAGAGATTCTAGAAAAAATTTTAAGTATTTGCTTTTTTACTATATGGCTATGATGATATATTTGTTAGCTAGCTTTGTACACTCCAAAGGTTTTAGTTCTTTAGTACCTGGTAACTTTAATTATAGTATTGTTAATGAAGGAATGACTTTGCTTAAACTTTGTATGCCATTCTCGATTTTGTTTATTTTAAAGTATGTGAAGTTTACTAAACAAGAATTTTTTAGAGTGATCAATTCATGGATAATAATAGTTGCTGGTAGTATTGTAATATTTAATTTATGTGGCTATTCTTTATCTAGCTATTCAAATGAAATAACACATTCAAGCATTTTTTCTTGGAATAGAAATATGGATGTATTGAGTTCTGCTACTAAGGGCTGGTTTACTTATGCTAATCAGGAAGTTATCATATTATTAATGTTAATGGTATTGGCAGTTTATGAGAGCTTATATAATAGTAAGAAATATATTTTGTTTGTAATGTTAGTGAGTTTAGGCTTGATAATGCTTGGAACTAGAATAGGTACTTATGGGGGCTTACTTACTTTAGGTGCTTTGTGTATAACTTATTTAGCTTATAGTTTTATATATAAAAAGAAGTTGAATGTTTGGGTAAGTGTTCTTGGAGTCATGTGCTTGATATGGTTTATAGCACTACCTTATACTCCTTGCAATGCACGAGTGAATGAAATTGAAGAAGCTAGTAAGACAATTATAAAAGAGACTAAATCAGAAAAAGAAGTAAGCCAGGGCAATAATGCTTTAAGTGATTTAGAAATTTTTGAACAAAAAGTTAATCATAACTTAGTAGGAAAACAGTTTTATACGGACTTTTATCCATATGAATACGATAAAGAGTTTTGGGAAGAAGTTTTAGACAAACAAAATAAAATTACTTTAAACTATAGAGTTTTAGAATTGATGATCATCAGGCGAGTGGTATCTCTCGATGGGCGTGGAACTAATTTGTGGTTTGGTATTTCTAATTCGCGACTTCAAAATATAGTAAATATTGAACAAGATTTTGTGCTTCATTTTTATGCGTTCGGTTTAGTTGGAATGCTTGTAACCTTGATGTTTTATTATAGAAGTGTGTTTAGATGTATAAAAGTTGTTTGGACAACTAAAACATTTGTAGACTTTGCTATTTTATGTTGTTTAGGGTTATTTATTGTGGGATCATTTTGGTCTGGAAATAATGTTAACTTTTTAGCTTCTACGATTCCTTTAGCATTTATTGTAAGTTTTAGTGGAAAGTTTAGGGACTAAAGTTTTCATTTGCCTATTTTTGAGTATAATAAAAGTTAGAAATATTAAAAATATTTGCGTGTAATAGCCTATTATAGTATAATAGTGATAGGAAAGGTGATTATATGACATTTGTCAAAAATATAATGTACAGTTTTCAAAAATATAAATTTTTAATATCACAACTCGTTTCAAGAGATTTTAAAGTCAAATATAAACGAAGTGTTTTAGGAATCCTTTGGAGCTTATTATATCCTGTTTTAATGATGGCTGTCATGGCTATAGTGTTTTCTAACGTATTTAAAATGTCTACTCCAGGAATAAGTTATATATGTTATTTGATGATCGGTTTAACTTATTTTAACTACTTTAGTGAAGCTTCGAACTTAGCGATGAGTAGTGTAGTTGGCAATTTTAGCTTGATCAATAAAGTATATATGCCTAAGTATATATTTCCTTTATCGAAATGTTTATTTGTCGGGATTAACTTTTTACTTACATTGATACCATTATATGCAGTTATTTTGTTAACGGGAACAGGTTTAAATTGGTGGCACTTTTTACTTCCATTTTCGTTTGTTTGCCTATTTTTATTTACTGTCGGTATGGGATTCATTCTTTCAACTGTGTCAGTATTTTTAAGAGATATGTTTTATATATACGGAATTATAGTAACAATTTGGACTTACTTGACTCCAATAATGTATGATATTAGTACTATAGGTAATCCTACTTTGCAGTTAATAATGAAATTTAATCCGATGTATCAAATTATTAATTTTGCACGTTCTATAATACTTTATGGAAATTGTCCAACGGTGGGACAGTTTGCAGGATGTGGGGTTTCTGCTTTATTAATATTTATGATTGGTATATTAGTATTTAAGAAAAACCAAGATAAATTTATATATTATGTTTAGGAGGTGAAGTGCCGTGGCAAAAGATGAAGAGATTATGATAAATGTTGATAAGATTTCTATGAAATTCAATTTAGGAATAGAAAAAGGATTTTCTTTAAAACAGTGGTTTGTCGATGTTGGAAAGCATAAAAAGAAAGAAAAAAATGAATTTTGGGCTTTAAAAAATGTCGACTTTAAGGTTAAAAAAGGTGAAGTAGTTGGATTTATCGGTGCAAATGGTGCGGGTAAATCGACCATGCTTAAAGTTATTGCTGGAGTTATGAAACCTACTAAAGGGAAGATTGAAGCATATGGAAATATTTGTCCAATGATCGAGTTAGGTGCAGGGTTTGATCCTCAATTAACTGCAAGAGAAAATATTTATTTAAATGGGGCAGTTATGGGGTATTCTAAAGAACTAATCGATTCAAAGTTCGATGAAATTGTGGAGTTTTCAGAATTAAAAGATTTTTTAGATGTTCCTGTGCAAAATTTTTCGTCGGGAATGACAGCGAGGCTTGCTTTTAGTATTGCTACTATTGTCGATCCGGAAATTTTGATAGTAGATGAAATATTATCAGTCGGTGACATGGCATTTCAGTCTAAAAGTGAATCTAAAATGCTCAGTATGATTAATGGAGGAACGACTGTGTTATTCGTATCGCATTCAATCGAGCAGATTAAAAAATTGTGTGATAGAGTTGTATGGATAGAACACGGCGTAGTCCAGGATATCGGGGGAAAAGAAGTGTGTGATGCTTTCAAGAAATTTATGGAAAGTAAATAGAGGTACATTATGAATAAATTATTATTAAATCAATTTTTAGATGTTAAAAGAAGGATAAAAAAGAATAAGTCTATCGTTATAGTAGCTCCTTATTTTAATGAGGAAAGATTAAAAGATGGTTATTATAAAAGAGTAAAAGCAGTAGATGAATTATTTAAAGATTATTATAAAATTTATGTTACATATGAAACTGATGGAACTGCTATAAAGTTTGAAGAGCATGAAAATAATACGACAGTTGTAAGATATTTGCCAGGGTCTAGAAAGCAGAAGATTTTAGTGTCATTACTCATGATGGCTGCTAAAAGAATATATTGTCATTCAGTTTGGCAAGTAAAAACTAAATTTTTTAAAATACCTGGAGTTAAAGTTTATGTAGATGTCCATGGTGTAGTTCCAGAGGAAGAAACATTATATGGTAGATATGAAGCTGCCCAAATGTATGGCGATATAGAAGAAGCAACTGTTCAAAAGGCTGAGTGCTTGATATGTGTTACTAATAAAATTAGAGAACACTTAATGGAGAAGTATGGTAAGAAGTTTAAAGCTAAGACTATTGTTATGCCGATTTTTGATAGTTCATTAGCTCAGTACGATACGGAAGTACCTAAAGAGAAAGAATTTATTAAAGGAAAACCAGTAGTCATTTATGCTGGTGGTATTATGAAATGGCAAAAAATTGAGTTAATGCAAGAGTCTATTAACAAAACGATAGATAATGCCAATTTTATGGTTTACTGCCCTAATCCTAAAGAGTTTTGGGAAACTTGGAATTATCCGAAGTATAAAAATTTAACGGTTGGCTCAAAAGCTTATAAAGATTTATGTACTGACGTTTATGCTAAGGCACATTATGGTTATGTTTTAAGAGATGATATAACTGTAAATAATGTGGCTTGTCCAACTAAAATAGCTGATTACTTTAAGTATAGAATTGTGCCAATTGTAAATAGTCCAAAAATCGGCGATTTCTTAGATTTAGGGATGAAATATGTAACTCTCGAAGATTTTAATAATAATGAACTTCCTTCGAAGAAAGAGCTTGAAGAAATTGCAGATAATAATGAAAACGTCTTAAAGAAATATATCGATATTCATGAAAAGGGTAAAGATGAATTTAGAAAAATGTTTAAGGAGTAGTATATGAAAATATTAAGAAAAATAAAAAGATTTTTTAAATATATAACAACAATAATATATTATATATTTTGTAAAATTAAAAATATTGGTAAGCCTAAGGGAGTTGCTCAAGTAATAAATTCTTTTAATAGTGGTGGTATGGAACAGGTTGCTGCAAACATTTATAAAATGTTTTTAGAAAATGGAAATGCCTCATATGTAATATCAGTTACGAATGATGCAGGTCCCATGTGTCAACAATTAGAATCGCCAAAGCATTTTAGAATGGTATATTACGATTTTTGTGAAATGTTAAGATTTTGTGCTAAAAATAATATTGGAACTTTAATATATCATTTTACTACATTTAAAATGCCTCAATTTAAAATTTTGGGTTTTAAAAATTATTACATTGTTCATAACACATATATATGGTATACAGAAACAGAGTGGAAACATTTGAAGACAAAATTAAAATTTACAAATGGAATTATTGCAGTTTCAGAGTGGTGTAAAAGTTATTTTTGTAAAAAAACTGGTATTAATAATGTCAAAGTAATATTGAATGGAATCGATTTTGAAAATTTATATACTGGCAATATTTCTTCTGTCAATAGAGAAAATTTGAAAATTAAAGATAATGAAATTGCTATTTTGACAGTTGGTTCTTATACTGATGGAAAGCATCAGATGGAAATAATAGGAGTGGCTGAACAAATCATTAAAAAACATAAAAATGTTAAATTTATATGTGCTGGTCCTATACTAAACCAAGAATTATATGATTTATTCATGAAAACATTGAAAAAGTCTCCTGCTAAAGATAATATTATTATATTACACTATATCGCTCAAGATGAAATGGGAGACTTCATGAGAAAAAATTGTGACATTTATTTGCAACCTTCTATTCACGAGGCAGGCGTTCCTCTTACAGTAATGGAAGCTTTGATGAATAAAAAGCCTGTTGTTATGACTGATTTTATGTTGAGTAAAACTTTTCCAGTTATTGACCGGATTAAAGGTGTGAGACCGCCTTATGAAGATATTATGGAAATAACTCCTAAGATTGCTAGTAATATGGCTAAAGAAAAAATTGATGCTTCTACTGAAGAATTTGTTAAAGCTCTTGAAGAGATGATAGAAAATATCGAATATTTTAAAGATGAGAAGAATTTTAAAAGTGAAGATTATGCATTTCTCGATGTTAAGAGAATGGGTAAGGAGTATATCAGTTTTATAAAATTATAGAAGGAGATTTCAATGGAAGAAACTGAGAAATTAAGTGAGCATAATAAGCTTACACAGTCACCTATAGAAAAGTTGTCATCAATTAGTTTTGAAGTAGGATGTATAGATGTCATTTTTGAGAAGGGAATTAATTATAAAAATATTTTAAAGGTTCTTAAAAAGAGTGACTATAAATTTAAATTTTATGTAATTGATCAAGAATTAATTGAAGATGTCAATAACATAAATGAATATACTTTTAAAAACGTTTTTGAATTAAGAAATTTTATATACATATATGAAAATGATAAATGTGATTTTGCTAATGCGATCAATTGTATGGTCTCTGAATTATCTTTAAAGTATATTAAACGGTTAATGGATACACTTGCTGGCTTAAAACTGTTAGCAAATTATAATGTTAAAAATAATGTGAGTGTAAAAACATCGACATTCTTTAACTCACACGGTACAAATTGTTTTTTTGGAGGAGCAGAAAGATACCTTTTAGATTTATACGACATTTTAAAATCACAAAATATTAATTTAGATGTATATCAATTATCCGAGAAACCTTTTTTTCGAAAAATTTATAATATGAATGTTATTGGTCTTCATGCGCCTTTAAAACCCGAGTTTTTAAATCGTTATGTATATGAAGATTTTTATAGTAAAAATTATATTTATCGAACTTTTAATGGTTCTCAATTACATATTTATTCTTCGTTTCAAGAATGTTACCCGAACCACATAGGTCCTTCGATTGGTATAAGTCATGGTATAAGCTGGGATAGTCCTTGTAATCATTATTCGTATGGTATGGAAGATTTTTGGGAAAATAAAAAGAAATATATCGATTCAATTTATTATTGTGATAAAGTTATTTCGGTAGATACTAATACACCTAATTGGGTTCAAACTATCGATTATGAACTCGGAAGTAAAAAAGTTATGACAATTCCTAATTATGTAGATATTAATCTTTTTAAACACAGTGGTAAAGCTAAAATGGACAAGATAATAATTACATTTCCTAGAAGGCTTTCTGAACCACGAGGAATTTATTTAGTGCTTAACGTTATTCCAAGTATTTTGGAAAAATATAAAAATGTCGAATTTCATTTAGTTGGACGTGGTGACGAAAATATGTTAGCAGATATCAATAAGGTAATAGAAAAATTTCCTGATAATATAAAATGTTATTATAAAGAACCGAATGAAATGCAAGAAGTCTATCAATATACCGATATTAGTTTAATACCTACTTTATATAGCGAGGGAACGAGTTTATCGTGTTTAGAAGCTATGGCATCTGGCAATATTGTTGTTGCAACTAGAGTTGGGGGACTAACCGACTTAATTATTAATAATTATAATGGTTATTTGATCGAGCCTAATGAAGAAGCACTCAAAGAATGTATATTAGATGTGCTTGAACGATACGAAGAGCAAGATATAATTAGAAAAAATGCTTCTCAAGTGGCTGCAACATTTAACAAAAGTTTGTGGAAAGAAAGATGGGAAAAACAGTTTGAAAGTTTTAAACTTAACAAATCTAACGGGCAGACTAAATTAGTTGAATTTTATTTAAAAAGTATTACTGACTGTAAAAGAACGGTTTTAAATTATATAAGGAATTATCTTTTAAATGGATATTTAGTTTATTTAAGAGTTAGCGAATTCCCTTTGGAGGATAATATATCTAATGGATTGTTACAACTATTGAATATGGAAGAGGAAGTTGTTAGTGATGCAGAAAAGATATTTGCTGATTCCAAATATTTTAACAAAATTGATAGAAAAGAATATATAGAATATTTTTAAGGAGTATATGTATGAAAAAAATAAAAGTTATGAGTATTTTTGGAACTCGTCCTGAGGCTATAAAAATGGCCCCTTTAGTTAAAGAGTTAGAAAGTAGAGAGGAAATTGAAAGTATTGTTTGTGTAACAGCACAACACAGAGAAATGTTAGATCAAGTTTTGGATACTTTTCAGATTAAACCAGATTATGATTTAAATATAATGAAGCAAGGTCAAACTTTGGGAGATGTTACTACAAGAGCTTTGACTGGATTAGAAGAAGTAATCAAAGAGTCAAAACCTGATATTGTATTAGTACATGGAGATACAACGACAACTTTTGCTGGTGCATTAGCAGCCTTTTATAATCAAGTTGCTATTGGTCATGTGGAAGCTGGTTTAAGAACTGATGATAAATATTCGCCTTTTCCAGAAGAAATGAATCGTCAGATGGTCGATTGTATGACCGATATGTATTTTGCCCCAACAGAGTTAAGTAAAGCCAATTTATTAAAAGAAAATATTCAGGAAGACAGAATTTATGTAACTGGGAATACTGCAATTGATGCTATGAGTACGACAGTAAATAAGAACTATAAGCACCCTGAATTGGAATGGCTAGAGGATACTGATAGAATGATCCTGCTTACTGCTCATAGAAGAGAAAATTTGGGAGAACCTATGCGTCGTATATTTAAAGCCGTAAAGAGAGTTATGGATGAGTTTTCAGATGTCAAAGTAATCTATCCTATTCACATGAATCCTAAAGTTAGAGAGGTTGCTAAAGAAGTTTTTGAAGATTGTGAGCGAATAAAATTGATAGAACCTCTTGAAGTTTTTGATTTCCATAATTTTCAAAATAAATCTTACATAATTTTAACTGATAGTGGTGGAATCCAAGAAGAGGCACCAAGTCTAGGGAAACCAGTTTTAGTGCTTAGAGATACTACTGAGAGACCTGAGGGAATAGATGCTGGAACATTAAAATTAGTAGGAACTGACGAAAATGTAATTTATGAAGAAACTAAAAAATTACTAACTAGTCAGGAAGTTTATACTAAAATGAGTCATGCTTCTAACCCATATGGTGATGGTTTAGCAAGTAAGAGAATAGTCGATGCTATCATAGAAAGGCTTGGAAATGAAAAATAAGGTCTTTTCCATGCTTCTTTTAATTTTTTCTGTTCTTTTTCTCTATTATCCTGTTAGTTATGGACTAAATATTAAAGTTACTATTTGTTTTGTCGTTTTAGTTGCTATATTATTTTATTTGCTAAAAAAAATGGATATTAAAATCAATTTATCAAGCAAATATCATTTGTTTATTATAGTTCTATTTGCAATTTTAACTAGAGTGGGAATAGTTACATTATTTAATGATAAAGTAACGCAAGTGTCAGATTTTGGCATGGCATTGGATGCTGCTAAAACAGGTTGGTTTCAGACGGATTATTATCAGGTGTTTACTCATTGGATTATGTACCCCAAGATATTAAGTCAGATATTTAAGTTATTTGGGACAAGCCAATTTGTTGCTTTACTATTTAATAGTGGAATTTTAATTTTAGCCAGTATTTTATTGTATAAAGTAGCTGGTCTTATTTTAAAGAATGAGAAAAAAGCGTTTTATGTATCCTTAATCTATATTTTCTGGCCATCGAATATTTTGTATACGCTCATAACTACACCTGAGCATATTTGTTCATTTTTATTATTGTTGATATTATATTTATTCTTAAAAATAAATCAAAATAGGTTTTATTCTAAAAAGCCAGTAATTCTAATAATCTCTTCGATATTAGTTGGAATCCTATTGAGCATATGTAGTTTTTTTAAAAATTTTTCTTTTGTGTGTATAGTAGCATTTATTATTTATTTAATAATGGATTTTCTATTCCAATATAGTAAAACAAAAAATATAAAAATAAATGAAGTCTTATCAAAATTTAATTTTAAAAATAAAGCTTTGTTTGTTGTTTTTATAATCATATCTTTTTTCGTTACAAATTCATTTATATATAATAAAATAGAAAAAGACTTTGTAAGAAATCCTGTAGTTAGAAATGTTGCGCCATGTTATTTGAATGTTGGATTAAGAAATAATGGCATTTATGATTCTGAAAATGCTCAAATGTATTCTATGTATTTTGATACATTTAAAAATCATGATTATGATTATAGAAGTGCTAACAAAGAAATAATGTCCAATTTAAAACACTATCTATTATATGAAAGAAGTAAAGCTGATACAGTAAAAATGTTAGATTATGACGCTGAAATATTGAATAGCAATGATGCTAGTAAAATTAATTATGTTGTAGAGTCTTTGCAAAATTCTAAAGATTATTATATAGTGGATTTTATTAAAGATTATGTTATAAAGGTTAATAATATATTTTATCTAATAATTATTTTCTTAAGTGCTATAGGTTTAATAAAAATGTATAAAGAAAAAAATCTAAAATTATTTTTAAGTTATTTAATTGTTTATGGCTCTTTATTATTAATTTTAATTATAGAAACTCAAAATAGATACATGTATGCCATTCAATCTTTAATGTGTATTAATGCTGTTGCGGGTTTCAGTATATTAAAAAAATTATTTGTAAAATATATAAAACCAGAAAAGATAATGAAACAAAAAGTAGATTATCGTAGCATATTTTATTTGGGATTTTTTATTTTATTGTTTATATTTTTAAATATATTTATTCCATCTTTAATGCTTTTAATAAATGTTTCTGTACAAAAATGTTATTTTTACATATCACTTATATTAACAATAGGGATAGTTTTGTATTTATTGAAAAGATGGAAAATATTAAACATAAAATCTTTTTTAGTATCCATTGTTCTTCCGATATTTCTAATTGTTACTTCAATTACTGTTAGTGGTCAAATATATGATAGTACTTGGGACGGGAATATGTATCATAAAGCATCAATTGGATACCTGATGGATGGATGGAATCCTAATAAAGAGCCAGTAGAAGAATATGATATGAAACAAGAAAGACCTAAAATGGTACATGAATTGTCTCATTTATGGATCAACCATTATCCAAAAGCTTCTTATCTATTTGGCGCCGACATTGGAGTTGTTACTGGACGTGTGGAGAGTGGTAAGGCAATTAATTTCTTATCAATGGTTGTATTGTTTACTTTTACTTTATCATTGTTATTGTTTAAAAAGAAAAAAAGAATTTTTGCTATTTTGTTTTCATTTCTTATACTTTCGTGTACAACAATTCTAAGTCAAATTATTAATAATTTTGTTGACTGTTTAGTTTTCTTGTATTTCTATATGCTTATTTGGTATTTCTTTGCTAATGAGGAGAAAGGATACATTTCTAAAGCAGAACTGTTAGCATGTTATTTGATTTTTTTAGTAGTATTGATAAATATTAAATATTCATCATTTGGATATGCAGGTATATTTTGCTTAGGCTATTATCTTTGGTACTTTATAAGATTATTACAGAAAAAGTTTGGCAAAGAACAATTTATAGGATTTACTTTGACGTCCGTTTCGGCTGTTATAATTTCAATTTTTGTAGTAGGATCAAGTTCATATCCTAAAAATTATGTTGAACATGGTAATCCTTTTTATCCTTTAATGGGTGAGGGTAAGATCGATATAATGAATCGTGAGTTAATACCTGAATTACACGATGCTCCACCAATAAAGAGATTTTTAGTATCAACTTATTCAGAGGCTTTAAATGCTTCGGCCAATTCTAATGAAAAAGCTATGTTAAAAATTCCGTTTATTATAAAGGAAAAAGAATTACCTTTGGCTAGAAGATGTGAAATAAGAATTTCTGGAAATGGCTTCCTTTTTAGTGGAATATTAACTGTATCTTTTTTCGTCTTTATGATACTTATCATTAAAGAATTCAAAAGAGATAGAAAAAAGTTTATGTTAATGATAATACCAATATTTATAACAGTTATTATGATGTTTGTTATGTCTGATTTATGGTGGCTAAGATATTTTCCACAAATTCATTTCTTTGTATTGGGAGCTATTTTATTAATGGAACAATATTCAAATTTGGTGTTGAAATATTTACAAAAGTTTTTAATGATAATGACTTTCTTGAATGGTGCTATATTTTTATATGGCGGAATTGATGAAGCTTTTAGACATTCTACAACATTTAATCGAGAATTAGACATTATAAGAGGAAACTATGATCCACATGAATATCAACTTAAAATTTATACGTCTATGTTTCCAGGAGCTTATTTTGACATTGATAGAGAATTACCTGAATATCAGATTATCTATACTGATATACCAATTAAAGATTACGAATACACATTAAATGGGGGATATGAATGTGGAATTGCTGAGAAGTTATAATTAAAACATAGTAACGGTTAAGTTAATTAGTGTAAATAAAATAGACGTTATCCAAATTTTGGAGAGGTCTATTTTAATTTGTATTTGTATACTTGCAACTATTGTATTAGTTATGGTAAAATGTTGTTATCTTAGATGTTGTAAGAAGAAGGTAGTATATGAGAAAATATTTAGAATTAATAAGAGTAAAACATTGGGTAAAAAATTTACTGGTTTTTGTACCTTTAATATTTTCAAAGCTAATTGGCTATGATACAGTATTTAATACTATATTAGGTTTTTTGTCTTTTAGCTTTTTATCTTCTTTCATATATATTGTGAACGATATACGTGATATAGAAAAAGATAAGTTGCATCCACGGAAAAAAAATAGGCCTCTTCCTAGTGGTAAAGTAAAAAAGAGAACTGCTATAATTATAGCAGTATTAATGATTACTTTGTCAGTAATCATTAATATAATAATACATAATAATATTTTAAATATTTCTTTATATTTTTTAATTGGCTATTTTGTAATTAATATAGCTTATAGTTTTGGTTTAAAGAATATAGCAATCATCGATATTATATTATTGGCAACAGGATTTGTATTAAGAGTGTATTATGGTGCATCAATAATAAATGTACAAGTTTCAAATTGGTTGTTTTTAACGGTTTTAAATGCTTCTTTATTTTTAGGTTTAGGTAAACGGAAAAAGGAGTTATTAAATAATAAAAAAAGTAGAAAAGTTTTAGAACAATATAATGAAGCTTTTCTAGATAAATTTCAGTATTTAACTTTGAGTTTAACTCTTGTATTCTACTCATTATGGACTATTAATCAAAATATAAATTACATGTATCTTTCTATTCCATTTGTAATTATGATAATGATGAGATATTGTTTAGTTGTAGAGGAGTGCGATGAAGGAGATCCTACAACTATCCTTTATCAAGATAAACTTTTGTTAATTATGTGTGTAGTTTATGGTATTTCAATGTTAGTATTATTGGAGTTGTTTTGATGAACATATATGATTTTGATGGGACAATATATGATGGGGATTCTAGTGTGGATTTTTTTAAATTTTGTATTAGAAAAAATAAAAGATGCTTATTAGTGATTCCAAGATTAGGATTAATATTTATAGCGTATAAATTAAAATTTAGAACTAAAGAACAATTAAAATCGGTTTTTTTTAGTATAGTTAAAAACTTTAGTGATTTAGAAAAACTTGTTAAGAATTTTTGGGATATAAATATTTTTAAAATTAAAAAGTTTTATTTGAACAATAAACAATCGAGTGACATTATTATTAGTGCTTCTCCAGAATTTCTATTACAAGAAGTTGCTAACAGACTTGGTTTTAAATTAATTGCGACTAAAGTTGATATAAATACTGGAAAATTGGAAGGCAAAAACTGTTATGGTAAAGAAAAGGTTAAAAGATTAGCTGATTTGAACATTTTCTCCTGCGAAAAATTTTATTCAGATTCCCGTACAGATTTACCTTGTAAGAAAATTGCTAAACATTCTTTTATAGTTCTAGGTGATGAAATTATAGATTGGGATGAACAAGGATGAATGACAAATTAAAAAACTTTAGAAAAGAATTTTGTAAACATAAATACTCAATGTTTTTTTTCTTATTCTATTTTATATTTTCACTTTCATTATTAGCCTTAAATTTAATTACAAATAATATTTATAATTGGATTGGAATTATATGTTCTATTGGATTAATTTTAGCTTATAAAAAATATTTTTATAATAAAAATAAAATAAACAAACTAATTCTTATTCTCATTTTTATAATACCTTTGTTATTTCGTTTTATACTTTTATTTTTTAAGTATGGAAATATTGAAAGTGATTATTTGTCATTTTTATCTAATGCTAGGCAATATTCAAATGGTGGTACTTTAGATAATGGGTACATTTCTTTATTTCCTTTTTTGTACTCTTATATAGCTTTATTGGGAAATATTTTTAAAATATTTGGTGAGCACTATAATATATGTATTTTAATGAATTTAATTATTGAATTGATAGGTGCGTTGTTTTTCTATTTGATACTAAGAGATAAATTTAATAAGTCCAAGGCGTTAAAAGGTTTATTATTTTATTTATATAACCCTTTTAGTATTTTATGGATTACAAAGTGTTGTCCAGTAATCGTTGTAAATACTTTATTAATAATCTGTTTTTATTGTTTTTCGCGAATAAACTTTAAAAAAAACAATTTTTGGATTTGGTGTATAGTAACGGGAGTGTTGGTAGGTATAACAAATTCTTTTAGACCATTCATGATTATATATTTAATTGCAATTGTAACATTTTTGATAAGACAATATAAAAAAGTTTCAGTTCAAAAGTTGTTAATTACATTCGTTTTGATTTTTAGCTCTTATTCTGTTATAAATAATTTATTTTTCAATGTAGTACAGAAAGAGATTGGAATAGAAGTTAATGGAAGTCAATCAGGTTTTTCATTGTATGTCGGCTCTAATATGAGTAGTCATGGTATGTGGAATAAAGAGGATGCTGTTTTGTTTCAAGAAAAAGTGAATGAGCTCGGTGGCGTTTTTGCACATAAAGAAATGACTAGGTTAAGTTTTGAACGTTATAAAAATAATGGGTTAAACAATATATGGTTTATTGGGTATAAAGCTGGAATACTCGGAAGAAATTTAAATAATTATACTTATGTAGAAGTATCTTATTCGATCATGAATAGCATTTTCAACTTGATTAAAATTATTATAAAAGTTAGTTTGTCTGTATACTTGTATTTGTTATTGATTGGAAATATGATAGCAAGTAAGAGATGTATAGAATATTATGAAGAAATTGACAATTATAATTACATTTTAATTTTTGGAATGGGGTTATTTGTAGCTATGCTTTTTTTAGAAGTAAGTCCACGATACTTTATTCCAATTACGGTACCTATTATGTTTACTATACCATGTGGTTTAAGTGGTAGGAAAAAGTAAAAGATTCTTTAGGATATCTTAATATATAGCACTCATTGTCTTCTTGATATACCGAGCTTTTTACTAGCTCGATTTTTGTTTCCTTTGTGATCTACTGATTCTTTGATTACTTCATATTTTTCTTGTTCATTCATTTTGAATTCTACCTTTCTCATTTTCGTCACCTCGATGACTTATTTTACATCAACTTGAGACATTTTCTAAAGTTAACACTTTAGTCATTATCATAAATTAATCAGATGTGATTATCTAAAATTATGTACTGCTTGAGTTTTATAAATAAATATGGTATATTGGCTATGAAATGTTGTTGGATGTGATTGTATGTTGGCATTAATTTGTTTTTTTACGCCAGGTTTATTAGCTTTGGAAATGGAAAATGTACTTGCTAAAAAAGAATATAAAAAAGAAATTATTAACTATGGAACTTATAGTTTGTTGATAAATTTATTTACTATTGTTATTTGTGTTTTAGTTTTAAAAATAGATAATAATATAGAAAATAATATAAATTTATACCCTGGTATTGCTGTAAAATATATGGCGGTTTCTTCCTTAGTAACTTTTGTCTTGGTAATATGTAAAATAGTTTTAAATAGAAATGTAGTGGTTGATATTGAACTCAAAAATAAAAAAAATCATTAGCATTTGTTTAATTATATTAGGTATAATATTTTTTTCTGTATCACTTTATATAAAAAATATTTATAGTGGAGCTGATTTTGAGCAAATATTATATAATTTTATGTTTGCGGCAGGGACGAGTTGGTCGCCAATAATCGACGGTGTTAAGTATTGTCTTCCTATAGTTTTAATATGTACATTAATTTTAATAATTCCTGTTTTATTCAAAAAAGATATTTGTTTAAACTTTTACTTAAAAAAGAAAAAGAGAACATATTCTATTGCTTTCGTGTCTGATTGTATTTATTCGATTTGTCTTTTTACTTTTTTTGTAGTTTATGCTTTAAGTCATTTGGGATTTTTTGAATATATGGATAATCAAAAAATAGAAAGTGAAATATTTGATAAATATTATGTGGCTCCTGGAAAAGTAGATTTAATTTTCCCTGAAAATAAAAGAAACCTTATTTATATATATTTGGAATCTATGGAGTCATCTTTTGCAAGTTATACTTCTTTGGATAAGGAAATAAATTTAATACCAAATTTATCAAAATTGGCAGAACAAAATAGTAGTTTTTCTAATTCGGATAGTTTAGGTGGTGCGTATCAAGTTTATGGTACAACGTACACTGTTGCATCTATGATTTCTCAAACTGCTGGTGTGCCATTAAAAACAATCATAGAAGTTAATACTTATGGAAAAGATAGTGACTTTTTGCCTGGTATTACTTCGCTTGGCGATATACTAGAAAAAAACGGGTATAATCAATATATTCTTATGGGTTCTAATTCTTCTTTTGCAGCAAGAGATAAGTATTTTAGTCAACATGGAAATTACAATATTTATGACCATGACTGGGCTATAGAAGCAGGATATCTTCCTGAAGGTTATAATGTTTGGTGGGGATATGAAGATAAAAAGTTATTTAAAATTGCAAAAGAAGAACTGAAAAAGATTTCTAAGAGTAATGAACCTTTTAACTTTACCATTTTGACTGCTGATACTCATGCTAATGATGGTTATTTAGATAAAAGTTGTGATGAAATATATGACGATGTATATGCCAATGTTTTATTGTGTAATGATGAAATGGTTGCGGAATTTGTAGAGTGGGTTTCTAAACAATCTTTTGCAAAAAATACATCTGTTATTTTGGTCGGTGATCATTTAACTATGAGATTAGAAATATCTGATAATCTTTCCCAAGATAGAACTATTTTTAATACTTTTATTAATTCTCTTTCCAAAACGCAAAATATTTCGAATAGAATTTTTACTCAATTTGACATGTTTCCGACTACTTTAGCTAGTTTGGGAGTCCAAATAGAAGGCAATCGTCTAGGGCTAGGAACGAATTTATTTTCTGAAGTTCCAACTTATGCGGAAGAATTAGGTCTCGAGTATTTAAACCAACAACTGGAGAAAAAATCATCTTATTATAATACGAATTTTTTAGAAGGAACTTATTTAGATATGATAAATGAACTTAATGAAGAAAGCTAATTTTTCTTCTTTTTTTACTTTTTTTGCCTTTTTTTGGAGCAAGGGTAAAAACTCTTTAACAAACGTTGGTGTGTGTGTGCATATAATAATTTTATAGTGACTGAAAGGAAGTTTTAAAGACTATGAAAAGTTGAAAAAAAAAGTAACATAAAAAGTTGTAAATTCGTATTGGAATCGAAATTGAGATAATAGGAAAAGTAGTAGGAGTGAATTAAAATATGCAAACATTAATACCTTCATGGCAAAAAAATAACATTTTCGATTTATGTTTAGATGAATTGTTAGATAGTTTAAGTGGTAAAGATTATAAAGTTGTTGTTAGGCCACATCCTCAGCAAGTTAGACATGAAATTGAAAAATTTAATAAGTTAAAAGATAAATATAAAGATGTTAAAAATATTATAATTCAAACAGATTTTTCAAAAAATGATACTGTGTTTAATTCAGACATATTAATTACAGATTGGTCAGGTATAGCTTATGAGTTTGCATTTACCACTAAAAAACCAGTTGTTTTTATAGATACACCGATAAAAATTATGAATCCTGATTATAAAAAAATAGATGTTGAACCTTATAATATTTGGGTAAGAGAAAAAATGGTAAAGTGTTAAAACTCGATGAAATAAATAAAATAGCTGCTGTTAACGAGGATATGATTAAAAATGAAAAATCTTATAGTGATAAAATCGCAAAACTAACTAAAGATATTGTTTTTAATATAGGTACAAGTGCCCAGGTCGGAGGGGATTACATAATCGAAGCAATAAATAGAAAAATTAAAGAAAGGAGCAAAAAATAACATGAAATGTAAAATATTACATGGTTTATCTTTATTTTTAATAGCGTTAGGTTTTATATTTATGTTTTGCGAAAATGTAGAGGCTTATATAGATCCATCTGTTATGACTTGTGCTATACAAGCTGGTGCCGGAATAGTTATAGCTATAGGTGCAGTAGTGGGTATATTGGCATAAAGCTAAAAGAAAAATTTCCGATAAAATTGGAATAGATGAAAATAAAAATAAAGCAGTGGAAACAGATGAGATTATAGTTAAAAAAAATAACGAGAAATAATTATTGTAAAGTGTCAATTTTGTGACATTTTTCTTTTACTCTTCTGATCGTTAAAGTATATATATTTTCATGAAAATATGTTAGAATTACAGTATGGAGTGAAGTTTATGAAAAAAATTAAAGAATTTTATAAAAAGTATGAAGAGATAATAAATTATATTTTCTTTGGTGGTTTAACAACGGTGGTAAGTTTATCTGTTAAATGGATTTTATTGTTTACTTTTTTAGATGCTAAAAACCAACTTGAATTACAAATAGCAATAATAATATCATGGATTTTGGCGGTGACTTTCGCTTATGTTACGAATAGAAAGTTTGTATTTAAGAGTAAGAGTAAGAATTTATTAAAAGAAGTGACATCGTTTTTTGGTTCGAGGATTTTGACTTTAGTTATGGAAATGCTAATAATGTGGTTCTTTGTATCATTACTACAGTTAAATTCTGAATTGTGGGTGTTCATGTGGACTTTGTTAACACAAGTTTTAATAGTAATAGGTAATTATATTCTTAGTAAAATTTTTGTATTTAAAAATGGAAAATAAAAAAATTGAAATAAGCCAGAAGTCAGTTACAACACTAGCTTTTTTTATTTACAACACATTTTCAACGTGCTATACTTATGTTAGGAGAAACATATGAAAGATAAAGTTACTAAATTAGTTAATGTATATAAAAAATATGGTTTTATTGGGTTTTGTAAAAAGTGTTATGCTTATGTAGTTGCAAATTATTTAGACAAAGTTAGTTTTAAAGTTATGTTTAATAAAAAAAAGTTTAGACGTGAACTAGAGAGAATATTCGAGACAAGTGATTATGATCGAATAATTTTATGGAGAAGTAGTTTTGGATATAATGTGCCTTTATTTCAAAGACCACAACATATAGCCAATAATTTATCAAAAAATAGGTGTTTAGTTTTATACGAAGTTACAACTATGACAGATCATGTAAAAACTTATAAAAAGTTTCAAGATAATTTGTATTTGTTAAATTATAATAATGTGGCATTAAATAAGATTTTGATGTCAGTGCTAGAAAAAATCGATAAGCCAAAATATATCCAACTCTATTCGACTGATTGGAAGTTAAGTATACAAAACATTGAAGATTACTTGAATGCGGGATATAAATTTATATATGAATATATAGATGACTTATCACCTGAGCTTGCTGGTACAAAAGATTTACCAAAGAATATTGTCGATAAGTATGAATACGTTATGGATCACGATAATGTGTACGTAGTAGTAACAGCGAGTGCACTTGAAAAAAAAGTAGTGGAACGAAGAGGAAAAAAGAATTTGGCTTTTTCTTCGAACGGTGTAGATTATAGTTTTTATGAAAATTATGATGAAAATTTTGAGTTTGATGATGACTTTAAAAAAGTATTGGACATTGGAAAGCCAATTGTATGTTACTACGGAGCTCTTGCAAAATGGTTCGATTATGAGCTTGTGAAAAAAATAGCAAAGACCGATAAATATAGTATAGTTTTATTCGGTATTAAGTATGATGATGCTTTAGAAAACAGTGGTTTAGAGCAAGAAAAAAATGTTTATTTTATGGGACCGAGAGATTATAAAGTTTTAAAAAATTATGCAAAAAAGTGCGATGTTTTGACAATTCCATTTTTGTTAAATAGCATAACTGAGGCGACTAGTCCTGTTAAAATATTTGAATATATGGCATTGCATAAACCTATTGTTATCACAGATCTTTTAGAGTGTAGACAATATGAGAGTGTGATGATAGGTCATAGTCATGAAGAGTTTATACAAAAATTAGATGAGGCTCTTAATAAAAAAGATAATAAAAAATATATAAATCTTTTAGATAAAGAAGCAAAAGAAAACGATTGGAGTAGTAAAGCTCAATCGATAATCGAATTGATAAAAAAGGATGAACATTAGAGGTTATAAATAGAAGGAAGGAAAAATTTATATGAAAAAAAGAGTGTTTACTTTATTAATATTGTTTGTAATGGTTTTAACAATGAGTTCTTGTGGAAAGACTGAAAAGGAACCGAATATCGTTAAAGCAGAAATTACTATAAAAGGTAAAGGAGTAATAAAATTAGATTTAGATGCCGACACTGCGCCTATTACAGTGGCCAATTTCGTTAAGCTTGCCGATAGTGGATTTTATGATGGCTTGACTTTCCATAGAATCATCAAGGGATTTATGATACAAGGTGGTGATCCTCTAGGGACTGGTATGGGTGGTTCTGATGAGAAGATTAAAGGAGAGTTTAGTAAAAATGGAGTTGAAAACAATATAAGTCATAAACGTGGGGTTATATCTATGGCACGTTCATCAGATAAAAATAGTGCTAGTAGTCAATTCTTTATTGTTCACGAGGATAGCCTTTATTTAGACGGTGAATATGCTGGATTTGGTCATGTTACAGAAGGTATGGAAATTGTAGATGATTTAGCAGAAAATACTCCTGTGACTGATGGTGAAGGGACAGTAGCTAAAAAGAAACAGCCGGTTATTGAAAGTATAAAAATAATACATGAGGGAACAACTTTTGATGTAGAAAGCTAAGTCGGCATTATAAGCTGACTTTTTAATTTGGTGAATAATTTTACGAATAAAGCGTAATATAATAATGATACAATAAAAAATTAGCACTTAGTATTGACAAGTGCTAACTATAGTGATATGATTAGTTCAGAAAGGTGATGAAGAATTATGAATTTAATTCCGAGAAAATATTTTTTAGACGACGATTTCTTTAACGATTTCTTTGAACCTACTTTAAGGGATCAAATGAAATGCGATATTTATGAGAAAGACGGTAAGTATCATATAATTCTCGATGTACCAGGATATGATAAAGATGACATTAAGTTAGAATGTGATAATGGATACTTAACGATTTCTGCTGAAACAAGTTCTGAAGAGAACGAAGAGAATAAAAATTATATAAGACGTGAAAGACGTTATGGTTCGTTTACTAGATCTTTTTATGTGGGGGATATAGAAACAGATAAAATAGAGGCAGAATTTAAAAAAGGTACTTTAAAAATTATTGTTCCTAAAATAGATGAAAAGCCAACAAAAAAACAAATAGAAATTAAATAAAAAAGTTTGTATATTTTTGGATTAACTATCCATAATAATAGTGTAGATAATATTATCTACATCACTTGTAAGACGGTGAATAGTTTAGGCTCTGGCCTAGAAATTTGATAACTTAGGTTATCTTTTTTCTTTAGTAAAATTGAATTGACAATTAAATAGTAAAATGGGTTGACCTTTATATAGCATTTCTTATATAATTAAAATGGAGTGATAAAATATGAATAATGAAAATGAATATAAATATACAAGCCATTGTGAAGAAGATACAATGGAGCTTGCCGAAAATATCGAATCTGAAAAATTTCCTAATATGGTAATTTGCCTCAAAGGAGAACTTGGAAGTGGGAAAACAGTTTTTGTAAAAGGTTTTGCAAAATCTTTAGGTATAGAAGAAACTATAACTAGTCCAACTTTTAATTTAGTAAAAGAATATGTGGTAGGAGAAAGCCCTCTTTATCATATGGATGTTTATAGATTAGAGGATGGCGACGACGGAACAGTTGGACTTACTGATTATTTTTCTAAACGCGGCGTTACTATAATAGAATGGTCTGACATCATAAAAGATTCATTGCCTGAGGAAAGATTAGAAATAAAATTTAAAGTAATCGATGAAGACACTAGAGTTTTGACTTTGATTCCTTATGGACAAGTTTATGAAGATTTACTAAGCGCTGTTTTATAAGTGCTTTTTTTGTGAAACAAGATTTAAAAAACTGTACTATATAAGTTTAACGTGATAAAATATTAAAAGAAGAAAGCGAAAAAATTAACGTGAGGAGGAATAAAAAATGAAAACTTTATTTATCGATACACATTCTGAAAAAGTAACAATTATTTTAGATACGGGGGTAGAAAAATTTAGAGGGGAAGCTCTAAGTGACAGAAGTCATAGTGAGACTGTCATTCCATTATTGAATGAATTGTTAGAAAAAGCTGATTTAAGTTCTAAAGATTTGGAACAGATAATCGTCGTGAATGGACCTGGTAGTTTTACAGGAGTGAGGATAGGAGTTACCATTGCTAAAACAATAGCTTATTTAGTGAACATTCCTATTAAGTCGATAAGCTCTCTAGAGATGTTTGGCGTAAGTGCTACAGAGGATTTTGATTTAGTGGGAGTATCTGACTCTAAAGGAGTTTATAGTGCTTTCTTTAAAGATGGGGAGTTTTGTGATTTTCAATATCAGAAACGTAGTATTTTTGAAGAAATGGTAAAAAGTGAAAATTTAAAAGTGTTAGAAAGTAAAACTATCGATTTAGATAAAATTTATAAATATTTAGAGACTAAAAATAGTGAAAATCCTCATTTAGTAAATCCTATTTATATAAAGGAAATTGATGCGTTAAAATGATAAGAAAATATGAAGATAAAGATAAGATTAGAGTTACGGTACTCGGAAGAGTAATTTCAAGTAGTTACGATGTAAGAAGTAAAAATGAAAAAGAAGAAATTTTAGTTTATGAAAAAGATGGGGAAGTTATCGGTTTTATTCAATATTTAAAGCTTTATGAGGTTTGTGATATAGTCGATATTGTGGTTGATGAAAGATATAGACGAAGAAATATAGGTACTTACTTTTTGATGTATTTAAGTGAAGATCTAGATATTAAAAAATTTATGTTAGAGGTTCGTGAGTCTAATACAGTAGCGATTAAATTTTATGAAAAAAATGGATTTAAAAAATTAAGACCGATCGAAAATTACTATAAAAATGGGGAGACAGCTTTTGTAATGGAAAAGGTGATTAGATGAAAGATGTTTATATTTTAGGAGTTGAGACTAGTTGTGATGAGACAAGTATTTCCATAGTTAAAAATGGTTTTGTAGATGTTTATACTTGTGTTGCTACTCAAATGGATACCCATGCAGAGTTTGGTGGGGTTGTTCCTGAAATCGCTAGTAGAATGCATACAGAAAGCATTACTTTGGTATTGGAAGATGTTCTTAAAAATTCTAATGTGTCTTGGGATATGATCGATGCCATAGCAGTTACTTATGCACCTGGTTTAATGGGATGTCTATTAATAGGACTCGAGTTTGCAAAGACTTTGAGTTTGGTTCATAATAAGCCATTGATTAAAGTTCATCATATTGCTGGGCATATTTATGCTAATAACTTGGTTGAAAAAATCGAATTTCCGAGTCTAGCATTGGTTGTAAGTGGTGGACATACTGAGTTAGTTTTAATGAAAGATGATTATGACTTCGATGTATTGGGTACTACTTTAGATGATGCAGTTGGGGAATGCTTTGATAAAGTGGCTAGAGTTTTAGGTTTAAAATATCCAGGTGGACCTAACGTGGAGAGATGTGCACTTCAAGGAAAACCTATATACGATTTGCCAATTCCTATGAATGACGATAGTTTGAATTTTTCTTACAGTGGATTAAAGAGCTTTATTATTAATTTAGTTCATAATGAAAATCAAAGAGGTGTAGAGATAAATTCTTGTGATGTAGCTAAATCTTTTCAAGATGTTGCAATCGAACAATTGGTCCGTAAAACTAAAATGGCTATCGAAAAGTACGGAATTAACAGAATGGTTGTTGCAGGTGGTGTTAGTGCAAGTCAATATTTAAGAGATGAGTTAACAAAGATGTGCAAAGAAAAAAATGTTCATCTTTCTATACCACCTTTAAAATATTGTACAGATAATGCAACAATGATTGCGGCAGCTGCATATCCACTTTTCTTAAAAAAAGAATTTAGTGATTATTCAATAAATGCTAAAAGTCATGAATACTTTTTCGACAAAAAAGACTAATTGAAATAATTAATAAATCGTAGTAAAATAAATTAGGTGAAAATGATGGAAAACCAAAATTATTTTGTATTTGCAGTCATGATTGCTATAATCGTACCAGTGGCGATTGGAAGTATTTATTTTATTAATATGTATAAAAAAAGGGGTTCTGGTGTGTATATTTCTAATTTGATTACCGAAAATGAAATACTTATATTGGGGGATTTAGAATTGGATAATCTTACAAATAAAAAAGAACAAGTTCATTCTCTCGATTTAGTAGTTAAATATACATATGGAGTAAGTGAAGTTCAAAATTATAATATTTATTTAGATGAAGTTTTTTTAAAACCTGGTATAAGTCTTAAAAAAATAAAATGGGATCTTTTAATGTTAGATGAAGATGACAATAAATATTTACAACTCGATTTTGGGGATTTTGATGAATTGGTTAATGGGAAATTAAGCATAAGTCCAAACATTCAAATTGGAAAAGGTCATACTCAGAGATTTAAATTAAACTATTATTATAATTCGGAAGATGAGATTTTTAACAGGACAGATTTTTATGCAAAAGTAATTTTAGAGTAG
Organism: uncultured bacterium; assembly: GCA_947646655.1. Lineage (GTDB taxonomy): Bacteria > Bacillota_I > Bacilli_A > RF39 > UBA660 > RUG11867. Next base: position 152,336 of record CANSHI010000002.1, read on the forward strand.
GTGGTAGTTATATGGCTTTAATAGCAACTTTAATAGCGGGAATGTTTTTTTTAGTAGGAGCAGTCTTAGCGATTTTTGGAAAAAATAAAAAATGGTTAACAGAGTTTTCTATAGGAATGGCTTTTAGTGTTATAGTATTACTTTTAACATTTGACATTGTACCAGAGGTTACAGAATTATATGGAGATTCCAAAATATTTATGTACATTTTTATAGTCATAGGAATAGTTACTTTAAAGCTTATTGATTTGTTAGTTCCTCATCACGATCATGAGAGTGAAATAAAGACACATGAAAGACATTTGAAACACATCGGGATTATCAGTTCATTAGCTTTAATCGTGCATAATATTATAGAAGGAATCGGTATATATAATATAACATTATTAGATTCGAAAGCTGGCTTATTAATGGCTATTGCCGTAGGACTTCACAATGTGCCTTTTGGAATAGAGATTACTGCAACTTTAAATGAAACAAAAAAAGGTAAAATTAATACAATAGTAAACGTTTTACTTTTAACATTTAGTACTGTAGTGGGTGCATTATTAATGATGATATTTAAGTCTATAAGCGATTTTGTTTTAGCATCTTTAATGAGTTTGACTATTGGAATGATTATATATTTAATATTATTTGAATTATTAGTTGAAATCGGTTCTTCTAAAAGTAGAAAGTCATCTACTTTGGGAATCGTTTTAGGAATAATATTAATGGTTTTAGTTTTGGTTATTGGAGGCTAGTAGATGAGAGATGTTTTGATTACAGGTGGTATTGGTAAAATCGGTTTTGATTTGGTTAATAGATTATTAGATACAAATTGTAATATTACAATTCTCGATTTAGATAGTAAAAAAGCTTTAAAAAAAATTAGTAAAATAAAAGATCGAGTGAGAGTAGTTTATGGAGATATTGAGGATGTAAATCTGATAAGAGATCTAGTTAAAAGAAATGATATTGTAATAAATTATGCTGGTATTATGCCTCCTTTGGCAAACTTAAATGAGTCACTGGCAAATGCGACTAATTATATTGGTGTTAAAAATATTGTCGATATGATAAATGAAGTAAATCCTGATTGTTTGCTCATTCAGATGTCATTCATTAGTATATATGGAATAAGTGATAATGTAAAAAGAAAAATAAATGTGGAGTCTTTGAGCACTTATCCCGATGATTATTATTCTATCAGTTTAATGAAAAGTGAAAATTATATTAAAGAAAAATTAAAGAAATATTGTATTTTAAGAATGCCAATCGTTCTTACTCAAAAAAATTATTTTATCGATCATATGAGTTTAAACAAGAACATCGATTTTATAACTAAAGAAGACTTAAACGAAATAGTTATAAATATTATGAAGAACAAAAATATACATGGAAAAGTATTTAATATTAGTGGATTTAAAGTTAATAGCAATAGAATTGTGGAGAAAATGTATAAAGAGACAGGCATCATACATTTGTTAGGAAGAAAGCTTTATTATGGGGAATATGAAGATGCTAATAAAATAGAGAAAGTTTATAAAATGGATTATACTCAATTTGAAAAAATTGATAAAAGTAAAACGAGCTTTTTAGTAGTAATTCGAAAAGTAATTAATTTACCAAAGTACTGGATTTTTAAGAGTAGATGTAAGAAAAAATAATACTTGGCTTATCCAGGCTTTTTTATTATGGTTAAAAATGTACGGGAGTTGACAATCATTTCAAAAACAATTATAGTTAGATTGTTAGGACGTGATCACCATGGAAATAAAAAATTTTAAGAAGCTTCGAGGAAACGTTTATGAAATAGAGTTGGATGATTTTAGAAAGTTCAAACTTTATGACGATATAATTTTAAAATATGAACTTTTAATCGAGAAAAGACTTACTAAAAAAAAGTTAGAGACTATTATTAATGAAAACAACTTGTTAGATGCCTATTACCAATCATTAAAATACATAAGTATTAAGATGAGATCTGAGGTTGAAGTTAGAGAATATTTAAGAAAAAAAAGCTTTAGTGTGTTTGAGGCAGACTATGCAGTTACGAGACTGAGAAACGATGGTTATATTAATGAGGTTTTATATGTTCAAGCTTTCATAAATGATGCTTTAAATTTAAGTTTAGATGGTCCTAAAAAAATAAGTGAAAACTTGAAGCGATTAGGTATTGATGAGTCCTTAGTAAATGAGCATTTAAACAAAGTGAATAGGAAAGAGTGGCTAAATAGAATTGAGAGAGTCCTTCAAAAAAAAGCTAAGATAAATAAAACTAGTGAGAAAATGTTTAAAAATAAAATTACTGCTGATCTTTTAAATTTGGGTTATTTTTATGAGGATATTAAAAATCGTGTAGATGATTTTCATATCGATGCGAGCGGGGCATTTTTAAAAGAAGCAGATAAAATCTATAGCAAACTAGCCATAAAATACAGTGGTACAGAGCTAGTACTGCGTTTTAAGCAAAAGCTTTTTACTAAAGGTTACGATGCCGATTTAATAAATAATTATATAAATGAAAAGAGCTACTAGCTCTTTATTTTATGAATTTATTATTGTTATTATAATTGTCAGAAAAGTTGTCGATTGGAGTATTATCTTCGGTCCTTTTAGTTAGATCAACACCAAAAGGATTAACTTTTTGTTCTTGTTCCATTACATCACTAGTAACAATGTTGACTTTTTCTTGGTTATTGATAAATTGGTCTTGATTGTTATTTTTAAATTCTACATTTTTTTTCTCATCCATAATTTTTACTAGTGACTCTTCTTCATGTAGTTTGGTCGGATCGAAAAGGCTTTTTTCTTTTTTCCCCTGTTTATTTTTGATTAAGAAAGTAATTAGGAAGTAGATCCCTAAAAGTACTATTATACTAATTAATACGACAATTATTATTAATATGATCTGATTAATATCCATAATATCTATTCTCCTATTCAATGAGATTATATCATATTTTTGATCAAAAAAAAACCACAATTTGTGGCTATTTTGAAGAGTCTAGATTGCTTTGACGTGCTTGCTCGAGTAATCTATCGACATATCTGTTGTAATCTTTATTAACTTCAGAATCGATAATGTTTACACCTTTTGATTTACGCAATTCTGATATTGCTGTTACTTGTAATGTCGCATCTTCTGTTAATTTTTTATCAGCTAGAGTCTTTTTTATATCGTCTTTTTTACTATCCAATGAAGCTTTTTCATTTTCACTTTTAACGAATACGATTTCGTAGCCATTTGTCGTTTTTACAGGAGTAGTAGAAAACTCTCCAACTTTAAGATTATAAACTTCTTTGTCAAATTCATCACTACCATAATCGCCTTTGTTGATGAAGCCTAAACTTCCTCCTGATTCTTTAGTAGAATCATCTTGAGAATTTTCTTTAGCTAAATCTTCAAAAGATTTTTCTCCTTTTTTTAGGCTAGCAATAATGGATTTTGCTTTATTTTCAGCTTCTTCTTCTTTAGATTTCTTTTCTTCATCAGTCATAGAGTCTTTTACATCTGGAATTATTTGAATATGTAGAACTTCACGATCTCCAACAATTTCATCTTCATAGTATTTCTCAATATCTTTATCAGAAATTAATCCTGCTGCATAATCGTCAATTGCTTTATTTCTTAAAAAGTTTATTCTGACAGATTCTTGAAATTCTTCTAATGAATTATAACCATAGTATTGTTTAATACTTGCTAATAGTTCCTGTTCATTGTAATTTCCATTTTCGTCTTTTGAGTAATTTTTTAAAGAATCGATATAGTTTGCTGCGTATGTTTTAGAAGCCTCAATTTCATCTTTGTATTGATCCTCCAGTATTTTCTTATCGATCATATCTATTATAAGAGATGTTGCATAAGATTTTTTAAGTTCATTATATAGTTCATCAACACTTATTTTAGATCCATCTTCAAAAGTAACTACTGCATTTTGTCCATTTTCAAGTGTTGGTATTGTTTTGCCACAGCCACTCATCAAAGTCAAAATTGCTACTCCTAAAATTATTTTCTTTTTCATTTTATTTCCTCCCTAACATTAATTATCATATCAAATTGAAGTTTAAAATACAAGTAAATAAGGGAAATTTTATGAATTTGACAAAGTTGAGTAAATAAGGGAATTATTTTAATGCAAGATTAAGAACCTTTTAGATGACTTTGCCATACAATACAATGTAAAGATAAAAAGGAGGGGTAATTATGAATCAATGTGGTTGTTCAAACAATACTGGAGTTACTGGTGCAGCATTTATCTTAGTATTATTCATTTTATTAGTTATCATTATCGGTGCAGCTCTTTACTAAGAGTAGCAGTAACACGGTAAAACTTAGTCATTTATTCTTCTAATTTGGTTTAGCCAAAAAAAAGTTGCTTGTAATTAAGCAGCTTTTTCATTTTTCTTAAATGTTCTATATTCTCTTGCACTAAGGACAACTTTTTGTCCATTTATAGTAACTTTTTGAGTGTTAACTCCCTGTTTTTTCTTAGTAGCGTTAAGAGCATGTGATCTTGCATTAGCAAAATTCGGTTTTTTTCTAGTTATTTTTGTTGCCATAATTTTCCCTCCTTAAGCGACAATTGCTTTTTGATTATAGCATTTAAAAGGGCTCTTGTCAAATTTTTTGTTTAAAAATTTTATTTTAAATAAGTTTAATACTGAAAAGTGAAAATAGTTTTTAATTTTTTTTTAAATAAAAATTAAATTTAGTAGGTTTAAATTAAGAAATGCATTTGCCTTTTTAATCAATATGTGTTATGATTTGGTTAACAATAACAGGTAGTTTGTTGATGAGGAGAAGTATTATGAAAAAAGTTTTAACAGTGGTTTGTTTAGGTTTAATGTTGTTGGCGACTGGGTGTGACAAACCTCCAGTAAGTGAAGGTCAAGATGTTAAAGAGTCTAGAGATGAAAAAGTAGAATTTGAAAAGATTAATTTTAAAGAAATAGATATTGTCGAAAAAGATATAAAGGTACTTTTAGGTTACGATACTATTGAAGAACTAACTAATAATGACAAACTTTATATTGCTTTAGAAAGTTATGCTAGTAAAAGCGGTCTTAATAATATGTTTGAAATTAAAACAGTGAAAAAAAGTGACGTTATAAATGCTTTTCAAAATACCATATTTGGTGATTTAGATCTCGAGCACGAAGATGTATTATGTGAATGTAAGAGTAAACTTTTCGTTTATAATAAAGAAAAAGAAGAATATGTTTACAATGAAGAGCATGGAGGACATGGTTTTTGCAAAGTTTATAAAGAATTTACAAAATTAGTAGATTTTTATGAGAAAGATGGCCAATATATTGCTAGTTATAAATATGCTTTTGGAAATTATTGTGAAGATGATTCTACGCAAATTTTTGGTAGTTACTCTGATGCAGAAAAGCAAAAAAATCCTATTTATAATGATGATATTTTATCTCAGGAAACAGAAGATACTGTAAAGCAAGATTATGAAGAAATAAAAGACAAACTAATGACTTATACTTATACTTTTGAAAAAGTAGGTGGCAAAATAAAAATAGTAGATTTTAAAAGAAGTTAAAGTCTTTTTTTTATGTAATTTTGAAACTAAAAACTTTTAACTTTATGGTGGTTATTTTGATAAAAAGCAGTGTAAAAAATTTATTTGAATGGTATAATTATATTAATTAGGAGGTTTATCATGAAGTACGTACCAATAAGTTTTAAAAGCGACTATTCACTTCTAAAGAGTATGCTTAAAATGAAAGATATAATTTCTTATGCTTTAGAAAATGATTTTAAATTTGTAGGTATATTAGATGATAACCCTTATGGAATTATGGATTTTTATGAAAAATGTACATCTAATGGGTTAAAATGTGTATTTGGAATGGTAGTAAAAATTGGAGATAATAAAATTTACTTGTATGTAAAAGATTATCAGGGATATAAAAATATTATTAAGATTAATGACTTAGTGCAAGATAATAAACTTACTTTAAACGATATCTTTAAATATAATGAGGGCATTATTTGTGTTTTACCATTTGAGCATTATAACTTATTTAATAGATTTAAACCAGTTTTTGAAGTTTATTTGGGATATAAAAATGATATAGAACTTAAAAATGCTATCTTGATTACAAAGAAGGTTTTATTTGTAAACGAAATTCAATGTTTTAACAAAAATGATAAAAAATTATTAGATATTTTATATAAAATTGCTGGTAATCAATTTTGCGAGCATGAAAATTATATTTTGGAGGCGAGCGAGGCGGATATTAAAACTATAGAAGAATTTCAAGAAAATATAGAGTTATATTTTGAATTTGATAAACGATATATTAGAAAATATTGTAGGAGTTTGGAAGAATCTCGTAATTTACTTTTTAAATTGTCTAAAAAGGGCTTGGAAAAAAGATTAGATGGAAAAGTTAGTGAAGAATATAAAAGGCGATTAGAATACGAACTAAGTGTTATCGATTCAATGGGATTTATCGATTATTTTTTGGTTGTTTATGATTATGTAAAGTTTGCTAAACAAAACAATATATATGTAGGACCTGGTAGGGGTAGTGCTGCGGGTTCTTTGGTCAGTTATACTTTAGGTATAACCGATGTCGATCCGATTAAATATGACTTGCTATTTGAAAGATTTTTGAACCCTAAGAGAATTACGATGCCTGATATCGATATCGATTTTGAAGATATTAGAAGAGGAGAGGTTATAGACTATGTTCGTCATAAATATGGTGAAAATGCTGTTTCTTTAATCGTTGCATATGGAACTTTTGGCGCGAGACAAGCAGTTAGAGATATTGGAAAAATAATGGGTGTTCCTGAAAGTGTGATTAGTGAGCTTTCAAAACAGTTAAATCCAAAATTTTCTTTAAAAGAAAACTTGAATAATAAAAGTTTGGTTGAATTTATAAAATCCAAAAAACTTGAAACTGTTTATAAAGTTAGTATGAAGTTTGAAGGATTAAAAAAGAATACGACTATACATGCTGCTGGAGTTTTAATATGTGATAGACCTCTTTTGGAGTTAGTACCTACTATGACAAATGGCGATACACTGCTCACAGGGTTTACGAAAGAATATTTGGAAATGTTAGGTCTTTTAAAAATGGACTTTTTGGGTGTTAGGAATTTGACAACTTTAAATAATACTGCAAAATTAGTAAAAGGTATAAATAAAAGTTTTAGTCTTAAAGAAATTCCACTTAATGATGCTAAGACGTTTAAACTTTTGAGTAGTGGAAACACTGATGGAATATTCCAGTTCGAAACACCTGGAATGACTAAATTCTTAAAAAAGTTAGAGCCTAGTACATTTGATGATTTAATCGCGGCTGTCGCGCTTTTCAGACCAGGTCCTATGGATAACATAGATGAATACATTAAAAGAAGAAAAGGCTTAATAAAAGTGTCATATATTCATAAAGATTTGGAAGATATCCTTAAAAGTACATATGGAATAATAATATACCAGGAGCAAATTATGCAAATTCTTGCTCTTATGGGTGGATATGATTATGCTGAGGCAGATCTGATTAGACGTGCTATGAGTAAGAAGAAAAAAGATGTCATGGAAAATGAAAGAGTTAAGTTTGTAAGTGAATCAGTAAAAAGAGGATATGAAGAGAATATTGCCAAAGAGGTTTATGACTTAATAGTCAAGTTTGCTAATTATGGATTTAATAAAGCACATTCAGTTGCATATGCTTTAATCGGTTATCAAATGGCTTATTTAAAGGCTAATTACATGGAACAGTTTTCTTTAAATACTTTAAATATGAACATTGGAAGTGATGCGAAAACTAAGGATGTTATAGAAGATGCTAAAAATAAAGGATTAAAAATAGTTAAGCCTAGTGTTAATAGAAGTCAGCTGAAATATGTCATAGAGAATGGTGAACTTATTTTGCCTTTAACGGCGATTAAAAATGTCTCATCATTGCAGAGTAAAGTTATTGTAGAAAATGCACCTTACAGAGACTATTTTGACTTTTTTAAAAAAATTAATGGCAAGGGTATTAATAAGATGTTAGTGGAGACGTTAATTAAGGCTGGTGCGTTGGAAGATTTTAGTAAGTCAAAAAAAACACTTCTGTCTAATATCGATTATGCTCTGACATATGTAGAACTTGTAAACAATTTAGATGAATCTTTGGTGATGAAACCTGAATTAGAAGTGTCTCAAATCCCTGATGAAGAGTACTCAGAATTAGATATTTTCGGGTTTTATGTGTCTGGACATCCATCTTTAAAGTATCAAGGTACTGATAGAGTCAAAGTTAAAGACGTAGAAAAATTTATGGGAAGAAAGATATTGTTAGTTGGACTTGTGGAAAAAGTCAAAGTTATCAACACCAAAAAAGGTGAAGAGATGGCTTTTGTCGATATTAACGATGAGACTAAGACTATCGATTGTGTCATTTTTCCGAGAAATAATGGTTTAATCAAAGATCTTGTCGTGGGAGAATTATATAAAGCATGGGGACAGGTAACAAAAAAAGGAGAAGAAGTTCAAATTATAATTTCCAATGTCGAGAAAATGGAAAAATAAAAAATTCGGTGATCCCGAATTTTTTAATAGTTAGTTGCTTTTAATTCCATATAACTTTCTGGATGATTACATACTGGGCAAACTTTTAGAGCATCTTTACCATAGTATACATGCCCGCAGTTTCTGCAGATCCATACAGTGTCTTCGCTTTTGTGGAAAACTTCGTTTGATTCAACATTTCCTAAAAGTTTTAAATATCTTTCTTCATGATTTTTTTCGATTTCTCCAACCATTTCAAAAAGTCTAGCGATTTGGTCAAAGCCTTCTTCTTTAGCAGTTTCTGCAAATTCTTTGTACATGTCAGTCCATTCAAAGTTTTCTCCTGCAGCTGCATCACGTAAATTCTCGGCAGTAGATGGTACTGAACCTCCATGTAATTGTTTGAACCACATTTTTGCGTGCTCTTTTTCATTATTAGCTGTTTCTTCAAAGATAGCAGCGATTTGTTCATAGCCCTCTTTCTTTGCTTGACTAGCATAATAAGTGTATTTGTTTCTCGCTTGGGATTCTCCAGCGAATGCAGCCATTAAATTGGCTTCAGTTTTAGAACCTTTTAATTCCATATTGTTTTACTTCCTTTCTTTCACCTGATTTGGTGTTACGTGTTTAAGTATATCATAGTGACATTTATTTTTGAAGAGGCAATTTTTAAGTTCTTAATTTTACTTTGCCTTTTCTTATTTTTTTTGTATAATGGAAGTGGTGATAAATATGTTTGAATACATGGGAGATAGAATTAGTAATGCGATTAAAAATATTAGAGGGTTAGGTAAGATAACAGAGTCGAATATCGATGATGCTGTTCGTGAAATTCGAATGGCTTTGCTAGAAGCTGATGTCAATTTTTCAGTAGTTAAAGAATTTGTCGCGAATGTTAAGGAAAAAGCTTTAGGTGAAGAAGTTGGGAAAAGCTTAAAGCCTGATGAAGTTTTTATAAAGATAGTACGAGATGAGTTAGTTAGTTTACTTGGTGAGAGTGGGGAAGCTCTTAAAACAGATGGAAATCCTACTATAATTATGATGGCTGGATTACAAGGTAGTGGTAAAACAACTCACTCTGGTAAAATTGCAAACTATGTTCGTAAGAAATGCGGAAAAAAACCTTTGCTCGTTGCGTGTGATGTTTATAGACCCGCGGCAGTTGATCAGTTAAAACAAATAGGATCATCGTTAGGCATTCCTGTGTATGATGAGGGGACAGATGTTAAGCCTGTCGAGATTATTAGACATGCTCTAGAATATGCTAAGGAAAATAAAAACGACTTCATAATTATAGATACAGCTGGTCGTCTTCAAATAGATGAAGCTTTAATGGATGAATTGGTAGAAATAAGCAATAATTTTAAACTTGATGAAATTCTTCTCGTTATAGATGCAATGATGGGTCAAGATGCTATAAATGTAATTAATGGATTTAACGATAAATTGAAACTTACTGGTGCAATTTTAACTAAAATGGATGGAAATACTAAAGGTGGTGTTGCACTTTCAGTAAGACATCTTACAAATGTTCCAATTAAATTTATTGGAGATTCTGAAAAAATGGATGGTTTGACAGCATTTGATCCAAAAAGAATGGCTGATAGAATACTTGATATGGGAGATATTTTGTCAATTGTAGAAAAGGTTGAAGAAAATATCGATATAGATGAAACAACAAACTTAGCTAAAAAAATGCAAAAAGGTAAATTCGATTTAGATGATTTTTTAAAGACTTTTAAACAAATTAAAAAAATGGGGCCACTTGAGAACTTGTTAAAGTTAATACCAGGAGCTAGAAACGCTGGGTTAAATAATGTTCAAATAGATCCTAAAGAGATAGCCCATGTAGAAGCAATTATTTTATCGATGACGTCTTATGAAAGAAAACACCCTGAAGAAATTAAACATTCGAGAAAACAAAGAATTTCTAAAGGTTCAGGAAGAAGTGTGGAAGAAATTAATAAACTTTTAACACAATTCGAGCAGATGAAAAAGATGATGAAGCAACTTACGAGTGGAAATATGAAAATGCCATTTTAAGTGGGAGCGAAATATGAAAAAATGTATTAATTTAATTTGTCAAATATGGCTGTATGTATATTTTGTTTTAAAATTATTAATTTAGAAATGAGGAATAAATATGTTAGAACTAAGTGAAGAAATGAAGGAATATGCTAGGAAGTCAGCATTGGAATTTCAAAAAAATTTGAATTTTAATCAAACGCTTACGAAGAAATTGCTATCAGACTTCGATTATATTAACTGGTTAGTAAATTTCTATAGAAGTCATGATTATTTTTATGATGATGATTGGTTGTATACTCCTGAAGCGATAACTGAAGAGGATAGCATGCAATTAAGAAAATTAGATAACTTTCTTACAGGTATAGTGGAGTATGTCAATAAAATGAATTTGGTATTAGACGAAGATTACTATCTTATTAAGTTTGAGGATGAGATGTTGACATTAAGAGAATTTCATGGCCAAGGAGTTCATATTCAGGTTAATAGAGTCGAAGAAAATTTAGAAGGTAAAGTAATCGATATAAAAGATGTGGTAGAATATTATTCTGTGGGTAATGATTTAAGTCAAATATCTTTTGCAATTAAAAATGCCTTTCGTAATGGTATCTCTGAAGAGGTAATAATCGAGAAAGTTAGTAATACTTTGGAGCAATTAAATGTCGAACAACAAAAAAGAATGCTGTTTAATTCAGATTAAATTTTTGAGAACATTTAACGATGTTCTTTTTTATACATTGATAATTTTGTCTATATGCATTGATTGTAAGTAGATTTCATTTTTGGTATAATGATAATATCAAAGGAGGTCTTTGAAATGAAATGTTTACTTATGAATAAAAATACAGAAGTATTATTGGTAGAGTTTAATACGAGTTTTGGAATATTTGATAAAGTGTATGAAATCAGGAATATGGATTATGCACCACTTGTACTAAAAAATTATTATGAAAAAGAAAAAGATGAAATATTATTACTTAACAGATTAACAGAATGGTTTAAAGGAAGGGGAATACCTAGTTGGAGGGATAAACTCGATATACTTCTGCACCGTCTTAATGTTGAGACTTCTTGCGAGCTTTTAGATAAATCTTTTGGTTTATCTTTGTCTGACCAATATTGGTTAAAACCTAATGATTTAGATATAAGTTATAAAGAGATAAACTTTTTTGACAATGACTTCGACTATGCAGAATTTTTAGAAGCCTCCTTGTCTTTAAATGGTGGACCTGTTGAGAGGGAAGAAGCATTAAAAACACCTAATAATACTACAGATGGAATGCTAAGAAAAGCTTGGATTATCGAGGGTAAATCAAGGTATTTACTTAAAGGTGGTTATAGGAATGAAATATTGCAACCATTTAATGAAGTGCTAGCTAGTATGATTTGTGAAAGATTAGGTTTTTATCATGTTGAGTATACTTTGGATACTTATAAAGATTTAGTAGTTTCCAAATGTCCGTGTTTTATAACTAAAGATACAGAACTTGTCACTGCATATCAAATAAAAAATGGTATGAAAAAATACGAATCTGAAGATGATTATGAAGATTATATAAAAAAACTTGAAGAAATGGGCATAGAAGATGCTAGAACTCAAATGGAAAATATGTACATTTTAGACTTTCTAATCATGAATGAAGATAGACATTTAAATAACTTTGGTATTATAAGAGATGTTAATAATTTAAGATGGATAAGTGTTGCTCCTATATTTGATAATGGAATGGCTTTAAAAGTAGATTATTATAGTGAAGGAGAGGCTGCTATTTCTGGGTATGGTCGATTATTTTATGAGGTTAAGCCATTTGACGATATCATAAAAGTTGTTAAGAATATTAAAAGAATTGACATAAGCAAATTAGATGGAATAGTAGAAGAGTTTGAAGCTCTTTTGACTGAATACCAAAGTATTACAAAAATGAGTGATGAAAGAATTCAGTTATTGTGTGTGCTACTAGATAGGCAAATTAGTAAGCTTAGAGATTTGACAGAAGAATAGTTTTCTTCTTTTTATATATGTTTCAAAAAAAATTGATTTTTCTAAAAAATTTGTTAATATTAAACTTACTGTGAAAAGGGCGGGTTTTATGCAAATAGGTAAGGTTAGTGACAATATTTCATCTATAAAAATAAGTAAAAGAGACTTAGGCAATAAATATCATTTAATAGATTATGGCCAAGAAGGAGAAGTTTTTAATTATAATGATATGTATGCTCTAAAGATTTTTAATTTTTGTTCCGACAGCAAGTTTGAAAAAGTAAAATCATTATTGAGATACTTTGATAAAGATTTTTTGTTTCCCCTTGGTCTAGTTTTCTTCGAGTCAGATTTTTTTGCTGGATATTTTATGAAGCTTGTTCAGACTAATTATGAAGTTGCCATAGGGAATTTTGAAGATTTAAAGTTAAGTAATATTAAAATGCAGATAGCACTGTTGAGAAAGGCAAGTATTGCTTTAAAGAAAGCACACAAAAATGGGATTATCATTGGAGATGTTAAGTCGGATAATATTTTGGTAGACGAGAATTTAAATCCATTGTATGCAGATGTAGATAATTATAAATATGGTAGAGAGTTTGATTATGATTTGAGACCAGATAGAGCTACGTGGTTAGAGGAATTATATAAAAAAAGTTTTACTGAAGATAATAATGATAAATTTCTTTTTGCACTTCTTACACTTGAAGTTATTTTAAATATTTATGAAATAAACTTTTGTAGAGAGTCGATAGACGATGCTTTAAATCGAATAAAAAATAAATTATTAAGAGAAGGATTAGAACAAATTTTGGCAGATACCCAAGACAAACCTTATGTTCACGAAATTTTGATGGAAGCTTTAAAAGATCAGGATCTTCAAAAAATAAAAATAATATAGTTGAAGTTTTAAATTATCGTTAGACTTTTACCTAAACAATATTTTTAATGTTTCATAATATATACTAGAAAGGAAAGTGTATTTTATGTTCAAAAATAGATGTTGTGAAAGACCTATGTCTTTTAGTCAAGAAACACAAATGAACTTTACAAGTGGAGATGTTTATCCAACTGCAGTTGATGCAGGAATGATGGGAATGGGAATGGGAATGCCTGGATGTGGTTGCACTATGCCACCAGTTCAAGAATGCCCTCAAGAAAGAGTTTGTCATAAAGAATTCGTTCATGAAGTTCCTCATATCGTACCAATCAATACTAGAGTTATAAATCATCATATTTATAGACATTCTTATACTCCTTGCTATACTTGCTGTGAGGAAAATGTAGTTAGTAATGTTTACGATGGATGCCCTAATAAATTCTAATGATTAAAAAGTTACATTTTCTCGTAACTTTTTTTGTTCGTTCAAATTAAAATAAATGTCAAGTTTTGAACATTTTTAATGATAAATAACAAATAAAAAAATAATTGTGTTATAATGTTTTAGAGAATAAAGGGTGATGTTGATGCGTAAAACTATATTATTACTTATAAATGGATTTGGCATTGAAAGAAAGGATTCTACAGAAGTTTATTCTTCTAAATTGATGCCAAATTTTGACGCGATGATGAAAAACTATCTTTTTACTAATTTAGCTTCGACTGCTGGAGATTATAACAATGCCTACAGAATGTTTAGTATACCTGAGGTTTCAAAGGGTAGTGAGGATGAAATCGATAATTTGATCTTTGATAAAAAATTAGGCGAAAACCCAAATCTACAAGCAGTAAGGGATAATATTGGAACAGAAAACAAATTGCACATTTTTTATATTATTGAAAATGCTAATAAACTTCATCATTTTAAGGAATTCGTAAGTGTCATTAATCCTAATAAAGATAAAAAAGTTTTTGTTCATTTAATTTTGACAGCTACTTCGACTGCAAGTTACGATGCGATTATAAAAGTTATAAGTAAAATCTCTTTTGAACTAAGTGATTATTGTAAAATTGGAATGGTTGTTGGACGAAATAGAATTAATGACGATGATGTTAGAAGAGCTTTTTATAGAGAACAAGGTGAGCATTGGAATGAATCTACTAAAAAGTTTGAAATATTAAAAAAAGAAATTGTTAACCCTGAAGATGCAGGTGTATTTATTATAACAGGGGGATTTGCACTTAAAGAAAATGATTCAGTGCTCTTTATGAATTATGACGAAGTTCAAATGGACGTTTTTTATAACGATTTTACTAAAATGCCATTAAAATTATATAGTATCTATCCTTTTAAAGATAATATGCCTTATAGTTTTAAAAAAAATAAAGATGTAGGCAATTCATTTGCCAGTACAGTGGAAAACTATGGTATTAAAATATTACATATGACAACACCTGAAAGAATAAATGATGTAAACTATTATTTAAATGGAATGGAGAAAAAGAAAAGTCCTAATATTACTTTTGCGGTTAATGACAAATCATTATTTTCATCAAAAGAAAGTATAATAAAATTAATAGATGGCAATAATTTTGATGGATTCATACTCGACTTTTATATCGGTGGCATGAATAGAATGGAAAACATTAAAAAAGAATTGACAGATATAGATAATATAATTAAAAATATAAGTGAAACAGCAAAAGAAAAAGATTATACTTTTATAGTTAGCAGTTTATATGGAATACATTTGCCTGTAACAGAAGGTGTCATTCAAAAAGTCATAAATTTTTCAGGAAAGGTGCCTTGCATATTTCAAAGTAATCTCTTTAATAAACAAGAGTATTCATTGAACTCTGCTAATACATATGCTTTAGAACAGACGTTTTTAACTAATATTAACGACGAGGTGAAAGCTAATAAGCTTGTACACAAATTGACTTCTTTAGAAAAAATGTTAAATAAAGGAAAATAAGTTCTTGAAGGAGGACTTTTTTGTTTGGTTGATTTTTGGAAAAGTAAAAATTTTATAAAAATAGTCTTTACAAAGTTGGTGGTTTTTGTTATCATGTTATCAGAATAAAAAGGTGTGAGAAAAATGAAACAATTAGATTTTGAAACAAGCAGTTATAAGTTTAAAGAGGAAGTTAAAACATATGTAAATGGTTTTAATGATCTTACTGAGAAGTATTTGAAGTCTTTTGAGAACAGTGATGCGGATCTTAAAAAAGTTACTGGAAATATAGAGAAAAAAAATTCTGCGATTCAAAAATTAGAAACTTCTTTATTAGATTTTAATAATCGTACAGATGAATTAAAAGCCTTAAAGGAGTTATCAAATGCTGATATAAAATCTTTAGAAGCTAAAAAAGCTGAAATTTCTTATACTGATAGTGAAGTTCAAAAGATGGAAATCGATGATATCAATTCACAAATTTCATCTAAAAAAGGTAAAATTTCTAAGATCGATGCTAAATTAGAATCTACTAAAGCAAAGATTAAAACTAGTAATGAAGAGAAGAAAACGCAAGAGAAACAGTTAAAAGATTTAGAGAAACAAAGACGTAACGAAGAAGAAGCATTATTCAAAACAGATGCAATTTTAAATCTTATAAAAGATACAAAAGAAACACTTAATAGTAAAATTTTAGAGATAATAAATGCTACTTATAAGCCTAGTGTAAATGAGATCGAAGTAGTAAACGATACTGAGAAAAATGCAAAATCTCATAAAGAAAGCAAGGAAAGAAAGAAAACTCAGGTAGAAGAGAAAAATATAGAGTTCAAAAACAATGAAGGAAATGCTTTTGGAATTACGGAAGAAGATTTGTCTATTTTGGATTTTGTCGATGAAACTCCTGATTTGGATGCGAAGATATTCTTCCCTACTTTGGATACTGAATCTAGTAAACAAAAATCTGATAACATTTTTAGTAAGCGTGACGATAAGAAAAAAGAAGTGTCTCCATTAGAAAAAGCTTTGAAGAAAGAATCTTTGGATTTGAACAGTTTTAGCAAAAAAGCAAAAGAGAAAATGTTAGAAAATTCTGAAACAGTTTTAGCGAATTTAGAAATTTTGAAAAAACATAATGTTCCTCTTGAATATACTGTTGAACAAAGTGAGATATTTTATGATATAACTAGTCAAGATTTGGATGATCTATTAAGCATTATTACAACTGATAGTGAAGGTAATGGAATGGGCTTCAGTATAGATTTTGTATATAATATATTAGGTGAACTTTCTAAAATAAATGTCGATAAATTGATCGATGTATATAATGAAGAATTTATGAATATTAATTCAAAAAGTGGTATTATTCATTTATTGAAATTAACTAATCCAAGTTTAACTAGTTTTCCGAAAAATAGAGAAGCTAATATTGAAACTTTAAAATCTATCGGTACTGCTACAGTGGATAGTATTGTAAAAAAATATCCAGAATTTATAGATATGGATTCTCCTCTATTCTTACAAGTATTGAATGTCTTCGATAGAAGTGATCTAGTAGATAAGTTGAATTCAGATGTAGAAGTAATTCCTAAAATTATGGATTATTGGAAAAATAACTAAGAATTTATGAAGAATAGATTCTTTTTTAATGCAATAATCAAAAAGTTGGTGATAAATATTTGAAGAAACACTATTGCAACTATCCAAAATCCCAAAAAGTAATACTTGACATAACCAGGTGAGGTGATATAATACTTGCCGTATTTGAGGTGTAGAGAAAATGGAAAAATTAAAAAATGAATATAGTTTTGCTCTAAAAAGAGAAAGTAAAAATGGTCGTTTGTCAAAACCCATAATATTTAATGGTATTAAAAAATTTGTAGCAGGTGTAATGATTGCAGTGACAGCATTATTGCCTCTATCAGCGTGTGAGAATAAGGAAGAAATAACTAGCGCAGTTGATGAGAGCGGTGTAAATTATGACCTAATAAATGGTTTACAAGATCTTATGGATAGAATAGAAAATGATGATCATTTTGCTAGTTCTGAAATTCTAATTGTAAGTGTGCGAGATTTAGTGGTCGATGAAAAATATCTAGTAGATGCTTTAACAGATGATTTTATTATGTTAATAAAACTCAAAACAGAAAGATACAGCGAGGCGGGATTTGATGAATATATAAATCTGTTATCTACAGCACGGGCACTTGTCAGTGATAAATTATTCTTGTATGAGGATAAAAATGCATTTTTATCAGCAGAAATGATTTTTAATCGTGATAACATTTATTCTCTTGATGTATTTTTAAAATCATATTGTAGAGAAGACTTAGTGAAAGAAGATGGCTATACTCGTTCAGATTTGGTTAAAATTATTCAGCAAATTAATGGAATAGAAGTAGAAGAATCTAAAACAATGGCACTTAAATAGAAAATGTAAGCGGGCTTGCATTTTTTCTTTTTGTATTTTATAATTATAACAGTTAAAAGGACGTGAATTATATGGAAAAAGTTTTATCAGAACAAGAAATAGTTCGACGTGGAAAGTTGGAAGAAATTGCAAAAGTTTGCAACCCTTATCCAGAAAAATTTGAAAGAACTCATGAATTAAAAGACGTTAAGTTTTTAGAAGATGGTTTTACGAATGTCAAAGTTGCTGGACGTATTGTCTTTATGCGCAAAATGGGAAAACTTAGTTTTGTTAGAATACGTGATATCGAAGGAGACTGCCAGTTAGAGTTAAAGATCGATTTATTGGGCGAGGAAAAATATGGATTTTTTAAGAGCTTAGTTGATGTTGGAGACTTCATTGGAGCAGAGGGGGAAATTTTTACTACTCAAACGGGTGAAAAAACTATAAGGGTTTCTTCTTTTGAATTTTTAGGTAAAGCTTTGAAGCCGCTTCCTGAGAAATTTCATGGACTTACAGATATTGAGACAATTTATAGAAATAGATACCTAGACTTGATTATGAATCAAGAAAGCAGGGAAAGATTTTTATTCAGAAGTCGTTTAATTCGTGAAATAAGAAATTTCATGGATGATCAAGGATATATTGAAATAGAAACACCTGTACTCAGTTCGAAAGCGAGTGGCGCTCTTGCTAAACCATTCATAACTCATCATAATGCACTCGATATCGATGTATATTTAAGAATTGCACCTGAGACATACTTGAAACGTGCTGTTATTGGAGGTTTTACTCGTGTTTATGAAATTGCTAGAAATTTCCGTAATGAAGGAATGGATGCGAGTCATCTTCAAGATTTTACAGCAATTGAAGGATACGGGGCTTATTTAAATTATGAAGATAACATAAAGCTTATGGAAAACATGATTAAATCTATCGTTATGAAGTTATTTGGTAAGTTGGAAATAACAGTTGAAGGTGAAATAGTCGATATAAGTGGCGAATGGGAAACAGTATCTATGAGAGATTTAATATTAAAGCATTCTTCTATAGATATTAAAGAATATAATACTAAAGAGAAACTTTTAAACAAAATAAAAGAAGAAAAATTAGAAATAGATAGCGAAACACCTTTAGAAAATTTAGGCTATGGTAATTTAGTCGATCAGCTTTATAAAAAAGTAGCTCGCAGTAAAGTAGTTAAACCTATTTTCTTAACAGAACATCCAATAAGTTTATCTCCACTTGCGCGTGCTAATGATGAGGATAAGAGTCTTACGGATAGATTCCAGCTTGTCATCAATGGGGCTGAAATTATAAATGGATACTCCGAATTAGTTGATCCAATCGAACAAGAAAGAAGACTAATCGAACAGGCAAGCCTTAAAGATTCTGGCGATGAAGAAGCGATGATGATGGATCAAGATTATATAAGTGCCATGGAATATGGAATGCCACCAATTTCAGGTTGGGGGATGGGAATAGATAGATTAGTACAAATATTGACGAGTGCTGAGAATATTCGTGATTGTGTAATGTTCCCAATTATGAAACCAGAAGATAAAAGATAAAAAGAGGTAAATTAATGAAAAAAATAACTATAATTTGGACGATTACTTTGGTTATGATCGTATCAGGTTTGACTTTTATAGGCTTTCAAATTAAAAAACAAAATATTAATAACTTTATGGAAGAAGCTTTAGTTGAACAAGCTAAAAAATATTTAGGAATGTATCCTGGTTTTTATCCGACTCTCGGAAATAGTAAGAAATTTACTAGTGCAGAATTAAAAGATCATGATTATGATCCTAAATTAGAAGAAAATTGTCGAGGATATGTTGTTGTAGAAAATAAAAACAGTGGGTTTGATTACAAAGCGTATGTATCTTGTCCCAATTATAAGACAGAAGGTTATTCAGAGGAATAGTCTTTTTTCTTTACGCTTTATGTAAATACTTTTTAATTTCTTAAATTATTTGTCCAACAAAGTGATATACTTAGTTAGAGGTAATTTATATGAACAAAGATACATACAAGATGTTATTAAAAATTATCGGATGTCTGTTGTTGTTATTAGTTTTTTTTACGGTTATTTATTCATGTAATCATTTTAAAAAAGAAGTGTTGGATGATGGTATGATAAAAGATCAAGAGGAAATTCAGAATAAAACAGAATATATTAAAGTCAGTGAACTTTGTGCGAACTCAAGTTGTGAAAAAGAATGGAAAGTAGATTTTTCCAGTGATAAGTTATCGACGTTTTTAGTTAAGCGTTCAAGTTTTGAGGATAATGTGATAGATGTACTTCAAATAGACGGGACAAATATAAATATTCCTGAAGGGGCTAGATTGGACGAAATAGGAATATTGCAAAGCAAATACTATGTCATATCCTATGTATTAAATTTTAAGAAAGTTTTTTACTATATGGATGTCGAATTTAGAGAAGCTAAGACGGTTAGTGGTATTTTAGGTGAAGTTCATATCGATGATGTTGAATATGAGTATCAAGGATGTTCTACAGTAGATGGTGAGATGAAACATACTTATAAAATGAGCATTTTAAGTAATGGAACTTTTTTAAGTAAGATTATAAATTCTGAGCAAGGTACTTGTGAATAAAAAGTTTATTTTTTTCTTGACGTGAAGAATAGGATATGCTATATTAGTGTTGCATTTAAATTGTGGTTCTACTTCGGTAGGACCGTGATTTAGGGGAATTTTGATACACCAGGAAGTGTGTACGTAGAAAGGAAATTATATGGCGACAATTAATCAGCTCGTTAGAAACAAGAGAGGAAAAAAAGTAAGAAAAGGTAAAAGTCCAGCTTTAAATGTTGGATTAAACAGCTTACGAAGAAAACCTACTGATACAGATCATCCTCAAATGAGAGGAGTTTGTACTCGTGTAGGAACAAAAACACCAAAGAAACCAAACTCAGCTTTAAGAAAATATGCTCGTGTAAGACTTTCAAATGGACGTGAAGTGGATACTTATATTCCAGGAGAAGGACACAACTTACAAGAACATAGTGTTGTTTTAGTACGTGGTGGACGTGTTAAAGATTTAATCGGTGTACGTTATCATATCGTACGTGGTGCCTTAGATACTCAAGGAGTTAACGAACGTAAACAAGGACGTAGTAAATATGGTACTAAAAAACCTAAGAAGTAAAATACAATTATAAAGGAGGAAAATTATGCGTAAGGGACGCGCGGTTAAACGCGATGTGTTACCAGATCCTATATATAATTCAAAAGTTGTTACTAAGTTAATCAATCAAATTATGAATGATGGAAAACGTGGTACAGCTGAGAAAATTTTATATCAGGCATTTGAAACAATAAAAGAAAAAACTAAACAAGACCCAATGGAAGTTTTTAATAAAGCGATTGAAAATATTACACCTGCTTTAGAAGTTAAAGCTAGACGTGTAGGTGGTTCAAATGTTCAAGTTCCACTTGAAGTAAGTACTACTCGTGGACAAGCTTTAGCACTTCGTTGGCTTGTAAATTATGCTAGACTTCGCCCTGGAAAAGGTATGGCAGATAGACTAGCTAGTGAAATTATGGATGCTGCAAATGGTATCGGTGGAGCTGTTAAGAAACGTGAGGATACTCACAAGATGGCAGAAGCTAATAAGGCGTTTGCACACTATAGATGGTAGGAGGAAAATCATATGGGAAAAAGAGATGTACCTATTGAGCAATTAAGAAATTTTGGTATCATGGCTCATATCGATGCCGGAAAAACTACTACAACTGAGAGAATTTTATTCCATACTGGAATAACTCATAAAATTGGTGAGACTCACGATGGTGAATCTCAAATGGACTGGATGGAACAAGAGAAGGAACGTGGAATAACTATTACTAGTGCTGCAACTACTGCTCACTGGAAAGGGTATCGACTAAACATTATCGATACTCCAGGACACGTAGACTTTACTATCGAAGTTCAAAGAAGTTTGAGAGTATTAGATGGTGCTGTTGCATTAATCGATGCACAAGCAGGTGTTGAACCTCAAACTGAGACTGTTTGGAGACAAGCAAATGAATATAAAGTACCTAGAATGATTTGTGCTAACAAAATGGGTAAAATTGGAGCAGACTTCTATTACAGTTTGACTACAATTAAAGATAGATTGGGAGCTAAAGCTGCACCTATCGAATTACCTATCGGAGCAGAAAATGAGTTCTGTGGTGTTGTTAACTTAGTTACTATGAAAGCTTATAAGTTCGATGGAACTGAGCAAGAAAATGCTCAAGAAATCGAAATACCAGCAGACATGGTAGAAAAAGCAAAAGAGTATAGAAGTAAACTAATCGAAGCAGTTGCTGATTATGATGAAGAATTGATGATGAACTACTTAGATGGAAAAGAAATCGAAGAAGCTCAGTTAAAAGCTGCTATTCGTAAGGCAACATTGAGTGCTGAATTCCATCCAGTATTATGTGCTGATGCACTATCTAACCAAGGTGTAAAACCATTACTTGATGCAGTAGTAGATTATTTGCCTGCACCAACTGATATCGAGGCTATCGAATGTACAGATAAAAACGGTAATGATGTTAAACGTCATCCTAGCGATTCTGAACCATTTACTGCACTTGCATTTAAGATTATGGCTGACCCTTTTGTTGGAAGATTATCTTTCTTCCGTGTTTACTCAGGTGTATTACAAAGTGGTTCTTATGTTTTGAACTCTACTAAGGGTGAGAAAGAGAGAATTGGACGTGTATTACAAATGCATGCTAACCAAAGAAAAGAGATTACTGAAGTATTTGCAGGAGAGATTGCTGCGGCAGTAGGACTTAAATACACTACTACAGCAGATACACTTTGTGATGAGAAAAACTTCTGTATCATGAAGGGTATGGAATTCCCTGAACCAGTTATCGATATAGCAATCGAACCTAAGAGTAAAAACGACCAAGATAAGATGGCACTTGCTATTCAAAAACTTGTAGAAGAAGACCCTACTTTAAGAGTTAAAACAGATGCTGAAACTGGTCAAACAGTATTATCAGGTATGGGTGAATTACACTTAGATGTAATCGTCGACAGAATGAAACGTGAGTTTAACGTTGAATGTAATAAAGGTCGTCCTCAAGTTGCTTATCGTGAAACTATTACTCAAACTGCCGATTGTGAAGGTAAATATATTAAACAATCTGGTGGTCGTGGACAATATGGTCACGTTTGGATTAAGTTTGAACCAAATCCTGGTAAAGGTTATGAGTTCGTAGATGCAGTTGTAGGTGGTGTCGTTCCTCGTGAATATATACCTGTAACTGATAAAGGATTACAAGAAGCTATGGCTGGCGGAGTACTTGCGGGATATCCTCTAGTAGATGTTAAAGCAACTCTATTCGATGGATCTTATCACGATGTAGACTCAAGCGAAATGGCATTTAAAGTTGCTGCAAGTTTGGCTTTAAAAGAAGCTAAGACTAAGTGTAATGTCGTTCTATTAGAACCAATAATGAAGGTTGTAGTAGATGTACCTGAAGAATATTTAGGTAACGTTATGGGTGACTTAACTAGTCGTCGTGGACGTCCTCTAGGACAAGAGTCTATCGGTAATTCTCTACGTATTTCTGCAATGGTTCCATTGTCTGAGATGTTTGGATATGCTACAGACTTGCGTAGTAATACTCAAGGACGTGGAAACTTCCAAATGGAAAAAGACCATTATGAAGAAGTTCCAAAATCTATCGCTGAAGAAATTATAAAGAAAAACGGCGGTAATTAGTAGAAGTTAAAAATTCGTCAAAAATTGGCGCTTAAAGTAAATAGTACTTGATATTTTGTCGAGTATTAGATAAAATAATATTATATTTAAGAAAGGAAAGGAAAAATATTATGGCAAGAGAAAAATATGATCGTAGTAAGCCTCACGTTAATATTGGTACAATTGGTCACGTTGACCACGGTAAAACAACATTAACTGCTGCTATTACAAAATATTTTAGTAAAACTTTCATGGACTATGCCGAAATCGACAAAGCTCCTGAAGAAAGAGAACGTGGTATTACTATTAATACTGCACACGTTGAGTATGAAACTGACAAACGTCACTATGCTCACGTAGACTGTCCAGGACATGCTGACTATGTTAAAAACATGATCACAGGTGCTGCACAAATGGATGGAGCAATCTTAGTTATTGCTGCAACTGATGGACCTATGGCCCAAACTAGAGAACACATTCTACTTGCAAGACAAGTTGGTGTACCTAAAATTGTTGTATTCTTAAATAAATGCGACATGGTTGACGATCCTGAACTAGTTGATCTAGTTGAAATGGAAACTCGTGAACTATTAGGAGAATATGGATTCGATACTGAATGTCCAATCATTAGAGGTTCTGCTCTTAAAGCTCTTGAAGGTGACGAAGGTTACGCTGAAAAGATTAAAGAACTTATGGCTAAGGTTGACGAATATATCGATGACCCAGTTCGTGACGTTGATAAACCATTCTTAATGAGTGTTGAAGACGTATTCACAATTTCTGGACGTGGTACTGTTGTTACTGGTCGTGTTGAAAGAGGACAATTAAAACTTAACGATGAAGTTGAAATCGTTGGTCTTAAAGATACTCAAAAGACTGTTGCTACTGGTATCGAGATGTTTAGAAAATCATTAGACTATGCTGAAGCAGGAGATAATGCTGGTGTACTATTACGTGGTATTTCTCGTGATGATGTTGAAAGAGGACAAGTATTGGCTAAACCAGGAAGTGTTACTCCACATCATAAATTCAAAGCTTCTGTTTACGTTCTATCTAAAGAAGAAGGTGGACGTCATACTCCATTCTTCAGTAAATACAGACCTCAGTTCTATTTCAGAACTACAGACGTTACAGGTGTAATTGAACTACCTGCAGGTGTTGAAATGGTTATGCCAGGTGATAACATCGAAATGGAAGTTGAACTTATCAGCCCAGTAGCTCTTGAAAAAGGTACTAAATTCTCTATCCGTGAGGGTGGTAGAACAGTTGGTGCTGGTTCTGTATCAGAAATTATTGAATAATTAAAATAAAGTCTCACTTTGGTGAGATTTTTTATGTTTAAGAAAAATTACGTCTTGTCGTAAAAACTGCTTGTTTTAATGTTTTTTTACGGTATGGCGTAAATTTTGACTTTTGATAAACCATAGTGTATAATGTTTGCAGAGATTTAACATTAAAGATGTTGATTTACTAAATAGGGTAGTTACCTATATATTGACTAATCCTGCCAAGCTTTTTCTGCGGAAAGTTTAGTTAAGTATTTTAAAGCATGTCTAAAGCTGTTTCATTAGAAACAATTTATAAATATTTAGACTATATTACTCGAGCTTACTTGGTTAGTAAAGCAGAGAGATATGATGTTCGAGGAAAGAGAACAAATAGGAGCCTATTTAAAAAATATTGAATATAATGAACTTATTTCAAGAGCTTATAATGTTTATATAGGTAATGTAGAAAGTGAGAAGTTATGAGAAAAGCTGAAAAGAAAAAAGAAAGTTTTCATAAACAATTAAGGAGAATTGCCAAGGAAAGTAATAGAAGTTCAATTTGGGTTTATTTTATACTTAGAGGATTAGTAATAGCCTGTATGGTTTTAGAGTTTTTAAGAGGGGATATGAATAATGCTTTTCTATGTTTGTTATCTCTGGTTTTATTCTTAATGCCATTTTTTATAGAAAAACATTTTAAAATTAAATTGCCGAATATGTTAGAAATTATTATAATGCTGTTTATATTCTCGGCAGAGATATTGGGTGAGATAAATAATTTTTATGGAATAATTCCATATTGGGATACGACACTTCATACATTAAATGGCTTTTTGGCTGCAGGTGTCGGTTTTGCTCTATTCGATTTATTGAATAAAAATACAAAAAATGTAAATTTATCACCTTTGTTTTTATCTATTGTAGCATTTTGTTTTTCGATGACAATAGGAGTTTTGTGGGAATTTTTTGAGTTTAGTACAGATATGTATTTTAGGACGGATATGCAAAAAGATAGGTATGTGACTAGTATAAGTTCGGTATTGATGAATGAAAAAAATGAAAACGTTCCAGTTAAGTTTAAAGATATCGAATATACGATAATTGGCACACGAGACAACGAAAATAATATTATCGAGACAAGAATTGATAAAGCATATTTAGATATAGGTTTGATAGATACTATGAAAGATTTACTTGTTAACTTTTTAGGGGCGACAATATTTAGTATATTTGGATATTTATATATTAAAAATAGAGATAAATTTAGTTTTGTAAACAATTTCATTCCACTTAGAAATGAAGACTTTAAGGGATAGAGTTTTTTTACTTGATATTCTTTATACAATATATTAATATTAAAGTGTAGAAAGTAGAGGAAAAAATGAGAAAAGAAAGCATAGAAATAGGTAGTAAGTGGCAACATTTTAAGGGAGATATTATGGAAGTTTTAATGATTGTCAAACATTCTGAAACTTTGGAAGAAATGATTATTTATAAGCACGGCGAGAGTGATTGGGCGAGACCTATTAGTAGTTTTTTAGCAGACGAAGATATAAGTAAAAGGGAAGATAATAAAACGGGACAAAAATATAGATTTGAAAAGATCGATTAAAATTAAAAATATTTACATTAAAAATGTAATATTGTTTTAAGTGCCTCAATTTTCTTGAAAAAGATTGGGGCTTTTTGTATAATAATATGTGAGGTGGAAACAATGAAAATATTATCAGTAAACGCGGGAAGTTCATCATTAAAATTCACGATGTTTGAATTACCTGCAGGCAATGTTTTAATAAGTGGTAATTTTGAAAAAATTGGAATCGGTAACAGTTTTTATAGTATAAAATTAGATGGTGAAAAAATAGTAAAAGAAAAAGACTTGAAAGATCACTCGATTGCAGTTAGTACTTTAATAGAAGAATTAATAGATAATAAAATAGTTAATTCTTTAGATGATATCGATGGTATAGGGCATAGAGTGGTCCATGGAGGGCCTAATTTTAAAGAGAGTGTTTTAATTAATAATGCTTTTCTTGAGGAATTCAAAAATTGTATAGAATATGCTCCTCTTCATAATCCTGCTCATTTAATGGGAATAAATGCATTTATGGAGGCTTTACCTAATACACCTCAAGTAGTCGTGTTTGATACTGCTTTTCATCAATCGATGGATGAAGAGATGTACTTATATCCTTTACCTTATGAGTGGAATGAAAAGTATCATATTAGAAGATATGGTGCGCATGGTACAAGTCATAGATTTATTAATAAAACAATTTCGGAGAAGCTTGATAGAAATGATTTAAAAGTAATAAGCTGTCATATTGGAAATGGTTCTAGCTTATGTGCTATAAATGCTGGTAAGGTTGTGCATACTAGTATGGGATTTACTCCTTTAGCTGGAACTATGATGGGAACTCGTTCAGGTGATGTAGATGCGAGCATTATTCCATTTATAGTGCAAAAAGAAAATAAAACTTGTGAAGACGTTTTGAACGATTTAAATAAAAAAAGTGGTTTATTAGGTGTAAGTGGTGTAAGCTCAGATTTTAGAGAAGTCCAAAATGGAATTAATGAAGGCAATCATCGTTGTAAATTAGCATTTAAAATGTTGTGTCAAAGTATAGCAAATTATATTGCAATGTATAATAATATGCTAGATGGATCCGATGTTATAGTGTTTACAGCAGGTATTGGTGAGAACAGTGTTACAATGAGAAGACAGGTTATCGAAAATATTAAGAGTCTTGGTGTTACAATCGATGAAGAAGCGAATGGTAAAAGAGGAGAGTTTGTTTTAATCAGTGGTAAAGACTCAAAAATTCCTGTGTATGTTTTGCCAACTAATGAAGAATTGATGATCGCAACTGATACATATAATATAATAAAATAGAAATGAGTGATTTTTTATGAACTCTAAAATTAGAGCTATAGAAAAGAGAATAAAAGAATATAAGACGATTGTTATTGCAAGACATGTAGGACCTGATCCCGATGCGATAGCGAGTCAAATAGCTTTAAGAGATGCAATAAAACTAAGATTTCCTTCTAAGGAAGTTTATGCAGTTGGGACACCTGTTAATAAATTTAAAAGTTATGGTAATTTAGATAAAATTGAAGATGGGAAACTTAGTGATGCCTTACTGATCGTTTTAGACTGTCCCAATATTGTAAGGATTGATGGAGTAGATATCAACAACTATAAAGAAATTATAAAAATAGATCATCATCCTTTTGAAGATAAAATGGGTACAATCGAATGGATAGATACTAACTCTTCTAGTACTTGTGAAATGATTACAGAGTTTTTAATATCGGCAAGATATAGAGCAAATAAAGCGATTGCAGAAAATTTGTTTTTAGGTGTTGTTGCAGATTCTGATAGATTTTTACTGTCTTCTGCTAAAACTTTGGAATTAATGGCTGTTCTTATTAAAAACTCTAAAATTGATATTAGTGAAATATATCCTCGATTGTATTTAAGACCACTCAATGAGGTGAGATTTCAGGCTTATATTACGGAACACCTAAATGTTACAAAAAATGGTTTTGCATCGCTTAGAATCGATAAAAAGATTATAGAAAAATATGGAGTAGATGCAGGGACAGCTTCTAATTTGGTGAACAATTTTAATCATATTCAAGAAATTATTTGCTGGGCTTTAGTATCTTATGATGAAAAACTAAAACTGTTTAAAGTTAACATTAGAAGTAGAGGTCCTGTAATAAATGAAGTGGCATCTAAGCACAATGGTGGCGGACATGCCAAAGCAAGTGGGGCAAGAATTAAAGATAGTAAAGATATTGAAAAACTATTTAACGATTTAGATCTCGAATGCAAAAAGTATAAAGAAGATCAAAAAAAATTAAAATAAATTAAAATGTTATTCTATTGATTCGAATAACTTTTTTTGTTCTCAAGTTTTGTGAAGTTTGTGTGAGATTGCTTTACAAACTCTTTTTTTTAGGTTAAAATGATACTGGTGAATAGTATATGAGTAGCAGAGTGAGAAATTACAAGAAAAATCATTTATTATCACGTTTAATATGTCTTCTAATAGGTAGTTTTATAATAACTTTTTTATATAATAAATTTTTAGTGCCATATGACATAGTTGTTGGAGGATTAAGTGGACTAGCTGTCGTTGTCAAAGAGGCATTTGGAATCAGTACAACGGTTTTTATAAATATTGGAAATGTTATTTTAGTTATATTAAGTTTTATAATGCTCGGCAAGAAAAAAACGATAGATCAATTGATCGGTACAGTGATGTATTTAGTTATGTTAAATATAACGTCACCACTTGCTAAAATGGTCAGTTTTGAGTTTGAGTCCGAAATGTTGATGATGGTTATAGTATCCATTTTTTATGGTATTTGTTTAGGTCTGATATTTAGACCAGGCTATTCTACTGGGGGAAGTGATTTTCTCGCGGCTATTATATCAGAAAAAATGAAGATACCGATGACTAAGGTGAGTTTAGTGTTTCAAGTTTTAGTTATTATGTCTAGTATTTTTATATTTAGTATTCCAAAAGTTATGTATTCATTAATGGTCATTTATTTATCTAATAAAGTAACTAACTTAGTGCTGTTTGGAATAAGTACTAGTAAAATGGTATATGTCATATCAGATGCGAATGATGAGATCAAAGACTATATCATGAATAAAATAAATACTGGGGCGACTGAGATTAGAGTAAATGGTGGCTTTTTGAAGAAAAAGAAACAGATGTTATTATGTGTAGTCCATAATGCACAGTATGAAAGATTTAAAAATAATGTAATGGAGATGGATTCTAAAGCATTTATAATAAGTAATAATTGTTATGAGGTTAGTGGTGGTCAAAGGTTCAGCATATTACCTTTTTAAAGTGATAAGTTTTACGTAAAGGGAACTTTTGCCAATAGGTAAAATACTTTATCGATGTTATAATAGAGTGTGAGGAAAGTGATGTAGTCATGAGTTTTATAGAATTGCAAAACGTTTATAAAATATATAAAAATGGTGTAACAGCTATAGCAGATATGAATCTTAAAATTAAAAAAGGTGATTTCGTGTTTGTCATCGGGCATACGGCTTGTGGTAAATCGACATTAATTAAAATGCTATATAGGGAAGAGAAACCTACTAAGGGTAATGTCTATGTCGGAGGAATTAATGTAGCTAAGTTAAAAAATAGTAAAATTTATAAACTGCGTAGAAAAATAGGAATAGTTTTTCAGGACTATAAATTGTTACCAAAGCTCACTGCTTATGAAAATGTTGCGTTCGTTTTAGAAAGTTATGGATATAAGGCAAGTGAAATTAAACCAAAAGTAATCGAGGCACTTACAAGAGTAGGATTGAAAGAGAAGCTTAGGAGCTTTCCTGATGAAATGAGTGGGGGAGAGCAACAAAGAGTTTGCATTGCTAGAGCAATTGTTAACAAACCTAAAGTTCTCGTGTGTGATGAGCCTACAGGAAATTTAGATCCAGATACATCAAAAGAGATTATGAAAGTTATTGAAACTATTAATAAGGAGATGGGAACTACCATTATTATGGCGACTCATGACCGCGATATTGTAAATCGTATGAAAAAACGCGTTATTGTAATTAAAAATGGTGTTCTATCTGGTGATTATGCGAAAGGAAGTTATAAAGTAGATGAAGCCCGTTAGAATTTTAGGTAGAAGTCTTGCCAGTGCTTACAGAAGTGTTGTAAGAAATTTTAGTTTAAGTTTGGCTTCTATATCATGTATTATTATCACTTTGATTATCGTATCTTTTGCTATTCTTTTAAGCTATAACGTGAACAATTTTACTAGAGATATCGAATCTGATTTAACTATAGTTATGTTTGCGACTAAGAGTGCAACTGATGAACAGATACAGGAATTAAGAAAAAATATAGATGCTGTTCCAAATATAAAAGAGATCGTTTATAAATCTAAAGATGAGATTAAAAGTGATATGCAAAATCAAAATGAAGCTTTTAGAAAAATAATGGAAGAATGGAAAGATGGAGAAAATCCTCTGCAAGCGAGTTTTATTATAACCGTAGACAATATAGATAATATGGGAGAGACAGCTAAAACCTTACAAAACTTGCAGTATGTAGATATAGTAAAATATGGAGAGGGAACTGTTGAACAGTTGGTGTCAATTTTCAATATAGTTAAAAAAGTTATGATAGTCGCGGTGATCGCCTTAGTGTTTGTAACTGCGTTCCTAATTAGTAATACAATTAAAATAACTATTTATAGTAGAAAAAATGAAATAGATATTATGCGACTAGTTGGAACGTCTAATATGGTTATTAGATTGCCGTTTATATTTGAAGGTTTATTTTTAGGTATTATAGGAAGTATTATACCTATATTAGTAACAATTTATGGATATGTTTTCTTCTATGATAAAATGGGTGGAGTAATGTTTACTAATATTATTTCATTGATTAAGCCTTATAATTTTGTATTTTATGTAAGTGCAATTTTGTTGTGTATTGGGGCTGTTGTTGGAATGTTTGGAAGTTACAGATCCGTTAGAAAGTATTTGAAGATATGATGAAAAAGATATTTAAAGGTATAGTTATATTTGCCTTTATTGGGGCAATGATTATTAATAGTTTTTTAAACCCTTCTACTGCTTCGGCTGCTTCGGCATCTAAAGCAAATAATTTAAAGGAGTTGCGAGCTGAGTTGGCAGCTTATCAAGCTAAGATGAATGCTGCTAAACAAGGTTCACAAAATGCTCAAAATAAAATTAATTCGAATAAAAATTCGATTACAGCTGCTGAGGCAGAAATCAATACTAATAAGCAGAAAATAGAAGATTCTAAAAAGAAGATAGAAGAGTTAAATGTAGAAATAAAGGACACAGAAGAGCAAATCAAAGAACTTTTGAGATCTTACGAAGTTATGAAAGGTGACAATGTATATTTAGATTATATTTTTGGCGCTACAAGTGTATCAGATTTTATTATTAGATGTAGTATAAGTGGTCAATTAGCTTCGTATAATGATGAGCTAGTAGCTTCTTATGAAGCAAAAATTTCTGAGAATGAGCAATTACAAATCGATTTAAATAATCGTGAGAAGCAGCTCGATACTCAAATCGAAAATTTAGAAAATTCGATAACTTCGCTTGGAGAACAAATAAGACAGTTCGATAGTGAGGCTGTAAAATTTGAAGATGAAGTTAAGGCTACACAGGAGTCGATTAATTATTATGTTAAACAAGGTTGTAAGGAAACGGAGTCATTTGATTCTTGTGTATCTATGAGAAGTGATACAGGTTTTGTCAGACCTTTAAAAAAAGGTGTTAGAACTAGTAACTTCGGTTATCGTGGTACTAATCCAGCAACAGGTGCTCCAAATGATTATCATAGTGGAGTCGATATCGGAGGTAATGGTGAAGGAACGAATGTTTATTCTGTTGCGAATGGAAGAGTAGGTAAAATTGTTAGACGTTCAAGCTGCGGTGGAAATGTCGTTTATGTTTATCATACTATCAATGGTACTAAGTACACATCAGCTTATATGCATTTATTGTCAATTAAGGTAAATGTAGGTGATTTAGTAACAAATACAACAGTAGTTGGAACTGTTGGGGGTGGAGCAGGTACAAGAAGTTATGATAAATGTAGTACTGGTCCACATCTTCACTTAAGTTTAGGAACAGGTTGGTATGGAAGTACTTATGTTTCATATTCTTCTTGGAGAAGTCATTTAGTAGATCCTGGTAAAAAGGATTATGTAAATATTCCAGCTAAAGGGAAATGGTTCTATTCTAGAACTTGGAACTAAAGAGTTATCTTTAGTTTCTTTTTTTGACAAAGTTTTAGTCTGACAAGTGTTATACTAAGATATATTTATTATTGGCTTGAAAAAATTGTGTATAACGTATATAATTAATAATAGAAAAAGACCATTGAGAATAGCACTTGATTGGAGAAGATTTTAGTATGGAAGAAAAGACTAGAATAAGAAAACAGTATTAATAGTGGTTATAGTGTGTGCTTTAATTTTGGTAGGAAATTTAGGATCATACGCTTTCTTCATAGGTCAAGTAGGACAAAATAGGAACGATATTTTTAGCACTAGAATATGTGGATGATTGGCAATGGCACTATAGAATTTCCGTTTGAAGTAAAGAACGGACAGTATTGAATAAAACATGTATTATATAAAAGGGAGAGTACGAAGAAGAATGAATAAAAAGAAAAAAATAATACTTGCTTCTATTTTAGGAATTTTAATAAGTTTTCTATTAATAAATTATGATAGTTCTTTTGTCACAAAGCCTTCTAGCAGTAAAACTTTAGCAGTGTATATACAAGATGATAATAGTGAGACAGGATATAGTAAAAATGAATCCACAAACTTTCCGACAGATGGGTATGTATTAAATTTAGAAAAGAGTACATGTACAAATGGAGGAGAATTGAGTCAAGATTCAAATACAAAAAAGATTTCATTAAGTGTAGGATACAAGAGTAAATGTTCATTGTATTTTGATAAGGAAATAAAGTTGGATTCTTCAACAACTTTAGCAAAATTAGGCAAAACAGTCAAAGAGGATGTACCAAATTTTGCAGAGGCTGCAACAACAGATGAAACAGTCGATGGCTTGTATGCTACGGAAGATGATTATGGGACAAGCTATTACTATCGAGGAGCTACCACAGATAACTATGTAAAATTTGCAAATTTTTATTGGAGAATCATCAGGATCAATGGGGATGGAAGCTTGAGAATAATATATGATGGGACGAGTGTGCATGCAAATGGAACGAATAATACGAATAGATTGGCAATAACAAATCATAAATATAATGCACATAACTTTGATGCAAAATATGTCGGATACATGTATGGTCCGAGTGGAACAGGGGCAAGTACAAGTAAAAGTCTAGCACAGACTAATACAGCTGACTCAGATATTAAAAAAGCTATAGAGGCTTGGTATAAGACAAATATATCAGAAAAAGGGTATGATGCCTTTGTAAGCGACAACATATTTTGTAATGATAGAACGACACCAGGAAAAGAAAAAACTGGATGGAGTAGTGATACATCTTTAGGGTACGGAAAAAATGCAACAGGATATGGTGCATTGTCACGAATAATGACAGGAAATAATAGTACGAGTTTAAGTGGAAAGGATAATCTAGAACTGAAGTTTAAATGTGAGAATAAGAATGATGCATTTACAAAGGAAGATATGGATAAAGGAAATGGAAAGTTAGAACAAAAAGTAGGGATGATAACAGCAGATGAGATAGTAGCAGCAGGAAGTGGAAAATACGGAGCATCAAATAGTCAATATTATTTATATAAAGGGAATAGCTATTTCTCTCTTTCACCATATTCTATGCTCAATAATGATGCAAATGTATTTTACGTTAGTAATACTGGAGGAATAAGTGGTTTATATGCTTATTACTCATCAGGTGCGGCTCCAGTTATAAATTTAAGTGTAGAATACGTAAGCACAATGAGTGGAAACGGTTCTATGGAAAGTCCATATGAAGTGAAATAAGTGATGAACAACATTGAATAAAACATGTATTATATGAAAGTAAGAGGATAAAAGAGAAATGAAAAAAAATAAAAAAATAATTCTTATTTCTGTTTTAGTAGTGACAATGAGTTTTTTAGTCTTGGTAAAATTATTAGATGATAAATTAGTAAAAAGGGAGGACTCTTTTATCGAACCTTTTTCCAAACAAAATCAAGCCTTAGCGGTATACATAGAAGACGAGAATAGTGACATAGGATATATTAAAAATGAATCTACAATCTTTCCGACAGAAGGATATATATTAAACATGGAAAAAAGTACGTGTACAAATGGTGGATCACTAAGTCAGGATTTGAGTACAAAAAAGATATCGCTAAGAATAGAACATAAAAGTAGTTGCTCATTGTACTTTGATAAAGAAATGCTTAGTGCTTCTGAAGTACTAGAAGCAAAGATTGCAAACGCAAAATCATCAGATAATCTAAATTTTGCAGAGCCAGCGACGACTGATGAAACGTCCGATGGATTTTATGTCATGGAAGATGACTATGGAACGAGCTATTATTATCGAGGTGCCACAACAGATAACTATGTCAAATTTGCAGGGTTCTATTGGAGAATTATACGAATCAATGGAGACGGTTCATTACGTATTTTATATGATGGAACTGAAGCTCATGCAAATGGAGTGAGTAGTGCGAATAGATTAGCATTACAAAGAATGGCATGGAATACACCAAACTACAACGATGCAAAATATGTAGGATATATGTATGGAGGAGCAAACGGGGTAGCAAGTACAAATAAAAGTGAAGCACAGGCAAATGAGACAAATACTAATATAAAAACTGAGCTAGAGAATTGGTATAAGATGAACATAGCAGATAAAGGATATGGTGAGTTTGTAAGTGACGTCATATATTGTAATGACCGGACAACACCAGGGAGTAGTGTAACATTATGGACAAGTGATACAGGATTAGGATATGGATGGCAAACAACAGGATATGGTGCACTGTCACGAATAATGACAGGGAATAATAGTACAAGTTTAAGTGGAAAGGATAATCCAAAACCGAAGTTCAAATGTGAGAATAAGAATGATGCATTCACAAAGGAAGATACAGAGAAAGGAAATGGAAAGCTAGAACAAAAAGTGGGAATGATAACAGCAGATGAAATATTAGCAGCAGGAAGTGGAAAGTATAATACAAATAATAGCAGTTATTACTTATATAAAGGGAATTGGTATTGGTCGCTCTCGCCTTGTGATGTATATGGCTGGTATGCTCGTGCGTTTATTGTCGATAATAGTGGGTATATTTACGATACTAATGTTAATAGCTTGGGCGGTGTCGCCCCAGTAATCTCGCTGAGTGCAGAATATGTAAGTACAATGAAGGGAAATGGTACCATGAAAAAACCATTTGAAGTGAAATAAGCAAAAAACTTATTTCTTTTTTCTTACCGAAAAAATAAATACTTTATTTGTTAATAATTTACATTAATATAAATTTGTGCTAGAATATAGCTTGTCAATGAAAGGGCGAGTAAATAATTTAGCTAAGGAGGGCGACTATATGAGTAGAAAGAAAAAAAAGTTAATAGGTAATATTGTTCTTTCTGTTACAGTTGTAATAAGTATTATTTTGTTGATGTTTGCTATTAGAATATATTTAGGTAGAGTTGATGAGAAAACAAAAGAAATCATGAAAGAGACTGATGCTACATATACTTCTAAAGAGAATGCTCTAAATGATAAAGGTTTTTATGTTGCGGAGTTAAAACGAGATTTAAGTGATTATTTAGAAGATTTTGATGTAAAAACGATTACTTATAAAATAGAAGGAGAACCTTTTTATTTAGATATTCAGATTGTAGAAGATGAAACAGGTGAGAAAATATTTTCTATACAAAGAATAATAAATGAAGAAAAGAAAGTTTTTGCTAGAATGAATATGGAAGGTATCGAATCTATTGAATATAGAACGGGAAATGTAAATGGTGCATCTGTGCTTAAAATCAATACAGAGTATTATAGTGATTACTTTGTAATAACTAATGAAAATCATTACTTTTTAGGTTCTGATATCGAAAATGTTAGTTTTTCTGAAGATCAATTTTATTATTTAAGCTATAATCCAAATTATAGAATATTAGATAAAGCTAAGCTATGTAATAAAGAATTAAAAAGTCAGATTGACGGTTTTAGTAATAAAGATTTTTACTATAAATATGGAAAGATAAATTTCTTATCAGATTATTATCAGAAGTTATCATCTAAGAAGTTTACTGTAGGAGAACGTTGTGAAGAATTGAAAGCAGTAGCAGAGAAAGAAGATGAAGACTAATGCCTAATAGGGGATTTGAAGTTGAACTAGTGCTAGCGTTACATGGATTGTTAAGAGGTAGATTTCTTGAAAAAAGTGAATTTCAAGTTATAAATTGTGCGACAGAAGAAGAAAAGTTTAAAGCTTTTGATAAAGTTGTTAGTAGATTGCTATATGCAAATTCTGAACAAGCAATGCAGAAAGTCAGGAATTTTAAATTAGCTTTAGGTTTAATACAAATTCTTAAAAATGGTAGTACTATCACTTTAAAAACAGCATCAGGTTTTGAAAAAATAAGCTTAATGTCTAAACAAGAGTTTATGAATACTTATGTTCACTTGTATGATAGCTTTTTAGAAAAGTCTCTCAGACGTTTGATAAGTGGTGAACAACTAACAGAAATAGAAATTTTAGGTATAAGCGTTGCTGAAGAGATTGAGCTGTTTGATATTTTTTCTATAATATTAATAGATATATTATCTAAAATAGATGATAATTTAGGTGAGGTAGCGGATTTAAATATTTTTATACTTAAGTCATTGAAACTTACAAACTCTTTTGAAATGAATGGAATAAACATAGATTCTATATCGAGAGAAGACTATGAGTTAGCTATGACTAAATCCGAGGGAGTTTCCGCTAGATTATAATATAAAAAAAATTGAATTTTTATGTTATTTGTGATACAATTAGCATGTTATTTACGAAGATTATGAATTTTAGTAGTAGTTTATATTTTCTTATAGAGAGAAGTGGATTAGCTGGAAGCACTTTAGAAAATAAACTTACGAATTTCAATCATAGGAGTAAAACGTAGTTGGGCGTTAACCAAAAAGAGAGCTAGAGATTCTAGAAATTGGGTGGTACCGCGGTTTTTAAAAATCGTCCCATGATCTGGATTTTTTTTAATGGAAAGGAAAAGTTTATGAAAGAAAAAGTTGAAAAGATAAAAGTAGAATTAAAGGCTTCTTTAGAAGGAAATATTTCTATACAAGATCTTGCGAATATTAAAGCAGAATATTTAGGGAAGAAAGGAAAGATTACAGAGTTATCAAATCAGTTAAAAGACTTAAGTAATGAAGAAAAAAAAGAGTTTGGTAAAAGTTTAAATGAAATTAAAACTTATGCAATTTCTTTGATCGATGAGAAAAGTAAAAGTATAGAAGAAGCGATTTTAAACGAAAAACTAGAGAAAGAAAAAATAGATATAAGTTTGCCTGGAGTTACTGTAAAAAATGGTGCTCCTAGTATGATCGAAGGGTTAATAGAAAGCTTAGAAGAACTATTTTTAAGTATGGGTTATGATGTAGTAGAAGGACCTGAAGTTGAAAAGGATTTATATAACTTTGAACTACTTAATTTGCCGAAAGGACATCCAGCAAGAGATGCACAAGATACATTTTATATTAAAGATGAAGAAATTCTTTTGCGCAGTCAGACTAGTCCAGTTCAAATTAGAACTATGCTTTCAAATGAAGATAAAAGTTCTATAAGAATTATTTGTCCAGGAAAAACTTATAGACGTGATGATGACGATGCGACTCACACACATCAGTTTACACAAATGGAAGGTTTATTGATCGATAAGGGAATAAGTCTTGCCGATTTGAAGGGTACATTAGATATCATAGCAAAATATTTGTTTGGAGAGAAAACAGAAACGAGATTTAGAAGTTCATTTTATCCTTTTACTGAACCAAGTGTTGAGTTCGATGTAAGCTGTCATGCATGTAGTGGAAAGGGTTGTCCTATATGTAAGCATACAGGGTGGATAACTGTTGGAGGTGCTGGAATGGTACATCCTAAAGTTTTGACTAATTGTGGATATAATCCGGATATAGTTTCAGGATTCGCGTTTGGTTTTGGCATTGAAAGATTAGCAATGTTAAAGTATGGCGTTACTGATGCGAGAACTTTTTATACAAATGATTTAAGGGTTAATCCCGATAGAAGGGAAGTGTAGGAAGATGATGCGAATTAGTACAAGTTGGCTTAACGACTATGTCGATATTAGTGATGAAAATTTAAAAGAGCTTGCCGATAAAATTACTAATGCTGGTGTTAATGTTGAGACTGTTGAAGAATATAATACACCTAATCTAGTCGTTGGACATGTATTGGAATGTGAAATGCATCCCGATTCAGATCATTTACATGTTTGTAAGGTCGATGTAGGGGATGAAGTATTACAAATAGTTTGTGGTGCCCCAAATGTAGGAGCTGATAAGAAAGTTATCGTATCTAAAGTAGGGTGCCTGTTACCTGGTGACATCGAAATTAAAAAGTCAGTAATGCGTGGTGTAGAATCTAATGGTATGTTATGTGCTTTGTCAGAGTTAGGATTAGAAGAAGATACTCCTGAAAATCATGCAAAAGGTATCCATATTTTGCCTGATGAAGCGATTGTAGGTAGTAATCCATATAATTATTTAGGATTAGATGATACGATTTATAATTTAGATTTGAACCCTAATAGAGAAGCAGATTGTACGAATCATATCGGATTTGCCTATGAAGTTGCAAGTGTACTAGGTCGCAGGGTTGAGATGCCTGAAACATGGAGCAATCCTGTAAAAGAAAGTGTGACTGATGAATTAGAAGTCGATGTTATTACAGACAATTGTACAATGTATAATGCTAGAAAAGTTAAAAATGTAGTTATTAAAGAAAGTCCTGAATTTATTAGAAATAGACTAACGAATTGTGGGATGAGATCGATCAACAATGTAGTCGATATAAGCAATTATATTATGTTGGAATATGGTCAACCTCTTCACTTTTTCGATGCTAAAAAATTAGGTAATAGTATACTAGTTAGAATGGCCGAAGATGGTGAAGAGATAGTTACGTTGGATAATGAAACAAGAAAGTTAACTGGCGAAGATATTGTTATTACTGACGGAGAAAAACCAGTTGCTATCGCTGGTATAATGGGAGGAATAAATAGTTGTATCGATGAAAACACTACCGATGTAGTTATCGAGTCTGCTATATTTGATCCTTTAAAAATTAGATATACTTCTAAGAGATTAGATTTAAAAAGTGAAGCTAGTAGAAGATATGAACATGGATTAAATCATGAGTATACGATGAATGCAATTGACAGGGCATGTTATTTACTAGAAAAATATGCTGATGCAGAAGTATTGTCTGATACGATTACACACGATATAATAGATAAAACTCCTAAAGTAGCCAAAGTATCATTAGAAAAAATTAATACACTTTTAGGATTAGAATTAACTTTGGAGGATGCAAAAAGATCTTTAGAAAATTTACAGTTTCCATATGAATTAAAAGAATCTGAATTTATCGTTACAATTCCGATTAGAAGAGGCGATGTTTCTATGAGAGAAGATCTTGTAGAAGAGATTGGAAGACTTTATGGTTATGATAAAATTGTTGGTAAACTTCCTAAGTTAGATGTAAGACGTGGAGTATATGTCGGTAATGTCGGTTTAAGAAAAAGCATTTCTAAAAGACTAAGATCTTTAGGTCTTAATGAAACTAGAACTTATACTTTGATCAGTCCTAGTATGGACAGTCTATTTCAATATAATCGTGGCAATTCTATTACTCTTTTAAAACCTATGAGTGTCGATAAATCTATTGTTAGACAAACACTTTTACTGTCATTATTAAATGTTTATGATTATAATATTGCCCATGGAGTAAAAAATATTAATATATATGAAATCGCAAATACTTATAGTGATGTCGATATAGAAGATGAAAAGTTGACAGTTTTAATGAGTGGCGAATATATGAGTAATATGTGGCAAGGGATTAAAGTTAAAGCTGATTTTTACTTATTAAAAGGTATTATAGAAAATACTCTTGAGTATTTAGGTTATAAAGGTAGAATTAGTTTTGCCGAATCGTGTGATATACCAAATATGCATCCAGGTGCTACGGCAATTATAAATATTGATAATAGGGAAGTAGGATTTATAGGTAAAATTCATCCTTTACTTTGTAAGCAAGAAGTTTACTGCTTAGAGATTTCTCTTAAAAAATTAGCGGAGAAAAAAACACGTGGATTTAAGTTTAAGGAAATGAATAAATTCCCTAGCATTGTTAAAGATGTTGCCTTTGTAATGCCAGATGATATGTCTTCTTCAGTTGTGGAAAAAGAGATTAAAAGAAGTGGCGGTAAACTATTATTAGATATTCAAGTGTTCGATTTATATAAGGGAGATAATATTGGAAATAATGAAAAATCTATTGCCTATTCTTTAACTTTTGAAAGTGAAGAGAGAACTCTTACAAGTGATGAAGTAAATGATCTTTTCAACAGAGTTATCGATGAAGTTTGCACGAAGTTAAATCTTAGAATTAGAAATTAGAGGTTAGTTTTAAACTAGCTCCTTTTTTATAAATCGTATAGTGCAACTAAAAAGTTACACAAATACAACTTAAATTTGGTAGAATGCAACCCGCGTTCCATGTTATATTTTTTACGAGGTGAAAGAAATGAGTTTTAATGAAAAGTTACAAACTTTAAGAAAAGAAAAGAAATTATCACAAGAGCAACTAGCGGATATGCTCGATGTAACGAGACAGTCAGTTTCGAAGTGGGAATCAGGTACAACTTATCCTGAAATGGATAAATTGATTATGTTGTGCAAAATATTTAAATGTAGTTTAGACGACTTAACTAATGATGAAGTTACGAATCTCAATATTTCTGAAAAGAGAGAAGGGACACAAAATAATTTTTTAAGAAGCATATTAGATATTATTACGAAAACGGTTTATATGTTTAAAGCGATGAGTTTTAAGCAAATTATCGGTTGCATTATTTCGATGTTTATACTAGCTTTAATATTGTTAATATTTAGGATTCCTTTTAGTTTAATTGAAGAAGGTTTTAGAGATGTAATTTATTCTTTACTTACAAATATTAGGGCACAAAAGATAGTGATGGGGTTATTTTGTTTTATACTTGATATAATTTACTATGCACTTTATATACTCGTTTATGTATATATTTATAAGTTAGCTTTTTTAGACAAATATGAGTTTGTCGATAAGGTTGAGAAGAAAACACTAATAACTAATGAGACCGATACTGTAAGTGAGAAACATGAATCTGTTAAAGAAGTCATTATAACGAATAAAGAGTCACATGAAAATTCTTTATTTAAGCTTTTAGGAACTTTAGCACTTGGTTTTATAAAATTTTTAACTATAGTGTTTAGTTTTCCAATAATATTTATTTTAATAATATTATTTTTCTTCATTGTATTTGCATTATATTTTATGTTAGAAGGAATATTCTTTTTTGGTATATTGTTGGGATTAATTTTTGCAGCTATATTAGTTATATGGTTCTTAGTTTTAGTTAGTAGTTTTATATTTAACAAAAAGGTATCTTTTAAAAAAATGCTTTTAGTTTTTCTTATCAGTCTTATAGGATTAGGAATATCAAGTGGTATTACCGTTTTAGAGATTTCTAAGTTAAATTATAAATCTGATGTACTGGTTGATGCAGAAGAGAAAAATGTGACTTTTGAAAAAAGCATGAGTGAAAGTTTATATATCGATATGTACAACCATTATGGAAATTTATTATATGAAGAAAATGAAACACTGGACAATGTTTTAATCGAAGTTCATTATTATGGTAAGATGTATAAAATAGATTTGCTAGAAAGTAAAGATGTAATAGATTTTGATATATATTATAGTGATGAGTTTGATAGAACGAAGTTTATGTTTAAAACAATTAAAGATGGATTAAAAAAACGAGAAATATATAATTTAGATAAAATTTTACGTTATGATATTAAAATAAAAGCTAATAGTAAAAACATAAATAAAATAAAACAAAACACTATAAGTTATTGGGAAAGTGTTAGAGAAAAAGAAAGAGAAGATAGTTGCAATTCTTATAATATATCTATTTTGGATTACGAAAATAGATATAATGAATTGTTAGAAGAAAACGAATATTTAAAAGAGAGAATAGACATATTAGAAGAAGAAATACGAGAAAATGAGTGACTCGTATTTTTTAATGTTTTATAATAAAAGTTGTATTTTTATATATAAATTATTTTCTTCATTTTTTAAATTGTTTATATGAGTTTGGAGTATTTGGTTAATCGATGTATTTTCATATTTCGCTTGTAAATCATTCATATATGTTAGGGCATCCTTTTTAAAGTTAAAAACTTTAATTTCATAATAGTCAGATACGACATGGTTTTTTGAGTAAAAGACACCAACTCGATAGTCTAGAAGATTGATTGTTTCTAAACAGATTAAAACTTTTATATTAGAAAAATGGTATTCATTGATAATAAGCTTTTTAGCATTTTCAGCGGATATATTTTTAATTTTTGTTTTTGGATCGTAATGTTTTAATAAAGTATAATATTGTTTACGAAGGTTTTTAACTGATAATTCTTTTTGTATCAGGTAATCGAATGTGTCATCAATAATATGCATAGGCTGGCCTTTCTTGACTTTATTATATCACATTCTGCTCGTATTTAGGTCATTTTATCGAATAAAATAAAATTTTTTGCGAAAATTGTATATAAGGTGGTATATGATGAATAGCACAAGATTTACTGATTTACGTGAAGAATTGGAGCTAAGTAGGAAAGAGTTAGCTCAAAAGCTAGATGTTTCACCTTCTGTATATGGAAGATGGGAGAGAGCTAAGGCTACTA
Organism: uncultured bacterium; assembly: GCA_947646655.1. Taxonomy (GTDB): domain Bacteria; phylum Bacillota_I; class Bacilli_A; order RF39; family UBA660; genus RUG11867. Next base: position 195,615 of record CANSHI010000002.1, read on the forward strand.
TTCCAACAGAAAGAATGTATCAATTATCTAATTTTTATCGTGTTAATTTAGACTATTTACTTTCTTTTATAGATGATAAAGTTGAAATATTAAGTGATGACGAAATCGATATGGACTTAGTTTCTAAAAGAATAAAAGAGATTAGAACTGACACAGGTGAAACTTTAAGAGCTTTTGTCAAAAGATTAAATACTACAAATTCTACTTGGAGTGCATATGAAACAGGTAAAGTTCTAATATTAGCAGACTTTTTGTTGGAGATATGTAAAAAGTATAATTATTCTGCTGATTGGATTTTAGGTAGATCTGATGTAAAGTTTAGAAATATTGAAGACTAAAAAATCTATTTTTGAAAATTTTGTTACTAATTAAATACTATATTCAGATTAAATATAGTGTTTTTTATTATATTAAATAATTATAACTTTTATTTTAAGTTTTCTGTTTTTGTGATAAAATATAACTAGAAGAAAGGAAGAAGACATTTTATGAAAATAACTAAATACCCTCAATCATGTTTATTGGTTGAAACAAATAACAAAAAAATATTAGTAGATGCAGGAGGATTAAAATACAAAGAAAAATATTTTGATATATGGAAACAAGCTGATATTATTTTATTAACTCATAAGCATGGCGATCATGTAAATTATGATGTTTTAAAAAATATTGATGTTCCTATTTATTCTACTTTAGAGGTACAAAATACTTACCCTGAATTAAAAATTAATATTATTAAAGAAAATGATAATATTCCTTTAGATAATATAAATATTGAAGTTGTTAAAGCCGTTCATGGCTATAATCCAAATTTAAAAAATGGTGGCGAAGTATTTGAAAATGTAGGTTATATAATTAATGATAATAAAACAAGACTTTATATAACAAGCGATACAATATGTTTTAACAATGATTATAAAGCCGATATTGTTGCTTTACCTGTTACAGCCTATGGATTAACAATGTCTAGTTATGAAGCATCTTTATTCGCAAAGGATTTAGGCGCTAAATTAGTTCTACCTATTCACATGGATAATGAAAAATATCCTACTAATTTAGAATATATGAAAAATAATTTTGAAATATTTGATATAAATTATGAAGTATTAGAAATTGAAGAAAGTTTGGAGGTTTAGATAGGGAAAAAAATTATTAAGTTTATGACAAGTGACAGAGAAATAATATATTCAAACTTTTGTAAGAATTTTTAAAAATATCGCTTACAAATATATCATGAATTTAAAAATTCAAATATAAGTAATTTACATAAATCCTTTTTCAACTCAGAATATTGTCGGATTATTAAATTATAATCATACTTATTACAAAAGATTTGAAAGTGGTTAAAGAAAATCTTATAAATAATTACCTTTTTTATGTTTTTGCATAAAATTTCTTTTTTTATAAGGAGAAAAAATTTTGATGCATCAAATAGTAACATTTAATCAACTTATTCCAAAGTTGACGACCTTTGGCAATTTATAATTGAAGGTGGTTTATACGAAATTTATCATTTGTATTATAAATCTTTTAATTTTTCAAAATTTTCTGGTAAATGTATTATAGATAGTAATTGATTTCTATTAAGTGAACCGATTTCTTCATCATATTTAGTTATTAAATCTGATAAATTATCTATTAATATATTAAACTTATTTTTACTTGAAAAAATCTTAATAGATATTAAAATCGCAAACAAATCTTTTTTACCTTGTATTATATTATTATTTTTATCTTTCTTTAAATTAAATTCATTATGATATTTAGTTGTTTTAATACCTAATTTATCATCAATAAATGATAAAAGAATATCATCGTGGCAGCATATATTCCTTACTCTAACAAGTAATCTTAACATATTGGCAACTTCATTACTATTAATTTTTTCACTAGTTAATTTTTTCTTCATATAATCTTTATCATTAGTTTTAGATACATAGAACATATCACGTATCATACCAAATGATAATATTTTCATATATACCCATAATGGAATAAATGAATGATTATTCCTATAAAACATTACAGCTTTATTTTTATTACCAAAATCATTTAATTGTTTATCTAAATTAGATAATGTATCACTTAAGTAATTATTTGATAAATTATAATTATTGCTATTTAATATATCATTAACTTTAAATCCATATCTATAACAATAATTGTTAATGTAAATTGTTTTTAATTTTTGTTCTATTTCAAGTATAGAATCTAAAACAATTAACTTTAACATTTTATCAAATATATATAATGAGTATATATCTTCAAAAGAAGTATTATCTTTATAAGTTCCATCAATATTTTTGAAAGCAAACTTATAACCCATAATAAAATAATAATTATTAGTTTCCAAAATGTTTCTAACATTATTTTCGTTTTTAATATTAATATTTTTAGATTTAATGTTATTTATTAATTCATCAATAGTTAAAAAAGTTTTTTCTGACATATAATCATCACCTGTAATTATTATATCAGAAAAAGACACAAAAGAATAATCCTTTGTGTGCTCACTTGCAGGAAATTATATTCCTACACTAATAATATATGCAAATATTGAATAAATATACAAAAAAGACTGGAAGACCGTAGTTCTTTCCAGTGCTCACAACTAAATATTACCAAAAATAGATGGTTTTGTCAAATCATTTTGTAAAAGTTTTATGATAATGTCAGTATAAATAGTTTTTTGAAAATGACAGTAAATTGATAAAATAAATAATGGTAATATCCCATATATATTATTTGGCTTTCTTTGTGATATTTGTTTATCTATTGGCCAAATAAAGGTAATAATAAATCTAACGAAATTGCTACAATACCTGAACTTTTAGGTATACGATGTTAAAGGCAAGATTATAACAATTAATGCTATCGGTACTCAAGAAGAAATTGACTCGTTATCTTTATGATTTTCACAATATTGAGAATTTTATTTTCAACATTATTCCTTTTCTTTAGTATTTCTCTTTACGTCTTTTTTTATGTGATTGCCTTATGCGTTTGATATTAAAATACAAGTAGTAAATTAGTAGTAAATTAGTAGTAAACTGGTATATTCTTTTGCATAAGTCTATAAATAAAGTTTTTAATAATTAAATTACAATTTTTATGATAAAAGTTGTATTTTTATATATAAATTATTTTCTTCATTTTTTAAATTGTTTATATGAGTTTGGAGTATTTGGTTAATCGATGTATTTTCATATTTCGCTTGTAAATCATTCATATATGTTAGGGCATCCTTTTTAAAGTTAAAAACTTTAATTTCATAATAGTCAGATACGACATGGTTTTTTGAGTAAAAGACACCAACTCGATAGTCTAGAAGATTGATTGTTTCTAAACAGATTAAAACTTTTATATTAGAAAAATGGTATTCATTGATAATAAGCTTTTTAGCATTTTCAGCGGATATATTTTTAATTTTTGTTTTTGGATCGTAATGTTTTAATAAAGTATAATATTGTTTACGAAGGTTTTTAACTGATAATTCTTTTTGTATCAGGTAATCGAATGTGTCATCAATAATATGCATAGGCTGGCCTTTCTTGACTTTATTATATCACATTCTGCTCGTATTTAGGTCATTTTATCGAATAAAATAAAATTTTTTGCGAAAATTGTATATAAGGTGGTATATGATGAATAGCACAAGATTTACTGATTTACGTGAAGAATTGGAGCTAAGTAGGAAAGAGTTAGCTCAAAAGCTAGATGTTTCACCTTCTGTATATGGAAGATGGGAGAGAGCTAAGGCTACTATTCCAACAGAAAGAATGTATCAATTATCTAATTTTTATCGTGTTAATTTAGACTATTTACTTTCTTTTATAGATGATAAAGTTGAAATATTAAGTGATGACGAAATCGATATGGACTTAGTTTCTAAAAGAATAAAAGAGATTAGAACTGACACAGGTGAAACTTTAAGAGCTTTTGTCAAAAGATTAAATACTACGAATTCTACTTGGAGTGCATATGAAACTGGTAAAGTATTAATATTAGCAGACTTTTTGTTGGAAATATGTAAAAAGTATAATTATTCTGCTGATTGGATTTTAGGAAGATCTGATGTAAAGTTTAGAAATAATGAAGACTAAAAATTCTTTTTAAAGTAAAGAAGAAAAATACGTGAAATAAATGAGATATTTAATCTTTAGATTAGTTATAAGAAAATATTTAAATAGTATTTTTTTTTTAAATTATTTATTGTATAATATCCATAATGCATAGGTATTTTAGATTTTATACGGGAGGAACGCATGTTAAAACTAACAAATATAAAAAAAGAATATCAGGGAAAAGTAGTTTTAGAAGATATAAATTTAGAGTTACCAAATAAAGGGTTAGTTTTATTAAAGGGTCAAAACGGCTCAGGTAAAACTACTTTATTAAATATAATTGGTGGACTTGAGACTCCCACAAGAGGTTATATAGAGATAGATAATAAAAAACTATCAGTAAGAGAAAAAGAACTTTGTAAGTATCGAGAGGAATATATAAGCTATATATTTCAAGAAAATAATTTATTTGATAATTTGAGTGTAGAAGAGAATATAAATATAACAGGTAAATCTGAAAAATTTGACGAGATAGTAGAAATATTAAAACTAAGAAAACTATTAAATCAAAAGGCAAAAAGTTTATCAGGAGGGGAAAAACAGAGAGTAGCAATAGCAAGAGCAATTACAAAAAAGTCAAAAATAATATTAGCGGATGAGCCGACTGCATCAATAGATGCGGAGTCTAAAGATATAATATTAAAATTACTTAAAGAGCTGAGTGAAAGTAGATTAGTAATTTTAATATCTCATGATAAAATAGAAATACCTTATTTTGTAGATGAGACTATGTGTTTAAGTCAAGGTAAAGTAACTTTTATGAACAAAAAGAAAGAAAAAAAAGAAGAATTAGAAGATATTTCAAAATATTATAATAATTTTAACTGTTATCAGTTTACTTTTAAACATCTTTTTGTTAACAAAAAAATGCTAATAAGAAATAGCATAATTTTAATCTTTCTTATTTTCATACTTTTTATATCATTAATTATCTCTTTTGAGAATATAATGGATGTTCATATTAACACTTTGTTAGCAGAAAACGATACTTCATTGATGATTAGTAAACAAAAAGAGTTGGAAGATTTTTCGTGGATAAATGATCGTGATGGCTTTTTAGAAGAGGATCTTGAATATTTTGATGATTTAAAATTTAAAAATTCTTTTATTGATCTTAAAACTATACAAGCTCATTACGAACCGGTAAAGTTTGAGATACCTTTTTTACCAGGAAATAGTTATTTGATCAATCTTAATCAGTTATATTATGCTTCCGATAATTATATTAATCCGAAATATGGAAAAAAGCCTACCTATAAAAATGAAATTGTAATTTCTACATATTTAGCAGATAGTATAGTAGAATTTGGAATAATTGATAGTCAAGAAGAAACATTTTATCCTAAAAATTATGAAGATTTATTAAAAACAGATAAATATTTAAAATTAGGGCCTGCAGACGTTAAAATTGTAGGAATATACGAACTAGATTTGAATAATTATAATAACATAAAAACTGGTAATTTTAATGCAGAACAATATGAAATATTTAAAAGATATGTTAATAAGTATGCTAGTATTGTGTATGTAAAAGACAGTTTTTATGATCTGTATAAGGATTTAGAATCTTTGCTATATCAAGATACAAAATTTTACATATTAGAAGAAGAATTTACTTATAATATAAATGTTTTTAATAAACCTATAATATTGGAGAATGGAAATACTATAAATGAATTAGCTGATAACGAAATTATAATTGGTGAAGAGATTATAAAATTATTAAATGTTAGTAGTAATAGCGTAGACGAAAGTATAGTCTTAACTATAAAATCAAATACTGCAGGAGTAAAAAAAGATTTATCATTTAAAATAGTTGGAGTATCACAAGCTAATGAAATATATATTAACGAAAGAAATGTTAGTGATTTTTATTCTAAAAATATTGTAGTTAGCAATGTTTTAGTCAACGGATATAGTAAAGAAGATTTAAAAAATATTTTTAATATTTTTCCTTACTACAATAATAAATATATATTATCAACTTGTTTTAGTGAAAAATATATTATTATAGAAAAAGAGATAAAAATTATTAAAATTGTGTTAATTATTTTTTCTATAATTTTAATAAGTATAATTATAATTTGTGTTATAAATTATTTATTTGATAGTATTGAATTGCACAAATCTGATATATCAATACTTAAATCGTTAGGTATACATGATTCAAAAATAATGTCTTTATTTTTTATCGAATCATTTATTGTATTGTTTATTTCTTATATAATAGCTATAGGAATATTTTTACCGATCAGATTGATGTTTAATGTTTATTTTTCTACTAAAGTAGCATTTAAATGTGAGATTATTCATAATAGTATTTTTATAATAATATTATCGGGAATAATATTATTAATGGCTGATTCGGCTATATTATTTCGTATATTAAATAAAATTAAAAATATATCTCCTAAGGTTATTACAGGAAGTAGTGAATTATAAAGTTTTCTTGTCTTGTAATTATTCTTAAAAAAAAACTGTCAAAATGGTTTTTGGCAGATATTAGAAACTTTTTATAGACTTTATTCGTTATTTGAGTTATACTTGTCCTAGAAATACTAAACTATAAAATAGTGGTATAGAATTAGGATAGTGAATAGCATGTTAAAGCTAACAAATATAAAAAAAGAATATCAGGGAAAAGTAGTTTTAGAAGATATAAATTTAGAGTTACCAAATAAAGGGTTAGTTTTATTAAAGGGTCAAAACGGCTCAGGTAAAACTACTTTATTAAATATAATTGGTGGACTTGAGACTCCCACAAGAGGTTATATAGAGATAGATAATAAAAAACTATCAGTAAGAGAAAAAGAACTTTGTAAGTATCGAGAGGAATATATAAGCTATATATTTCAAGAAAATAATTTATTTGATAATTTGAGTGTAGAAGAGAATATAAATATAACAGGTAAATCTGAAAAATTTGACGAGATAGTAGAAATATTAAAACTAAGAAAACTATTAAATCAAAAGGCAAAAAGTTTATCAGGAGGGGAAAAACAGAGAGTAGCAATAGCAAGAGCAATTACAAAAAAGTCAAAAATAATATTAGCGGATGAGCCGACTGCATCAATAGATGCGGAGTCTAAAGATATAATATTAAAATTACTTAAAGAGCTGAGTGAAAGTAGATTAGTAATTTTAATATCTCATGATAAAATAGAAATACCTTATTTTGTAGATGAGACTATATGTTTAAGTCATGGTAAAGTAAGTTTTATGAGAAGACTAAATATTGATATTGCAACTTCTAAAATAAACAATAGAAATAATGTATACAATTTTAATATCTTAAGTTTTACGAAAAAAAATTTTATAACTGACAAAAAGAAAACTGTCAGAAACAGTATTTTACTGCTGATTACATTTTTGTTTCTGCTGTTAATATCCTCTATCTCAAGCATCGATTTTAAAATGATGTTAGTTGACACCTTAACTTTGGAAAAAGATAATTTGTTAATGTTTAATAAATCAAACAGTACAATTAATGATTTCAAGGAACAAGAAATAGTTTTTTTTAAAAATAATATTAATTCGGAAAAATTAGAATTAGGCTATAGTATAGAAGATAATTATAAATCAATCAATTTTGAGATTAACTATAATTTTGGCAAATCATTAAATAATTTATATTTTTTGAATGCTAAGTTTATAGAACCAGATTACGGAACTAAGCCAATGAAAGATGATGAAATTGTTATATCGTCATACTTAGCTGATTTAATTATTCAGTCTAATGTTGATAACAATATAAATAGTTCTACTAATTATGAAACTTTAGTTAATGGATTTTCGTTGAAATTAGGTAATCACTTAGTTCGTATTGTTGGAATATATAAAGTTAATTTGCCATCGTTACAAGAAATGAAAGTAAAAAATATTTATAAGCAAGAAATATATGAAGAGATTATTAAAAATAGTGCAAGTAACATATATGTAACAGATAACTTTTTTAATATTTATGATGACTTAAATAAAGTAATTGATGTGGAGAATTATGTTTTTCCTTATAAAGAGTTTCAACCTAATCAAACTTCCTTTGGTGGATATGATCCGCATTCATTTAAAATTTTTAAAAATTCCGTAAATCTAGTAGATGGGACACTTATAAAAGGCATAGATGATCATGAAATTATTGTAAACACTGATGTATTAAATTATGAACATTTAAAGGTTAATGATTGTATTGGTAAAGAAATAATATTTAATATAGGTGATAATAATTATAATAACATTGGTAAAATTAAAGGTGTTATTAAGGGAGTATCAGCTGATAATAATATATATATAAATCAGAGCAATATTCCTGAATATTTGACTAGTAATATAAAAATTAGAAAAGTAATGATTCATGAGGATAATCGAGAATTATTAGAAAGTTTAATTACAAATGATCCTTTATCTTTTAATGAAAATACTTATGTAGTTTGGACTAATTATAGTAAAAAATTTGAAAATTTGAAATATACAATTGAAGTATTAAAAAATATTTCAATCGTAATCACAATAATTTTTTTAGTAATATCTGTAGCGTTCTTATTTAATTATGTTAAATCTAATATTGAATTACATAAAAAAGATATAGCCATTTTAAAATCATTAGGCATATCAAATGTTAAAATAATGCAATCTTTTCTTTATAAATCGATAAACTTAACTATAGTGGCATTAATTTATTCTTTATTTTCATTTGTTATCATACGATTTATAATCAATGTGACAGTTAGTAATATTTTGGCCTTTAAAACAAATATTATTCCATTACGCTGGTATCTGTTATTGTTAATCCCTATTTTATCTTTATTGATAAATTGTTTAATATCTTTATTAACCTTTAATAAGATTAATAAGATATATCCTCAAACTTTATTAAAGAAGTTTTAATTGGTTTGTATTTTAATTTAATATATTAGAATATAAATAGAAAGAAGGTAAAGACTTTATGAAAATGAAAAAAATTTTGTTAATTGCTTTTGCATTTGTTGCTAGCATATTTGTGGCACAAGATGTTCATGCTGCGTCATATACAATAAATTTTAATAATTTTAACAATTATCAAAATCTTGGAGCTGCTTCGACTTTTGGTGGAATTAGCCGGATTAAATATGTCAAAGTTAATGTAACTAGTACAACAGGTAAATATACCGTTGAATTTGGAAGACAAATAGCATCTGCTGGCAGTTATGAGATGGTTTCACAAGCTATTTCTACCTATAATGGTGCAAGCACTATTTATTTCATTCCTCAAAGCATGAGTTGTCCATCAGGATATACAACATGTGTGACAGTTTCAGAATCAAAGCCAGGAGTTAGTCATGATTATATTTCTGATAATACATTAAGATCAATCGTATATCTAAAGAGTAAAGCAGTTTTAGGATCATCAAAGATGACGGGTTCAATTACAGTATATAATTAAAAAGTTAAACTATCAATTGATAAAATTGGTAGTTTTATTAATAGCTTTCGAATTTTATTGCTATTATTTTTGCTCGTAACCATTAACATTTTTAAAATTCTTTTTATATCCTATAATTGGCATTTTTACCTTCTAAAATTAAAACCACTTATCTAGTTTAAGTGGTTCATATATTAACTACAAAATTTTGTAGTACCAGTCTATTGGAGGAACCGACCAGATTTGAACTGGTGATCAGGGTGTTGCAGACCCACGCCTTACCACTTGGCTACGGTTCCATTATTGTGAAAATAGAGTTTTCACAGATAATTGTATTTTACAATATTATATTATTAAAGTCAATGCATTTTGTTGTCTGACCATTATATTTTATGCGATTTTAAACTGAAAATGATTATAAATTTATTTTCATTATTATTTTTGCTGAAATTCTAACAATCATAATTAATTTTAATATATAAATATATTTATATTTAAGTAATAAAAAAGAGTCTAATAATAAACTCAAATATTTATTCAAAGTAAATAGAATTAAGAATCATTTTTATATCTTCTAAATCATAAAATTGCTTAGTTATACGGATAAGATATACTTTTCCGTTATGATATAAATTTAACTCGTTAAAAGAATCTATATTTAAAGTTTCATTACTATAAAGGCCTTTTAAATCACCCTTTATTTCATAAAAAATTTTGTGTGATTGATTTTTTCCTGAACTCGTGAAATATTTTGACCAGTGTAACATCTTAATTTTAGAAATGCTTGATAATATATTTGGTTTTTTATCTTTATTAGTTTCGGCATATTTTACTAAATCTAATTCTTCTTTTATATCATATTTTTTGGTTAGATAATTAATATCTTTTTCAGTCGTATTTTCTATTACATAAGGAAAGTCATCGTCATAAACTGTTACCCAAAAATGAATTTTACCTTCGGCTTTATAAAAGTATCCAATTTCTCCTCTATCCGAAGTTACCGAAGTCTCTTCATAAATTTTATCTCCTAAACGAATATGCATACCTTCAATTATTTTGTTTTAAAGACTTCTGTCAGTTTGCACATTAATCGGATCCGCTAGCTCTACTTTAGTATCATAGTTTGCACATGGGTACTTTATATTTAAAAGATATAACTTAAATACTATAAAACTTCCTGTTAGGATAAATAATATTAGACTAAATACGATTATATATACTATTTTTTTACTATGTTTCATTAATATTCTCTAAACTTTCTATCATAACTATATCATACTTTAGTCTCTTTTCCTACGAGATATTTAGAAGGTTGACAAAGTTGATGGTAAAAGCACCTAATAATATGTGATAAATGTAATTTATTGCTTAACTAAATGATCCTATGTTATAATATGAACTGATCACTGAGGTGAGATTCCGATGAAAAAAATAGTAATTATTATTTTATTTTTAATGATGGTTTCAGGTTGCTCTCTTAAGTTAAAAAGTGAAGAAGAATTGAAGAAAAGTATTATTTATAACATAGAAAAAATTTCACATAGAGCCACCAAAAATTCTAGTTATGATTATGTAAACAATAAATACTTTAGAAAAATCATAAAGAATGGCTACGATGTAGTCCCAATAATGTTACAAATGTATTATGATGATGAATTTAATGAAGTGGGTAAATATGTGGCAGCTTTTGCTATTCAAGAAGTTACAGATTGTAATATTTTTGAAATTTATGGACTAATTTGGGATCATCCTGATGAATTTTTTGAAATATGGAAAAACAATAATTGCTATGGAATGCAAGATTCGATGAATGAAAATTTTAATGCCTTGCTAGAAAAATATTCTGACTTTTCTAAAGTTGTTAAAGAATGTAAAATTAACTTACCAATATTTCATAATATGATTCCACAGGGTATAACTGAAATGGGTAAATATTATTTAATCACAGCTTACGACAGCATGGAAGAAAATAATTCTCAGGTTTATGTATTAGATAAAGAAGGGAAAATTTTTAATATAGTAAATTTAGATACCAACTCACATGTGGGCGGTATAGAATATGACAAATATAATGACTTCGTATGGATACCAGGAAATAAGGGGAAACTAAATGTTTATAATGGTAAAGATTTTTTAACTAATAAAGAAGTTAAGTCTATATTTAAAATTGAAAATATGAGTGAGGGGTTAGTTAATTATCAAAATAAAGGAAAAAATCAAATAGCTTATTTAAGTGTTATAGAAAATCGTCTTTATATAGGAAGTTTTTCTTTATTTAAAAAAGGGTTAGTGAAAGAATATAAAATTACTAATGAAAATAATAATCTAGAATTAATTTTTAATCGTTCTTTTTCAGTTCCAAGTAAAGTTCAAGGAATAACTTTTTATAAAAAGAGTGATATATATTTTATGATTTTAAGTAGATCATATGGAAGGCATAATTCTTCATATTTAAATGTTTTTGAGTTTGATGAAAATATTGAAGATTATACTTCTTCTGATATCATTAAGCTATCTTTAAAACTTCCTCCTATGTTGGAACAAGTTTCTATGAAAAGTGAATTATATTCTATATTTGAATCCAATGCGAAGAAGTATAATAACTGTTTAGAAAAGATAGGAAATATATGTATTTTGAATGTGGAAGATTTAATCGAAAGCTTTATTGTACAAAAAAATATTAAAGAAGAAGAACTGGCAAAAAAGGAAAAGGAAGCTGATCGATTAAAAGATAAAGCTAAGAAAAGTAAAGGGAAAAAATGAAGTATAAGAAATTATATAGTTCCCCTATTGGTGATTTAGTTTTGACAAGTGATGGAGAATTTTTGACAGGATTATATTTCTTGAAAGCCTTAAAAAGTAAAATTGATTATTTAGAAGAAGATCTTGAAGTATTTAAAGATACAATTAGTTGGTTGAATATTTATTTCTGTGGAAAAGTGCCGGGTTTTACACCGAAAATTAAACTTGAGAATTTAACTCCTTTTAGAGAAGACGTGTTAAAAATACTTTTAGATATTCCTTATGGCACTACTGTAAGTTATGGCGACATTGCTAAAACTATTGCAAAAAAGCGTGGAATTAAAAAGATGTCTAGTCAGGCTATTGGAGGAGCAGTAGGGTGGAATCCAATTTGTATTATAATTCCTTGTCATAGAGTTATAGGATCAAATAATCGTTTAACTGGTTATAGTGGTGGAATAGAAAATAAGATTGCTTTATTAAAATTAGAAAATGTGGATCTAAAAAGTTTGCGGGAAGGAAAAGTAAAAATATGATGAGAAAAATAAGATGTAAATGGTGTAATTTAAAAAATGAGGTGTATGTAAAATATCACGATGAAGAGTGGTGTCGTCCAAATTTTAGTGATGCATATTTGTTCGAAATGTTAATATTAGAATCGTTTCAAGCTGGATTGTCTTGGGAATGTGTTTTAAATAAGAGAGAGTATTTTAGAAGGGCTTTTGATAATTTTGACATAGAAAAAATAATCAAGTATGATAATGCAAAGATAGAGATGCTATTAAGCGATGAGAAAATAATTCGTAATAAGTTAAAAATTAATGCAACTATAAGTAATGCAAAAATTTTTAAAAGTATTGTTTTAGAATTTAGTTCTTTTTATGAATATTTAAAACAATTTGCAAAAGATGAAATCATATACGAGATTGGCAAGGCTACAAACGAAGTATCTGATGCTATTTCTAATGATTTGAAAAAACGTGGAATGAAGTTTGTGGGAAGTACAATTATTTATTCTTTTTTGCAAGCTGTAGGCATTATTTATTCACATGAAAATGATTGTTTTTTATACAAGGGGGAGTATTTATGAATAATAATTTTAACGAATTAAAAAAATATATTGAGTATTCTGAGGTGCGAAAGTTTAACGAAGAGATCAGTGTAAGATTATCAAAAGAGTTAGCAATTAAATATGATAAGGGTAGCTATTATAATCGTTTAGAAAGAATAGGATTTTGGTTTAAAAAGTTGAAAGCACTAAACATTTTATATCCAGGAAACGCACATCCTGTTTTATATATTTATATAGTTCCCGATGAAAACTATCAAAAGCTTTTAAATTTTCCGGCAATTTTTGATAAAGGTAAAGGAGGAGGAAAGGCAGTACCATGTTTTGATTTGAATGGCTTTAATTCTGCGTATGCAATTAGTCAAAATTTAGTTGAAGATTTTATAAATAATAATATAGCTCATGATGTAAATACGGTTCATGAATTAGCGCATGTAATTCATAGTCAGTTTTTTTATAAAAACTCTATTATTTGTGAAGGATTTGCAGACATGGTACCTTTGTATATTTTAGATTTAAAGGATCAATTTCTTGAGTATAAAATGATGTTAGCTAGCTTGGATATTGAGCACGTTCTTTCGGCTGAAGAAATAATAGATTCTGAAAGAAAAGGTACTTTTGGTAAAGATGATGGCAATAATCGAAGAATGTGTTCTTTTAGAATTTCGTATGTATCTTCATTTTTATTTGTAATGGTTTGCATGAAATTAATAGAGAAACAGTATGGGCTTTCGAAAGTTCAAGCTATGCAAAAATTTTTAACGATGATAAGGCAATGTAATGGTGTTAATGATTATCTTATTTACGAAATTGCTGATAGTCTTTTTGTACCTAGAGAAGAATTGTTGAGTGGAAAAAGATTACAACTAAATATATTGAACGATTTAATAAAAAAATAAAGCTTCGGGATATAATGTTTATTATTGGTTTATAAATAAAAGTCGATTACATTCATTTTTATGATTGATTTTTTTGCTACAGTTTTTCTTTGAAATAATATAACTTTTTTACTATTGAAGAATAGTTGACTAAAGATAGATCCATTTTTTTAATCTCAGCAATTTTTTTGCATAAAAACATACTTAAATATGTAAAATAAAAATCATTAATTATATCATCATCGCATTTTTTATCTAATATAATTTCATCATTATAATAGTTTTTTGCAATTCTTTTATATATCTCATCTATTTCACTATTGGTGCTTAACAATATTAAGTGACCATTGTAATTATGACTTAATGTGCTTTTGCCATGACAATAATCATATTTGTCATGAATAATAGGTATTCCTATTCCTGATTCTGTTAACGTCGATTCAATGACTCTTGCTGTAGTGCTTGTTTCAAAACTAGATATTCCTTTCTTTGTGTAAGTTTCCTTGTCATATTTATAACATCATAAAAACGACTTTTTTACAAGTCGGTTTGCTATTTTAACTCGAAGTTTGAGTATCAATCAAATTTGGTGCCCGAAAGAGAGAAGTACAACAACTCCTTAGACAAAAGAAAATAGTTAGTAATAAATTTAACTAACTAAGTATATCATATTTTTTATAATATTGCTTTTATTTTTTCTTTATCTATTGCCATCAAGAATAATCCTAATTTTGGGCCTTGATCTGTACCTAAAAGCATATTATATAAAATTTGGAAATATCTTTTTTGTGCCTGTTTTAATTCCTTATCGGCTAAAATACCATCTTTAACTACATCATATAATGCTGTTTGCAAATCATTAGTTGTCTTAAAATTCTCTTCTAACAATAATATTGTATTTTTTAACCATTCTTTTTCTAAATTACTTAAAGATTCATAATATTCAATGTTTCTTTCATTTAAAAGATTAACTTGATAGTCTGCACCATAATTATTTACCCAATTTGTTGCTAGTTCTAATCTTTGATTAAATTCTTTAGTATTAACATTAATATTTTCTTTGCTTAATAACTCTTTTAATAAGTCGATGTCAAAATTAACTATCGGAAGAAATGTCGCTAAATAACTAAAATTTGGATTGTTTAAATATTCTTCTTTTACATTTGTTAAATCTAAAATGCTTTTATTTTTGTCATCAATGTTACCATTAAAATATAGTTTTACCCATCTATCAAATTCACTATAATATCTAATAACATCATTATCTAGTGCAATATCAAAAGCATGCATGTTATCAAATCTAGCATAAAACCACCATATAATATTTTTATCATATACTTTTAATAAGTCAGTAATTGTAAGAACATTTCCTGTTGATGATGACATTTTGGCTCCTCCACCTTTAATTCCAATAAAGTTGTATGGAATATATAGTGGAGGTTCATAATTAAATATTTCTCTAGCTACTCGTTCAGAAACTGCTTTACTACCATTTGAAGCTGAATGATCAATCCCGCCTGTTTCAAAGGTAACACGCTCAATCATCCATCTCATTGGCCAATCAACTTTCCATTGTAATTTAACATTTGTAGCACTATTAATATTTAATATGTCATTATGACCACAAGAACAAGAATATTCAACTTCACCTGTATTTTTATCATAATACGATATTGTAGTAGAATCTTTCCTACATTTTGGACAATAAATACTTATAGGATAATAGTTTTTTCTTTCTTCTTCAGTTGACTCCTGTGTCCTAAAATCATCAATAATACTAAATATTTTATCTCTGTTATCCATTGCAATTTTAATATATCTATTATATCTTCCACTTTGATATTCTTTTGTTTGATAAATACATTCCACTTCAACATCCATAGCTTTTAATTCATTCAAAAATCTGTTTTCCATATATGTTGCATAAGATTCATTTTCTGTAAATGGACTTGGTATTTCAGTATATGGCATACCAATATATTTCTCGTAACTTGAATCGATATTGCCAGGCACTTTTCTAAATCTATCAAATTCATCAAAAGATAGTATATATCTTACTTTTTTCCCTAATTTTTTAAGTTCTTTTGCAACAAGATATGGTGTAGCTATCTCTCTAAAATTTCCAATGTGTACAAAACCGCTTGGACTCACACCACTAGCGACAGTATAAATTTCTTCATTTGGTCTTTCTTTAATAATTTTTA
This sequence comes from uncultured bacterium, assembly GCA_947646655.1. Lineage (GTDB taxonomy): Bacteria > Bacillota_I > Bacilli_A > RF39 > UBA660 > RUG11867. The sequence continues at coordinate 212,030 of CANSHI010000002.1, forward strand.
AAGCAACTTCTTTTGCCCAATTCATTTTCCTCATTCCTTCCAAACAAAAAGTGACCTAAAACATATTGATTGTTCTAGGTCACTTATCTTTTAATATAAATAAATTTTTTAAAATCTATTTTGAAGATATGCTAAAACAACCAATAGTTATTATTGATTTCTTGTTCTTCTTTATAGATTTCTTTATTTGGCTGTTTAACATAAAAATCTCCCTTTCGCTAAATATTTTAGCATATTTTACATTACTTTGTAAAGTAGTGCTAAATAAATTTCACACGTTCATTGATGATGTCAATGTACAAGTGTGTTTACTAAATTGACACGTCAATTTAATTTCTATATTTTTCTACCATAAATTTGAACATATTAAAACTCGAAATATAAAAGTTCGAGTTTGGTATCAATCTGGTGCTCGAGACGAGATTTGAACTCGCACGATTTTAAATCATTGGTGTCTGAGGCCAATATGTCTACCATTCCATCACCCGAGCAGATATAATTATTTTAACACTATAGTTATTTTAAGTAAAGATAGATGCATAATAAAATAGGTGAAGCATAAATGAATGAGAATAATAATAGATCGGATTTAATATTTGAAAAACAGAAAATGATTCATAACAATAAAAATAATATGAGTGTAACAGAATTTAAAAATAAAAATATCATTCATAAAATTATAAAATTTTCTAAAAATTTTGATGAGAAATTGTTGTCAAAAAAAATTTTAAAATCTATTAAGGAATTATTTGAAATAGAAAATATTAAAAAGAATTTCCATGTATTTGTAGTCGGCATTGGAAATGATTCACATACTGCTGATGCGGTTGGGCCAAAAGTTTTAAAACATATTAAAGTCAATACTCAGTTTGAATATTTTGATATAGAAATAGTTGGTAATAGGGTTTCGACTTTAGAGCCAGGAGTTTTAGGTGAGACAGGGATCGATACTGGTAAAATAGTTGAGAGTATTGTTGATCAAATAAAACCTGATGTTGTAATCATTATCGATGCAGTGGTCGCTAAAAAAATAAATAACTTAAATACTGTTATAGAAATTACTAATGCTGGTATGACTCCTGGAAGTGGAGTAAAAGCAAACAATTATGAAATTGGGAGTAGAACATTAAATGTGCCTGTAATAGTTATAGGGGTGGCAACTGCAATCGAAATAAAAAGAGACAATTTAACATATTTACTTTCTACTAGTGATATAGAAAAATATGTCGATCAAATAAGTAGAATTATAGGAGAGACATTGAATGAATTTTTTTATTAGAGTTTAGAAATATCGACATCTTTATAATAGTGTTTTAATATCGTCTCATAATTAGCTCCATTTTTTGCTAGTCCATTTGCGCCATATTGGCTTAATCCAACTCCATGTCCATATCCACGCGTTGTGAAAATTATTCCTTCTTCATCTTTTTCTATATCGAAATCTGCACTTCTAAGTCCTAAAGTATTTCTTATATAAACTCCTGTGAAAGTATTGTTCTCTACTTTAATATGATCGACTCTATTGCCAGCAGTTTTGCTCAATATTTGAATGTCGGTGTTCATCGATATTGCTATACCTAATTTATTCGAAATTGTTTCGTAGTCAATTTTAGTAACATGAAGAAAACTTTTGTTGGAATTATCATATGGACTCGAGGCAGGAACTAAATAAGGAAAAGCATTACCCCACACATACTTCGCATCTTCTGTAGAGCCATTACTTGTAGAGTGGTAAACTGCTTCGATAGTAGTGTTCTGATAAGTTAAATAAAGACTTTTGGTTTCATTAACTGCTTTTTTAATTTTATTGTAGTAAGTAGAAAAACTTGTACCCCACATGGCTTTTAAGTCTTCTATACTTTTGTAATTTTGTGTACTGGAATCATCCGTTAAAGTTTGATTTTTTTCTAAAGACTTTAAAGCGTAAGTTCTTGCAATTATAGCTTGAGATTTTAAAGCTTCTATATGGAAAGAGGCGGGCATTTCAGCACCGACGACACCTATAACATAATCTTCTAATGATATATTCAAAATACTTCCATTTCTTCTGTGGACTTCTACTGATAATTCATTTTTAACATCTTCTATTGGGGCTGTATCGGGAGTGGATGCTGTTGTATTTTCTTCTACTTTATTAATTTTGTTTGAACTTTCTTTGTTGACTTTATTTTGAGTGCTAACAACTTTATCAGGTACAGTATTAACAATATTATTTTTACTTTCTTCATGCTTTTCAACAATCAATTGTTCTAATTTAGATGTATTATCTTCTAAAACGATCACTGATTGAGGGTATGAAGTTTCGTCTTGAAATGTGGAAATTTTGTTTTCTATGGGTGCTTTTAAAACAAGTGTAGCGATCAAAAGACCTCCTGATAATATAGCTATTTTTTTGCCATTAAAATTTATTTTTTGACTTTTAATATAATTTTTGATAATGTCTTTAAGTCTTTTCTTTTTATTTTTAGAATTAAGTTTGGCAAACTCTAGGGAAAAGTCGAAATATAGACAAAGAGTTTCTTCACCATTTAAGTAATCTATTTTATAATCGTATATCATTTAAACACCTCTATATGTATTAGAATTGACCGTTTTTGTATAATTATTCTGGTAAAAGTTTACGCATTTATTGTCGCCTGCTAAAAATTTCTTTTTTTTTTAATTGGTTTTTGATATACTAATGAGTAGGTGGTTTTAATATGAAAAGTAAAAAGATTAAAAATGTAAAACAAAACGATATAATTAAAGACGTTAATGAAGATACAGATCAAATTAGAAAGTTTATATATATTCTTTGTGGTGTTGCACTTGTAGCTTTGATGTTGTATTTTGTTTCTAGTAAATATTTAATTAAAGACGGTGTTTCTAAAGATAATATTAGTAATCCTGAGACTATATCTTATAATAATGTCAATGTTGGAAATGTTTTCAATAGACCTTATGATGAATATTATGTTTTTGCATTCGATCCCGACTCTTTAGATGCTAGTATTTACTCTTCTTTGATGAATAGCTTTGATACTAAAAAAGTAAAGATGTATTTCTTAAATATGGGATTAGAAGTTAATCAAAAAGCGAAGAGTGAGAGTGGAAATAAGACTGCTAAAAATTCTAATGAATTGAAGCTTAAAGAGCCTACACTTATAAAAATTAAAAAAGGATCTATCGATAAATATTTAGAGTCTCGAGAAGAGATAGAAAAAGAATTAAGTTCTATTACTGCTAAGTAGTTAGAACTCTTTTTTATGATTTTACGCTTTTTTTTAAAAAGTTCACTCTAGGAGTGATTTTTTTATGAGATTATGATATATTATTTATAGGGTGTGAAACTATGAAAAAAAATAAAAAATCATTCAGTTTTTTAGAAGTTTCAGTTATTGTCGTTTTAGCATCTTTTGTGATGTCGTTTTTAGGTGCCAGTTTAATTTATAAACATTTAGGAGGAGTAAATTTTTCTTTAATAAATGAAGATCAAGGTTTAAGAGAACTGATCGGAGCATATAATAACTTGTTAGATAATTATTATGATGAGCTCGATAAAAAAGATTTGATAAACGGTGCGATAAGTGGGATGTATGGTGTTGTGGGAGATCCATATACAACTTATTTAGATAAAAATTCTTCTAATTCTTTAGACGACTCTCTTAATGGAAAATACAAAGGTATTGGAGTGAAAATTGGTCAAGAAGAAGGAAAACTAAAAATATTTGAAGTGTTTGAAGATAGCCCAGCGAAGGCGGCGGGAGTCGAAGTTGGGGATATTGTTTTGAAAATTGATGATGAAGATGCTTCAGGGATGAGTACGGAAGATTTAACTAATAAAATTAAAGATAAAAAATCTTTTCGTCTAACTTTAGATAGAGGCGGGAACAGTATAGAAGTAAATTTATCTGTTTCAGAAATGTTTGTTCCTGTTGTAAGTTCTACGGTGATCGATCATAATGGAAAAAGAGTTGGTTACATAACTTTAACGATATTCAATGATACTGCTGATGAACAAATGAATAAACATTTGAGTAAACTAGAAACAGCAGGAATCGATTCTTTGATTATCGACTTGAGAAATAATTCGGGAGGATATTTACAAATTGCTCAAAATATTGCAGAAATGTTTTTAGAAAAAGGTAAAGTTATATATTCTTTGGAAAGTAAATCATCTAAAGAAGATACTAAAGATGCTACTAGTGAAAAAAGAAATTATAAAATAGACGTTTTGATTAATAAGGGAAGTGCTAGTGCTTCAGAAATATTGGCCGCTGCCTTAAAGTACTCGTATGGTGCAAGGCTAGTTGGTAATACGAGTTATGGAAAAGGTAAAGTTCAAGAGAGATCTAACTTATCGAATGGTACCGAAGTTAAGTTTACGACTGCTAAATGGTTGACTCCAAATGGAGACTGTATCGATGGAGTTGGATTACAACCTGATGTCATGGTAGATTTAAATAGTGATACTTATAATCCTGATAATATTTTAACTGATGATCAGCTTTTGCAAGGTTTAAATGATATTACTCAATAAGGAATTCGTGCTATACGATTCCTTTTACTTTGCGTTTAAATTATGATAAAATAGTTTTAGAAAGAAGTAGATTTACTATGAGAAAATTAATTTTGTTGATAATATTTTTTATTTTTATGCCAGTAATAGTTAGTGCTCAATCACAAGCACTTAACTTAAAAGACACTGTTATAGGATCAGGATTGTCTTTAAGTTCTACAGAAGATAAGTACGTTGAGAATGATAAACAAGTGACAGTGTATTTGTTTAGAAGTCCTAGTTGTAACCATTGTCATTCGGCGATCGAATTTTTTGATAGTTTGGTGGAAGAGTATGGCGAAAAATTTAAAGTGCGTTCTTATGATTGTGAATCGAACTCATCTAATAGAGCCTTACAAAAAAAGGTAACAGAATTTTTAGACATAAATGCTCCTAATGTACCTTTAATTGTGATCGGTAAAAATACTTTTTATGGATTTTCTGATAAGACAAAAGATAAAGTTGTAGAGGCTATTGAAAAAGAGTATAATTCTAAAGTTCGTTTCGACGTTTTTGAAGAGATGGAAAAAGGAAAAACTAGTTCTAAAAAACCAAAGTATATTATAGCGGGTATTTTAATTATAGGCGTAGTTGTAGGGTTAATCTTAGTAGTAAAAAAGAATTAATTTTTTCAGATTTTAGTTTTTAATTTGTTAATTTCTTTAATAAAACGAACCATTAGGCAAAATAGAAATAGTATATTTTTCAATTGATAAAAATTATGAAATAAACATTCGACATATTTCTATCAATTTTTATGCTATATTATAGTCACAACAACAATATACTTGAAAAATATACGTATTACGTATATAATTTAAGAGTAAAAATAAAGCTAGGAGACTGTACTTATGAATGATGACAGACAAAGAAAAGTAAGAAAAGGAATAACTTTAGGAGTAATAGCATGTGCTCTAGTTTTAGTAGGTTCCCTAGGATCATACGCTTTTTTCATAGGTCAACTTGGTCAAAATAAAAACCAAGAAGTAACAGTAGAGACTGGAACAATGGCGCTTACTTTTAGTGATGGGAACAATGGCTTCAATCAAGAATTAAACTTTGGCGAGAGTGTCGAGAAAACTTTTACAATAGAAAATACTGGAACTAAAGAAGGCGTTGTAAGTGTCAGTTGGTGGAACTTAGTAAATAGTTATTTAGAAGGATCTATGACTTATAGTTTTTTAGAATCTGATACAGAAGGTGGTGAATACACCGAAATAGTTTCAAATAAAAATGTACCTGTGACAGAAGAGGCAGAAGACAGAGTATTATCAAGTGGAATAATAATACCAGCCAAAACTAAAAAGTATTATAAACTTATAATAACATTAAACTATACAGACTTTGATCAGACAGCTGATTTACAAGCAAAGTTAGAGACACAATTTAAAATAACAGAAGGAGTGTTAAAAGATCAAACACCAGCAGAAAATACTTTATCAAAATTAGGAAAAACGGTGAAAGAAGGAAACCCAGCATTTGGAAGTGCAGCGAGGAGTAATGAGACAGCGGATGGATTATATGCAATGGCCGATGATTATGGAACAAGTTATTATTATAGGGGAGCAGTAGAAGACAACTACGTAAAATTTGCAGGATTCTACTGGAGGATAATCCGAATAAATGGAGATGGAAGTTTGAGGCTAATATATGATGGAACAAAAGCACATGAAAATGGAGCAAGTAATACAAATAGATTAGCAGTAATAAACCAAAATTATAATGCAAAATTTAATGATGCAAAATATATAGGATACATGTATGGACCAAGTGGAACAGAGGCAAGCACAAGTAAGAGTGAAGCACAGACAAATGAAACAAATTCAAATGTAAAGATCCAATTAGAGAATTGGTATAATACGAACATAGCAGATAAAGGGTACGATGGATACGTGAGTGATAATATATTTTGTAATGATAGAACAACGCCAGGGAAAGAAGCAACATTGTGGACAAGTGATACAGGATTAGGATATGGAACAAATGTAACAGGGTATGGAGCATTATCAAGAATTTTGACGGGAAATAATAGTATAGGGTTAAATGCAAAGGATAATCCAGAACCGAAATTAACATGCGAGAATAAGAATGATGCATTTACGAAGGAAGATATAGAGAAAGGGAATGGAAAGTTAGGAGCAAAAGTAGGACTGATAACAGCAGATGAAATAGTTATAGCAGGAAGTGGAAAGTACAATACATCGAATGGCAATTATTACCTATACAAAGGGAATTTGTATTACTCGCTCTCGCCTTATTCTATGGCTGTTAACGGATATGCCTATGTGTTTATTGTCAATGCAGCAGGCGCTCTTAATTATACTGGGGTCCAAAGTAGCACTGGTGGCATTGCACCAGTTATAAGTTTAAGTGCAAAATACGCGAGTGCAATGAGTGGAAATGGTACTATGGCCTCTCCGTTTGAAATAGTGGGTTGACATTTTTCAAATTAGTTTTGACTAAATTTTTGCTTGAAAAAAATTTTTAAATAACTTAATATGAGTAAAGGGAATAGGTTGAAAATTGAATGCGTGGGTTCATTTATTAAGTCATTGCTAGTATTGTTATTTTGGAGATAGCCTTAAGTTTTTGGTCGCTCTCGCCTTATAATTTCAATGGTAGTAATGCTAATGTGTTTCGTGTCAATAACAACGGCAATTTGAACAACAACAATGTTAATAACGCGGGCGGCGTCGCCCCAGCTACCTGTTAAGATTAGAAATCTAATGTCACCGAGAATCACCGGTTAAGGCTTGTGATGAGAGGAAACATCTGTAAAAGAAATCTATGAAAAGATTGGTAACAAATCTATTTCCTGAGGATATAAATCCCAAATACATATGAAGTACGTCGAACTGTGTCTTTATGATGAGATGAAGTGACTAAAAGGCTTCATTTTTTTGTGTTTGTACCAATTAAAGATTTATAGTATAATTAAATTGTATTAAAGATCTGATGGAGGTAAAAAGATGAAATATGATGTTGTAATAATTGGAGCAGGACCAGCTGGTTTATTTTGTGCATATGAGTTAATAAATAATAATAAAAATGTTAAAGTTGCCATATTGGATAAAGGGTTTAAAGTTCCTAATAGAGTTTGTCCGATGAATAAGTTGGGGGTACCTTGTAAAAATTGTAACCCTTGTGCTATTTTGTCGGGATATGGAGGTGCTGGCACATTTAGTGATGGTAAGTTGAACTTTATTCCGAGACTTGGAAAAAGTGATTTAACAAAATATATGAGTGAAAGCGAAGCATTGAATCTTATCGAGGAAACAGAAAACATTTTTACGAAGTTTAAGATGGATGCGAAAGTTTATCCTAGTAATTTAGAAGAGGCTGAAAAGATTAAAAAATCGGTGGCTATTCAAGGGGCTAAATTACTTTTAATAAAACAAAAACATTTGGGTAGCGATCATTTACCTAAATATATAGAAGGCATTTGTGACTACTTAGAAAAAATGGGTGTTACTTTAATCGATAGAGCTAGTGTTATAGATATTAAATCTGAAAGAGCTGATCAACATACTGTTACTTATGAAAATGGGCAGGAAACTGTAATGCTTGATGCTAAAAATATAGTCGTTGCTCCAGGTAGAACGGGGGCTAAGTGGGTACAAGAGTTGGCTGATAAATATAACATTCCTTATTTGTCTCAAAGTATAGAAATAGGCGTTAGAGTTGAGGTCAGAAAAGATATAATGGAAGATATAACTAATGTCATATACGATCCAACTATATTTATAAAGACAAAAACATATGGTGATGAAATAAGGACTTTTTGTACAAATCCTGGTGGATATGTCGCTAAGGAAAATTACTATGGGTACATTTGTGTAAATGGCCATGCTTTAAAAGAAAAAAAGAGTAATAATACGAATTTTGCTTTTATTTCTAAAGTGAATTTGACTGAGCCAGTAACTAATACGAGACTTTATGGTGAATCAATTGCTCGTATTGCGAACGTTTTAGGCGATGGGAAACCTATAATACAATCTCTAAAAGACTTGAGAAGGGGAAGAAGAAGCGATTGGCATCGACTAAGAAAAGGGTTTATTGAGCCAACATTAAAAGATTGTGTGGCAGGCGATTTAGCTCTTGTGTTGCCTCATAGAATTATAACTAATATATTAGAGGGATTAGAAATTTTGAATAAAATAATTCCAGGAGTTAATAATGATGATACACTTTTATATGGACCCGAGATAAAATTTTTTAGTAATGAAATCGAGACTGATAATAATTTTAAACTAGTTAATAATAATATTTACTTTATAGGTGATGGAGCAGGTAAAGCTGGAAATATTGTGACAGCGGCAGCAACAGGCCTAGTGGCTGCTAGAGATATTTTGGTAAAAATAAAATGAACAATTTGAACATAAAAAAAGCATTAATAGGGTTAGGGATATTTCTCGTAGCAATAATAATCTTTATATTAATGTTGAAACTATTGTTTAAAAATAAAAATATATCAACAAATATAGATGAAATGAAAGTGGCAGGATCTTATGAAGCTTCTAAACAAGCTTTTGAGGATATTGTTAACGAATCAGAAGCAAGTATTGTGAAAACGAATGATCTGACTTGTAATGCATCAGAAGTCGTCGATTATGAAATAGTTGTCGTAGAGTGTATTACGCAAAATCAAAAAATAATTGATCATTTTAATGCGAAAACTATTTATTATGCTTATAAAAAAAGTGATGATGGATATATAAATTTTATTTCAAATAATAAAAGAGATGTGCTAAGGGGTATCAATGAATCTATAGAGAAAAGTAAAGCAAATGAGTAAAATTTGCTTTTTTATTGGTTTTGTAGTATTATAGGCTCCAATAAAAAAGGGGGATTTTGTATGAACAAGATAGAACTCATCGAAGAAGCAAAGTTTTATTCGCAAAATTTACTTTTAGGTATTGAACCGATTACTGGAATGAGGATATCAGAAAATAATCCTTATAATACCGAAAAAATGAGAAAATATTTTAGTTTTGTATCAGATATATTACAAGAAGTTTTAGATAATAAAGGGACTGTGTTTCTTGGAGCAAATGAAGAATTAATATCTTTTAGTTTATCTGATAGTGAAAAAAAATTGGTGGAAGTTACATATTATCCTATAAAAATAACGAGTTTTGTTAATCGAATTAATAAGGTTGTAGATCAAAATAAAATGAAAAGATTATCGTTATATACTTTAAATAAGTGGCTTATAAAGAATGATTATATTATAATAAATAAAGATAAAAAGACCATTCAGAAAAGACAATTTTGGCTTTGCGAGAAAGCTCAATCATGCGGTTTTACAGAAAAGAAATTTTTCGATAAAAAGAAGAAGGAAGTTAAAATAGTAGTGATGATTTCTAAAGAAGCACAGGAATTGATATTAAAAAACTTAGATTTTATAAAATAGGTGAGAAATAAGCATTTTGGACTTGAAAAATATTGTAATTCTGTTATAGTATGTTTACATAAATTGAGGGGGAGTTTTTATGGTAAAGAATAAATTAAATGTTGGATTAACAATCTTAATGTCTTCTGTTGCGATTATGGCATGTGTTTTGATGTGTCTATCTTATACAACAGCAGATGATTGCTTAGATGAGAGTTCAGATAATCCTGAAATAGTAGTACCGTCTTATGATGTCAAAATCATATATGATGTAGAAACTATTACGAGCGGTAATGTCATAGCGAAGTTTGTGACAGACAACAAAGATATCGAAATAATAAATAACGATGGTATGGAAACATATACATTTGTCGAAAATGGCGATTTTACTTTTCTTTATATGGTAAAGAGTACAGGTGATAAGGGATCAATAGTTGCACATGTCGACTGGATCGATAAAGTTTTACCGACGGCGAGTGTAATTTATGATTATTCTACTTATACTAATAATTCAGTCAAAGCCATTTTAGTACCTAGTGAAGAAGTTACTATTTTAAATAATGAATATGAAATTTTAGATGAAATGGGTAATACTATTATAGGCGATCCTAGAGAATATGTTTTTGCGGATAATGGTGAATTTACATTTTTATTCGAAGATAAAGCAGGAAATAGAGGAAGTGCAGTTGCTCGAGTCGATTGGATTGATAAAACAGTACCTATAGCTACTTTAAGTTATGATAAGGTAAATAAAACTAGTTCTCCAGTCAAAGTTGAAATTTCCTTTGACGAAGATAATGTTACTATACTGAACAACGAGGGTAAAAATTATTTCATTTTTAATGAAAATGGAGAATTTATATTTGAATTTAGGGATAAAGCTGGTAATTTAGGAAATGCAAAAGCTATTGTAAATTGGATAGAAAAAAAGATAGATAAGGTTGAGAATAATACAAATAATAACAAGCCTAACAAGGTTGTATCTTCAAATAATCAAGCTCAAAAAGATAATAATAAAGATATAGAAGAAGAAAACAAAAATGAGGGAAAAATATTCAAAATGTTTTCTGTTTCAAATATAGAATTTGAAGTTGATGCCTCTTTAATCGAGGAAAGCATAGCTATTAAAAAAGAAGTTTTAACTATGAGTGATGAATTACTTAGCCGTTTTAACAAAAATTGTGAGTACTTTCTAATTAAATTTGAAAATAAAAATGGAGAAGTAGTCAACTTGGATTTAAAAGAAAATTCTACATTGACAATATTGTTAGATGGAACAAAAACTTTTAAAAGTGTTTATTCGATTAATGACAATGATAAAGTACAAATAGTAGATGTCAAGGTAGTAAATGGAAATAAAGCTGAGATTAAAGGTGCTGTAGCGGGCAAATATTTAGTTGAATATGAAGAAATTATCGATAACAGTAGTAGTAACAATAATATGATAGATATCGAAGAAGAAAGTGAGAACTCTCAATTAAATGCTGCTATCGTTGTTTGCTCATGTGTAATAGGTGCAGTACTATTAATGGCGTTGGTATGTGTGCTAATTAAAAATTATTAATTATATTAGATTTTCAAAATATAATCGAGTAAAAATTCGACATAAAGTTACTTTAATTAAAGTAATTTTTTTGTTTGGTCTTCATAATATTCAGATAGATGTAATATATTTGGTTTATTTTAAATAGTTAAATTATGTAAAACGAGTGTATATTTTATGTCAATTTGAGCTAAATGGTTTACATTTTTCTTGAAAAATAAATAATGTGGCGTTATAGTTGGAGTAGGTAAAATAATGATTTTAACCTGAATAAAAGTAAAAAACAGTTGAAAAATATGGAAAAAGTGTTATAATAACCACTTGAAAAAAGGGGAAGTAAAAAATGAAAAAGAAGATAAATGTTGAAAAAGGTAAAGTTTTAAAATTTTTGGGAATAATGATAAGCACATTAACTCTTGTAGTTGGAATCAGTTTTGCTTATAACTATTCACAAGATAAACTAGCTTTAGTAGAGTCAGATACTAATGTCAATATTATAGAATATAATAGTGCTAGAGTTAGTGAAAGATCTGCGGATTTTAAAGAGGTGTATCTCAGTGATATTACGCCTCTTGAAAAACATATGGGATATAGAGATCTTATGTATGATGCCGATCTTAATGGGAATCCTTTAGTGTTGAAAGTGGAAGATAATTGGTTCTCTTTCAAAAAAGGTTTATTTGCTCACGCAAAAGCTAATATTATATATGATCTAACAGATTATGATGAATATAACTATTTTGTTGCTTTTGTAGGTATTAATAAAACATCTAATAAAGGTAATGGAGTAACATATCATTTCTATACATCTGATGATAAAAGTAATTGGACTGAGGTTGGTGAGGGCATTAATAAAGCGCCTTCGACTAATGCTACTTATGTAGAAATTCCTTTAAACAATGCTAAATATTTGAAACTGGAAGTTCATGATAATGGCGGAAATGGAAATGACCATTCAGTTTTTGCTGATGCTAAATTAGTAAGTGAATTAAATGGTAACTTCGTTTTAGAATCTGTAGAAGAATTAGATGAAGAAATTGAATCTAAATATAATGGGCAAACTAATGTTGATGAGGATTTAGCTCACTTAATTTTAAAAAGAGAGCTTGTAAAAAGAGTGGGAAAATATACAATAAATTCTTATTATAATGAAAATGAAGATAACAGAGCTGCTTTGGATTGGTTATTATCTGATAAAACAGTTTTAAGATATTATGTGTTAGGTGGTACTCCAGATGGGAGCAGCTATTATAACTCATTAACTCAATTAGCAAGATTATATAAAGAATATAAAGATGATTTTAAGATTACTGAGACTACTAAATATGGCACTGTTTTAGGTGACTTGTATTTAAGAATGGCAATCGCTTTATCATTAACTCATTCTCAAACAGTGGGTTTATGGATGCAAGCTTCTGTAAAAGAGAATCAGTCAGATGCAATTGTTCGTTATCAAATATATAAAGATTTACATAAAAATAATAAATTTAGGGTTACAGATACTATTGATATTACTAAATGGTTTGAAAACTATAATGTTGAAAACATGCGTTTCGTTATGAATAACTTAATAGATGATGAGTCAATTTTATGGTTAAATGAATATGTTCAAAGTAAAATAGATGCTAATCCAGGAAGCGCTTGGAGTCTTTTAACACCACATTCGTATATCGCTTACGTTTGGCCAAATTATGCTAACTCAGTATATTACGACGATGCAAATTATGATTATTTTAACGAATTATTTTCAGTAAATGGTAAAAAATTATACGATTATAATATTACCCGTGGTACAGAAGATAAAAAAATATATAAAGTTTGGATGAACTTTAGAAATAAGTTTGGTACAGGATGTGTATGTGGAGGTATTTCTAAATCTGGTTCAAATATACGTGCTACACATGGTATAGCTGCTACAGTAATCGGACAACCAGGTCATGCTGCTCTATTATATTATTCAGAAGATAATCAAGGTAGAGGATACTGGAATATCGATAACGATGTTAGTGGTTGGACTTTATCTGAGAAGGGTGAACGTATGCTTCTCGGTTGGGGAAATGCAAGCTATTCTAGAGGATACTCTGTTGTGTATATGGCTTTAGCCCAAGAAGTACTTAACGATTATGATAATTTTGAAAAAGCTGAAGAACTTATAATGTTAGCTAGATCTTATAATGATGATCTTGTTAAGCAAGAAGAGTTGTTAAGAAAAGCTTTAGCAATTCAACCAATAAATATTGATGCATGGTATGATTTAATTCAAGTATATGAAAAAAATAGTAATAAAACTGAAAATGACTACTTCAACTTAGCTGAAGAGCTTGCGGAAAACTTGAAATATTTCCCATTACCAATGTATCATCTAACTAACTTAATTAAACCTAAAATGGTTAGTGTAGAAAATCTATACAGATTTAGTCTTTTACAAACAAGAATACTTAATTTAGGAAAAAATACTCCAAATAATACAGCAGATAATTACACTGTTTATCAACCTAGTTTAACTAGACTTGAAGCTAATTATTTATTAGGTCAAGTCGATAATTCGATCGCTTCTTTCTCTTTCGATGGAGTTGATGCAGGTAAAATTGTTTTATCTAGTCGTTTCGATGGAAGCGGAGTAAGATGGGATTATAGTTTAGATGGTAAAAATACATGGAATGAAGTCGCATTTACTGCTGAGGAAGAACATAAGTTGCAGTTAACTGCTGAGCAGATAAACAGCATTACAGAGGGAAATGATATTTATGTTCATATCGTCGGAGTAAATTACGATGAAAAAAATCTTTATAAAATCGATATTACTAAAGGTACCCTCTTAAGTGAAATATTTGCAAATGATTTAGAAAACAGAGTAGTTGGAGTTAATTTAAATACAGAATGGCGTTATAAAGAGAGTGATGCATGGACATCTTATGGTAGTAGTTCGCCAAATTTAACTGGTGATAAGACTGTTCAGATAAGACAGGCAGCAACTGGTACTACGTTAGCTAGTGATCCTTCAGAAATGTTTACATTTACAGAAGATAATCAACCTGATACTAGAAAATATATTCCAGTCTCACATTTAACTATTCATAGTGTATCTACTGAGGCAGTTAACCAAGGAGGAGCAGCTGTTAAAGCTATCGATGGTAACTATAATACTAGATATCACTCAGCATGGAATGGTACAGACCAACAACGTTTCATCGTAATTAAACTCGATAAAGCGGTAAGTTTATCAGCTGTCGAATTTGTTCCTGCCGGTGGTGGAAATGGAAAAATTTATGACGGAACTGTATATGGAAGTATGGATGGCGAAAATTGGGAAGAGCTTTCTAGCTTAAAGAATTTAACTTATACTAATCAAGCCAATACAGTTGCAGATGCAATTACTAATACAAAGAATTTTGAAATTGCTGATGCAAAAGAAGTTCAATATGTTAAAATCGTTGCAGATCGTTCTAATGCAAACTGGTTTGCGGCTAGAGCATTTAACTTATATCAAGATATTTCTAAAAATCCACATCCTACAGCAGGTGTTGCTTATAGTACAACAGAAGCTACTAATGGAAAAGTTATTGCTAGATTGGTTAATCCTAGTACAAAGATTACTATTACAAATAATGGTGGTTCTGATACTTATGTATTTAGTGAAAACGGAGAATTTACTTTTGAATTTGTTGATGAAAATGGCATAACTGGTTCAGCTGTTGCTAAAGTCGATTGGATAGATAAAGACATTCCTAGTGCTGATGTTGACTATGAATTAGATAACAATCATAAAATAAGTATTTCGTTAGACGGAATTAGTGAAGATGTTTACTTATTAGATAAGAATAATAATCCTATCAATTTTATCGAAGTTAAAGATAAAAAAGTTACAAGTGTATCATATTTAGATTCTTCAAAAAATGTTTATAAAACAGTAGAAGTTGATGAAAATGGTAACATTACAAAAATAATATATAAGAATACTAGTAATAAAGTTTCTTCTGTAGCAAACTATGTTACGATAATGGCAAATGGTGTTATTACTGGTGAGGAATATTATGATGATCATGGAAATAGTGTAACTGTATCTGCAGAGGATAAAGAAGTATTAAAAGGTCTTCAACAACCTATTACAGATCCTTTAGAACATACATTTGAACAAAGTGGTGATTATGAGTTTAAGTTACTCGATAAAGCTAATAATATTGCTTATAAGAGCATCAAAGTCGATTATGACGATGATAATACAATAGTTGCAAGTGATATATCTTATGATATAACACATTTAACTAATAAAAATGTAACTGCTTCTATAAAACCATATGTATTTAATTCTAAAGGGGAAAAAGAGGAAGCCGAAGTTGTCTCAGGAAATAATGTTCATGTTTTCGAAGATAATGGCAATTTCGAGTTCCAATATAAAGCCAAAGATGATGATCATGATGATGTTAAAAAGCATACTGCTGTAGTTACTTGGATCGATAAAACAGCTCCAACAGCCGAAATTAAATATACAGCTTTAGATAATGGTAATGTTGTTGCTACATTAACAAATGAAAGCGAAGAAATTATTATTATTAATAATGGAACGAATAGAGATTATATATTTACTCAAAATGGTGAATTTACGTTTAAATTTGAAGATATGGCTGGCAATCAAGGTTATGCAACTGCTAAAGTTGATTCTATGTCAGGTGATGTAGTAATACCAAATCCTGATCCATTACCAAGTGAGCCAGAAAATCCTTCAACTCCAAATGAACCAGATGATACATGGAATCCTAGTGAACCAGAAACTCCAGTGAATCCTTCAGTACCTAGTAAACCAGTTAATCCAAATAAACCTTATAGACCAAGTAAACCAAATACAGGAAGTAATACTAATAACCAACTTGGAAATGCCCCTACTATATCAGAACCTATAGATCCTATAGATCCTGATGAAGAAGAATCTATTGAATCATCGGATGAAAATAGTATTAAAAAGCCTGAAAATGATATAAAGAAACCTGTTATAGAGGACAAAACTGAAGAAGATAAAACAAATAGAAATATAATGATTTATTTAGTATTACTATTTGTAGGAGCAATATTGATAACAGGAATAATTTATATAAGAAATAAAAGAAAAAATTAAACTAATTTTAAAGTATAGGTAATGTTGCCTATGCTTTTTTAGTTTTTTGCCGTCAATATATAATTTATATGGAATATATTACTGAGATACTATTTAAAAATCATTTGTTTACACTTTAAATAATGTAAAGTGTGCGAATACAGAATGTAAATCGCATTGCAAACCAAAATGAACTATGATATTATATAAATATAATGTAGAATAATAGAAACCAAATTAAGTTATGGAGGATTTAATAATATGAAAAAGAAAAATTTACATTTTAAAAAAATATGTTTAAAAGTTTTATTAGTATTATTTTTTATTGCTACTATATATGGAGGTATTGCTTTTTGTAAGTACTTAGGTAAAGGAAGAACTATACATATTGAACGAGGTAATGTTCTTTCCTATAATGCTATGAGTGCGGATGATGTTGTTTACTTATCCGATATACCTTATCGAAAAGCACAAGTTGGATGGGGTACTTTAGGTTTAGACAAAACAAATTCTAATACTTCTTTAACTATGATCATTGATGGTGCAGCAGTAGTCGTTAAAAAAGGTATATTTGCCCATGCAACATCTACAGTCGAATATGATATTAGTAATTACAAAGACTATGATTATTTTACAACCTATTATGGTTTAAATACGACTGCAGGAAGCAATGGAAATGGTGCAAAATTTTATATATATACTTCAGAAGATGGCCAAAATTGGACATTACGTACAGAAGAAAATCCTACTCCATTAAAAGGTAATAATGGTGCGGTTCATGTTAAAATCGATATAAGAAATGCTAATTATATCAAACTTTATGCCCACGATAATGGCAGTAATGGAAGTGACCATGCTGTATGGGGTGATGCCAAGTTAGTAAAAGAAGGTTATAGTGATAATG
Source organism: uncultured bacterium (assembly GCA_947646655.1). GTDB lineage: Bacteria > Bacillota_I > Bacilli_A > RF39 > UBA660 > RUG11867. The sequence continues at coordinate 229,498 of CANSHI010000002.1, forward strand.
TCATGACGACTGTTGAAGAGTTTGATGAAATTATCAAGAAAAACTATTCTTCTGGTACTATTGAGGGAGATTTAAAACTAGTTTTGCTTCAAAGAACTTTTATAAAAAGAGTAGGACAATTTCAACTTCGTTCATTTTTAGAAAGTGATCCTACACATCATGAAACGTTAGATTGGTTTTTAAACAACGAAGAAGCTATCCGTCTATGGACAATAGGCGGAAGACCAAATGGTACTTATGAAAGATCACTTCAAGTACTAAGTAAATTATACCATACTTATAAAGATGATCTTTCAAATGAAGAGGAAACTTCTTTAGGTACAAAATATAAAGATTTATACTTAAGAATGATGTTAGCATTATCATTAACACATTCTACTAATGTTGGATTATGGATTGGCGGAAATCAGCTTTCAGATGCTGTAACACGTTACCAAATTTATAAAGATATGCATAAAAATGGACAACTCGATACAGCTATGTTTGAAAGTTACACAGTAGATGAAATGCGTGGAGTTATGATTACTAATATTGATGATGAAGAAATATTATGGCTACATGACTATTCTAAAAAGTACTCAACTGCTGCAGAACGTTTTAATCCTTATAAATATATCAATTATACACTTAATTATGGTTACTACAGACCACAATATTATAGTCAAGAAAACTACGCAAAATGGGATCAAAAATATAATCTTTCCAAATATAATATAACTTATCAAGCTAGAAAACCAAAACTATGGATTGTATTTGAAGAGGGATCAGTTTGTGGAGGATTATCTAAAACAGCTGCTAACCTTTATGGTGTTTGGGGATATCCTGCTCGAGTCGTTGGACAACCAGGTCATGCCGCATATATTTATATGTATAATGCTGGCGGAGGAAAATATGCATGGCAATTAGCAAATAGTGCTGTTACGACAGGATGGGCTAATACTGGTGGAAGTGCAACAAACGGATGGGGAAGTAGATATGCTACTAATAGTGGTGGTATTCAATCTGGTTCCTATATATTACTTGCACAAGATGCTCAAAATGAATATGATAAATATGAAAAATCGCAAATGATTTTATTATTAGAAGATGTATATAAAGCTGATAAAAAGAAGTTGGAACGCATTTATAGAGATTCTTTAAAAGAACAAATTATAAATTTAGATGCTTGGATCGGTTTAGTAAACTTGTATATAGCTGACAGTTCTAAGAGCGAAGATGATTTATTTAAACTAGCTGAAGAAATTGCTGAAGTTTATACATATCATCCACTACCAATGTACGATTTAACTAGAAGAATCGGTACTAAAATTACTTCAGCTGGATATCGCAGTAAGCTAATGATGTTACAAGGTGAAACATTAAAACAAGCAACAAAGGCAACAAGTGCAGATACGATTTATACGAAAGAGGTTCCTGTTATTGCTAATGCTTTACTAGGTGTAGTAGACTCTAGAATTGCAACGTTCTCATTCGATGGAGATAATGGAGGAAAAATTGTACTATCTAAACAATTACAAAGTGCTCAAGTAACTTGGTCATACAGTTTAGATGGAGGTTCAAAATGGACTTCATGCTATGAGCATTCGGTACAACTTACTAAAGAAGAGATAAACAGCATCTCAGAAAATAATGATATTAAAATTCACATTACTGGTGTACCAATGACAGAAGAAAATATATATACAATCGATATAAAGAAGGGAGTTTTCCCTAGTAATACTGTTTCTATGGATGATTTAGAAAACCGTCTTATGGGTGTAACTGATATTATGGAATGGACATTGGATCCTAATGGTGAGTGGAACTCTTTTGCAGATACTAATCCTACTTTTAAAGGTGATGTTAGAGTTTATGTCAGAATGCTTGCAACAGGAGTAAATACGATGAGTGAACCAGTATACTTTACATTTACTGAAGATATTTCATCAGAATCACATCGTTATATTCCTAGAGAAAAGTTGAGTGTTAATGCTGTATCTGGTACAAGTGGCGGTAATATGAATAACATACTCGACGGAAATATAAATACCTCATGGCACAGTTATTACAATAAAAACAGTATAGGTAAAAGCTATATTCCTGGTTATGCTACTATAGAACTTGATAAACCTAGGTATGTTTCTGAGTTAGATTACGTGCCAGATGCTAGAGCAACTTCAGCATTAGGTAATTATCCAGCAGGTAAAGCTAGACAATTGGATATTTATGTAAGTATGGATGGTACAAATTGGGAACTAGCAGCTACTAAAAATAATTTAGGAGATAATGGTAACTTGAAAAAGATTACTTTCGATTCACCATTATTGGCAAAATATGTAAAAGTTTACTGTCCTTCAGTTTATGAAAATGGACTTCAGTACTTTTTCTCTATTGCACTTATAAATCTTTACGAGGATCCATCTGCGAGTGAAATTCCAACTGCCGAAATCAACTATAATATTGTTAAAAAAACAAATAAGGATGTAGTAGCAGAATTAGTCGACGAAAATAGACCTATTACTATTACTAATAACGACGGTAAAACGACTTATACTTTTACAGAAAATGGAGAATTTACTTTTGAATTTGAAGATAGAAATGGGCACAAAGGCACATCTACTGCTAAAGTAGATTGGATCGATAAAGAAGCACCACAGGCTAATGTCGTATTTAGTACAACCGAAGTAACTAATGAAAATGTCGTTGCAACAGTTTCATTCGATAAAAACAATGTAACAATTCTTTCTAGCGATATCGAATTAGCAACTAATCCAGTGGATGGAAGCAAGACGATAACATTCTTAGAAAATGAAACAATTGAATTAAAGTTCCAAGATGAATTAGGAAATATAGGAACTAAAACTATATCAGTAGATTGGATTGATACGGAAGCTCCTACTGCTGAATTTGAGTTTAATACTGTACATTTAACTGATAAAGAAGTTATAGCAACTTTAATTCCTAGTGAAGAAGTCACAATTACAAATAATGGTGGAAAAGATAATTATACATTTACGGAAAATGGATCATTTACATTCGAATTTGTCGATAGAGCAGGTAATACGGGTGCTGCGACAGTAAATGTAGATTGGATTTCGAAAGTTCCTACTTATGAAATTAAATATTCTACTACTGAATTAACTAATCAAGATGTAACTGTTACTTTGGATCTAGAAACGGGATACAGAATATTTAACAATAATGCGAGCAATGAATATACGTTTACAGAAAGTGGAACATTTAATTTCCAATATAAAGATGCAAATGGATATGATGGTATTATTCCTGTAACAGTCGATTGGATTGATAAGGAAGCTCCTACTGCTAGTCTTGAATATAGTACTACAGATTGGACTAATAAAGATGTTGTTGTAACTTTAAAACCTAGTGAGGAAGTTACGGTTACTAATAACGATGGAAAAACTACTTATACTTTTACAGAAAACGGAGAATTTACTTTCGAATTTGTCGATAAAGTCGGAAATACAGGTTCACAAAAAGTAAATGTCGATTGGATTGATAAAGAGGCTCCAACAGCAGTAATCGAATATAGTACAAAAAATCCGACTAAAGAATCTGTAACGGCAACTTTAGTTCCTAGTGAAGAAGTTACTATTTTAGGTAGTGGTAAATCAACATATACATTTACAGAAAATGCTGAATTTACATTTGAGTTTGTCGATAAAGCAGGTAATAAAGGTTATGCCACAGCAGTCGTAACATGGATCGAGAAAAAAGAAGAAGATAAGCCAGTTGATAAACCAAATGACAATGAAAATGAAACAAATCCTGATGCGAAACCAGAAGAAAAACCTAGCATTCCTTCTAAACCGAATGTTCCAAATACAGGAACTAATACAAAGCCTAATAAGCCAAGTACTGGAAACAATGTATCAAATAAACCTAGTGTGGATACAGATGAAACTAATACACCAAATGAACCTATTCGTGATTTAACTGATGGAAATGTCAGTATCAAAGTTCCAGATGATATTTTATCAAAATATGGTGATGTAGACTTAGATTATAAACAACTTATTTTAAGTGAAGCTCAACAAAATCGTTATGGAAAAGACAGTGAAATTTATGAAGTAATTTTATCTACGAAAGATAATAAAGCAGTCGATGTTTCTAATGAAACAATTGAACAGAGGGTAAAATTAAATCCTAATAAAAAATTCGATGCTGTTTATATTGTTAGAAATGATGGAAGTGTGGTAAAACTAAATTCTAAAATTGAAAACAATGAAATCGTTTTTGAAAGCAAAGGATTAGGAAAATATATTATATCTTACAAATCAACTGTTTTAGACTCTGAATTAAATAAAGTTGAAGATAATAATACTTTGGAACCAGAAGATACTGTTGAAAAGAAATCAAATATTGTTGTGTATACTGTGTTAGTTGGAGTCGCAATAGCAATGGGTGGAACTATTTACTTTGTAATAAAAAAGAAGAATAGTTAAATAAAAAATATTTTAGGACATTTTGTAGAAAATGTTCTT
>CANSHI010000003.1 GCA_947646655.1 uncultured bacterium
CAAGATTGGAGGACGACACTCACATCAAATATTCCTATTACAATTATATAATAATGGTAACATTAAAACAAGCAAACTTGTAAAATTATTGACCTTTCTTTCAAGAGTTATGTTATAATAGTTATAGAAATTAATCTTAATACGAATTTCCAAACATGGTTTACTCACGCACCAAATTTGATTGATACTCGAACTTTGATTCAAAATAGCAAAACGACTTGATAAAATATTTGTCAAGGAAACTTGCATAAAATAAAAAAGGGAATACTTAACACATCAAGTAAAAAGTAAGGCTATGGGTAAGAATATAGAATAAGAGATGTTATACTATAGTTAGTGTTTATTACTAACTATTTCTTTTTACTCAAAAGAACGGTTGTAATTCTCTCTTTCGGGCATCTTAATGTTATTAACTTGAACCCTCTTATTTGTTGGGAATTCGAGTGATATTTTAAAATCTTCACAAGTGTGTGAAGATTTTGCGTTTTATAGTAATTTTTTTATAATAGTTATAAATCAGGAATTAAACTAATTTTATTTGGAAATAGAACATAAATTATTAAGAAATTATTTGATATATGCTATAATTAACTTATAAGTAAATAGTAATTTGAAAATTAGAAATATGAGGGTATAATTATGGTACATTTAGTATATTGTGATAATCAAATGAATTATTAAATATTTTAAAGGGCAGAAAGATAATAATAGCAAATTAAAAGAAAGATGGGATGAAAAAAGTTTATGTTTAGTTGAGTTTGATAATGTAGATAGTATTGAATCATTAGATTTTGATCATATGGATGATTGGCTAATTATAGAAAAAATAGAAGATGTAGTTGTAGGCACAAGTATTCCATATAATTATGAAAAATCAAGATTTTAGAGGTGAGATTTTATAGCAAAAAGTATATATTTTTTTCATTCATGCACTTATAGCAAGGTTATGGATTAGGAATGTACAGAAATATGAAAACCTTAAGCATAGAATATGCCGATTTAAAAAATTGAGAAAAAAAGTTACAATGTTTAAAGATCCTGATTATTGGAAAAAAAGAAAAGTAATTCAAATTAAAAATTTATTAACTAGATCCGTTAATAATAACTAGATGTCAAAGACTTTTGACAGACAAAAATATCGTTTTTTTATAAAATGTAATTGGAGGTGCAAAATGAATGTTGGAGCAAGAATTAAAAAGCATAGGGAAAAACAAAATATTTCACAAGACGAATTAGCATTAAAAATATTTGTTTCAAGACAAACGATTTCTAATTGGGAAACAAATAAAAGTTATCCTGATATAAAAAGTTTAACCATGTTGTCTAACATTTTTCATGTAACTCTAGATGATTTTATAAAAGGAGATATAGAGGAGATGAAAAAGATTGTTAGTAAAGAGAAAATAAAAAAGTTTAATATAATGGGCTATATTTTCTTGGTAGAAATGTTAATTTTAATGTTTAGTGCATATCCGTTATTTAAGATAGATGGATATATTGGTGCTATTATTTGGGCATTGTTTTTTGTAATAACAATTGTAACAGCAATAATCATTGAGAAGTTTAAAAAAAATAATGATATTCAAACTTATAAAGAAATTATTGCTTTTATGGAAAATAAATCATTATCTTATGAAGAAGTACAGCAAGAAATAGGAAAAAGAAATTATCAAAAGATTTTGTTAGCAATTTTGGCAGGTTTAATAACATTTATTATTTTTATAATTGAAATATTTATAATGAAAAAAATATAGTTTAAAAATTTTGTAGGAGAGGAGGTAGAATATGGAATTTTGGATATTTATGATAGTATTTATATTTATTGGTGGAGGATGTTCACTTACTGGTACTTGGTGGAGTAAAAAGAAAAAAGATGAAAAATTTAGAAAGTAATAATTTTCACACAATTAGTTAGGTTTGAAATAAAAGTTGCTAACAGAAACAAAATGAAAATTATTTAAAAATTATTAGAAAGTTGAGAAAGTAAAAAAAGATATAGTAGAGGAGTGTTAAAATAAAACTTAAAGAATATCTATTCTCAGGCTGTTGACAAATATATAAAGAACAGTCTTTTCTTTTTAATAAAAAAGTAAAATAATAAAAGTGCGTGAAAAATGTCCTTATTTAACCAATTAGACATTCCAAAAAAATCCGCTCTTTTTTGATAAAGAAATGAAAAAGAAAATTGAATTTAATACGAGATCTACTATTTTAAATGGTGCTTCATAGTCTAAAAATTTTTTTGATACTAGAGTAAGTATAACTCGAACTCTCAAATTAATAATTGAAAACAATTCAATAAAAGTAGTTTATATTTTATTAAGTTTTTTTAGCTAATTGACAATCTTAAAAAATATTATATAATACGGATCATTAAATGAATGTTATAAGTGAATTATCATTGATAAGAAAGAGGTATTTTATGAAATCTATTCAATTACTACCAGGAAATGGACAAGAAATATATGTCGATACTGATGCCCTTTATATAAAACCAGAATGGATAAATACAGAATTACAATGTATAAATTTTCCTGATATTCCAATTAGTCAAAGTAATCCTGTTTATGAAGCTTATAAAGAGTTGTTTAAATGTTTATATATAAACAATTATAAAGTAGTCACAGATAGTAGTTTGGTTCAGGATGGTGCATTTTTTTTAACACCTTGTTTAGATAAACACATTAATAACACAAAAGAAGATTATGATCTTAATAAAAAAAATAAAATTGACTTTTATCTTAATAGTGAAGGTATTACTGAGCCTTTTAGTGTTTCATTTCCTGTTGATGCTTTCCCAATAAATCTACCAAATTTACCATTCGTCCTTAAGAACGAAGAAAGTCAAGGTGGGATGGAAAAGTTTTTAATAAAAACTTCCGAACAATTATCAATACTTAAAAGGTTTTATGATGAAATAAATCAATATGCTCGTCAGAAAACTATAGAAACAGTAAAGAGTAAGTGGGCTTGCTTTCCAGATTTAGAATTTGATGAAGAGGGATATTCTAATAAAGGAATATATGTAAATTTTATAGATTATAAAAAAGTATTTCATCAAAATGTGAGAATACAATCGTTTGTTAAAACTCCAACTAAATATAATACATCTTTAAGAGTTCTTACATCTTCTTCAGGTGATATTTTAGCTGCGAGTCTTAAGTATTTGGAACCTTCTCCAAATATTTTAGAAAAATATTGTGGCCTTTTCGATAAGTATTTATCAGATCCTTTATCTCCATATTTTTTAGGAAGTGAGAGTATTATCTCAAATACTGTAGCAGGTGGTAACAGTATATTGCTTGAAAAAGACAGTTATTCTGAATTGGAACAAGAAATTTTAAAAGCGCATGGTATTAATCCAAATAATGCTACAGTTCCTGCCGATGTTGCGAAAGCATGTATAAAAATAGCCAGTAATTGCAGTCGTGAAATCGGTGCCATTTGTGGTTTAGATTTCATTTATGATGAAGAAGAACAAGCTTGGAAATATCTTGAAGAACATGAGTATCCTATGTTATATTCTTATGCTGAGAAGTTTAATTTACCATATGCTCCTTTGGAAAATGATTTTTTTAATGCATCTCAATTACTTGATTTAAGGGTAAGAATACATGCTTTATATTTAACGATGAAAAAGAAACAAATATTTAATTTAGAAACTCAAAAGAGCTTGAAACTTTTTGAGAAGTAAAAATTTTAAAATATTTAAAAATTATTATTGAATGAAGGTATTGAAATATGTAGATTAAAATGCTAGAATAGCTTTTCGAGGAGTGTTATTATGGAAAAAAACGAAAAACAAAATATATATTTAGACAAAGTAAAAGAAGAATTATCTCTTAGTGATTTAAGATATTATGTCGATTTACAAAAATCTTTTAACTTGTTAGATAATCATATGGATGTTGTAGTTTCAGATGGAAATGATTATCAGTTATCAGGAAATAGACTGTTATTGCCGAAGAAATATAGTACTTTAAAGACGAGTGAAGATTTTGATACTTTAGATGAAGAAGATAGATTTAAATTCGCAAGATTAGCTTTGCAAGGCGAAGGATTTAATTTTAGGGATGACGAATATAATATAAACTTTAAAAGTATGGTTGCAGGTTATTTCGCTAGTAAAAGAGTAGAAGCTGGATCTTGTAAAATACCTTATGCAGGAGCAACTTTTAATGTTTTAACACCATATAGTAATATTTTGGAAACAGTTATGTCTGAGATAGCACAAATTGTTTCTAATAAAGAATTGAGTTTTGCTTTAATGTGTGGCTCAAATAGGCTTTATTTCATTTTGAGAGAGATAACTAAGAAGTCTAGTTCAAAATTTTTTGACAAGTTAGAGGCAGTGGATGAAGATATAAAACGATGTGAAAAGTTACGCAAAATTGTGGTTTGTAATGATAGACTAAAAAATAAAATCAAAAAGTTAGAGACTATTTTTCAAAATAATAAATCTTTTTATGGATATCCAGATCTTAGTGCAATAGTTTATGAATATGCTGATTTCGATTTAAATGAAGCTTTTCCTAAAGATGAATATGATTCCAGTGACCAACTTACTGAAAGTGAAAAAGAATTAGTAAAAAAATATTTAGAGTTAGCAGAACAAAGAAATCTCCGTTTTAGAGAAAGTATCGCGTTAGCTAAGTCAAATAAGCATTCTGTATTTGTAAATAAATTAGATTGTGTTTTTGACGATTATGAACATCAACTAAATATTGCAGAACAGTCATTGTTAATTCATTTTAAAGAATTACAAAGGTATATCTTAAGAATTTTAGTACCTGCTGCTAATAAAGTATCAGGAATCGATACATTTAATTTAGATACATTATTATTGTACAGTTCTTATGATCATCCTTCTAAACCATTTAGTTTAGAGAGTGATAGTAAAGTGCAAAGATTAGATAGGAAAATTAATAATCATAGTATATAAAAAAGCGATCTATTTAAAGATGCTCTTTTTTAGACGTTTGCCCGAATGTGTAGGAGTAGTTTGCTTAGACTCTTCTTTTTTTATAGCTTCGGCTATGGAAGCTTTGATAATTCTTGCTTGTAGTTCTAATTGCTTTTCATTATAACTTTTTAAAGCATGATTAGCAGGATTCTTTAAATTAACTAGTACTTCAGTCGGTACTAAATATAGTGGATCTATCACTGTATAGTCATCATCTAGTTGGCTATCGTTTGGCTCACTATTAGTTTCTAAACTATCCCCTTGTTCTTCCATAAGTTCATAATATTTTTGCAAAAGTTCAGCTGTTAACATAATTAATCACCTCGAACATCTTAACATAATAAAGCTAGTTTTACAAATGTTTTTCATTGTTTTAACATTTTTATTGTAAAATTTTTTAAAATATTTGACTTTATTAATTAAATACTCTAAAATATCGAATTACTGGGAGGGAAAATTTATGGATTTTTCAGTACAAGAATTAAAAAAATTGAGGTTGGCAAGTAAGTTTATCTCAAAAGAAAGTTGTTTGAGGAATTTAGATATTATGGAATCTTCCTTGAAGAGTTTTTTTAACTATGTAAGATTTGGTGAAATTAATTCAAGCAATTTTGCAGAAATTCAACAGCATTTGATAAATTGTGAAGTAGGAGTTTTAAGAGAAACAAAATCATTTTTAAAGGACAGAAAGAAAGAATTGAGTTTGCAAGATAAAAGGAATTTAAGCGATCGCATTAATGAGATAAAAGCTCTTTATAGTAAAATGATTTTGCCGTATGAAAAGTTAAAAAATGATATCGATAATTTAATACGCAGTTTAGATTTTTTAAAAACAAATATTGATGAAAAAAGAGATCTTTGGAATAAAGTAAATGAAACATATGATAGAGTAGTAAACTGTATTATGCCTAGGCATGATGATTCCGATAGAAAAGAAAATTTATTCGTTTTTGTAGAGCGAGCTTTAGTTTATTTTATAGATTCAATGAAAATAGAAGCTAATAGCTCGGTATCTTTACTCGACAGTATAGACACAGCTTTAAAAGATTTGGCTTCTTATGGATTTAGTGATGATGAGCTTCAAATGGCATATAAAGAAATAGAAGGGTATATAAAAAATTCTTTAAATAGACTAAAAAACTTGAATGGAAGCTATCCTTCATATTATGATAACAATCCTTATGCATCATTTACCCAAGAAGATTTTAGACAAGAGTTAAGAAAGTTTAAATCTATAATGAATACGAAGATTTTTGAGTGTCTTTCACTAAATGCAGTCGATGTAATATTAATTATTTTACTTGATCGTTTTTTGAAAGCACCTTATTGTAGTGAAGAAATTTATAGAGCTGCTATAATGCCTCTTTTAACAGCTAATTTATATTTTTATGAAAAAGCTGATGCACGTTTGTCACGTGAAGAGACAGAAAATCTACAAATAAGTGATACTTTAGAAAATTATAATCGTTTGAGAGATGAGTATTTAAATAACCATACTGATAAACAGTTAAAAATTGGAAGTATTTAAATACTTTTTTTATTGAATTTATTTTTAGGTGTGATATTATTATATTAGATCAGTTATGGGGTGAGGTTAATAATGAGTGGTTATGATTTTTATGTTAAGGGAAAGAGAAATTTACATAGGCCTCTTATTGCTAGAAAATATTTTGAAATATCTTATTCATTTGCAAATATGAGATATAAATCTCTTTTAAAGCTTATCATGCTAGATATTAATGAGTCGAATTATAAGAGTGCAAGAAAACTTATAAACACAGGACTTAATGACTACCCAGATTCTGTAGAACTATATATTTTTAGAAGTTTTTTAGAATTTGATGAATACAATTTTAATAAGTGTAGATCATTAATTTTTGGAAATATGAACGAAGATAATTATATAAATATTTTGTTAAAATCAATCGATATAGATATTCAGTTGGGGGACTTTTCTCAAGCAGAGGAAAAAATACTAGATTTAATAAATAATGACAATACTTACTTGATAGCAGTATTTAAATTAGTTTCGTTAAAAATTTTAGAAGGTGATTATGAAGTTGCCATGTTTTTGCTAAAATCTATAGAAGTTAAAAAATTATCAAAATTAGATTTATATCTTTATCGAGATTTTATGGCTTACTTAAAATATTTAAAAGGTGAGTTGGAACATAGTAATGTTAAATTATATAAACATTTGAGACTTTTAGAAGAAGGTAATAATAGTTTGTATGATCATTTAAAAAAACATAAAAAAGCGAGACATGATCATAATGATGGATGTTTTCTAAGTGATATTAATTATAGTAATTTGGTTTCTCAAGTAGAGGACTGTTTAGATAGACTAAGACCTATTCATTATTTAGCTACTGATAAATATCGTTTTAGAATGGATAGAACAATAGGTAAATTAGGTGATGTAAAGATGCGCGATCTATGTGTTGTAACACATATTAATACAAAGAAAATTATTACTATGTATCCAATTATATTATCAAAAGGTTTCGATAGGGAAGGTTATGGTGTTTTAGATGTTCCGTCTTCTTATGAAAAACAAAAAATTATTTTGCCTAATTAGTATTGTTTTAATCTTTTAAAAGTGGTAATATGATTTTGTATTGTTATTATAAAAATAGTTAGGGAAGTTTGTTATGAAACAAAGTGATTTATATTCTAAAAGAGAACTAAAAGGGATTATAGCATTTTATAAGACGAAGTCGTTTATCGTTAAATCTTTTTTAAAAACAGGTTTAGCTGTCGATAGGATTTGGCCATTCATTTTTGCGGGTTTGTTATCTTTATATGGATATAAAAACTTAACAGATGATTATGTCGTTAAAAAAACAGAAGAAGTAGGTCAAGATTTATTAGATAAGATTGAAGAATTAGGCGAAAATGAATTTTTATTTTCTACTTCATGGCAAAGTGTCGATGGTAAAAGTAATCTTTCTAGAACAGAAATACGCTATAAATTGAATGATGCGATTGATATAGATGATGCTGAGGGTATACTTTCTATGTCGGAAGAGGAACTTATGCAAAGCTTTTCTATCGAAGATATTAAAGTTATCGAAAAGCATAATGATAATACTGATTATATGTATAATACAGATTTAATCGTATTACCAGAAGTTTTATTTAGTGAAGACGAAAATTTAGTTAGAACAAAATATCATAAAGAAGATAAAACTTTATTAATATTGCTAATAGGATTATTTCTTGGTGGAGGAATACTAAGTCGGGCAGAAGATATTTTGACAAAATCTTATGTTAAAAATTATTTGACGGGTAAGTTTGAGTCTTTGAGTGAATATTATAAAGACGAAATACATTGTTGGATGAATATTTATAATGAAAAACAGAAAAATAATAAAGGGCATAAAATTAAGAATATATCTTACAAAATTTCTAAAATGTCGAAAAATTGAAAATTAGGGCTTTTAAAAAATAATTAGTTTTGTTATAATAGAGTTTAAAAAGTGGAGGGTATATTTTGAATGAATAGTTTTTTATTGAATGATTATAAAGATGAGCTGATTAAAAGATTCAATTATGAAGAAGAGTTTGCACAGGAGATCGCTTTAATGGCAGAAAGCTTAGCTGATTATTTTGGAGAAGAATTTAGGTCCATTATATATGATGCGATCGCTTCTTGCAAATTTGTCAAAGCTACTTTAAGAAAAAATAGTGTGATACATGAAAACGTTTCAGACGTTATGAACAGAGAAAACATATTTGTAGGAGAAAATTTGAATGGGTTAAAAACTGATAGAGGTTTTTTCTCGAGACCTATTTTAACTTTTGATAATGGTCATTATAAGTTAAGTAGTGTTGAGCGAATAATAGTACTTCCTGCACATTTTAATTCTGCTAGTCCTGAATCTTTAGGCATTTTAGCAAGGGCTTGTATTGAACTTGTAAAGAGTAGTTTTAATACTTATACGATAAGAGGTAATGTTCTTACAACAAAAAGTGGATTTATGACTGTTAAAGAAAATTTGGAATACAAAGATGGAAGTGTTGTTAGAACAGTTGCTTCTTGCATTGGTAAGAGTTTAAAACGCGGAATGGATTCTTATGATCAGCTATGTGTAATTAGAAGTATGTATGATTGTTTATATGATGTTCATGGAGAAGATTATGAAAGACTTTGGGCTGGTTTTATATTAGAGACACGTGGATTGAAAGATGAACTTAGATTAAGTGAAATAGTTCATGACGATTCCCAATTAAAAGATTTGTTCAAACAGAGCATGGGAGTTTCATTTGAGAAATTTTTAGTAATGATGGACGGATTAGCAATTAGAGAAGAAAAGAGATTAGACTCTTTAATAGATGCCGATTCTCTAATTACAGCTAATGCCGATTTAGATGAATATTTTGGAACGATTATAACAGAAATACAATGTATGCAAAATGCAACTGATTATCAAGAGGCAAGTAAAAAGAGAACTGCTTAGCAAATTCTCTTTTATTTTTATGCTTTTTTTCTAGAATCTTTAATGCTAGTTATTATTACATATAACATTATAATAATTATTGTTGCAATAATAGTAGCCATAAATTCACTAGTTAAGCATTTTAAAAAGTAATCAAAAGTATTAGCGCCACTCATTAAATTTTCTAAAAATAAGATTGGCATAAATATTATACGATCTGTAATTGCCGCTATAAATACACTAAGACCGATTGCTAAATAGTCGACTGTGTACTTATGAATAGCATTATATATAGTTGCAAAAAGTAGATGACTTATAGTAAAGGCAGTGATTATGCCAAAGAATTGTCCTAAAGTTGGATAAAATATTTTTGTATTGCCGAGCATAAAGAAATTGTTAGTATATAAGTATTGTACAACTGCATTATAATTGGAAGTTTGATTGTTGGCTTTTGGTATAACACAGATTGCGGTTAATAACATAAATATTATAAATAATAGGACACTGCCAAATATACACTTTCTAGTTTCTTTAAAACCATAATATCTAAATACGTAGGCTAAAACGAGAAAAGTAAGAGGATAGACTATGATGCCACCAGTAATCATAATATTATTTACAGGTTCGTAAGTTTTAAGTGTAAATATATATGAGATCAGTAGTAAAATAGTTAATAGACCTAAAGCAAAACTCGGTTTTTTTTGTACTACAGTAACTTTTTCTATTTCTTTTTGTTCAATCGGTTTAATTTGTATCGTATCTGTGGATACTTTTTCTAAAGTGGAAGTGGCATTTAACCTTCTTTCACTTGGCCTTTGTAGAACCCCTTTATTATTGTTCATATTTTATCACCGACTTTATCATATCTTATTTTTTAAAAAAAGAAAAGAGAATTTTTGTCGAAATACTTTAAAAAGTGTCTAGTTTGTGAAAAGATGTAAATAGAGAGGTGAAATATATGCCAAGAATAGATATGCTTCTTTCGGATTTAATCGATGAAGTTAAAAGGGCACAGATCATGTATTTGTCTAACAATTGTAGCAAAGAATTAAATGTTGAAAATTAAACTGCCAGTGCCCAGTTTATTTTTTTTAAATATTTTGATATAATTGGTTTATAGTATTTAAAATAGTCGGCAGTAGAAAGAAGTGTAGAAGTATGAATTTGTTAAAAACTTTGTTTAATAATAAAAAAGTTATAAAATATATTACTATTTCTTTTATGTCGATTGTTTTATGTTTAGTCCTTTTTTTAACGGTCAATCTTTTTGTATTTTATAATAGAAATATCAAGAAAAGTGATGATGGGACGATCCTTTATTATAATTTTAAACCACATACCATTGCATACTATCAAAAATATCCCGATTATAGTGATGTCGACATAAGTGAAAAGTTTTTATCATATGGTATATCTTATGGTATCGATGTTTCGGAGTGGCAAGGAAATATAAATTGGCAGAAAGTTAAAAATACAGGGATCAGTTTTGCAATGATAAGGTGTGGTTATAGAGAGATCGTTGGAAATAATTTTTACGAGGATGCTAAGTTTAGAAAAAATATTGAAGAGGCTACTCGAGTTGGATTACAGGTAGGAGTTTATTTTTATGGTACTGCTAGAAATGAAAAAGAGGCCTTAGAGGAGGCAGAATTTACCGTTAATTTAATCAAAGATTATAATATTACTTATCCTGTCGTGTATGATGCCGAAGTATTTAATAGAGGAAGACTTGCAAATGTTAGCAATTCGACTATAACTGATAATATTTTAACGTTTACAGAGACGGTCGCTTCTTATGGATATGAAACGATGGTTTATTCTTATTATGATGCTTTAACTAATATTTTGGATACTGGTAAATTTGATGGCAAGTTAATTTGGTTGTCTCACTTTTCTGAAACAACGGGTTATACTGGAAATTATAATATGTGGCAATATACTGAAGAGGGAAGAGTAGATGGTATAAGCACAAATGTTGATTTAAATATTTCATATTTTCAATATGTCGACAATGAGGAAGATATTGTTCCTAATCCCCGTTATAAAAATATAAAGGATGACGACATGGTAGTTTGTTTGGATGAAGTTAAAACTGTTAAAAATTCTGTTTTAAGGAGTACACCGACAAGTTCATTGCCGAATCGGTTTGGGAAAGTTAATAGAGGAACAGTCTTAAAAAGAACTGGTTATAATGACAATTTTTCTAGAATAGATTATAATGGTAGAACAGTTTATATATCGAATGATAATATAGAAATAAATAAAGCTTAAATTGGCTTATAATGGCATATTATATTGGGCTTATTCTGCTTGACAAAAATGTAAAACTTAAGTAAAATGTATCTTGTAAGAAGGGTGATGTCCATTTATGTACGATATAGACATAAGATTATCTCCTAAAGAGATATTAAATAAGGAATTTAAGTTTGATGCAAAAGGTTATAGACCTAAAGAAGTAGATGAGCTCCTTGATGTCGTAATCGAGGACTATAATGAATTCATCCGATTCATAAAAAGGTTAGAAAAAGATAACCAAGATTTAAGAGAAGATAATATGCATCTTAAAAATGAAAATAGAAAGCTTAAGATGACTATTGAGGCCCAAGAGGAAGAAAATAGTATTACTAGTAAATTGGGTAGCAATAATGTCGATATTTTGAGAAGAATATCTAACTTAGAAAAAGCAGTTTATGGTAAAAATGAATAATATGGAAGACAAACGCTGGTAGTTTTCTACTTGAGGAAAGTCCTTGCTCACTCAATCTGTGATGATTGGTAATGTTTGTGCTAGGGGAATAAATAACCCTAGGTATGCTTCGGCATAACGGCTTTGAGGAAACCTAACCATGGTTTTATTAGATGTAAAAGTGCCAAAGAGACGAGTCTTACTGGAAACGGTAAGGGTGGAACGTGGTAAACCCCACAAGTGAGAAACCCAAATTTGGTAGGGGAGTTCATGTGAGAGAACAAGAATCGAGCATGAGTATAGATTTTATCTATAAGATAAATGTTTGTCGCTCTTTATAGAGTACAGAACAAGGCTTACGAAGTATTATTTATTTTTTTATAATGAGGTGAATATTTTGAACGAAATAGGAATGGATTTAAAACTAGCTAGAGAAGCTTCTAGTGTTTCTTTAGAAGAAGCTAGCAACGATACGAGTATTCCTTTAGAAGCTTTAGAACAAATAGAGGAAGGATCGATAGGTAGCTTTAAAGATATTTTTAAATTAAAAGAGTATTTGCAAACTTATTCGAAGTATTTAGGTTTAGATCCTACTAAAATAATAGATAGTTTTAATGAGTATATGTTTGAGTATACTTCTAAAATACCTTTAGATGATTTAGCGAAAGAGATTCAAGCTCAAGAACGAGAAAAGGAAAAGATATTAGAGGAAACAAATGATATTCGAGTTGTTACTCCTTATTTAAAAAAGGAGAAGACTAAACATTTGTGGAAATATTTAATTATGGCGGGAGTAATTTTGGTTTTAGCTACGATAACTATAATTTGGGCAATACAGCAAGTCATGTAAGGAGTGAAGTTATGAATTTACCAAATAAAATAACAGTAAGCAGGATAGTTTTATCGATCATAGTTTTAGTGATGATGGTGTTTCCTTTTTATCAGGTTGGAATTAATTGGCCAACGTATATTATTGGAGGCAGGGTTGAAGTCAGTCTAAAATATATTATATGTGCAGTTCTTTTTATAATCGCGAGTTGTACTGATTTTTTAGACGGATATATTGCAAGAAAGTATAATTTGGTGACAGATTTTGGTAAAGTTATGGATGCTATCGCGGACAAAATTTTAGTAAATGGAATTTTAATCGTTTTAGCAGTCGATGGTTTTATACCGATGGCAATACCTGTAATAATTATTACGAGAGATACTTTTGTCGATTCTATAAAAATGGTGGCTGGACAAAGTGGACATGCTGTTGGAGCTTCTATAGCAGGTAAGATAAAGACTATATGCATGATGACTGGTGTAAGTTTAATGTTAATTTACAATTTGCCATTTGAACTTATAAATATCAAAGTTGCAGATGCTCTTATAATTCTTGCTACAGTTTTATCTGTAGTTTCAGGAGTTCAATATTATTATAATAATAGAAAGGCTTTATTTAAAGAAATGTAAGTCTTTTTTTTATTTATTAATTACTAGTTATATTTTTTGACTTGAAAAAGGAAATAAAGTTGTTTATAATTTTATTGTATGATTGAGACTAGAACAGGAATGAGGAAAAATGAGAAAAAATAAAAAGAAAATATTGATGACTTCTATAGCAGGACTAGCTGTTTTTGGAAGTATATTGGGAAGCCATTTATTAAAAGAAGAAGGAACTTTATTACCCCCCCCCCGAGCAGTAAAACTTTAGCGGTATATATAGAAGATGAGAATAGTGAGACAGGCTATAGTAAAAGTGACTCTACACAATTTCCGACAGAAGGATACATATTAAATATAGAAAAGAGTACATGTACAAATGGAGGAGTATTAAATCAAGATACGAGTACAAAAAAGATATCATTAAGTATAGAACATAAAAGTAGTTGTTCATTGTACTTTGATAAAGAAATGCTTAAGGCTTCGGATATATTGGCGAAAAAGATAGCAAATGCAAAATCATCAGAAAATCTAAATTTTGCAGAACCAGCAATAACAGATGAGACATCAGATGGCTTGTATGCAATGGAAGACGATTATGGAACGAGTTATTACTACAGAGGCGCAGTAGAAGATAACTATGTCAAATTTGCAGGTTTTTATTGGAGGATAATAAGAATCAATGGAGACGGGAGTTTGAGAATAATATATGATGGTACACAAGCACATGAGAATGGAGCAAATAGTACAGATAGATTAGTCATACTAAGTTCATATAATGCAAATAGAAATGATGCGAAATATGTAGGATATATGTATGGACCGAGTGGATCAGGAGCAAGTACAAGCAAGAGTCAGGCACAGTCAAACACAGCTGATTCAGATATAAAGACAGTAATAGAGAATTGGTATAAGACAAACATAGCAGATAAAGGGTATGATGGATACATAAGTGATAATGTCTTTTGTAATGATCGGACAATACCAGGAAAAGAGGCAACAGGATGGAGTAGTGATACAGGGTTAGGGTATGGAACAAATACGACAGCATATGGAGCATATGCAAGATTAGGAGCAAATTCGTTAGGGGCAAACTATTACAATCCAGTACCGAAGTTTATATGTGAGAATAAAAATGATGCGTTTACGAACGAAGATACAAAGAAAGGGAATGGAAAGCTAGGACAAAAAGTAGGAATGATAACAGCAGATGAGATAGTAGTAGCAGGAAGTGGAAAGTGTAATACAACAAATAGTAGTTATTACCTATTTAAGGGACCATGGTATTGGTCGTTCTCGCCTTTTTATATCGGTCCTGGTGGTTATGCTTACGTATTTGCTATTGGTAATGGGGGGATTCTTAACTATGGTAGTGTCAATAATGCAGGCGGCGTCGCCCCAGTTATCTCACTGAGTGCAGATTACGTAAGAACCATGAGCGGAAATGGTACTATGAGTTCTCCGTTTGAAGCTTAGAGTGATTTGAAAGGTAAAAGAAAAAAGGCAAGATCGTGAATTAATCTTGTCTATTTTTTTTATTTAAAAGATTTTTTCTTGTAGGAATAAATGCTCCATCCAATAGTAACTATTAAAGCATAAATGCTAATTAAAAGTCCTTCTGTAAATCCTTTAGGTATATAGTCTATAGTTATCGTGTGATGACCTTTTTCTAATGGAAGTCCGATTAAGCTGTCTAAAATAATGTCGGGTTGTACTTCGTTATTATCTATATAAACTTTCATACCTTCCTCGTATTCAATGCTTGTAAATAAGTAATCGTTTTCAGTGACATCGATAGATGCTTTTAAAATATGACCTTCTACATTGGTTTTGGCTTGAAGTAAATCTTTTTCTAATATTTTGATGTGCTCTTCATAAGCATCTAAGTTGAATAAAGTGAATTTAATATCTTCTGAGTCATAGCTTCCTGCAATAGAGTATTTAAATATTACTTTGTCACCTTTTGAAATTTCTTTAAATGTTTTACCGAAAGAGCTTTCTAAATCATTTACTTTAATTGATCCTCCAAAGTCTTCAGGCATTATAAGATAGTGACCGTCACTTGTAAATTCGTGAGTGAGAATATATTTTCCATTGGAGCCTTCACTTGCGGTAAATTTATCAAAAGTTATAGTTTTATAAAGGTCGGCATCGCGACCTGAAAGTGTTTTTAAAAGATTATTCCTGTTGGCAATCGGATTAGCAGTTTTGAAATAAAAATCTTTGATGTCATCTTTAGCGGTGAACCCTAGTGCTAGAGGATGAGGATTTTCGAAGATGGAAGTGTTGACTTCTTTGTAATAATTGGCACTTCGGCCATATAAATATTTAACATTAAATATACTCATGAGGACTGGGTCAAATTCTGTTAGAACAAAATGACAACGATCTGTAACTCTTAAGCCTAAGTCATCCATAAGATTTACTACATTGACATTTCTTGCCGAGTTGAAATAGTTGATCCCATTGAATCCAAAATATAGTCCATCGTTGGAAGTAAAATCATCGATAAATTCTAAGCGATAAAAATTATTATTTTCTTTGTTTAATTCTTCGATAGTTGGTGGCAATTCTTTTTTGATATAATCGTAATGAGTATATGATTTAAAACGATAATTTTGTTTTAAGCTGTTAAAAGTGTTTAGAGAAACATCTATTAAGGTGAACACTAAAAGCATGGTTAGAAAACCTTTTTTGTCTAATAAGAAAAACATTTCAATAATTAGAAGTATACTGAATCCAAAAAGAAAGTAAGTGTAAGCTTGTACTTTGTCATTATCAGTCAGTTTAAAGATTGCTCCTATGGTTATTAATCCTATTAAGCTTAGGCAGATAGGAATACGATGATGCATTTTAAACTTTGTATGTTCAATATTCATCAATGTATTTGCGGCAAGCGTTATTAAGAAAAAGCTGAAAGTAAAAGAAAATCTACTTTGCCACCAAATAGGCTTTTGGAAAAGTTGCCAAGCATAATTTATAAACTTTAAAGAAAAAGAAAGATAGAAAAATATTATAAATATAAGAGTAGCAATTTTTTGCTTTTTAGTAAACTTTGTATTGAAAAAGTAGAAACAAGTGAGTACTAAAACTAATATTGAGGAGTAGATGAGTGCTGGACCTAAAATTTGATCTGATTGTAAGTAAGTTCCTGTCGTTAAAGTGTAGAAAAAAGTTTTAGCACTTTCAGTGAAGCCTGAATAATCGACTGAGCCATAAATAGAAGCTTTACCAGTCATAAGTGCAAATACACTCGGTAAAATTACAACCGCGGACATTAAACCAGAAAGAAGTGATGAAAATATAAATGTTTTAGTTACTTTATTTTTTTCAGTTCTAGTTACAATTTTATATATGAACCATAGTAAAGAGAATATACAGATCATGTAGCCGATGTAGTAGTTTATGCATATTGCAAACGTTAGAGAAATAATATAGAATAGAGGATTTTTATCTTCGATTAATTTATCTAAACCGTGGATGACTAGTGGCAACATAATAATGGAGTCAATCCAAATATAGTTGTAGTAATAAGTACTTGTATAACCCATAAGGGCATAAATAGTTGAAAATACGACGATTAGGGAAGGCTTAATATTTTTTTTAGATAAGTAAAAACACATGGTGAAGCCTAGAAGTGCAAATCTGATAAAAGTCATAACTACTATAAAGAAGTGATAATTGCCAGGTGTTGCAAAGACTGCTAAAAGGTTTAGAGGACTAATACAATAATATGTTATGGTGCCAAATAAGTTAAAACCTAAACCAGCTCTCCATGAGTAAAAAATATTGCCTGTTTGTAAACCCCGAATGTATTCTAAAAGCATGCCTGGATATTGAGTAAATGAATCATATGAGTTTAGCATTTCATCTTTAAAGGGTAGAAAGCCATTTAGATAAGTACATATTAAAAAAATACAGACAGGTATTAACATAGATAGAGTATATACTAAAAATTTTTTCTTTTTCATAAGCAAACCATCTTCCTAATTCAATGATACAGAAAAAATTGTAATATGTCAAAAAAAATGTTATTATTATAGAGGAGATGTAATAAAATGATGAAGTTAAAAAAGAGGGTTAAAAGAAAATTAATAATTTTTATTTCTGTAGGAGCTGTTTTACTTGCGGGAGGTATTACGACATTTTGTCTTTTAAACAGTAAAGTACCTCAGGAGCAGACACCAGAAGATAGCGAAGAAAAGCCTATTGTAGAAGCTAAAAAGGTACAAATAATCGATGAAGAAAGTAAGAGTAGACCTTATGCGGTTATGATCAATAATAACGGTGCGGTGTGGAAGTATCAATCTGGTATGAACAAAGCTTATATGGTTTATGAAATGTTAGTCGAAGGCGGTATTACTCGAGAGATGGCTCTGTTTAGAGATTCTGATGTGGAAAAGATTCAGAGTGTTAGAAGTAGTAGACATTACTTTTTAGATTATGCTTTAGAAAACGATGCCATATATGTTCACTGGGGATGGAGTCCTAGAGCACAAGCCGAGATTCCTTCTAGAGGTATAAATAATATAAATGGATTGACTTATGAAGGTACATATTTCTTTAGAGATAAAACAATAAGTGGCGTAGGAATGGAACATAAGGGATATACGACAATGGAAAGTTAAAAAAAAGCTACTGAGAGATTAAAATACAGAAGTACGACTGAGAAGGGTGTTCTTCTAAAGTATGAAGTGGATCCAATAGATTTAGCTAGTAGGGAAAACGTAGTCGATGCCAAATATATCGAAATTCCTTATTCTGGTTCTTATAAATCGAGATTTTTCTATGATGAAGAAAGTAAGATGTATAAAAAGAGTCAAAACAATACTGAGATGATCGATTATACTTCTAAAGAGAGATTTGTAACAAAAAATATTATCGTATATAATGTAGGATATAAAACGATGGATTCATACGGTAGACAAGATATGGAAAATACTGGTTCAGGAAATGGTTATTTCATAAGTGAGG
This sequence comes from uncultured bacterium, assembly GCA_947646655.1. GTDB lineage: Bacteria > Bacillota_I > Bacilli_A > RF39 > UBA660 > RUG11867. The sequence goes on from CANSHI010000003.1 coordinate 18,491, forward strand.
GAAAAGCAGTTCCTATAACTTGGACAAAATCTAGTAAAGATGCACGTACTCAATATAAATATGCAGATGGAACTGAATTAAGTGTAAATGATGGATCAACTTACATTGCTTTACAGCCTAATGGTAGAAGCCCTGTTATAAATGCTGAATTGCCACAGTAAGAATGAGTAAAAGAATAGTTTTTATAAATATATAAATGTAAATGTGAGTAGCAACTAATAGTTAGCTGTTTGTCAATAAAAAAATGTCTTGAGCCTAGTAATTTGGGTATAAAGCTTTAAAAAAATTAAAATATAAAAACTTTTGATATTTTAATTGTAGAAAAAATAAACTGGATTTGTTATAATGTGTAAGAAATGTTAGGAGGATGACAATGACTTTATCGTCAGTTTGGAGTACTATTTCAAAGATATTAGATATATGTATTCTTTGGTATATGGTATACTTCGTTATTAAAAATTTAAAAAACAATATTAAGATGGTACTGATCTTTAAGGGTGTCGTATTTATAATCATCATAAAGTTACTCAGTAGTGTTCTTAATTTGTATGCAGTGGGGTTATTGCTTGAATATGTTATCATGTGGGGACCGCTCGCTTTAATAATCATATTCCAACCTGAAATTAGAACTTTCTTAGAACAACTTGGTAGAAGTCAACTCTTGGGACAACATAAAGTTTTAACTGGAGATGAACGTGAGAAGCTAGTCAACGAAATTATGGAAGCAGTAGAGTATTTGCGTAAAAATAAATTTGGAGCTTTGATGGCAATCGAAAGAAATGTCAGCTTACAAGAATATATTGCACCTGCTACTAAAATTTATGCTGAAATTTCTAGTCAGATTTTGGAAAGTTTATTTTATCCAAATAGTGCACTTCACGACGGTGGTGTAATAATTCAAGGTACTAAAGTTACATGTGCTGGTTGCGTTTTTAAAACAAGTATGGATAATAATCTAAATAAGTCTCTTGGAACAAGACATAGAGCAGCACTTGGACTTTCTGAAGAAAGTGATGCGATAATTTTAATCGTCAGTGAAGAGACAGGTAGAATCAGTATAGCTCTAAATGGTACAATGAACTATAACTTGACTTATGAAGAGTTTAAGAAAATATTGTATAATGAATTGTCTCCAAAAACTGAGATTTTCTATGCCGCTGATGAAAGAGGTGAAGAAGATGAGTAAGAGAAGTCAAAATAAAAAGAAAAGATTTAATCCTTTTATGAGTCTTATAAGGGGTATTCATAAAGTATTAGATAAAGTTATTGTGACACCTATTAGTAGAATTGTATATAAATTCAATAAATTTTTGAAGAAAAATACTGGAGTATTTGAAGGTTTATTAAATAAACCGCATTCTTTAATTATTACTTCGTTAGTAATAGCATTATTTGCGTTTTTACTAGTCGATAGTAAAGCTTTAAATATAGTGGAAACAGAAAGTGAAATTCTTTCTAGTCAACCAGTTACAGTTATATATAACGAAGAAAAGTACGTTATAGAAGGCATTCCTGAAGTAGTCGATATAATTTTGATGGGAAGAAAAAGTGACTTATATTTAGCTAAACAGCTAGGGGAACATAAAGTCGTTTTCGATCTCAGTGATTATAAAACAGGAGAGTATACAGTTAAACCTAAATATAATCACTCTGTAGAGTCAGTTCAATATAAACTCGATCCTTCAAGTGTTACTGTTAAAATTAGTGAAAAGATTTCTAAGATTAAAACATTAACTTATGATTTATTAAATCAGGAAAAATTAGATAGCAAGTTAAATGTAAGTGAAGTTAATTTAGAGACGAGCGAAGTTTATGTAAAAGGTTCAAGTGAAACTTTGGATAAAGTTGCCACTGTTAAAGCTTTGATAGATGTTTCTACTCTCGATTTACCGGAGGCTGGTGAGTTCGACATCGATTCTATACCTATGGTTGCGTACGATGAAAATGGTAAGTTAGTAGATAATGTCGAAATAGTTCCTTCTACGGCAAAAGCTAAGATTAAAGTCGATTCATTTTATAGAGATCTACCAGTAAATGTTGTTCCTAAGGGAGTGTTTGCAACGGGATATGCTATTGCATCTACGACTTCTAGTGTGACAAATGTAAGAGTATATGGAGATCAAAACTTGATAAGTAATTTAACATCTATATCAGCTGAAATAGATGTCGATGGAATGAATGCAGATAAGAAGTTCAATGTTACATTGACAAAACCTAGTGGTGTCAGATATATGAGTGAGAGCACTACTACAATAGAAGTTAAAGTAGGAAGAGAGGCTACGCGCGAGCTTACAGATGTTCCAGTAAATGCTGAGAATGTCGGATCAGGCTTAGTAGCGCAGGCTGCAAACCAAAGCGATACAACATGTACAGTCATATTAAAAGGTGTTCAAGAAGTAATCGATAAAATCAATAAAGAAAATGTACGCGCCTATGTAGATCTTTCGGGCTATACAGCTTCTAATACGCCTTATGATGTACCGATTATAGTTGATGGCCAAAATCTGACTGTCACATACACGGCAAAGGTTAAGACGATTCCAATTAACGTAAAAAATCAATCTTAAAACACGTGAGAAACGTGTTTTTTTCATTTGATTTTTAAGCAAATTTGAAGTATAATTTTTTTATTAGATTAGAAGGGAGTCGTCATTATGAATTTTAAAAATCGATTCCTTAAAAATAATAAAGTTGGTTTTACTATAGCAGAATTAATTATAGTGATCGCTTTATTAATAATTATGATTGGAATATTTTCTTTCAATATGATAGGTTCGTTGAATAGACAAAAAAAAGAAGACAGTAATAGTCTTGTGAATCAAGTAAAATCAGCCGCAAATGTATATGTCGCAACTAATAAAGAAGAAGCAGAGGAATTATATAAAGGGTATGGGTATATAGATATACCGATAGGTGACTTGAGAGAATCAGGTTTATTAAACGAAGATTTAAAAGACCCTGAGACTGGTGAGCGAATACCTGATGATGATTTAGTTAGGGTAAAGCTCAATATTGAGGAGCAAGTCGAAATTATATATCCTGTAAATGATAGTTTAAATGCTTGGAAATTGGAAGCTCAAGATTTGATTTTAGAAAATGCTAGTATTAATACACAAGATTGGTGTGATGAAGCAAGTACAGAGAAGTTAAATAGAGTTTTTAAGGGGTTAGTATTAGATGTAGAAAATATTAATGATGGCAGTAAATTATATTTAATTAATAATAGTAAAAATGAGTTTAAAGAAAGACTTTATCGCGGTGGAGAAAGTGGCTATTTTAATGATGTAAAACTTAAAGTTACGGCATGTGATGTCAATCCACAAAAACCTGGTACTTATAATGTAAAATACAAGTATTTTGATATAGATCAAGAGATTTATAGAGAGGTTAATAGAAAAGTATTCGTTCAATCTAGTAATAGTGATGTTGTAGATTTTAGTTTTGTTATTAATAACGGAGAAAATATAAGACAAGATACTTCAGATGAAAATGTTGCAATAGACATTATGGAAAATTTAAGAAGTGGTGAGACAAATATAATACGTACTAATGTGCGAGATCTCGCTTTCAATTATAAACTTTCTGACTTTTCTACTAAGGTTATTGGTTCATTTAAAGCGAAGATGATCAGAACGGTTACTAATTCAGATGGGTCTTATGTACAAGATAGGAAAGCTGATTATAAGATTATACCTAACGTTTATAATATCGATTTTGATCCAAATGGTGGAGTCGTTGCTGGTGGAAGTAAAGAAGTGACATTTGGCGAAATGTATGGTGAATTACCAGTGCCTACACGATATGGTTATACTTTTGGCGGGTGGTTCATTCCTCCTAAAAAAGATTTAATTATAAGTGCTACGTCGATTGTAGATTTGCATGAAGATACGACACTAGTTGCACTTTGGAATCCAATTGTGTCAACAGTTAATTTTAATCCTAATGGTGGTGTAGTTGACTATAATAATAAACAGGTTTCATATGATGATGTATATGGTGAATTACCTGTGCCAACTAGAATAGGTTATAACTTTTTAGGGTGGTATACAGCAGTCAGCGGAGGATCTTTAGTAAATAGTGAAACAAAAGTTAGTATAGTATCTAGTCAAACTTTATATGCTAGATGGCAGCCAAAAAATTATGTTGTAACATTTAATCCCAATACTGGATATGTTTCACCAGGTGAAAAGACTGTAACATATGATTCAACTTATGGTACTTTACCCGTTGCTTCAAAAACAGGTTTTGACTTTTTAGGGTGGTTTACTTCCAGTTCGGGAGGAAATCAAGTGACTGCTAATTCGAAAGTTACGATTACTGAAAATCAAACTCTTTATGCACATTTTAAAGAAAAGGTTTTAACTGTCAGTTTTAATGCAACAGGTGGAAGTGTTTCGCCTAGTAGTAAGAAGGTTACTTATAATGGTAAGTATGGAGATTTACCAACTCCTATAAGATCTGGTTATAGTTTCAATGGATGGTTTACTTCTAATAGTGGAGGTAGTGAAATTACTGCTAGTTCTAGTGTAACTATTGTTGATAATCAGACGTTGTATGCGAGGTGGACACCTAAGACATATAGTGTTTCTTTCGATGCAAATGGTGGATCAGTGAATACCAAAAATAAAGTGGTCACTTTTGGACAATCATACGGCAATCTGCCGACTCCTACCCGAAGTGGTTATGAGTTTTTAGGGTGGTACACTTCTAGTTCGGGAGGAAATAAAATTACTTCTAACTCAATTGTAAATAATGCGAGTAATCATACTTTATATGCAAGTTGGAAAAATCCTATATGTCGAGTTAAATTTAATTATCAATCTTACTTTGGTCATTTAAACGGTCCTGATGAATACGAAGTACCTTGTGGAAGTAAACTTAGTAGAATACCTATTCCTGTCGGATGGGAGTCTTATGTCGATTCTGTATTTTTAGGTTGGGAAGCAAGAGGCTATCGTGTAATCAATTATAATACAGTTATCAATGAAGACATAGAGGCTTATGATGCGTGGGATAGAAAATATTTTATGTTAAGTTTCGATGGTAATGGTGGGTCTGAGCCTTCTTCTGAAGTTTTTAATTCTGATGGAAACGATACTTTTTATGAAATTTATCATAGAACTAGTCGAGCAGGGTGTACTTTTCAAGGTTGGTATAGTAGTATTAATGGTGGATCACGACTGTATGATAATTCAAAAATAACTCGAAGTCAGCATTTGTATGCGCATTGGAGTGGCGCTAATTGTCCAAATGTAGGTGGAAGAAAACCTTCGAATCCAGGAATATTTTATGATGATCAACCTTTTTGTACTGAGCTTGGAACTGCTAAGGTGACAGATGGTTCTTGTTCAGTGTACTTCGATTATTATGGAAATACTTTTTATAATTATAAGTGTGTATGCTATTAGGAGGTAAATTTTTTGAAGAAAGTTAAGTTAATAATTATAATATTAAGCATATTGGCGATTTTATTAGGCTCGCTAATTATATTAAAAAGTTTATTGAGTGATGAAAAGAAAGTTACTGATGAAAATAACGAAAGTATTTCAGAGTTAGAAAAATTTGATCGCGAGTTTTATAGAAATTTGGCAGCATTATTAGAAATTGTTAATGATGTGAACGAGGTATTAAATATCAATAGTATTGATAGAGAACAAAGCTTAAAAATAAAAGATGATATATTTTATAAATATATTGGCGAGAATGAAGAAGAAATCATAAATATGTTAGATACAGTTTATAGTGTAGTAAATTATGAAGGGGGTTATTTTCATATCGACTCAGAAAATGGAAGGGATAAATTATATATACGAGCAGACTTAAATCAAGTTTATGAAATAAACATAGTAGATGCTTCACTTGTTTATAGTGAAAAAGATAAAAAGATAATCCAAATAGGAAATTCGACATTTGGGATGAACAATAGTAGAGGGCATTGGATTTTCGACTTGCCTGTAGTAGTTTTTAAAGAAGATATTGATAAAATCATAATATAGATTGAGATTTAATTGTTATTTTAATATATAGATTATATAATTATAATAAAGAGAGAGAAGTTGAAGTTTATGAAGTGTAAAAATTGTAATTCAGAAATTAAAGAGGGATCTTTAAAATGCGAAGCGTGTGGAAGTAATATTAATGAGGAAGTGTTAGAGACGTTTAGTCATACTGGTGATACTTCAAGTGAGGAAGTTTTTAGTATCGATGGAAGTTCTTCGTCAAATGAAGTAGAAACGTTTGTTTATGATAATAAACCAAAGAAGAAGTCTGTGATACCTTTTATTGGAGTTATTGCAGCAGTGGTGTTATTGTTAGGAGCGGGGTTCTTAGTCTATTTAAGAATTTCGCCTAAATTAGCTTTTGAGTCAGTGATCGAACAATCGATTAAGAAATTCGAAAAAGGAATGGGTTTTGGATATGATACGTCGAAAACAGAATTCGATTTGAAGTTTAAAATAAATGGTTCAAAGTTACAAGATGATTATTTATCTATTATTAATAAGTTGAGTTTGAGTGGTAAAGTAGAAAGCGATTATAAAAATAATAAGTCTTTTATTTCGATCGATACAAAATATGATAAAGAGGATTTAGTAAAAACTGATTTATTTATTAATAATGATACAACTTATATTTATTTTAAAGATATTTATGATAAATATATTAAATATGATATGGGGGATGCAAACAAACAGCAAAATTTAACTAAGGACTATGAAGTTTTAACAAGAAAAATTGTAGAACAAATTAAAAAAGCACTTAAGATCGATTATTTTAAAAGAAAAAATGATGGTGAGTTTGTTAAAAATATTTTAACTTTAACAGATAAAGAATTATATGATGTATTTAGAAGTGTGTTAGATAATTTAGTAAAAGATGATGAGTTTTTAAATAGCTTATCGAATATAACTCTTATAAATAAAGCAGATTTAATCGACTATATGAATGGATCTATCGATGATTATAATTTTACAAATGAAGAAATCCTAAGTATTGAGTTATATTCACGTAAGGGTTCTGAAAAAGTCGAAAGGATTGTTTTAAGAACTAATGATTCGGAGTTGGAAATAGAGATTGCTAATGATAATTCTTACATTATTAAGATAAAAACGGGCAGAAATGAAATTATTTATAAAGTTAATTTTTCTAAAAGTGGTGATAAAGATAAGTTAAATTTTGAAGTATTTCTTGGGGATTATTCTTTTTCTGCTGAACTTGTATATGCAGTTAAGTATAACGAACAAATTACAGTTCCTGATGTTAAAAATGTTATAGATTATAAATCGATAAATCAAAGTGATCAAGAAAAAATATTACTAGCATTGATGGAAAATGCAGGAGCTAAAAAATTATTAGAAGATACAGGATTTTTAAGTAATCAAGTGTATAACGAACTAGGAAGTACAAGTGAAAGTTTTGATTAAAATGTAACAAACAGCTATCCTGTTTGTTTTTTGGTTTTTGCCGTTTCGGAATAGTCTTATTTTTCTATTATATAATAGGAGGTGAGACTGTGAAATATGTATGGATTGGGTTAGCTATATTGGTAGTTATCCTTTTGATTATTTATTTTATAAGAAGAAAAAGAGCAATTAGGAAAGTACGTTCTACATGTGTTACAGAAAAGCTATGTAGAGTAAATAGCATTTTAGAACCTTTTGGATTTGCATTCGATTTAGGAGATGGAATAGTAATTTCTCGAAATGACGGATGGCAAAGAGATTTAGGTTATACTGATCTTTACGATATAAAGGCACCATTTTTAAATATGGTTATGGATGCTGAGCCGATATATTTTGATTATTGTGGAAAACATTATCGCTTAGAGTTGTGGAAAGGACAGTATGGGATAACTACTGGTGCAGAAATGGGATTATACATAAAAGATGAAAGTTCTCCTTTTTCTAGAAAATATTATAGAAGCGCTAGAGATGATGAAAGAATAAAAATGGGATTTATTTTATTTAAAGAATGTAAGCTGTTCTCAAGATGTCATATCAGTTGGTGGTTGACTGGTTTTGACGTAGGGGTGTTCTCTAGACCAAAAGATTTAGGAATGAAAATTTTTGTGGAGCTATTCGATGAGGAAATGACTGCATCTTTTGTAAATGGACTTTTGTGCGCAGGTTATGATCCAAATGATATTGAAGTTGACTGTAACTGTGTGTATTTTTGCTTTGGAAAGCCTAAAAACTTTAAGTTAAATCATTGGTTTAAAATTGTTAAGTTTATTGTGCAAATATTTAATCGTATAAACTGTTCACTTTATATGTTTTTTACAAGAATGTTTAACAAGAGTTTAGACAAAATTGCTTATATAACGTATATGTTTCCTCATTTATCTAAATTTATAATTAGGCTTTGCATTCCTAGAAGAAAACATAAAAAATGTAGAAAAAATCATAAAAAATAACAACTTAAAACACTTGTTTAAAGCAAGTGTTTTAGTTTGAAGTCTTTTTTAAGAAGTCAATAAATACTTTAATGTGGTGAGGTAGAATGTTAGAATCTAGTAAAATTAACCCATATTCTATTTGTTCTGTTTCAGGACTTACGTTAAGCTCAAAGAGCCTCTTATTTTTAATTTCTTCTTCGACATAAAGCTTTGTCACATAGCCTATACCTAGACCATTGACTAAAAAATCGCAAAGTAGATTGGCGCTTCCGATGTTCATAATAGGATCTACTTTAATGTTTAAATCGCTAAAATATTTTTCGGCGGTTGCTCTAGAATTTGAAGGACTTTTTTGTAAAAGAAGAGGATACCGAGTTAGTTCCTCAGCTGAAATATTATTGTTGAATTTACTATAATAGTCGTAGTTTGTTACAAATATATATTTACTGCTACCTAATTTTAAATAACTTAGTCCTGTTTCTCTTTTGGTAGGAAATTTGCCAATTATGAAATCAAGTTCTCCATTTTTTAGAGATTCTATAAGTTTTTTAGTAGGATCAGTGTATATGTCGATTGTAATATTCGGATAAAGAGAATGAAAATCTTTAACATATTTAACGAGATATTTTTTGGCAAGTGTCGTACTAATTCCTAATTTGATCGTACCACTTTGCATGTTATTAAACTCACTTATTTTAATTTCAGCTTCTTCTAATAAGGTGAATGCTTGTTTTACATTTAAAAATATTTTCTCTCCTGCTTCGTTTAATACTACTCCTTGTCGTGTTCTTGTGAAGAGGGGAGTATTCAATTCTTCCTCTAAGTTTTTAATAGTTTTACTTATTGCAGGTTGAGAAATATGCATATATTCAGCCGTTTTTGTTATGCTTTTAAGTTCTGCAACTTTGTAAAATACTTTGTAAGATTCTAAGTTTGTCATATAACCTCCAGTTATGTATACAATAAATTAATTGTATTTTGATTATAATAAAAATTTATGTATAATACAAGTAGGAAGTGAAAAGTTTATGAAAAAAAGAATTGAAGATGCAGAAGATTTGCGAAAAATAGTGGAAGCTGCTTTGAAGTATGACATTGTTTTGTTTAAGGCCTTAAGAATGAATAGTGAGTATGTTCAAAAAGTGGTGGCAATAAATGCTGACTTTGATGTTGTAAGAAAAGAGTTTTTTAGTGAGGAGAGTAAAAGTGATTTGAAGAATTGGTTTGTGATGAATGGCTATTATGAAATAGGTGATTACAGTATAAGTTATAATCCCGAGGAAAATATAATACTTCAAGCAATCCAAGTTAAAGATAATCTAAGTAATATTGCTCAGGCGATCAATAATAGTAGAGAAAGAAGAGAATCGAGTATTTGTGTACCTAATGTAAATATTATAACTGCTGGTAATAATAGTATACTTAGGAAGGCCCGTGATTTCGCTTCATTTGCACATGATGGTCAGGCGAGATTAGATGGTACAGAATTTGTTTGTCATCCGCGTAGAGTTGCTGATAATATTCGTAAGTTTTATAGTGGAAAGTTTGAAGTTGAGTATGAGACTGCAGGCCATTTGCATGATACAGCTGAGGATACTCCCGTTACAATCGCAGATATAGAAGAAAATTTTGGTACAACAGTTGCTGGATTAGTTTTAGAGCTTACTAGTGATGATATGATGAAGCATAAGCTTGGAAAAGCTGTATATTTAACACAAAAAATGTTAAAAATGAGTGATGGGGCACTTTTGATAAAATTGTGTGATAGATTAGATAATATTTCCGATTTAAATAATACAAGTCCTGAGTTTAGAAAACGTTATAGTAAAGAAACATTAGAGATTTTAGAAAACTTGTTGATTTTTAGAAAATTAAATATATATCATTTAAGAGTTATAAGTGAAATCCTAGTAAATTTAGCTAAGTTAAAAGATTTAGATAAAGAAAAAAGCGCTTCTATAAAGCGACTAAATTTAAAAGTTGTCGAAAAATATAGTATGGTTAGGTAAAATAACCTTTTTTTTATAAGTGCAAAACTTTTTGTTCATAATAGTTTTCTAATTCATTTAGCGTGCCAAAGATATTCGGCTTTTTTCCAACTTTTTGATACAATTTAAACCAATTAGAAAGAGCTTTTTCAAAAACATTAGCATTCCAACTTAAATCATGAGGATTGTAATGTTCCAAAATAGATAAAAATGGAATATCGTACTTTTTATACATTTCATTATATAGTTCTTGGCATTTAGCCATAGTCATAAAAGAAAGATATCTGTTATTTTCTTTGATAGCGGTGTACATGTTAGTTCGCCATTTAGAATATATAAGTTCACAAGTTCCCGTTAGAGCTTCGTCTGTAATCGGTTCTCTATTCAATGGTATAGATGGTAAACTTTTTCTTGCAACTTGCTGATATTGAATGTCGAGGCTATCTAGCGTTTTTTTGAGACATATAATCATTGATAAACTCGCTTTTTTAATTTCGTCTAAAGTGTAAGCACTAACTAAGCCTTCATAAGCTTCGGCAAATTTATTAGGCAAAAAATCTAATTGTAAAATTGTAGATTTAACACTTTTTAAATCATTTGGTAAAGAACGATGATTTAACATAAAAATTATATATTCTGTTCTTTTAATGATTTTATATAAATATTTAAAAGCCTGCCTAAAATCATAAGTCGCTAGTATGTCATCATAACGACGTAAAATTTCTATAAAATGTTTGCTTACATATAAGTATATACTTTCGTCTCGGTGCATGTTTTGGTCAAGCAGATCAGCAATATTGTAATAATATATCCAATGTTCTAGTGTTTTTTTATAAGAAGCTGTAAAATTTCTTAAAATATTAACTGATGGATTTTCATACTCAGCCAATTTTAATATTTCGGACCAGCTTTTAGAAAATATGCTAAAATATTCATCTTTAATAACAAAACATTGGTCTAGTGCGTGAAAATCTTCTCGCTTTGTTATTGCAATCATATTAAAACCTTTTGAACCATAAATGCTCGGACAATTGACATAGGGATTTAAAATTACTAGGTCTACTTCGTCAAAGTATTTATTTTTACTCTCAGCTCCAATTATTTGACTTATTAAGTTATTTCTTTTAAAAAGTTCATATGGTTCGTAAGTGGTATTTAAATTCATTATTGTATCCCCCTATTATATTGTGCCATAATTTTTCATCTTTGTAAATAATATTCTTTTAGTTTTGTAATAATCAAAAAATAAAATATCATAATAAAAATGGTGAATGCTATGGCAAATTTTAAAAGTACGATTTCGTTTGGGTTAGTAAATATTCCGATTTTGTACAATCCTGTTATAAAAAATAACGACATTACGTTTAATCAATTACATAAGAAATGTTTAAATCGAATAAGATATCAAAAATATTGTGAACATTGTAAAAAATTAGTTAAGGAGCCAGAAATTGTCAAGGGATATGAATTTGAGAAGGGCGAATATGTTACTTTTACTAAAGATGAGTTAAGTGGATTAAGTGATGCTTCCAAAGACGTAATAGAAATTGTATCTTTTGTACCTGAGGCAGAAATAGATACTTATTATTACGAAAAAAGTTATATTTTAACACCTCCTAAAAAATCAAAAGCGTATTCTCTATTTTTAGAAATTTTAAAAAAAAGTAAAAAGGTTGCTATTGGAAAAACACTTTTAAGCACTAAATTTTATTATGTGTTGTTAAAACATTTTCAAGGAAGCATTTTGATGTCGACGATGTATTTTTATGATGAGGTTAATATCCCAGAATCTTTAAGCGAAGTTAAATTTAGTAAGCAAGAATTAGATTTAGCAATGAAATTAGTTAGTAGTATGACAGGTCACTTTAAACCTGAAGAATATGTGGATGAAAGTTATATTGGTGTTAAAAATGCTATCGATATGAAACTCGATGGTAAAAAGACTCTTAAGAAGAGAAGCAAAAAGGTTGCTTCTACTAAAGATCTATTATTGTCTTTACAAAAAAGTTTGGAGAACTAAGTATGGTTTTTTTGAAATTTTTTAAACCTATGCTTCTAAGCGAAAGATCACATGCATTTGATGATGATAAGTTTTTATATGAATTAAAATACGATGGTTATCGGGCGACGATACATGTAAGTCCTAAAACTATAAAAGTTTATTCTCGAAATGGTATAGATCTTACATCTAATTTTCCAGAACTAAAGAGCATTAAAGGTTTAGTAAAACACGAGACTATTTTTGATGGTGAAATCGTTTCATTTTTAAATGAAAAGCCAAGTTTCAGTGATCTACAAGTAAGGGGAAGAATAAAAAGCAAATACAAAATTGAAGAGAAAGCATTGGAAAATCCAGTTGTTTTTGTAGCATTTGATTGTCTATATGAAGACGGAGAAGATTTAACACATTTTGATCTTTTAAAAAGGAAGAAAATTTTGGAAAAGTTTGGTACAAATGATAATTTCATTTTAAGTTCATATTCGATAGGGCAAGGTAAAAGCTTATTTAAAAAGATTAAAAAACTAGATTTAGAAGGAATAGTCGCTAAAAGAATAGATAGTGAATATGTTCCTGAAGCTAGAACTAAGGATTGGATTAAAATAAAAAACTATAAATGTGAAAGTTTTTTTATTGGAGGATTCATCGATACACAATTTAAACGTTCATTGCTTTTAGGGGAATATCGAAGTGATGACAAACTTTACTTTGTAGGAAAAGTGTCTGTTGATAAATTGAAAGTTTTCGACAATAAGGTGTATTCAAGAAGTCCGTTTTGTAATTACAAAGAAAAGGAAATAAACTATTTTAAAAAATTATCAAAATGCGAAGTCATATATATTGAAAGAACTCCAAATGGTAACTTAAGAGAGCCTGTATTTAAAAGGATGGTAGAAAATGGATAAATTAAAAAATTATAAATCAAAAAGAGATTTTAAAAAAACTAGTGAGCCTAAAGGTAAGGAGAAAAAGTCTTCTAAAAAACTTAGATTTGTCGTGCAACATCATTTAGCGAGAAGAGATCATTATGATTTTAGGTTAGAATATAATGGTGTTTTAAAAAGCTGGGCAGTTCCAAAAGGCCCTTCATATAAAACAACTGACAAACGTTTAGCAGTAATGGTTGAAGATCATCCTTTCGAATATAGAAATTTTGAAGGAACTATACCAAAAGGTGAATATGGTGGTGGCACTGTAATGCTATGGGATGAAGGGTTTTGGGAATGTGAAGGTAATATAAGGGAAGGTCTTAGTAAAGGATCTATCAAGTTTATTTTGCATGGGAAAAGACTCAAAGGAAAATGGACTTTGGTAAAATTTAAAGAAGACAACTGGCTTTTAATTAAAGAAAGAGACAATATTTCTTTGTTTGAGAATATTGAAGATTTTAATACTAGTATTAGAACTGGAAGAACGATGGAAGAAATAACAAATAATGTTAAAAAAATTAGAAACAGTAAAAAGAAATCGCTAGTCGAAGGCATAGAAATAAGTAATGGAAGTAAACTTGTATACCAAAAACCAAAAATTACAAAGTGGGATGTTGTCAATTATTATAAACAGGTAACAGAGAAAATGTTTCCATATATAAGTAACCGCTTGTTAAGCACGGTTAGATGCCCAAATGGTGTCGAAGGTGAGAAGTTTTTTAAAAAACATTTAGGGGAAAATAAGTATGGTTTAGCATCTTTAAAAATAAAAAGTGAAAATGGAAAACGTGACGATTATTATTATATGGTAGATGAATCGGGCATTATTGGTGAAGCTCAAATGAATGGAATTGAATTTCATATTGGAGGTAGTAAAGTGGGCGAAATAAACAAGCCCAATACTTTGGTTTTCGATTTAGATCCCGATGAAAACTTAAGTTTGAGTAAGGTTAGACAAGGAGTTCGTGATTTAAAGAGTATTTTAGATAAATTAAAGTTAAAAGCATTTTTAAAAACGAGTGGTGGCAAAGGTTATCACGTCGTTGTTCCCACTAAAAAACTTAAAAATTGGAAACAGTTCAGTGAATTTGCGGAGAATATTGTCAAGGTTATGGTTGAGTCTTGGCCAGACTCGTATACTAGCAATATTAGAAAAGAGAAACGCAAAGGAAAGATTTTTATCGATTGGTTTAGAAATAAAAAAGGTTCGACAAGTGTTGCACCGTATTCTTTAAGGGCTAGAGAGGGAGCTTGTGTCTCTATGCCTATTAAATGGAGTGAACTAGATAAAGTAAAACCAAATGGTATCGATATAAAAGAGGCGATTAAAAGACTTAAAAGAAAAGATCCTTGGGAAGGTTTTTTCGAGATTAATCAATAATAAATTTCTATTTAAAGTAATTTGACAATAGTAGAGATTTAATGTATTCTTATAATAGGAGTGAAAATATGACATTAGTAATTATGGCTGCTGGTATGGGCAGTAGATATGGAGGACTTAAACAAATTGATGCTGTAGGTCCAAATGGAGAGTTTATCATAGATTATTCTGTCTATGATGCAATTAAAGCAGGATTTGACAAAGTAGTCTTTATTATAAAACGAGAAAATGAAGAAATATTTAAGGAAACAATCGGTAAAAGAGTTGAAAAGTATATAGATGTAAAATATGCTTTTCAAGATTTAGATAATATTCCAGAGGGAATAGAAGTTCCTAGTGATAGAGTAAAACCTTGGGGAACTACGCATGCGATTTTAGCTTGTAAAGATATCGTTAAAGAAAATTTTGCCATTATAAATGCCGATGATTTTTATGGGTTTGATGCCTATAAGACTGTCAGTGAATTTTTGAATAACTTAGATAGTAATTCTTTTAATATAGGTTTAGTCGGCTATAGAGTAGAAAATACTTTGACAGAAAATGGATCTGTTAAAAGAGGAATATGTGAAGTTGAAGATAAATATTTAACTAAGCTAATAGAAAGCCAAGTATCCAGGGAAAATGGTATTATAAATGCTAAGCCTTTAGATGGGTCGCAATCTTTTGTTATAAGTAATAATCAACTTGTTTCAATGAATATGTTAGGTTTTACGCCAAAGATATTCGATTTGTTGGAAGAAGATTTTAAAGAATACTTAAATGAAAATAGAGAAAATTTGAGCAAATGTGAAAGACTTATACCTGACACAGTTTATAAATATATAAAACAAAATAAAGTTAAAGTTGAGGTTCTTGATACTACTTCTACGTGGTATGGAGTGACATATAAGGAAGATAGGCCGATGATTATTTCATCTATCAATAAACTATTAGATGATGAAGTTTATCCTCGTGACTTATGGAATAAATAAAAGACTTGAGAAAGAAACTCAAGTGTAGTATTATTAATTTAGAGAGCACGTACTATTTACTACGTGTTCCATGTGTGGATGCACGAGTGAATTTTTAGGAATTTACTCGTATCTTTTTGTATTAATTAGTTGTGGCAATGATTAGTTTAAAAATATCTCTTTTTATAACAAACGATCATCCTTGACAAACCTTGGGGGGGGGGTGATAAAATGTTAATATAAGCATATAAATGTGAGAGGTATGGAAAATTATATGAATGAAGTGAATAAAAAGGCAGAATATAACGCGATTAAATTTTCAAAATATGATTGGAAGAAAATATGTGCAGTAGTTTTTATGATAATATTATTATACTCAGTTTCAACGAAATTTGTAACTTTAACTGGTGATAATATAGTTTTATTAGACATGTACATGTTCGAAGTTTCAAGTGTACAACTAACATTATCTTTTGCCATAATATATTTATATTCAATATTTACTGACAAAAAGAAATTGTCTTATTTAGTTCTTTTCCTATTATTTGTCAGTTTTATATATTCAGCTTATATATATTTTAATATAGAAATTGTAGTGTCAAATATGAGTGAACAGACCATAGTATATATTCAAAATCACACGCAGTATGGAGAAGGAATTGTTTTTTACTGTATAAGTTTTATAATACTTATAATAAACGTTTTTTTGCCAGGGAAAAAGAAAACTAGAAACGAAACACAAACGTTTAATAATGAAATAAATAATTCATTTGCTATAAATGACAATTATATTTTTGCAACCTATATATATGGAATAGAAAAGTGTCCTAGTTTATATAATAAGCTTTCCGTGTTGATTGATGATGATACATCTGGAATTTTAAATATTAATATAAATATTGAGGCCGAAAAACCCGAGATTATTTCTATTCCTAAAAAAGATATAAAAGATATAAAATATAAACTTAGTATAATATCAAAAGAAGTAATGTCGGAAAAGGTCTACGGTCCAGCGGAGCATGTAAGAGACATTGCGCTTTTCGGAGGGCCGACATTTTTAATTATAAAATGTATAAAAGGGGATAAAATAAAAGATTATTATAAAATGAAAAGTACCCAAGTATATGACATAACTATTATTTATTGTGAAGATAATGAGGAAAAGAAAATTATGTTTCAAACTAAAGAAAATCCAAATAAATTTTTAAATAATATAAAAAAATTGGCATAAAAAATATATTTTAGATAATTTTGATGATTTAGTATAGTTATTGTTTATTATTCCGTGTGTTCTTCAGTTATGATTAATCTTTTGTAAAACTTTTTATTAAATAACTTGAGAAAAAAATTCAAGTGTAGTATTATTAACTCAGAGAGCGCGTACTATTTACTACGTGTTCCTGTTTGGGTTGCACGAGTGAATTTTTAGGAATTTACTCGTGTCTTTTTGTCTTAATTAGTTAATTAAATATGACTATTACAATGATGACTAAAATAAGCAATATATTAAGTATAAATAATTTATTCATAACTAACACTCCTTTTCATCTTACCCCTAAAATTGAGTACCAAAACCCCCTGAAAAATCAAAAAGTCTTAAGACAAAAAGAAAAACACAAATAAATAAAGTCGAACTCTCGAGGTAATAGTCTAGCATATCATTTTGTCGATGTCAAAAATTTGGGTATAAAAAAACTATTTAACATTTAAAAATTTTTTTGAAAAATAAACACTTGAGAAAAAAATTCAAGTGTAGTATTATTAACTCGGAGAGCACGTACTATTTACTACGTGTTCCGGTTTGGATTTTCACGAGTGAATTTTTAGGAATTTACTCGTGTCTTTTTGTCTTAATTAGTTAATTAAATATGACTATTACAATGATGACTAAAATAAGCAATATATTAAGTATAAATAATTTATTCATAACTAACACTCCTTTTCATCTTACCCCTAAAATTGAGTACCAAAACCCCCTGAAAAATCAAAAAGTCTTAAGACAAAAAGAAAAACACAAATAAATAAAGTCGAACTCTCAAGATAATAGTTTAGCATACCACTTCAGTAATGTCAAAAGTTCGGCTTAAACAGGGCATTTGTGGATAAAAATTGTATTTTGACATAATGCTTTTCTTACAATAATGTAAGTATATAGTTTAAATTTTATGTTATAATATTTATCAGGTGAATGACTTATGAAAAGTGTTTTTATTATTGAGGATGACATTTCTGTTAGAGAAGAATTATTTATTTTATTAAATAATGCTGGCTATAATACAAAAGTACTAACTACATTTGATAATGTAGTTCAAGATATACTCGATTTTAAACCTGATCTAGTATTACTCGATATAAATATTCCAGGTTTAAATGGTGAGGTAGTTCTTCTAAATCTGAGAAAACGGTCAGATGTTCCTGTTATTATGGTAACAAGCAGAAACACAGAAAGTGATGAAGTATTGTCGATGTCTTATGGTGCAGATGATTATATAACTAAACCTTATAATCCAAACGTTTTATTACTTAGAATTGGCGCTGTGTTAAAAAGAACGAGCACATCTAATTTGCCAAATTATAGGGATCTCGATATAAATATGCAAAAAGGAATCATTTCTAATGGCAAAGATGAAATAATTTTGACAAAAAATGAAATGATAATATTCAATTATTTGCTTATAAATCAATCTCGAATCGTTTCTAGAGATGAATTAATGACTGAACTATGGGATAATGACGAGTATATAAATGATAATGCACTTTCAGTTAATATTAGTAGATTACGAAATAAATTAAAAGAAATAGGAATCGAAAATCCGATCGAGACAAGGAAAGGAATCGGGTATATTTTGACATGAAGTTTAAAGAACACTTAAAAGATAGATTATATGCACTTTTGTTAATATCATTTTTATACTTGCTTCTAATACTTTTATTTTTAGCTTTTAAAAGTAATTTACAATTGATAATTGCTTGTTTTGTTTTATTAACGATTACATTTATTTTATTATTATTATATGATTTTTTTCGAAAGAGAAAATTTTATAATGATTTAATATTCAAAGTTGGTAATTTGGACAAGGCATATTTAGTATTAGAAATGATCGATAAACCGCGTTTTTATGAAGGTGAATTATTTTGTCAGATATTGTATGATATAGATAAATCTATGATTGAAAGAGTAAGTAATTTTGAAGGTCAGATGAATGATTTTAAAGAGTTTATTGAAATGTGGATTCATGAAGTTAAAATACCTTTATCTTCCTTAACACTAATGGCTCATAATCATAAAGATAAATATGATAAAAAATCTCTTTTACAAATGAAGAGAATAGAAAACTATGTTGAGCAAGTCCTTTATTATGTGAGACAAGATTGTGCTGAGTCCGATTATTTAATTAATAAAATTAATTTATCCAAAGTTATTTCTAATGTCATTTTAAAAAATAAAGATGAGTTATTAGAAAATAAAATAGAACTTTTAGTAGAAGTCAAAGAAAAAGAAGTCTTTAGTGATTCTAAATGGTTGGAATTTATAATAAATCAAATTTTTAATAATTGTATTAAGTATAAAAAAGAGAAAAACAGTTTTATAAAAATACAATCTTTAGAAGATGAAAATTCCGTATATTTAATAATAGAAGACAATGGAATAGGAATTAAAAAGTCTGATTTATCACGCGTTTTTGATAAATCTTTTACTGGCTCTAATGGCAGATATTCTTCTAGATCAACTGGAATGGGTTTATATATTTGTAAAAATCTTTGTAAAAAATTAGGTCACAAGATTGAGATCGATTCAATTCAAGATGAATTTACGAGAGTAAGAATAACTTTTTCAAAAAATAACTTTTATGAAGAAGCTTTAAATGTTACAAAAAAGTAATATAATATCAGATTGAACGAGCGACCTTTAAAGATTTTTGTAATAATATTTTAAGTGAAGGGAAGAATTAAAATGGAAAATGAAAAAATTTTAAAAGTGGATAAAATTGAAAAGTACTATGGAAATCGATCTTCACTTACTAAAGCAATCGATAATCTTTCTTTTGAAGTAGAAAAGGGAGAATTTGTGGCATTAATGGGGGCAAGTGGATCGGGAAAAACGACTTTACTAAATTGTATTTCAACTATAGATAGAGTGACAGCGGGACATATTTTTGTCGATGGGGATGATATAACTAAGTTGAAAGGAAATGCCTTAAATAAGTTTAGAAGAGAAAAATTAGGATTTATATTTCAAGATTTTAACTTACTCGATACGTTAACGGCTTATGAGAATATTGCACTTGCTTTGTCTATTCAAAATATTTCTGCCCAAGTTATAGAAGAGAAAATAAAAAAAGTTGCTAAAGATTTAGATATAACGAATGTATTAAATAAATATCCTTATAATATGTCAGGTGGTCAAAAGCAGCGGGTAGCAAGTGCTAGAGCGATTATAACTGATCCAAAACTAATTTTGGCGGATGAACCGACAGGTGCACTCGATTCGAAATCATCAAAGATGCTACTAGAGAGGTTTAATTATTTGAACCAAGAAATTAACGCGACAATTCTTATGGTTACTCATGATGCTTTTTCAGCATCGTATGCGAGCAGAGTCATATTTATAAAAGATGGACATATATTTGATGAGCTTCATAAAGGCAATGATTCAAGAAAAGAATTTTTTGATAAAATTATCGATGTCGTAACATTACTTGGAGGAGATTTGAATGATGCTCTTTAAATTGTCGGTAAAAAATATTAAAAAAAGTATTAAAGACTATGCTATTTATTTCTTTACACTGATTTTAGGAGTAGCAATATTTTATGTATTTAATTCGATAGAAAGCCAAACTATTATGTTAAATGTTTCATCTAATACTCGGGATATAATCAAACTGATGATGAGTATACTTTCAGGTGTAAGTGTTTTCGTTTCGTGTATTTTAGGATTTTTAATAATTTACGCAAGCAGATTTTTGATAAAGAGAAGAAATAAAGAATTTGGAATATATTTAACATTAGGAATGAGTAAAAGAAAAATATCGACGATTTTATTTTTCGAAACTTTATTAATTGGAATTTTGTCGCTATTAGTAGGACTATTTTTAGGTGTATTTTTATCACAATTTATGAGTTTATTAGTCGCGAATATGTTTGAAGCGAAGCTAACGGAATTTGTATTTACTTTTTCAAGTTCAGCTCTCGTTAAAACCTTGATATATTTTGGAATAATGTATTTATTAGTAATGATTTTTAACACTATCAATGTAAATCGTTACAAATTAATCGATCTGTTACAGTCGCATAGAAAAAACGAAAAAATTAAGCTTAAAAATCCTATATTTTGTACAGTTGTTTTTATCATTTCAGTTATTATGTTGAGCTATGCGTATTATTTGGTTACATCCGGTTTAGAGAATTTGCGTTTTGCTAAAGATATTTTTAAACCCATAATTTTAGGTTGCATATCGACAGTGCTCATTTTTTGGAGTTTATCTGGTTTAATTATTCGCATCATGATGTATTTTAAAAAATCATACTATAAAGGTTTAAACAGCTTTATAGTAAGACAAATAAGCAGTAAAATTAATACCACTGTCATTTCTATTTCAGTAATATGTATAATGTTGTTTGTGACAATTTGTGTATTTTCTTCTGCTTTGTCGATTAAAAATTCGATGAGTAAAAATTTAAAAACTTTAGTTCCTATGGATTTGCAAATTATAAAGTCTGCTAATTTAGATGAATCCGATTTTTCAGAAAATGCAAATTATAAAGAAGAACAAATTAGTTATTCTAAAAAATCTATCAAAGACACTCTTTTAACATTGGGATTTAATTCTGATAAATATTTAAAAGATTATTATGAATATGGTATTTATGCGACAGATCAAGTTACCCTTAAGGATACATTAGGTGTAAAATATGAATTTTACGAAGACAAGTTTTCATTTAATAATTTTTCGGCAAGTGAAATGATTATGAAATTGAGTGATTATAATCGTTTAGCAGAACTATTTAATGAAGAAAAATATACATTAGAGAATGACGAATATATAATGATTTCCGATTATAAAGATATTATAGATATGCGTAATGACGGTTTAAAAGCGAATACTAGTATCAATATAGGCGATAGTACATTATTTCCAAAATATGATAAATGCAAAGATGGATTTGTGATAATGTCTTCTAATCATAGTAA
Source organism: uncultured bacterium (assembly GCA_947646655.1). Lineage (GTDB taxonomy): Bacteria > Bacillota_I > Bacilli_A > RF39 > UBA660 > RUG11867. Next base: position 40,323 of record CANSHI010000003.1, read on the forward strand.
TTTTGGGATAATAGTTGTTCCCGATGAAGTACTAGATGATAATATGAAATCTTTAAGTCTAATGGTTTCTAACTATGACGTCGTTTCAGAAGAAGAAAAAGAAAATATCGAAAAAATAATCATCGAAGATTTAGAAAAGAATGAACTTTTTAAGGCTACCACTCTAAATATTTATACTAAAAAGAAAATTTATGATTCTAGCATTGGGCTAGGTGCAATGGCAACATTTATCGGTTTATATTTAGGTATAATATTTTTAATAAGTAGTGCAGCAATTTTGGCACTTAAAGAGCTTTCAGAAAGTACTGATAACAAAAATCGTTTTATGATGTTAAGAAGAATTGGAGTTTCAGAGAAAATGATCAAAGGAGCTTTATTCAAACAAATAGCAGTATTTTTTATGGCACCTTTATTGCTGGCAATTATTCATTCGATTTTTGGTATTAAATTTTCAATAACTATATTATCAATTTTTGGATCCAACGAATTGCTTCCATCGACATTTATGACAGCTGTATTTTTAATATTTATATATGGTGGTTATTTTTTCATTACATATCATTCAAGTAAAAATATTATTAAAGTAAAAGATTAATAAACATTTATTATATTTAAAAAATTAAAATTTCATACAGTTGAAAATGCCCTTATAAAAGGGTGTTTTTTTGTTAGCTTGAATTTCTTTTTAATTTTTTGTTAAAAAGAGGTTGACTTTATGAGATGTTTTTAATATAATGTTAATAACAAGAGCGAAAACTCTTGTAAAAATTTACTGTATGTTATTAATAATTTATTAATAAGAGAAAGAAGGAAAAATATATGAAAAACATTAGTAAAATGAAAAACTTGTTAGAGTACAAAAAAGCATTATATACAATCGATATGAATAATGGCTTTGTAAACTTTGGGGCAATGGCAAACCCAGAATATAACAAGTTAGTGCCTGAGCAACTAAAGCTTATCAATCAATTTAGAAAAGAAGGGGAATTAGTAAATTTTATTTTAGAAGGACATTCTCAGGATGCTGTGGAGTTCAGTTCGTATCCAGAACATTGTATTTTAGGTACAAAAGAAGCTGATTTAATCCCACAATTTTATGATGAACAATTTAAAGATAATACAGCTCTATTTTATAAAAATTCTATCAATGGAATGTTTAACAGAAGCTTACAAGATATGATACAAAATTTTAAAAATCTTCGCGAAGTAGTGTTTCAGGGGGTGTGTGCAGATCTCTGTGTCATGGATTTTGCAAGAGGATATGCGAGATATTTGGATGAAATAAATCGTCAAGCGAAATTGTTTGTTGTGAAAAGTGGTATCGATACTTTTGATGCACCAGGTCATAACAGAGAAGAATGGCTTAACATCGCTTATAAAGTTATGGAACAAGCTGGCATAGAAGTAGTTGAAAATGTCGAAGAATTAAATGAAAGAGAAAAAGTCCTAGGATTAAGGGCTATTTAAGGAGGATAAATATATGAAAACTTATAATGGAATAGAAAGATTACCAAGAAATTATTCTTTATTTAATGATGAATATGAATACACAATGGGAGGAGCTTACCTTTTAAATGGGAAGAAAGATGAGGAGGCTGTCTTCGATGTATTCTTTAGAAAAATACCAAATCAAGGCGGTTATGCAGTGATGGCTGGATTAGATAAAATTATACCTTTTATCGAAAATTTGAAGTTTACAGAAAGGGAACTCGATTATTTTAGAAGGGCAGGATATAAAGAGGAAGTTATCGAATACTTTAGAAACTTTAAGTTTACTGGAACTATTACTGCTATACCTGATGGAACACCAGTTTTTCCAAATGAGCCACTTCTTACAGTACACGCACCTATTATCGAAGCACAACTTTTGGAAACTTGTATACTTTCAATTATAAATGGTGCGATGGAGCATGCGACAGGTGCTAGACGAATAATTGAAGCTACTCCTAGAAATGTACCTGTCATGGAATTTGGTTCTAGAAGAGCAGATGGGTGTGAAGCAGGAGTCGATGCTTCTATATATGGAATTATGGCTGGATGTGCTGGTACTAGTAATTCACTAGTAGCAAATATGTTAAATATTAAGGCTTTAGGAACGATGGCTCACAGTTTTGTAGAATCTTTTGATAACGAACTAGAAGCTTTTAAAACTTTTGCTGAAATTTATCCAGATAATTGTATTCTTTTAGTAGATACTTTTGATACTTTAAGAAGTGGTATTCCAAATGCTATAAAAACTTTCGAATATATGAAAGAAAAAGGATTGCCACTCGATAAGATTGGTATTAGAATTGATTCAGGTGATTTAACTTATTTGTCTCGTGAAGCAAGAAAAATGTTAGTGAATGCAGGATTTCCACAAGCGAAAATAGTTTTAAGTAATGGATTAAATGCTAAATCTATTAAAGGTCTAATCGATACAGGTGCAGAGTTTGACAGCTTAGGCGTTGGAGACAATATATCTAAGCCTGAGGGACGAATGGGCTGTGTTTATAAAGAGGTTGCAATTAATAAAAATGGTATTTGGATACCAAAAATAAAATTGAGTGAAGACGAAGTTAAAATTGTCAACCCAGATTTTAAAACTCTTTATAGAGCATACGATAAGGATACAGGTTTTGCAATTTGTGATGTTATGAAAAGAAAAGGGGAAGCTTTGAAGGCAGAAGATATGATAGTAGTAAGTCCAGCAAATTATTTAAAGAAAAAAAAGATTAGTAATTTTCTATTAGTTGAAATGCAAAAGCCAATTTTTGTAAATGGTAAATGCGTTTATGAAGATCCAACTATTTTTGAAAAACAGGCATATTGTGAAGCAGAAATGAAGAGAATTTACCCAGAAGTAAGGCGTGAAGAAATGCCACAAAACTATCATGTATCTGCTACTGAAAGCTATGTAAAATTCAAAAATGAAATGATAGAAAATGCTAAAAGGATATCTTTGAGGTAATAGATTATGGTAAATAGAGATTTGTTAAAAAAACTCGAAGCATTAAAAGAAGATTTGAAAGTTGTTAAAATGGAACTTGTAGAAAATCCGCAAAAGCATTTTTTGACAACTAAATCTTATGAGTGTACTTTAAATAATGGTAAAGTTATCACAAGAGAGAGCATAATAAAGAATGGTGGTAATGGTAGTGCTGTTACAGTTTTGCCAGTTACTAGAGATATGAAAAGTTTGTTAGTTGTTCAACCACGTGTTTTTACTAAAAATAAAATAGGTATAGAACTACCCGCAGGTTATATTGATGTTGGTGAAGAAGCAATCGATGCTGCTAAACGAGAATTACGTGAGGAAACAGGATTCGACTCAAATAATTGGAAGTTCTTAGCCTCTTATTATCAAGACCAGGGTTGTTCAGAAGCATTTAATTATTCATATTTAGCGTTAGATTGTGAAAAAATGTTTGAACAAAATTTAGATAGTGATGAATTTATACATTATATTCCTTGTAGCTTTGAAGATATCGTATCATTAGCAGAAGAAAACATTATTAATGATGCTGGTAGCTTGATTGCTATTGAGAAAGCAAAAAAATTTATATTGAGGTGATTAAAAATGGACAAGATTAATGGATTTATAAGAGTAGGTGCTGCTGTTCCTAGTTTAAAAGTGGCGGACATAGATTTTAATATCGAAGAAATTAAAAAAAGTATGCAGGAAGCTTCAGAGAAAGGAGTAGAAATTACTGTCTTTCCTGAGCTTTCGATTACAGCATATACGGCAGGGGACTTATTTTTAAATAATACTTTGCTGAGAGAGGCATTGAATGGGCTAATCTCTCTTCAAGATTATTCTAAAACAGTTAAAGGAGTATTTATAGTAGGTGTACCTATTAAGGCTGATAATCAACTTTTTAACTGTGCTGCCGTTATAGAAAACGGAAAAATATTAGGTATTGTTCCAAAAACTTATATCCCAAACTATAGTGAGTTTTATGAAAAAAGATGGTTTGCTTCTAGTAATAATAAGCTATCTGATAAGTTAGTTATAAACGGTTTAGAAGTGCCTTTTAAAACTGAACTTTTATTTCAAAAAAATAATTGCTCAGATGTTAAATTTGGTGTTGAGTTATGTGAAGATTTGTGGGGTGTTTTGCCACCTAGTTTAAGTCATACTTTAAATGGCGCAAATATGATTTTTAATCTTTCGGCTTCAAATGAGCTTATCGGCAAAAAGGAAGAAAGAGAGAGACTAGTTAATAATCAATCAGAAAAAACTATAAGTGCTTATGTGTATGCTTCTAGTGGACCAGGAGAATCTACTTCTGATTTAGTATTTTCGGGGGCTAGTATGATTAGTGAGAATGGTCATATGTTAAAAAGAGGAGATAGGTTTAATTTTGAAAGTACTTTGATTTATAGCGATGTCGATGTTTATCGTTTAAATAGTGCGAGAGAGAAGAATACATCCTATATGGGAGTTTTGCCTCCTCGAAGAAATTATGAAACTGTTCAATTTCAAGGTTTCGATAAGAGTACTGATTTAGAAAGAATATATGAAGAGTATCCTTTTGTTCCAAACGATGAAAAAACAAAGGATGATCGTTTCAAAGAAATATTGACATTACAAGCTATGGGATTAGCTAAAAGGTTAAAGCATACAAATTCTAAAAGTGTTGTGATTGGAATTTCTGGTGGATTGGATTCGACTTTAGCGTTTTTAGTAGCGGTTAAGGCTTTTGATATTTTAGGACTAGATAGAAAAAATATCATCGGTATTACGATGCCAGGATTTGGCACGACAGGCAGAACTTATAATAATTCTTGTCTTTTGGTGGAAAATTATGGTGCTACTTTAAAGGAAATTAGTATTAAAGATGCCTGTATTGGACATTTAAAGGACATTGGCCACGATATAAATGTTACGGATGTTACTTATGAGAATGCTCAAGCTAGAGAGAGAACACAAATTCTTATGGACTATGCCAATCAATGTGGTGGGTTAGTAATTGGTACAGGTGATTTGTCTGAATTGGCACTCGGCTGGTGTACTTATAATGGGGATCATATGAGTATGTATGCCGTAAATTCTGGAGTACCTAAAACATTAGTTAGATATTTAGTAGAGTACTATGCAAAAGTGGAAGAAAATGAAAATGCCAAAAAAGTTTTAAACGATATTTTAAATACTCCTGTTAGTCCTGAATTATTACCACCTAGTGAAGCGGGGGAAATTTTACAAAAGACTGAAAATACTATTGGACCTTATGTTTTACACGATTTCTTCTTATATCATTTTTTGAAATATGGAGCTGAACCAGAAAAAATATTTTATATAGCATGTCATACTTTTAAGCAAATGGATAAAAATGAGATAAAAAAATGGTTATTAGTATTTTTAAGAAGATTTTTCACTCAACAGTTTAAGAGAAATTGTGTTCCTGATGGACCTAAAGTAGGAAGTATCTCTTTATCACCTAGAGGTGATCTACGTATGCCAAGTGATGCTGAATATAGAGGTTGGGTTAAGAAAATAGAAAAGTTATAATAGAAATTTAGTGCTAACTTTTTAGAAATTTTTCTTGTTGAAAAAGCTTGTTTAAAGAATGTTGGTAATATATAATTATAGTGTGAGAACGTTTGATTATTATTTTATGTTTCTTATCGCTTTGGGATACGAGAAGACTAACAGGAAAAGTTTTTTGGTCGACAATATAATTTAAAACTAAATGATGATAATTTGTATCAACAGTATATTAAAAAATCATTTTAGAAAACACCTCTTTCTGTTTAAACTTCCTGAAAATTGGTTTGTCCCCTGAAGTAAAAACCCCATGAACTGAGATAGAAAGAAAAACTGACGAATAGATGTCAAACGTTTAAACTCACTGTAAAATGGTTAAAGGATGTTAAATTTTTAGGTTTATTTACTAATATTTATGAGCGAAGAAGTGATTTGATAATACGAAAAAGTTGTAAATGAATAAAAAAATACTTGCTAATAAAAAGCAGGTACTATATAATTAAATTAAGAGAACGTCAGATTATCTAATCAATGTTTCTCTATGTTGTGGAAACACGAATAGACTCTCAGAGATTTATTCGTGGTTTTTTGTTGATATTACATTTTAAACAACAAGATGATTATTACGAATATCAACAATATATTAATTATAAAAGCTTGCTTTGCATTCATAAAAATACCTCTTTCTATCAAAACCACCCTGAAAATTGATTTGCCCCCTGAAGTAAAAACCCCATGAACCTGAGATAGAAAGAAAAACTAACGAATAGATATAATCAAACGCTCAATCTCACTATAACATGGATAGCTATCGATGTCAAATTTTTGGCTTAAATACAGGCGTTCGCGAGCAAAAAAGGAAATTTGACAATACTAGAAAATTGTAAATAAATAAAAAAATACTTGCAGATAGAAAACAAGTATAATATAATTAAATTAAGAGAACGTCAGATTATCTAATCAATGTTTCTCTCGTATGGTGAAACACGAATAGACTCTCAGGAAATCTACTCGTGCTTTTTTGTTGATTCTACATTTTGACTAACAAAATGATGATTATTATAATCAACAATATATTAACTATAAATGCCATTTTAACATTCATAGAAAACACTTCCTTTCTATCTAAACCCTCCTGAAAAATGGTGTGCCCCCTGAAGTAAAAACCCCATGAACCTGAGATAGAAAGAAAAACTAACGAATAGATATAATCAAACGTTCAATCACACTATAACATGGATCGTTGCAGGTGTCAAATTTTGGCTTAAATACAGGGATTTACGAGTAAAAACTAAAATTTTCCAAAATGGTATTTTTGGGTAAATTAAAAATTTTTTTGAAAAGTAGTTGACAAATTATCGTCTTTTTAATATAATGTTAATAACAAGAGAGATTGCTCTTGAAATTTTATAACAATTGTTATTAACTAAAAGTTAATAACAAAGTTTTGGAGGGATTGAATATGAACAAATTAAAATTGGCTGCACTTAAAAGTGCAAAATATTTAAGTTTAAAAATAAATGAGGAATTAAAAAATATTAATCAAGTGGATGAAGATTTTTTATTGAACATTAATGAGAGCAGATTTAGTAATGGAGAAGGCAAAATTCGAATAGAAGAAAGTATTGATAACAGCAATTTATTCATACTAAGTGATGTAGGCAATTATGATGTCACTTTTCAGATGAGAGGTCGTGAGCATTATATGGGGCCCGATGAACATTTTGAGGACATTAAGCGATTGATCGCTGCGGCAGGTGGAAATGCATCTGGTTTAAATGTTATTATGCCATTATTATATGAATCAAGACAACACAGGTGGAGAAGGGGAGAATCACTAGATTGTGCAATAGCACTTCAAGATTTAGAACATATGAATGTCGATTCGATTATAACTTTTGATGCACATGATCCGAGTGTTTGTAATGCTATTCCAAGATTGCCTTTTTATAACTTTTATCCGACTCATTTAATTTTAGATAATATGTTAGAAAAAGAAGAACTTAATGAAGCATTAGTTATAAGCCCTGATATGGGTGCGATGCAAAGAGCAAGATTTTATGCCGATATGTTAAAATGCGATGTAGGAGTGTTTTACAAAAGAAGAGATTTATCAAAAGTAGTTAATGGTAAAAATCCAATAGTCGAACATATGTATATGGGAGTTGATCCAAAAGGAAAAGATGCAATTGTTGTCGATGATATGATTGCAAGTGGGTCATCTATTTTAGAAGTAGCCGAAAGTTTAAAAGAAAGAGGTGCCCGAAAAGTTTATTTAGTAGCGACTTTTGCACTTTTTACAGAAGGAATAGAAAGGTTTAAATCTGCTTTCGATGCTGGTCTTTTCAATGGTGTATATTCGACAAATCTTTCTTATGTTCCAGAAAGTATAAAAAATGAAGAATGGTTTAGAGAGGTAGACTGTAGTCCTTACATGGCTGAGATAATCAATTCTTTACATAAAAAAGAGAATATCGATGAATTATGGAAAGTTAAGTCTCATGTTTTAAAAAGAATAGAAAAGAAGAGAGGATTATGAAAATAGGAATCTTTGGAGGTAGTTTTAATCCTCCTCATAAAATGCATGTAGATATTGCAAAATATATTTTAGAAAATAAATATTTAGATAAAATTATTTTTGTTCCAACTGGTATATATTATAAATATAAAAGCAATTTAGCTCCCGATGAACAAAGACTTCAAATGTTAAATCTAGCTTTAGAAGGTTTAGATAATATTTCAGTTTCGGATTATGAACAACAGGGAAAACTCATGTATACTTGTGATACTTTAGGACATTTTCAAAAAATTTATCCAAGTGATCAAATATATTTTATATGTGGGGCGGACAACTTAAGTTATATCGAAACATGGAAGAATGCTGTCTATTTGTTGGAGCACTATAGAATATTAGTGGTAAGAAGAGGGCAGGACGATTTAGAAAGTATTTTAGCAAGATTGGGGCCTTATCAAAAAAATATAGAAGTTTTAAATATGGATCTAAATGGCTTGTCTTCAACGATAATTCGCGATAAAATTAAAAATGGGGAATCTATTGGAGAAGAGTATTTGAATCCAAAAGTATTAAAATTTATAAGAAAAAATAAAATGTATAAAAATTAGAAAGTGATGTGTAAAATATATGTATAAAAGTATTGTGGAAAAGTTAGGAGTTTTAAACAAAACTATTGCAACGATGGAATCTTGTACAGGTGGTGCTGTTGCAAGTGAGATTACAAATTGTCCAGGTGCTAGTGAGGTTTTAAAGTTTTCAGCTGTGACTTATTCAAATGAATATAAAATAAAAATGGGTGTAAATGCTGATGTAATTGAAAAGTATAGTGTTTACAGCATGGAAACGGCAAGAGAGATGGCTTTTAATATTTCTAAATTTGCAAATAGTGATTTTGGGGTAGGAGTAACGGGCAAGATCAACACTCCCGATCCAGCCAATCCAAGCGGAGAAGATGATATGATTTATGTCGCAATATATGAAAAAGGGTGCGATAAATATTACGAGTTCATTTATAAAGCACTTAAAAATGTTGAAAGAAGAGAAAATAAAAAATTTATAGTAAACAAAATTGGAGAAGAATTAATGCGAATTTTATAGTTTTCTTCATTTCTTGTTCTGATTGTAGACTTTATAACTTCAAAATGTTACAATATTTTTGAGGTGTTAGTATGAACGAAAATATAGATAAGATTAAATCTTTTTGTCAGGTAACTCATTATACAGGAAATGCTAGTGATGAATATTTATTCACAGCAAACTGTGTCGATTACTATTTTTTTAATAAAAATATGGGACAAACAGATTTTATCGATGGCATAACAGATGGTGCCAATGATGGAGGCATAGATTTCATTTGGAGTGATGGAGTAAAACTATATCTTATACAAGGAAAGTCTTCAAGTAAAATATCTTATAATGATATAAGAGAAATTTTTGATAAAATGTTAGAGACTTATAATAATTTGATGTCAAATAATTATTTTAACTATAGTGATAGAGTAAAGAATATTTTTTTAGATAAAAAAGATGTATTATCTACTGATTTTGATGTCGATCTAGTACTTTTTACAAATGGTGAAATTACAGATTCAATTAATAACAAATTTATTAACCTTCAAAATGAAGAAAAATATGAAAATTTTACTTTGAATATTTATGATAAAAATGATATAGATTCAAAAGTTTTAATAATTGACCAAGGTAATAAGACAGTATCTGAATCAAGTTTGATGTTAGATTCCGCGAATAATTTTTTGGAGTATCAAGATGGAAAAGGTGCAATATTTTCAATAAAAGCAAGTTCTTTAAAAACTCTTTATGGAAGATATAAAGACAAAGGACTTTTTGGGTATAATCTTCGTGAACATATTAAAGAAAAAAAGGTGGATTCTGCAATAGATAAAACGATCAATAACAAAAGAGAAGATTTTTGGTATTTAAATAATGGAATTACTATAGCTTGTTCCGATTATGATAAAGACGGTAACAAATTAAAATTGTGGAATTTCTCGATTATAAATGGAGCTCAAACTACTTATAAAATAGGTAATGCGAGTAGTATCAATGAGAACTGTGATTTTAATTTAGTGTGTAAAGTTATTAAATCAGAAAATTCTTTAGACGATAAATTTATAAGAAACATATCTGAAGCTTCGAACTCTCAAAAACCGATCAGACCGAGAGATATACGAGCTAACGGGTTAGAACAACAAATGTTGCAACAAAAAGCTATGGATAATGGCCGATACCAGCTAGCTATTGAAATTAAAAGAGGCGTTAGAGCAAATAATTACAGAAATGTGGATAGTTGGCAAAGAGTTACAAATGAACATATTGGCCAATTGCTGTTAGCTTGTGATTATCAACAGCCAGGTACTGCTAGAAGCCAAGTAAGAGATATATTCGACAAAGAGAAAATTTATAATTTATTATTTAGCAACAACAAAGTTAGAAGTTATAATTATAACTCTTTATATGATATGGTTAGAATTGCAAAGTATTATGATGACTTTAAAATAAATTATTCAACAGAAATGGATGAGAAAATCAGATCTACAAATAATGAAAATGAACAAAAAAAATTTTTGGACAGACAGAGAGTTTGTAAAAACGGAAAGTTTGTAATTATAGCATTACTATTTTATTTCTATAAAAGGCACTTTTTAAATATTCCAAAAGATAGTGAGAAAATATATATTAACAATATCGATAGTGATTTAACATTAAATTATGATAAAGATAATTATAATGAAAAACTAAACGGATTTTTTGAGTTTGCTGTTAGGATTTTGTCAGAAACTTATGATATTAATCAAGTATCACACAATTTGACAAGTCATTCAAATTTCTTTAAAACTGATTCTAATTACAGCGATATAATCATACCTGCCTTTGAGGAAAAATTTGAAGATGTTTATGATAAGCAAAGAATATTAGACTATATATGTATTTTTGAAAATTAATATGTATTGGTCGATTAGAGGAGGCATTGAATGGATTTAGTAAGATTAATGTATCGATATATAAACAAATTTATAAATTCAAAACAGCTTTTAGAGGAATTAAACAATTTGGATTTATCAAACTATTCAGAAGAAGAAAAAAAGCAAATCAAAAAATTAATCAATGATTTAGAAACAATAATCGTAAATGTTCCTAATGAGTTTGACGATTATGAAAAGCAAAGACAGATTAAAATAGATAAATTTCTAGATTCATTAAATAAAGCTCAAAATAGTAGCACTTGTAGTGAAGAATGCAAAGATTTCTTTAATAGAGGGATCAAAAGTTTAAAAAGAGAAAAAACATTAGAATGCGACGGTGGGAAACTTTTTGAAGATATATTTTATTTAATGACTAGAAATGAACTCGTTTGTAAATACGCTAAATCGATGACCGACAAAGAATTATTAGAATTTATTGCTCAGTATATTTCAGTGCCTTTGCCACCCCCTTTAGAACAAGAAGAGTTTGACAATCTTGTACAAGCTGGGATAGAAGGGGACAAAAGAGAATGGTTATGGAGATTAGCAGTTAACTATAATAATAAAGGCTTTGATTTTTCTAAAATTGTCGATTATTTTATTCAAGTGAGGGATGGATACTATATTCAAGAATTGTTGAGTGCTTGTTGTGAGAGTGTAGATATATTTGAAGTAGCAAAAAAAGTAATCAAAACAGGTAATCGGGAATTTATGATAGAAGTGCAAAATCGATGCTTAAAATTAGGACTTATAAACGAAAGTGACAGGCAAAAAATTATGAAAGATAATGGTATAGAAAGTGATTAAAACTTGAATTTAATAGAATTGAGGTAATTTAATTGAAAGAATATAAAAATGAAGCGGAGTTTTTAAAAGATTATAATCCGGAGCAGTTTGACAGATTGTCATTAACGACAGACATCATCATTTTTAGTGTATCATCAGAGGAAGTAGAAAACTATCGAAAAACAGATAAAAAGAGTATGAGTGTATTATTGGTCAAAAGAAATAACTATCCATTTAAAGACAAATGGTGTCTACCTGGTGGATTTGTTGAAATAGATGAAAATTTAGAAGATGCGCCAGCTCGTATTTTAAAAAATGAGACTAACTTAGAAAACATCTACCTAGAACAACTTTATACATTTGGTAATGTTAAAAGAGATCCACGTATGAGAGTCATTTCTACTGCTTACATGGCTTTAATAGATAAAAATCGATTAGAAGGAAAATTAAGTACTGAGGCAAGTTGGTTTGATGTCGTTTTGTATGAAGAGGAAAATAATATCGTCGATATCGTCCTAAATAATGGACAAGAACAAATATCTTTAAAAATAGAGAAGGTTTTGCGAGATCAAACTACAGATAGATACTCATTTCATGCTTTAAAAAATGATTCTCTAGCATTCGATCACGATAGCGTTATATTAGCGGGTTTGGAAAGATTAAAAAATAAAATAGAATATACCGATATCGTATTTAATATGATGCCAGAATATTTTACTTTGGGAGAACTACAACAAGTGTATGAAGTAATTTTAAATAAAAAGCTTTTAGACCCAGCTTTTAGAAGAATAATTGAACCTAAGGTAGAAAAAACCGATAAAATTAAAAAGGGCGAAGGGCATAGACCTTCAGTATTATTTAAGTATAAAAGCAAATAATGGCAAGTTTGGTTGTCATTTTTTATTAGAAATAAAGTTATGAATTTCTAGCTAAGGCTAATGAAAAGTAAAGCTTTAAATGTAGATTTTTTTTGGTATTTTGTGATACAATAGACGAGGAAAAGAGTTGAAATATGCATGTATAGAAAGACTTATATGGAAGTAGATTGTAGACGACTTGAAAACAACCTTAAAAACATTTGTGAAGTTTATAACGGTTATAAATATTATTTTGCTGTTGTTAAGGGGAATGCCTATGGTCATGGGGTAGAAATCATCGATTATTTAATTAAAGGTGGTATCAATTATTTAGCAGTTTCTAGTTTAGAAGAAGCATTAGAAATCAGAAGTCTAAATAAAAAAATTCCAGTTTTAGTAATGGAACCAATTATGTTTGATGGTGTAAAGGATGCGGCTTTAAACGATATAACTATTACTATAGATGATGTATCATATTTCAATAAGCTATTAGAAGAAAATATAGCAATTAAATTTCATTTAAAAATCGATTCTGGAATGAACAGGTTTGGTGTCAAATCTCGTGATGATGCAAAATATATATATGAACATTCTAATGAAAAGCTTTTTATGGAGGGATTGTTTACTCATTTATCTAGTGGAGCTGGTGAAGTTTATAATAAACAGATTTCTACTTTTAAAAAGATAACAGAAGATATCGATTTAAATAAGATTCCTATAGTCCATTTAGATCGTTCTTTAACACTCGAATCTCATGAGAAAATCGAATTTGCAAACGGAGTAAGGCTTGGTATAGTTATGTATGGATTTAATAAAAAAGAATACGTTCCTTCAAAAAAGAGACAAATTATCAATTTCTTGACAGGTCGAAAAAGTAATTTTGTTCCATCAAAGTTATCTTTATCTATGAGCGCAAAATTATATACTAACGTTATAGAAGTTAAGAAAGTAAATAAAGGTGAAGTAGTGGGATATGCAGGTATGAGTGACGATACTGAAGAAAAATATATAGCTATTTTACCGATCGGTTTTGCAGATTTTTCGTATTTAAAACCAGGTTTAAGTGTTTGTATTGGTGAGAAATTTTACAAAATTGCTGTTGTCAATATGGATGTTTGTATGGCGATTGTAGATAACAGTGTAAAGTACTCGGATAGAGTGGAATTTTTGGGAGATAATATAAGTATAAGAGATGTAGCGGAAAAGTGTGGAGTGAATGCATATAAAATACTTCTCAGTATTACTGATCGAGTACCAAGAGTCTATAAATGCGAAGAAGAACAAAGTGAAATAAAGTATAGGAGAGTGGGTAAATGAAAGATTTTAGAGTGTTAATAATTGGTACCGATATAAATGCTTATTATTTGGCTAGATGTTATCACGAATATACAGGTAAAAAGCCCGATATGCTGGGATATATTGAAGAGATTAAGCCACATGCTTATACTAAATATACAAATATTTGTAATATGAAATATATTCCTAATTTGTGGGAAGAAGAAGTTTTTCTGAATGCTTTAGATGAATATTATAAAGAGCATGAAGGTGAGAAGATACTTTTGATAAGTGCAACGGAGACTTATGGCGATTTTATTGCCAAAAATAGAGAAAAGCTGGAGGGAAAGTTTTATTTTAATTATCCTTCTCAAGAAATACAGAAAACTCTCGTTATAAAGGATTTATTTTATAAAACTTATGAAAATTCTTGCTTAGATTTGCCTAAAACTTTGTATTATGATTGCAGTAAGGATGATAAAATAAAGGATGATATACAGTTTCCAGTTATAGTTAAACCTTCTAATGTTATTAAGTTTAAGCATATAAGATTTTATGGCAAGAAGAAAATTTACCGATTAAATAGTATGGAAGAAGTTGAAACTGTAATCGGATATTTTAAAAGTGGAGGATACGATGATATACTTATCATTCAGGAGTATATTCCTGGAGATGACTCGCATTTGTGTGATGCAGTTGTATATTGTGATAAAAATGCGAAGGTTAAGTTGGTTTCATTTGCCCAAATTGGGTTACAAGAGCATGCTTCTAATATGATAGGGAATGCTGCTGTACTTATAAATGGTTATAACCAATTTCCTAAAGAGAGTATGGAAAGACAAATTGAAAAAATAAAAGAGTTTATGGAAAGTATTCATTATCAAGGTTTTGCCGAGTTCGATATGAAGTATGATGCAAGAGATGGTAAATATAAAGTAATGGAAATAAATGCAAGGCAAGGTAGATGTTCTTATTATATTACGCCTTGTGGTTACAATTTAATAGAAGTATTGGCGAAAGATTTAATATATGATGAAGAATTAGAGTTTAAGGTAATCGATAAGGAAGTTTTACTATCTTTTGTTCCAAAATCAATTATGAAGAAGTATGTCGTCAATGATGAATATAGAAAGAAAGCTTTAAGCATGTGGAAAAATCATGTACATCCTTTGAAATATAAAAAGGATAGGAATTTTTTACGCAAGTTACTGCTTATAAAGATTAATCAAAATTATAAAAAATCTTACAAAAATGCTGTTTGGGATTGGGAGTGATCATATGTGTGGAATATGTGGTTTTGCCTCTTTAGAGGATAAAAAAACTAAGTCAAAAATAGTGAAAGCGATGGCCGATAGAATAATACATCGCGGTCCTGATAGTGATGGATACTATGTTGATGATGTGGCGGCATTAGGTTTTAGGAGACTTGCTATAATCGATTTAAAAGGCGGAGATCAGCCAATTTTCAATGAAGATAAGACTGTTGCAGTTAATTTAAATGGGGAAATTTATAATTTTCAGGAATTAAGAAATGAGTTAGAAAAATTAGGTCATGATTTTAAGACTAAAAGTGATACTGAAGTAATAGTTCATGGTTATGAGGAATATGGGGTCGATGTTTTCTCACGTCTACGTGGGATGTTTGCAATTTTAATATACGATATAAAAAATAGTAAGCTCATTGGAGCAAGAGATTATTTTGGAATTAAGCCTTATTACTATTATCAAAGTGCCGATGTTTTTATGTATGGCTCGGAGATTAAATCTTTTTTAGAGCATCCTAAATTTAAGAAGGAGTTGAATGAAAAAGTTTTAAAGTTATATTTGTCGTATGGTACTAATCATATGGAAGAAACTTTTTTTAAAGGTGTTAAAAAGTTATTGCCAGGTCATTATTTCGAATATGTCGATGGTGATTTGAGAACAAAACCATTTTTTAAAGCCAGTTATGCTAAGAAAGAAAATACTTATGAGTTTTATCAGAAATTGACTGAGGAGACAATAAACAGTTCTATCGAATATCATAAAATTAGCGATGTAGAAGTTGGTTCTTATTTGAGTGGAGGAGTTGATTCTTCTTATGTTGTTAGTGCTGCTAAGCCGAATAAGACTTTTACAGTTGGGTTCGATGGTAAGGGCTTTTCAGAAATAGAGTATGCTAAAGATTTGTCGGACCATTTTGGGATTAAACATTATTCAAAAGTTATTTCGGGTGATGAATTTTTTGATATATTGCCTACAGTACAATACCATTTGGATGAACCGAGTGCCAACGTTTCGGCAGTACCGTTATATTTTTTAAGTAAGTTGGCTAGAGAACAAGTAAAAGTGGTACTTTCGGGAGAGGGTGCTGATGAGATGTTTGGCGGATATAATGAGTATAATGTTTCTAAGAAAGAGCAAATATATTTGTCTATGCCCCATTTTTTGCGAGCTATGATTGCTGGGATAGCTAAATGTTTGCCTCATTTTAAGGGTAGAAATACGTTAATTAAGTATGGAAATAATTTAGATAAAAGATATTATAATAAGACTGAGATGTTTTTACCAAAAGAAGTTGGCGAAGTTCTTAAGCCAGAATATATGCATGAACTTACTCCGTTTGATTTGTGTAAACCTTTTCATGAAGAAGTAAAAAAAGAAGATGACATTTTGAGAAAGATGTTTATCGATATAAACTTTTGGCTTCCTAACGATATACTTTTAAAAGCTGATAAAATGAGTATGGCAAATTCTATCGAATTACGTGTACCTTTTTTGGATAAAGAAGTTTGGAATTTGTCGCGTGTCATTCCTACTAAATACTTTGTTAGAAATGGTGAAACTAAAGAGATATTTAGAAGTGTTGCCCATAAATATATTCCAAAAGAGTGGGCTAAGAGACGTAAACTGGGCTTTCCAGTTCCTTTTGGAAAATGGATTAAAGAAGAAAAATATTATAAAAAAGTTAAGAATATGTTTAATGAAAACTTTACAGCTGAGTTTTTTAAGGTAGATAAATTAAATAAAATGCTAGATGAACATTATAGTGGTAAAGCGTTTAATGGAAAGCAAATTTATGTCATATATAGTTTCTTGATTTGGTATAAGAGATTTTTTGTGGATGCTTCTTAAGGAAGTGTCTTTTTTATAAGATAATAGTTTATATAAAAGATTTATATGACACTTTTTCATTTTAAATAAAGCTTTAAGTATTTTTACATAGATTTTATTTATAAGTAGTGTTACAATTAAGTCTGAATAAGTAAAGGGTGTATAAAAATGAAAAACTTAACCAATGTCGATACAAAAGAGTTAAAAGAGATATATGATGATGCTTTAAAGCCTACTCTAAGGGAAACAGGAAAGGTTACTGCTTTGTTGCCTAGGGCAATTAAAAATGCTTTGTCAAAAGTTGAAATGTGGTGTTTAAATAAGGAGTTCATAGTAGAGGAATTTAAAATAGAATTAGAACAAAAGTTAAAAAATAGGAAGAGTGGAAATGTTGTCGATGCCGATCCTCGTGTGTTTGTTCCTACTTTGCAAGCTCTTAGTTATAGTTTTGATGAAAAGGAGATTAAAAACTTATATTTAAATTTAATGGCCTCAGATATGAATAGCAAGTATAAAAAGAAAGTTCATCCAGGATTTTCACTAGTTATTCAACAGATGGATGCTGTCGATGTTAAATTGTTTACGATGCTTTATAATAATCAAGTTTTGCCTGTATGTGAATTATCAGAAAAAGGTAATAAAGATAGTTTTAATTGTTTAGTCGAATATATTTTACCAGATCAATTTTATTCTATAGCTTCTACTCATGATATTCTTAACAGTTTAAACAATTTGGAAAGATTGGAGCTTATAAAGATTTCGATGGTTGAATATTATAGTGACAAGTCTTATTATGAATCTATAGAAAATGGAAATTTAGTTTTAGAGTACAAGAAAGAATATGAAGACGATTTGGATCTTGCCTATGGATTAATAAAGAAGACCCAGTTTGGAAAAAATTTTTATGATGTATGTTGTAAGTAAGAAGCTTGTCTTTCAGGTTAAATAAATTAAAAACTTTTTTTAAATAGTACATAAGTTTTTTTAAATGGGATGTTTAATTTCTTGAAAAAGAGATGAGGGAAGGGGAGAAGTTAATAGATTTTATTTTTCAAATGTATGATAAATGTTTTCATGAATTTAAATAATATCAATAGCTTTTTGAGGATTTTGTGGTAGAATATTATTAGGTATTTTTTATGTAGTGAGAAGATTTTAATAAAGGTTTTCTTTCCTAATTGTGCCTTGAACGAATGTGAAAGGAATGAAATTTTATATGAAGAATGATAACAATCAAGATGCTAAGCCTAAAAAAATAAACTTAAAAATGATTTTAGCAATAGCATCCTTTATATTAATATTCTCCGCTGCAATTAATAAATTTATCACTATATCCACTGATAACGGCATAACCAGTGCCGAATTGCGAGTAAGAGGAGTTGAACTTATTATCTTCACTTTACCATATTACATAGGATCTATAGCAATTAAAAAGAGAAAGCCATATTATATTTTTGGAATTATAGTTTTCTTATTATATTGTTATGGAACATATACGTATTTAAATTTAGCTAATACACTTAAATACGCTCCTGAATATATTTCAGCGCGAATTCAAATAGGAGAAGGAGCATATCTTTATCTTGCTAGTTTTGTTTTGTTTGTTATAAGCATTTTTATACCAATCAAATTTGATAATCCTTATAAACAAAATAAATTACCGAAAGAAGTAGAACTAGAATGTGAAATCGAAAACCAATATATTTTGGCTAACTACATTTTTGGTTTAAATAAACGACCGGATTTATACTATAAATTAGCCATTATATTAAACAAAGAAGACAGTGAAGATTTAGAAATAGAAATTCAATCTGAACATTTAGAAAGAATATTAATTCCCAAAAAAAGCATAAAAGATGTAACACAAAAGCTATCTGTTATATCTAAAGAAGTGATGGAAACATGGAATTATAGTCCTTCAGCATCGCTACTTGATTGGTCAATTGATTTAAATTATGCATTAATAAAATCTGCAGTATATAAGGACAAAGTATATGATTATTATAAAATGAAAACGGATACTGTTTATGACATTCAGATAATTTATGAGATTGAACGACAAGAATACAAATTGATGTTTCAAACAAAATTTAACCCCGCTGAATTTTTAAATAAACTGAAAGAAAGAAATGAGAAGTAAAAACGGAAAAAAGAATGAATTAGTAAATGCAATTTTAGAAGCATATCGACTTGAAACGGCAGAAAATGTCCAAAATGCACTAAAAGACATATTTGGTCTTATGTTTGAAGCTGTGCTACAAGGTGAGATAAACAATCACTTGGGATATGAGAACAACTCTAAGGAAAAGAAAGAATTGAAATGGCTATATAAATAAGGATGTTAAGACAATTATGAAAGAAATGCAAAGCACCTAGAGATAGAGATGGCTAATTCTAACTTAAATAATACTTAAACGAACTAAAGACATTTTAAATATAGATCGAAAAGTTATAAGTATGTATACTAAAGGAATGAGTCAAAGAGTTATTGAATGATAAATATATTTGTGGAGTTAAGTATATGGAGGTAAATGATATTATGGATATTAAAGAAAAAGCAAAATTGTTCGCTATAAGAGCACATATGGGACAAGTTAGAAAAAGTGAACCAGATAAACCAATGATTATGCATCCAATTGGAGTAGGTCAGTTATTAGAAATTCTAGGATATGATGATAATGTCGTAGCAGCGGGATATTTGCATGATGTTGTGGAAGATACAAAATATACTATTGAAGATATAGAAAAAGAGTTTGGTAATGATATTGCTTCTTTAGTTATGGGAGCTTCAGAACCTGATAAATCTTTATCTTGGGAAGAAAGAAAAAAGCATACAATTGAAGAAACTAAAAAATTACCTTTACGAAATAAATTAGTTATTTGTGCTGATAAGATTAATAATTTAGAAGATTTATTTTTGAAGTTTGAAAAAAGTGGAATAAGAGATTTTTCAGCATTCAAAAGAGGTGAAGAACAGCAAACATGGTACTATACAAGTATTTATGAAAGTTTAATTGCAGGAGAAGATAAAGATTTACCTATTTTTGTAAGATTAAAAGATATATTGGATAAAGTATTTTATAAAAAAGAAGATTCATTTTTAAGAAATATTATTTTTGCTGATAATCAAGATTATTATGCCAAATTAAGACGATTACATGCTATGAAAATAGAACTACAAAGATTAAAATCATTATGTTCACTACCTAAACCTTTTGTTATCGAATTTAGTGGTACGCCTAGAACAGGAAAAACAACTACAATCAATAATTTATATGATTTCTTTAAAAAAGGTGGATTTAAGGTAGAGTTTATTGAAGAATTTACAACATCAAGATATTATAAAGAAAAATTTAGAAAGAATTATGATCAAATGAATTTAGGTGATGGAAATATCGCTATTATGAACGAAGTCTATAAACAATTACAAGCTTCACTCGAATCTGATGCAGAGATTATATTGATAGATAGATCGATTAATGATAGACAAATTTGGAATTATAGAAGATATGTTAGAGGAGATATGGCGGAGGAACAATATTTTAATGCTCGAGAAAAATATAAAGCAATTTCAAAGGAACTCATTGATTTTCTCCTTATCACATATGCCGATCCAATGGTTTCATTAAAAAGAGATTATATATCTAGTTTAGCTTTAGAAAAAAGAAGATTTTTGAATCAAGAAAATATAGAAGAGTATAATAATTGTTTGATCGCTTTAAAGGGTTTATTTTCTGAAAGTGTTGATTCTATGTTTTTCCTTGACACTTCTAAGATAGAATTAAAGGATGTCTCTATTGAAGCAGCTTTTCAAATTCTTCCTATTATGCGAAAAAGTTATATAAAAGCATTTGAGCAAAAATATAGTTTGACTAAAAGGTAATATTTGGAATTTATAGTTTGATGTACAGCTAATATGTTAATATAACGGTGATAAGGACTAGAAATCACTTAAAATAATTTTTGATAATAATTATACTAAAAGAATTAGAGCTAAGAAAATGTATTGAGAGGTAATTATGAATAAAGATGAAATATTAAGAAAAGTAGATATTTTATATATAATGTGGAAGAAAGGCAGTCTTGGCGGAGAGTTTATGCCGGAAGATGAAAATCCTCATTTAGAAAAAGATTCGATAGAGAATTATTTATATTTTACATTGCCCATGGCTCTAAATTACCAAAGAAATTCTTATACATTATGGGAAAGTGCTAGTAAAACATATAATGATAAAGAAACAAGGTTTGTATTTGATCCGCGAGTTTGTTTAGAAAAAAGTTTTGAAGAAGTACAATATGCACTTACTAAATACAAAGTGGCATTACAAAAACAAAAGCAAACTGAAATATGGTTAGCCCTTTGTAATACTTTTATGGAATTATTTGATGGAGATATAAGAAAATTATTCGATTCGCTAGATAATGATGTAGAAAAGATTAGAGATTTTATACAAAAGCATAATAAAAAAATGTTCCCATATTTATCTGGTACAAAGATATGTAATTATTGGTTATACGTTATTTGGCAATATACCGATAGGGAATATAAAAATATAGAGAACTTTACAGTAGCTCCAGATACGCATGTTATTAAAGCAACACGTAAATTAGGTCTTATTAATGATAAAGAATTAGAACGAACTGACGTTCAACTAATAGTAATAGATAAATGGAATAGGTTATTTAACGGAACTAAGTATAAACCCATTGATATTCATACTGCATTATGGTTATGGAGCAGAAATGGATTTATAGATTTAGATGAAAGCTTTTTAGATGCCAATTTTATGAAGAATAAAATTAAAAGTTCATATGAAAACAATAACTATATAGAAAAATATAGAAAAAGAGATTTATTGCCTTTTGAAAAAAATGTTTTTGATAAGGTTATTGAATTAATACCAAAACAAGGAAAGATCCTAGATTTGGGTTGTGGTAATGGCTATCCTTATGATTACTATTTTTGTTCTAAGGGATTTAGTCTTGTAGGTATAGATTTTTGTGAAAAACATATAGCTCAAGCAAAAATGATAAATACTAATGCCAAATATATTGTTAATGATATTGAAAATTATAAAATAGGAATACAATATAATTTAATAATGATGTTATTTTCCTTACTTCATTTGTCAAGAGAAAAGCATAAAGAAATCTTATCTAATATATATAATAGTCTAAATGATGATGGTATATTATTACTTACCCTTAGAGATGAAGATGCAGGTATAATGAAATATAAAAAAGATTTTTGTGATCAAGAAATGATGTGGAGTTATTATGATTATGAAACTTATATAAAAATACTTTCAGCAATTGGATTTAAAGTGTTATATAGCGAAAATCAAAATAAATATGGTATAGCCGAAAGTCATAATTGGCTAATATTACAAAAATAGAACATAAGCATACGAGAAAATTGAGTATGGAAAAAAAATTAACTGTCGGATTTATTTAAATATTGACGGCATTTCACGAACTCATTTTTCCAACGATTCCTACCCAAACAAACGATTTCTTTAATATTACTATTATTAACGTTTAAGTTGGTAATATAATGGAAATTATTTGTTTTTTCTTTTATTATTTAAATTATAGTTATGATTAGATAACCTAGTTCCATCAATAACTATTTGAAAGTATCCTTAATATTTATTTTTATCAAACTTTTTAGAGCGGGTTTAGGCTTTTACAATATATTTTTGCATATCTCTAAGTTCTTCTGTCTTAATATTCATAAATACATCCTGTTAATCTTATATAAAATAAAAACTCACGATACCACATGGTTCGTAAGTTGTTTTCAATTGGAGCAAGTGAGGAGATTTGAACCCACTTATAAAATAATCTAGAAAGGTTAAATTGGAAAAATTGCATTCTAGAGATTTTAGAAAAAAAAATCATTTTGTAATATATGATAAGTATTTTAAGGATGAAATATTGTTATACATTGACAATTATGAAGAATTAACGCGCTATATTAATATACCAGCTTATAATTTAGTTTGTAGATTTAATAAATCTATGGATGATTGTATAAATGTAGTTATTGATAATCGATGTTATATTTTATATACATTTATTGATGATGAAAGAGAGGTATTTATATGAATGAATCTTTAATAATAGAAATTTTTGATTTAATTGATGAAACGCTTAATAAAATGAAAGTATGTATAAAAAATAATGATTTAAATGGTATTTCATATTATTTAGGTATATTGAAAAGATTAGTTTATGAAATAAAACATTTTTAGATAATTAAGAGATTTTTCTCTTTTTTATTATGTTTTATATTTTTAAAAATTTTAGATGTTATATTTATATTAGAAAGGAGTTAAGAATATGGAAATACCAGCAAAATTAGTAAAAAAAGTATCTGAAAAGTCTGGAAAAGAATATATGTGCGTAGAGTTAACTCTTGCTCCTAATTATACTAAAAAGATTTTTTTAGATACGGCTGAACTTGCATTGCTTGCATTACTTAATAATAAATAATTTTTTATTAGCAGATTTCCTACCTCTATCAAAACATTTTTAACAAATCGTTAGAGTGTTAGTGCTTGGCTCTAAAAATATATTATAGAAAGGTGGTTTTATCATGTTTATGACTCAATTAGCAACTATTGCTCCAAGGGCTTATGTAATGCTTGAGGGTGTAACTACTGGTGGTATGTCAGATGCTCAAGCCGCTTCTTTAACAACTAGTCTACAGTCTTTTGGTAATGTTCTATTAGATAATTTTATCAAGTTATTGCCAGCTATTGCAGTATTAGCAGCTATTATGTTTATTATTCGATTAGTACAAAAGAAAGTAAAATAATCAATCAATTATTATTCTTGTATCATTGTTAACGAGACTTGTCTCGTTTTTTTAATGCTTAATTTTTCTTTTTTATCTTGTCGGCCGAGCCGTCAGCAACGGATCAGGCCGCAAGAGATTTAGAAATTTTTAATATTAAAAAATAGAAAAACCGTGAGGTTTTTATAAGGGGGTGTGGGGTCTTAACCCCACATATATAATCAGCCCTGAAAGGGCACCTTGAAGTCGCTTATGCGACAAAGCCGTTAATATGGTCTTTTAAGGCCTATTAGGCTTTCATCATTGGGGGCGTACTACGACCCCCCAATGGTGTGACGTGTGACAATTTAAAAAATGGAGGTTTTATAAATGTCAAAAAATGTTAAAAAAAGAAATTGGACTTTTGTTTTATATCTTTATTAAAAGGTTTTGCATTTTATGATTAATTATGCTATTCTGTTATTATAGAGGAGGTAGATATTTGACAATTATTGAAAAAAATGTATAATACTCGCCTGAGGTGGTATTATGAGCTTCGAAGATGCATTCGAAGAATACAAAATATATGCTGAAAAGCGGCATAAAAAACAAAGTTTTGATTGTTTCCTATACAATTTTAAAGCTAATATTTTATCTTATTTTAAAGGTAGATTGTTAGTTGATGTTAATCTTAAATCTATTGAAGATTGGCAAGAATTTATTTATAAAAAGAATTTTTGTAATAATCATAATAAAAATTTATATTCAATGCTTAAGAGTTTTTTATCTTATTGTCATTACAAATATAATTTTGATGATAGCTTTTTTTTAGAAATTGTCCCTTTTAGATTAAAAGTGGAAAATAATAATAAAGACTTTTATACTTTAAAAGAGTTCAAGAAATTTATTAAATTTGTCGATAATATTGTTTATAAAAGGTTTTTTGAATTTATGTTCTTTTGTGGCACTCGACCTGGAGAGTGTATGGCACTAAAATTTAGCGATTTAGAGGGTAATTATGTAAAAATCAATAAAACTATCGATGAACACGGTAAACGTCTCTTAGGGACTCCTAAAACGTTCTCTAGCAATCGTTTTATAAAAATTGATAATAAACTTAAACATGATTTGCTTAATTTGAAAAAATATTACTTTTTAAAATATGGTAGTGAAACTGTTGATTATTTTATTTTTGGTGGAATAAAGCCTTTAGCTCCAACAACTATTAATAGATATAAATTGAGAGCTTGCTGTAAAGCTAAAATTAGACCTATAACGTTACATCAATTTAGACATAGTCATGCTACTTTACTATTTAATAAAGGCATAGATATACATGAAATTTCTAGACGTTTAGGTCATTCAAAGGTATCAACTACTTTAGATGTTTACACTCATAGTAATTTATCACAAGAAAAAAGAGTGTTTAACACTCTAAATTCTATAAGATTTAATTTTTTTGATTGTTTCCTATACATTTTTAAAAAATAAATCTTTTATTAAAACGTTTTTAAACGTTTTAAACTATTTGGAGCAAGTGAGGAGAATCGAACTCCCATCCCAGCCTTGGCAAGGCCGTGTACTAACCATTGTACTACACCTGCATCACAAATAAATAATATCAAAAAAATAAATTGTTTGCAATAGTTTTTATAAGTTTTTTTACTGAACTTGTCAACGATTACTGTAATGTAATATAAAAAAAGTATTCATTATGCATATTTTTTGATATAATTGTCTTGTAAGAAGGGATAAAAATGAAAGATAAAATTCTTAAATTTATAAATAAACTAAAACTTAAAATGTTGACTTTCGTCTTAACTAATAAGCAATTCCTATCGTTTATTATTATATTACTCTTGGAAACTACTTTGCTGGAAATATGCACTTTGGGATTTGGTACGTGGGGGTTTAAGACGCTATTTTTTAATCTTGCTGTAATAGTCATTTTAGGTTCTTTGGGTTATTTATTTAAACCAAAAAGACAATATATATATTTTCAAACTGTATTAGTTTTGGCAACTGCAATTTGTGTTATAAATGGTATTTATTATACTTTTTATGATTCATTTGTCACAGTAGGCCTTATAGAAAGTTTGGGACAAGTTAATACTGTTACCGATGCAGTGTTCGATAAATTAACTCCATTACATATAATCTATCTTTTTGGTCCATTATTATTTTATTTCATTCATAAATCTTTAAATAATCATAACTATTTTAATTACATTGCTAAAATTGAAAAGAGTAAAAGAAATTTTGGTACTATTTTGTTGATTGGAGTAGTATTGTTGTGCATAAATATAGTAAACTTAACGGGTACAGATATTAGTAGATTAGTTAAACAGTGGAATAGAGAATATATAGTTGAAAGATATGGAATAATTACTTATCAGATGAATGACATTATACAAAGTGCTCAATCTAGAATATTTTCATATTTCGGTTATGATGAAGCTGCTCAAAAATTTGTAGAATACTATAGTGAAAAAGATAAAAAAACTGAAAAAAATAAATATACTGGTATTTATGAAGGAAAGAATTTGCTTCTCATCCATATGGAAAGCATGATGACAATGTTTTTAGATATGAAAATAAATGGAGTAGAAGTTACGCCTAATCTTAATAAACTTTCTAGAGAAGGCTTATATTTCAATAACTTTTATCCTCAAGTAAGTGTCGGTACTAGTAGTGATACAGAGTTTACACTTAATACTTCATTGATGCCAGCATTGTCAGGAACGGTTTTTGTTAATTACTACGATAGAAATTATGTATCGATAGAAAAAATGCTTAAAGAAAAGGAATATTATACTTTTAGTATGCATGGTAATAACAGTTCGATGTGGAATAGGGCTCCAATGCATAAAAGTTTAGGCTATGATAAGTTTTATTCTAAAGAATATTTTAATGTTACTGAAGAAAATTCTATAGGGCTTGGAATATCGGATCACGACTTTTTTGAACAAGCTATCCCATATTTAAAAGATATAGAAAAAGATAATAAAAATTATATGGGTACTATGATAACACTTACTAATCATACTCCTTGGGATGGCGGAGAAGCTTATGGTGTGTTCGATTTAACTAATACGATAGAAAAAATTAATCCCGAAACGAAAAAAGCAGAAATAGTTAAAGTGCCATATTTAGAAGATACAAAAATAGGTAATTATATAAAAAGTATACATTATGCCGATCAGTGTTTAGGTGAATTTATACAGGCTATTTATAAAGAAAACATATTGAATAATACAGTTATAGTCTTTTATGGGGATCATGATGCGAAACTCGCTAATAAGGAGTATAACTATCTATACAATTATGATCCTGTTACAGATGATTTAAAACTAGAAGAAGATCCGACTTATATCGATTATGATTATTATGCAAATGAGCTAAATAGAAAGACACCGCTTATCATATGGACTAAGGATCACAAATATAAGGGTGAGTTCGATTATTATATGGGTATGATTGATGTGCTTCCAACACTTGGGAATATGTTCGGTTTTAAAAGTGACTATGCACTTGGGAACGATATATTTAATATTAAAAACGATAATATAGTTATGTTTCCGAATGGTAATTTCTTGACCAATAAAGTTTATTACAACAATTCTAAAAGTGAATATAAACTACTAGATGAAAAAAGTATGGTTATCGACGAAGAATACATACCTGAGATAAAAAATTATACAGAAAAAATGCTAGAGCTGTCGAATAATATAATCGTCTATAATTTAATAGAACTGGAAGGAGATAAAATTAAAAATGAGTAAAGGTACAAAAGTTACGCTGGTCGTTTTAATTATTTTAATTTTACTGGGAAGCGTTGGGCTCGGAACTTTCTTTGTATTAAAAAATAAAGAGCCGAAGGAACCCGAAGTTGTTAATAAAACCAATGTACTAGAAACTATTCAGGGCTATGATTATTACTTAGAAGATAGAGATACACCTCTTTTTAAGAGAACTTTTGAGGAACTTAGAGACGTTTTAAACAGCGAAGAGATAGATTTTAAAAAATATGCCGAGGTTTTAAGCAAGCTTTATATAATAGACTTGTATACAATTGACAATAAAATTAATCAATATGATGTAGGAGCGAGAGAGTTTGTCAGTCCAGACATAAAAGAAAATTTTGAACTTAAAGTTAAAGACACTATTTATAAATATGTCGAGGATAATTCTTATAATACAAGACAGCAAGAACTTCCAATTGTAGATAGTGTTGAAGTGGCTCAGGTTAATGAGGAAACGATAACTACACCTGCTGGTCAATTTCCTGGTTATAGTGTAGAACTTTCATGGGTTTACTCGAAAGATTTAGGTTATGATAATAAAGCAGTTATCAAGCTAATAAAACAAGATAAAAAATTAAATATTGTAAAACAAGATGTGTCTAAATAAAGATGCATTTTTATTTTACTTTAAAAGTCTTTGATGTTACAATAAGGGCATTTTGGAGGAATAATATGATTTATGAACAATTGAAAGAGGAATTTGGAGAGAATAATTATTTAAATATTCTTAATGCCTCAATGATAAAAGACGATAATAAGATATATGATTTAATAAAAGATTTTAATGACAAGCAGGGAAGTGATTTTCAATTTTTAGTATGTTGTTTGTCTGATGAATGTTTTCTTAAGTACATTGCAAATAATCTGTATCTCGTAACGGAAGACTTGTTTCCTCGAATATGTAAAATAAATGATGAATTGTTAAAAATATATTATTTGAACGTTGTAAGTAATGATAAACTTTATATAATGCTAGCGTTGTCTCTTAAAGATCCAACTTTAAGAGATAAGTTTATGGCTAATGTTGATGATAAAACTTTAAAATCCGTTATATTATATTTGAGAAATAGAGAACTCTTACTAAGACTTCTTCCTTATATTTATGATAGAGATGAAGACTTTTATCATGAAATCAAGCCACGTATACAAAAAAATAGTCTTATAATTTATAAAGCACTTATGCAAAGCATATTGGATCTAAAAGATAAAAATGAAAAACTTAGTATGCTTAAGAAGTATTATTTTGTTGACGGTTTATGTAGAGATGTTTTAAAAAATACAAAAGATGGTGTCGAAAGAAGATTTTTGATAAATAACCTTTTTGAGATTAAGGGAAGAGAAATATATACTTCTTTATATGATAAACATTTCGATATAAAAGATTATGCGAGTGCTTTGCCAAAGATTTTAACTTTTGGTGTGGAAATTGAATGTTTTGGGGATTTGGCATGGCCGATTTTGTTTTATGATAAAAATTTACGAGGTTATTGTGTTAAAGATGAGCTATCTCTTCCTGATGGTTTAGAATTTACATCTCCAAAGCTTTCTTGGAATAGAGATGACTTGCAAAGTTTGTATCAAATATGTGATTTTGCACGTATAAATAATTTGAGATGTTTTAACAGATCAGGCGGTCATATCCATTTTGGAAGCGATTATTTAGATACTAGAGATGCTTGGTATTGGTTTTTCTATTTATATACAAAATTTGAAATGATTATTTACAAGATTTTAAATTCAAGAAGAGAGAGTCCACGTAAAGGTATAATGAATAACGCAATGCCCTTTTCTAAAACGTATGTGGATAATTATGATAGCGATTATGAAAATTTAGGTAAAGATGAATTTATAAAAAAAATACAAAATTTATTTTGTTCGAGATTTATAGGGATAAACTTAAGCAATATTTTTGTAAGATTTAATACGATAGAGTTTAGAATGCCAAATGGAACTTTAGAGGCGGATGAAATAATTTTGCGAATTTTATTAATAGGCAATTTAATGGTTGCCGCAAAGAGACTATCGGGTTTACACCGCTGTAAAAATGATTATGATCTTTTATTAAAATTAGATTCATGTGATGATGAAAGAGAATTGCTTGAAATAATGTTAGATCTCTTATTTCAAAGCGAATATGAGAAAAGTATATTTAGAGAAAGATATGCTGATAATTGTAATATAGAGAACGAAGAAATTTTAGCTAGTAAAATGAAAACATTCAGTTTTATAAAAAAGGGCATTAAAATATAGTGCATATTCTATTCTTTAATTTTGTGCTAAAATAAAAGAGTGGTGAAATATTTATGAGTAAAGTAGAATTATTGAGTCCGGCTGGAAATATGGAAATGCTAAAGTATGCAGTTATGTATGGCGCTGATGCCGTATATTTAGCGGGAACTAGATTCGGTGCTAGAAAATATGCAGCGAATTTTAGTGATGAAGAGTTAGTGGAAGCTATAAAATTTGCTCATCTTTATGGGGTAAAAGTATATGTTACTATTAATACTTTAATAAAAATGAAAGAAGTAACTGAATTTTTAGAATATGTTAAATTCATTTATGAGAGCGGAGTCGATGCTGTTTTAGTACAAGACTTTGGAATGTTAAATTTAATTCGAAAAGTTATTCCCGATTTAGAATTACACGCTAGTACACAAATGCATAATAATGGCAAAAACATGATTAATCTTCTTAAAAAGTGTGGTGTCAAGAGAGTCGTTTTGGATCGTGAAATGTCACTTACAGAAATAGATGAGTTACCAAAAGATATAGAGAAGGAAATTTTTTGTCATGGGGCACTTTGTGTCAGTTACTCTGGTCAATGTCTTTTATCTAGCTTAATAATGAATAGAAGTGGTAATCATGGAGAATGTGCTGGGTTATGCAGGCTATCTTATCATACAAAACGTTCAGATAGTAGTAAATATTATTTAAGTTTAAAAGACATTTGTACCATTAATCATCTCGATAAAATTTTGTCTTCGAGCGTAGATTCTTTGAAAATAGAAGGAAGGATGAAAAGCCCTATATATGTCGGCTATATGACTTATATTTATAGAAAACAAATAGATGCTTATTACAATGGCACGTTTAAAAATATTTCTAAGCAAGAAATGGATAATATCATGTTACTTTTTAATCGAGGCTTTACAAAAGGTTTTTTGCTCGGTGCTAGTAACGAAGAAATGGTCAATAGGGAAAGTCCTAACCATATAGGGATTTCCATTGGACGATATGAAGAAATTAAAAATAAAATAAAATTGACTTTAACAGAGGAATTATGTCAAGGGGATGCTATACGCTTTAGTGAGGCTAAAGAAGGGATGACAGTTAATTTTTTATATGATAAAAAAGATAACTTAATAAGTTTAGCTAGGAAAGGGGATGTAGTCTTTGTCGATAATTTCTTAAAAATTCATGGGGCAGGAGAGTTAAGGAAAGTTGCCAGTATAAGACTTAAAAAAGAAATAGATGACTTGCCTAAGAGAGCAGTAAGTATTGAGGGTGAGATAGAACTTTTAGTAGGAAAAAAAGCAGTGATCCGTATTTCTGATGGATTAAATAAGCTCATCTTAGAAGGTGCCGTAGTAGAGAAGTCTATCAATAGACCAGTTAGTTTGGAAGAAGTAAAAAGACAAATATGTAAAACAGGTAATACAGTATATAAGTTTGAGAAACTAGTAGTAAAAATGGATGAAAATATATTTATCAATTTAAAAGACTTGAATAATTTAAGACGTGATATATTGGCTAAAATGGATGAAGCTAGGATTTTTAGAAAGAGAAGTCGTGAATATGTCGATGTAAGCTTGGAAATGAAAAAGACAGAGCAAAAGGATTTCAATATTTCTGTCGTAGTTCAAAATAAGGAACAAGTCGAGATAGCTTCTAAATTTAACTGTGAAATATTTAGTTCTACTATGGATTTAGTAAATGGAAAGACAGTAAACGAAAAGGTCAGAGAAAATCCTGACAAGATCGATAGCAATCAATATATAATTAGTGATTTAGGAGGACTAGAATTAATTAAAGATGACGATATGGTTCATAGTGATTACATGTTAAATGTTGTAAATTCTTATACAGTGTCAGAGCTTGCATGTAGAGGTGTTAGCAAAGTAGGAGTGTCTGTTGAGTGTAGCTATGAAGAAATTAAAGATATATGTTCTAAAGTAGATCCTTCTTTATTAGAAATATTAGTTTATGGAAGAGTAGAACTTATGAAAATGAAATTTAATCCGACTTTCGATGGGGAAAATACTTTTCTAGACAGAAATAATGTAGAGTATATCGTTTGGAAAAGTGACAATATGAACTATCTTTTAAGTCCTGATCCTTTGAATAAATTTGAAGAAATAAAAGATTTGATCACGCTAGGAATTAAAAATTTTAGATTAGATTTTTACGATGAATCTAGAGAAGAGATAGAGAAAATATTAAAAAGCTTAACGATGATAATTAGATCATAAAAATCTTTGTAAAAGAATATACTTATATGATTTACACAAGTTTGTTTTTATGATAAAATTTATTTAGTAGATGAATAGAGGAGAAGAGCCTATGAAAAATATAGAAAATACAAAAGATGATAAAAAATCTAAAAGTGCTAGAAAGTATTTTAACTTTGTACTTTTGATGGTGGCGATAGTATTGGTCGCTTTAATAGTAAGTAATCTTTATAAAAATCATCAAAATAATAAACTTGGTACTAGTGTCTTTTCTTCTTCAGGCCTTTCAATACAGTATGATGATATCGATAATACTTTGAGTGAGATGCCAAGTGACTCCTTTATATTAATAAGTTTTGTAAAAAATGAAAATGTAAAAAAAATGGAAAGTGAATTAAAGAAAGCAGTCGTGAATAATGGACTTGAGAGCAATTTATATTATTTAGATGCAACAGATTTAATGTATGAAGAAAACTATATTCAAAAGCTTAACGATAAGTTTAGTTTGAACGATGCTAATAAAATAGATGTTTTGCCAGCACTTTTATATTTTCAAGATGGTACTTTTAAAAGAACTGTTACAAGTACTGAGAGCCGTATGATCGAAGCGGATGATTTTAACAAACTATTAGATAACTACGAAATAATCGAACAAAAACTTAAAAAATGAGTCATTATATGATTTATTTTTTTTGCTAAAACAAGGGAAAAATAGGCACTTAACGTAATATTTTAAATATTTTGTATGATTATCGTGCAAAATGGTGTATAATAAAATTAATCTATAAAATTATGAGAGGTTAAAATTATGGCAGTTATAATTTATTATGTGTTTTTTGCAATAACTCTTTTACATACAATTTACTTTGGAGTTACAGGGTTATTTGCATTTTTGAAAAATAAAACTAAAGTTGTCGAATGTGAAAATAAAACTAAATTTGCAATTTTGATCGCTGCAAGAAATGAAGAAAGAGTAATCGGCAATCTAGTAGAAAGTTTAATTAAACAAGATTATCCAAGTGATCTGTACGACGTATATACATGTGTAAATAATTGTACAGATAATACTTTGGAAGTTGCCAAAAAAGCAAAATCCAAAATAATAGAAGTTAAAGCTAAAGTGAAAACAAAAGGGGAAGTTCTTTTGTATGCACTCGATAAATTGAAAGAAAAGCCGTATGATGCCTATATAGTTTTTGATGCTGATAATGTGGTAGATTCAAAATTTTTGAGTATTATGAATAATTATTATCAATCAGGATACAAGTTTGTTCAAGGTAGAAAAGACAGTAGCAATATAAGTGCCAGTTGGATAAGTTCCAGTTATTCTTTGTTCTATTATATGCAAAATATCTTTTATAATAGGGCAAGGACGAGGTCTAATATGTGTGCGACTATTAATGGTACAGGATTTATGGTTGATAAAAAGTTTATGGAGGAAAAGTTTAAACCAGTTACTATTACGGAAGATATAGAGTTATCTCTCATATGCGTTTTAAATGGTGAGAGAATCGTGTATGCCGATGAAGCGATAACGTATGACGAGCAACCACTTAAATTTAAAGTTTCTTGGAAACAGAGGGCTAGGTGGAGTTTCGGGATAATGCAATGTTGTAAAAGATATTCGAAACAACTACTATCTAATTATTTTGAAGAAGGGGATTTTTCTAATTTTGATAAGGTCATGTTTTTGATCGCTCCTTATATGCAAATTTTATCTTTTGTACTGATGGCTGCTCTTTTAGTATTTAAACTCTTAGGTATAGAATTATACGATATATTCTCTTATTTCTTTAATTTAGGAATGTGGTGTTTCTTAATTTCTTATTTGTTGTGTGCATTGTTCAGTGCATTAGTAATAAAATATTATGATAATAGTGTTGTTAAAAATTTACATGGAATATTTTTATTTAGCATTTTTATAATAACGTGGATTCCTATAAATATTGTGTGTATGTTTAAGAACAATGTTACTTGGACACCAATAGAACATGGTCAAAATTTGGTAAAAAGTAAAAATTAAATAGAGGTGAAATTTATTATGGAAAAAATAGAAAAAAAAGAAAATGGATATTTAGTAGGTATTTTAGGTTCATTGTTAGGTGGACTTATCGCTACTTTACCATGGATCTTATTGTATGTTTATGCTGAAATGATGTATTCTTATTTAGCTTTATTAATCGCTGTGGGAGCTCTTAAAGGGTATGAATTGTGTAGGGGTAAAATAGATAAAAAATTGCCGTTCATAATTGGAATTGTATCGGTTTTTTCTATAACTGTTGCAACATTAGTTATTATTCCGAACCTTTTATTAGTGCAAGAAGCAGGAGCAACATCTCTTAGAGCCTTTAAAGCTTTATATAGCTATGATGCTTTTAAAGAGGCTATGATTCACGACTATATTTTCTCATTATTGTTTACATTTATAGGTGCTGGTGGTGTTATAATGTCAATAAGACAACAAGTTAAATCTGGTAAGAAAAAAATTGACTTGTCTGCCAATATGATGAAACCATCTGATGAGGATATGGCTAGTATCAAAGATATATTTGAAAAAAGAAAAGCTTATGATGTCGACCATAAAATTGAAAAAGATGAATTTATGAAATTGGTAAAAGATAAAGGTGTAACTTTAAATTTTATGCTAAGCAAGGGGTTTGTCGTTTATAAAAAGGGAGGTTATTATTATTCTATGGATGCTGAGGCGCATCCTAATCGTAAACAAACAAAAATTGTATTAATAACATTTGGAGTTTTATTCGGAGTAATGGCATTGCTCTTTGTATTAATAGGCATATTTGGATAAAAATATGCTTTTTCTTTGGTAAAATAGTCCATTTTACATTTTGGGTGTACTGTGTTATAATACTATTCGCGAGGTTGATGATAGATGAATTATCATACTGGAGATATTATAAAAGTTACTGTCACGAGTATAGAAAACTATGGTATATTTGTTAAAGTAGATGAAGAATTTAACGGATTGATCCATATTTCGGAGATGTCTAAAAGATTTGTGACAAATGTTAGAAATTTTGCCTTTCCAGGCGAGACGATTTATGCAAAAATTGTCGATGTTGACAAAGTTAAAAATCAAATGAAGTTGTCGATAAAATCGATAGATTATAGATTAACTTCTAAAAAAGGGAGACTTCTTGAAAGCCCAAACGGTTTTTCTAAATTAAAAGAAATGTTACCTATATGGATAGACACTAAACTCAAAGAAATTGAATATAATAATTAGTGAACAGTAAAAATTGAAAAATTGTAAGAAAACTTACATAAAAATTCTTGACAGGATAAGCTATAAATGATATATTAGGTTTGTCCTTAGTTTTTGGGCGCTTAGCTCAGTTGGTTAGAGCACCTGCCTTACAAGCAGGGGGTCATAGGTTCGAGTCCTATAGCGCCCACCATTTTTTTGCCGACATAGCGTAACTGGCAGCGCAACTGACTTGTAATCAGTAGGTTGGGGGTTCGACTCCCTCTGTCGGCACCATTTTTAATGGGGAGATAGCGAAGTGGTCAAACGCGGCAGACTGTAAATCTGTTCCTTCGGGTTCCATGGTTCAAATCCATGTCTCCCCACCACTTATTAATTGCCTTGTAGCCAAGTGGTAAGGCATCAGACTTTGACTCTGACATTCCGATGGTTCGAGTCCATCCAAGGCAACCATTTTATTTGTAATTGTTCCGATAGCTCAGCCGGTAGAGCATTTGACTTTTAATCAAAGGGTCGAGGGTTCGAATCCCTCTCGGGACACCAGTTAGTAAATTAAGCTTGTAATTTTACAAGTTTTTTTGATTTATAAATGTAAAGTTTGTAAAATTTTTACTTAAAATATTTGACTAAAAAAAAGAAATAAGCTATAATTTTAGTATAGTATAGAGATATACTTCAAGTGAAAGGGTGAGATTTATGAAAAAGGAACAAGAGCAACAAAAACAAAACAATACAAAAACTGGTATTATTTTAGCATTAGTAGTATGTGCTACTGTAATAGTTACTATGGTTGGTACTTATGCGTTCTTAACTGGAGGACTTTTACAATATAATGCTGAACAAGTACAAGTACAAACTGCATCTAGTAAAATAGTGTTTGATGATGGCGATGCTGGTATCAATACTAAACTAAGATTTACAAAATCAGTTACTAAAAAATTTAAGATCGAAAACACAGGTACACTTGATACTATAAGCAGAATGAACTGGGTAAATTTAACTAATACTTATGTAAATGGTTCATTAACTTATACTTTATCATACGCTGAGGAAGAAAATGGTTCTTATAAAGATATAGTTAAGAATCAACAAGTTCCTACAAGTACTACTGAAGTAACTGCTCCATTATGTTCTAATTTGAAAGTTCCTGCTGGTAAAACATATTATTATAATTTAACTATAACATTAAATTATCTTGATGATGTTAACCAAGATGACGATTTGAATGCTCATTTAGCAACAAGATTTAACTTAGACGACCAAGCTGCATAATTGCTTAGGTTCTCTAAGTTTTTTCTTGACTTAAAAAACTATATAGACTATAATATGTGTGCTTTTTATACATAAGTGAGGGGGTTTTATGTATGAAAAAAATCGTTTTTATTAGGGGATTATGGTCTCATCCACAGGCAGTGGAGTGGATTAGAGATAAATTAGAAGAGAGTACGGGGATAGATGTCGATCTTTTCGATTATCATGATGATTTAGTAAGCAAAATAAATAATGAAGAGTATTTGAAGCGAGTAATAGAAAAATATAATTCGAAATATAAAGACCAACATGATTTAATATTAGTCGGGCATTCTCATGGAGCGGCTTTAGCAAGTATAATAAATGAAGAGTTTTTAACTAAAAAACTAGTGCTTGTGAATCCTGCTATAAGACCATGGGGCATTTTTAGAAGAATACCTAATGCTTATAAGAAAGCTCTAGGATATTGTGGCTTTGGAAATGGTTATCAGCCTCATTTTGAAGAAAAGTACGCGGGTGAATGGGTCGATAGAGTGAAGTACTTTGTCGATCATTTTGAATTATTTAGGGATACATCGCGCATATTAGCTATAGGAAATGGAGCAATCCAGTCTTTAAAAAGCGTTAGAAATGATCTATTGTTAATTCAAAGTATGTTAGATGAATTTGTAAGTGTATCAACAAATATGAGAGTTTATAATCAAATTCAAGTTGAAAGTGATGGAAGCAAAGAACTCGTAACTGTCGAAGAAGGGGAACATGCTGTTTTAGAAGAAAAAGATATATATCCAAAAATTTATGACAAAATTAATACTTTTATAAAAAGATAAAGACTGTTGATAACAAAAGAAATTTCAACAGTTTTTTTCTTAAAATGGTTAGGAAATACCAGAATTAAAATAATGAGTATAAATCTAGTTTAACTATTTTAGAAATAACTCATATATATTTTCATATAATTAAGTATATAAAATATTATAAAGGGGTGAAAATTATAGAGGCAGATAATTACGATTATGTTCTGAATTTTGTAATTCCAGCAGGGGCTACGGGGCCGACGGGGCCTACTGGTCCTAATAGCTTAGTAGCTTTAATTTCAACTTATTATAATAGTGTAACAGCAACAGGAATGATGACTATTTCACCGAATTCTGAAAATTTAATTCTACCAACTAATTCTAATATTTTTATCATTGATAATAATGGTATTATTTTGAATGAAGGGGGTTATTATGAATTTACTTTTTATGGTCTATTAAAGGATAATTCAACGACTGACAAAGCGAGTCTTACATTAAAGGTTGGCAACGATAATCTTATTATGATTCAATTGGATTCGGACCATGAAATTTATTTTTCAAGAACAATTGTATCGCAATGTGATAGTTCACAAAAAGTAACTATTATGTTTCAAAAGCAAGATAATGCTACAGCAAGTGCAGAGCAAGTATATTTACTAATACAGAAACTATATTTTTAATCAATAGTGACAGAAAGGAGTTTGAATGAAACCATTTAATAATTCATATGAATTAGACTTTGTTATACCAGAAGGACTTCCTGGACCTGTGGGACCAACTAATTTTTCAGAACCACAAATATTTACCAATTATAATGCCTCTGATACATCTAGTATATTATCTATTCGTAATAGTTTAATTTTACCAAATAACTCTAATATATTTAGAACCTCTGCTGATTATATATATATCGATGAAAGAGGGTTTTATGAATTTACAGTTTCTGGATATTTAAAGGAGTCAACAAATTATAATAATACTTCCCTAATTTTAAAAACTACTATGCAAAATGGAGCAGCGACCAATAATTTAATTACAGTCCGTTTAAATAATGGTAAAAGTGAGAGTTATTTTTCTTGTAAAAGAATAGGAAAATATGGTTCTGTACAAAAGGTATCTATTATTCTTAACAAAACAAATGATTCAGATGCTCAAATAAGTGAAATAAATTTATCTATTAAAAAAATGCCATGGGAATATAGTAACTAAAGTAATATAGAAATTATAATGATGTATATTTTAAGACAATTAAAAAGTCTTGAAAATCAAGACTTTAATTTCTAAATGGTCGGGAAGACAGGATTCGAACCTGCGACCCCCTGGTCCCAAACCAGGTGCACTACCAAGCTGTGCTACTTCCCGAAAAGTGGTGCCCACGGCCGGACTTGAACCGGCATGGGTTTTAACACCCGCAGGATTTTAAGTCCTGTGCGTCTACCTATTCCGCCACATGGGCAGGCACTGTCTTATTAATAAGACAAATTGAGTATATAATATTTTATGCTAATTTTCAAGTATTTTTTACAAAAAAGTATAAAATCCTTATTCAAATTATGTATTTGATCAAAAACAATAAAAAAACTGTTGATCATTTTACCAACAGTCTAAAAGCTATTATAAACTTTTTGGGCTAACTTCTTTAGTTGCTTCTTCATATAAACCATATTCATTTAAGTTTAAAACAGTAATATCAGAACCAACTTTTGCTAAAAGTTCAGAATCCAAAGTTGTAGAATCTATTTGAACATATAGATTATCAGCTCTTCTTTGAATAAGTACCGGTTGAACATCTAAACCATTTTCTCTATTTGCAAGTGTTACGAAATTATATCCTAGACTAGCTTTTTCTTCTTTATTTAAGCTACTGTAAGATCCTTCTGTATTTAATAGTTCAACAGATTGTTGGTTTTCTTCAACAGGTGGAAGAATATTTTGTATTCCTTTCATACTCATATCCATACATCCAGCTTTAAATTCAGGTGTAGTATTAGTAATATCATAAAATAAGAATGCATTATTTGTCATAACCCCTGAACTTTCTTGAATTGTCCCATTTGCTAAAACTTTGTAAATTTTGCAACTGTCAAGTTCTGATATATCTCCTTTTATATGTTTAGTCATTTGAACTGGTAAAATATCCATTTCTAAATATTTTTCATTATTATTCATATAATTTTTCTCCCTTCATAAGTTCATTTTAGCATAGTATTTAGGGGTTTATCATTATTTTACTTATCACTTTACATAAATGGTGTAAATATATCATTTGTAAAAGTTTTATGGATAACAATAATTTGTCCCAGTTGCAATATAATTTTTTAGAATGTAAAACTAGTGATTTTACTACAGAATCGTTAGAAAGATTAAAAGCATTGTTAACTATGAGCAAAGTAGGTAACATTATATATTTGTCATCATAAACATCTATTTGACTTTATGGTTGAGGATGATGATACAAAAGAAATAAAATTTTGGCGTAATTTTCATATCCATTCGCCATTTTAGAAGAAATTAATAATGGACTCAATGATCTAGAATATTTTGTTAGAGGTATTACTAATTGTAGTCAAAAAGGTTTCTCTATTGCTTTTAATCCACTGGCAATAACTGAATTGCCTCAAAAAAGCGTATGGCAGAAATCATTTCATTTCAGTGGCAATTTCAACTAAATATTACATCTTATATTATTTTATAATGCTATGGCAAACATAGTATTTTTTAATTAATAATGAAAAAAATGAGCTTTTTTCATTTTAATTTCACAAACATGCTATAATATCATTGATTAGGAAGTGAGTTTTTATGAAAATATTGATCGTTGACGATGAGGAATTGATTAGAAGTGTCATCAAAGAGTATGCCATTTTAGAGGGTTATGAAGTAGATGAAGCTTCTAATGGATTAGAAGCAGTTGATATGAGTAAACTAAACAATTACGATTTAATAATAATGGATATAATGATGCCTAAATTAGATGGCTATCAGGCTGTTAAGGAGATTCATAAGAATAAAAGTACTCCTATTTTGATGCTCAGTGCTAGAGGCGAAGAGTACGATAAGCTTTTGGGTTTCGATTTAGGGATAGATGATTATGTGATAAAGCCATTTAGTCCCAAAGAATTGATGGCGCGTATAAAAGCAATTTTAAAAAGAGTTAATCAAATTAATAAAAAACAAGTTATTGGGGATCTCGTAATCGATGAGGATGCGCGAGAAGTAAGTATTCAAGATGAGAAAATAATTTTAACTTTAAAAGAGTATGAACTATTAAAATATTTGATTGAAAATAAAAATATTGCTGTTTCGAGAGAACAATTGTTAACTAATATATGGGGATATGATTTTTTTGGTGATGATCGGACTGTCGATACCCATATTAAGACATTGCGAAGTAAAATAGGAAAATATAAAGATTCGATCGTTACTCTAAGAGGGGTAGGTTATAAATTTGAATATAAAGAATAGAAAAAGTTCTTTTAATCTTAAAACAACTATAACGATCGTTTTGTTTGGTATATTCATTTTAATCATGCTTTATGTTTTTCAAAATATTTATTTAAACTACTACTATGAAGTATATAAAATAGAACAAGTTGAGAAGATCGCTGAAGATATAAGCGGTGCTGAAGATATCAATGCATATTTTTCTAAAGTAAGTAGTGAGGCTGATATTTGTATAGAGTATATGACTGGACTTGGTAATATCTATTATAATGAAAATATGAAAGGATGTATACTTAATAGTCCTAGTACTAAAATATCTGCTTTGATGGAGGCGATGTATCACAGTGAGAATGAGGTGGTTTTTTATAAAATCACTAATCCTCGCTATAATACGAAAAGCTTTTTGTTTGGAAAAAAATTAAATGGCAATTATGTTTTTATCAATAGTCAATTAGAAAGTTTGGATGAAACTAATAGAATGTTACGTAATCAATTAGTATATTTATTAATCATTGTAATCGTGCTATCGGTAATAATTGCATCCTTCGTGTCTCATTCGATAACAAAGCCTATATTCGAAATAACTAAGAAAGCTAAGAAAATGGGGCAGGGAGATCTAAAAGTTACTTTTGAGTCTAGTAAAATTAGTGAAATAGATGAGCTAAGTGAAACTTTGAATTACGCTATGCATGAGATGATTAAAACTGACGATTATAGAAGAGATTTGATGGCTAATGTCGGTCATGACTTAAAAACACCGTTAACTTTGATTAAATCTTATGCGGAAATGGTAAGAGATATTTCGTATAAAGACACAGGTAAAAGAAATGAACATTTGAACGTAATTATAAACGAATCCGATAGATTGAATGAACTAGTAAATGACATAATCGATTTATCAAAATTAGAAGCAAGTGCAGAGAAGTTAAATATTGAATCTTATGATTTAGTAAAAGCTATTAAAGACATTATCAGTAATTTCAAAATTTTAGAGTTAACGGAAAACTATAATTTTGTTTATAAAGGGCCAGAAAAAGCAGATATATTTGCCGATAAGAAAAAAATGGATCAAGTAATATATAATTTAATTAATAATGCAGTGAATTATACAGGCAACGATTTAACAGTGTATATAAATGTGGTAAAAATTAAAAATACTTTTAAAGTGGAAATAATCGATACTGGTAAGGGAATAGATAAAGAAACGATCAAACATGTTTGGAATAGATACTATAAAACTGATAAAAAACATAAGAGAAATAAAATGGGAACAGGGCTCGGTTTGTCTATTGTAAGAGAGATTTTAGAGGCTCATAAATTTAAATATGGTGTGAATAGTAAGGTCGGTAGTGGGACAAACTTTTACTTTATACTGAATAACCACAAAAAAAATAAAAGCGAAAAATGCTAAAAAATTTGTAAAACAATCATTTAGGTGTTGCATTTTTATTTTTCCTTTGCTAAAATG
The DNA here is from genome assembly GCA_947646655.1 of uncultured bacterium. Lineage (GTDB taxonomy): Bacteria > Bacillota_I > Bacilli_A > RF39 > UBA660 > RUG11867. Next base: position 82,515 of record CANSHI010000003.1, read on the forward strand.
TTTATAGTAAAGGAGGATTCAAAATATGAATGATGAGAAAAAGGGAAATGGTAATACAGTATTGTTAACAGTTATAGGAGTTGCAACACTTTTAGTTGCTTTAGTAGGTGCAACATTTGCATACTTCTCTGCAACTATAACAAATAATGCGAAGGAAAGTGTTATCATTACTACTGCTGCTCCAATAGGTCTTGAATATTTAGGTGAAACTTTAAGCTTACCTAATGCAGTTCCTGGAGATACTAAAGATGGAACATTTACAGTAGAAAATCCATCAACTAGTAAAGTTTCTCAAACTTATGATCTAGACTTAATAGTTGATGCTAATGGATTTAGTACTGCATATCAAGCCAATAATGGTCGTGCTCAAGAGAGTGGAGATGCTGCTTTATTAGCAGAACAATTAGTACTAACTATTTCAGGAGAATCAAATGGTGCTAATACACCATCTGTATTAAAATCTGGTAAGTTTAATATGACTAATGGTACTACTCCATTAACTGATGAACAAGGTAAAATTGTCGATGATCAATTAATTGCACCAGGAGAGAAGCATACATATTCTATAAATGTTAATTTCAAAGAACTTAATATTCCTCAAGATGCTAACCAAGGACAATCATTCCAGGCTCATATCGAAATATCTGATCCAACAAGTGTAACACCTTCTGAGCCATAAAATTGAGACCAAAATGGTTTCTTTTTTTTGCATTTTTAGAAATTTTGTGATAATATATTTAAGCCTTTAAGGGAGGGGAAAATATGACTTGTCAGAGATGCGGTTATTGTGTATATATGGATGTAACTAAATTAAAAGAAGGAAGATATTATTGTAAATATTTGGATGATTATCAGTTTGCCGATTCCAAAGATTCATTAGTATGTAAAAAAGAATGTGAGAGATTTTCAAAAGATAAATACTTGGGAGATAAAGCAATAGAAGTAAGTAGAGAATGGAAGAAAAAAAACGGTTATAAAGAAGATAAAGAAGATGAAATAAAAACAGTAGAAGTAGTGGAAAGAGAGTCGAGTTTTCAGTATGCAGGTTGTTTTATTACGACTATAGTTGTTCGGATATTAGGTTTAGACGATAATTGTGAAGTTTTAAGAGTATTAAGAAATTTTAGAAATAACAAATTGCAGAAGGAAGCTTGCTATAGTGGATTATTAATGGATTATGACGTGATAGGTCCTATGATATCAAAAAAACTTTGCGAAGACGAAAATAGAGAAGACTTGGCTATAGATTTATACTTTGACTATTTAGTAAATTGTGTAGATTATTTGAAAATTGGCGATGAAGAGAGTGCAGTTTTTAAATATATTGAAATGGTTAATATTTTAAAAAATCATTATTTTGAAGGTTTGAGTTTGGAATTGGGATCAGATGTAATGGAGTCATATGATCAGAGTCAAGGAGGACATGGTCGTCTATCCCTTAGTTAATTGGTACTTTTTTCTAAAGTACCTTTTTTAAAAAATGTTTTACATTGTTCTTCATTTATAGTATAATTAATGTTGTAATAAAAATGGAGTGTTTAATGTGAGGAAAATAATTTCTAGTATCGATATCGATAGTGATAGTATTAAACTAGTTGTAGGCGAATTTTTTGAAAATCGTCTTCACATTTTAAGTGCTTCAAAAGTTATAAATTATGGAATAGAGAAAGGTAAAGTAGTCGATGAAGAAAGTGTTGTCGATTCTATTAAAAAGGCTATCCAGGAAGTTTCTAATGAACTCGGTGTAGAGATCGAAAAATGTATTTTGGGTTTAGATATGACGGGTGCAAGATTAGCTAAATCAGCTGGGGCGGTTAAAATTAAAAATGAACAGCATAAAATCATGGGAAGCGATGTCAATGATGTGATGATTGCAACAGCTGATGGCAAAGTTTTAGATAACTATGTTTTAGTAAGTGTAGTTCCCGTTGAGTTTACTGTAGATGGTGATCGAGCTATTAAAAGACCTATCGGTATCGAGAGTGAGAATTTGGGCTTAAAGTCGATCATAGTTTCTTCTCCGAAAGATTATGTCAGTTCTATGCTAGATATAGTAAATAAAGCGGGTTTAAAGGTTATCGATGTAGTTCCAAACGCCATGGGTGATTATTATATGTTTAAAAATCAAACGACTGCTTCAAGTGTGGGGGCTATAATTAACTTAGGCAGTGAGGCGAGCTCTGTAACCGTATTCAATAAGGGAATTATTACAAATACTTCTGTTTTTCCATTAGGAAGCAAAAATATTATTAAAGATATAGCATTCGTCCATAAGATTCCTGATGCAGAAGCACAAGCGATATATCAAGATTTAGTCTTGGCTAATGGAAGACTTGCTAATCCGAATGAATACAGAATCGTAGTCAACTTAGATGGTGAGGAATTACGTTTAAACCAATATGAAGTTAGCGAGATTGCTTCCTATAGAATAGAAGAAATATTAAATTTAGCAAAAAAACAAACAAATGTCTTAACAAAAAGAGAAATTAGTTATATAATTGTTACAGGAAGCTTGAGCGAATTAAGAGATTTTAATCTAGCTTTAGAAAATGTTTTTGGTAAAAAAGCAATACTAGGGAAAATGAATATACTAGGAGTTCGTGATAATTCGTATTCGAGTACAGTTGGAATAATTAAGTATTTTGATGAAAAATTAGAATTAAAAGGGAAATCTGTTACAATGGTAAGCGAGAAAAGTCTTTCAAATGTTTATATTGATAGCAGTCAAGCAGAAAGTAAAAGTTCTTTATTGGGTAAAGTATTCGGTTACTTTTTCGATAATTAGTTAGGAGATGACAAATATGAATGGTTTAGAAATGGATCAAATAGCAAAAATTAAAGTTATTGGTGTCGGTGGAGGCGGTTGTAACGCGGTTAATAGAATGATAGAATCAGGCGTTAGAGGAGTCGATTTCATTGTTGCCAACACTGATTTACAAGTTTTAAACAGCAGTAATGCACCAATTAAACTACAGATTGGTTCAACAATAACTAACGGTCTTGGAGCAGGAGCCAAACCTGAGGTAGGTAAGGAAGCTGCGTTGGAATCAAAGAGTGAAATAGAAGAAGCTCTAAAGGGTGCCGATATGGTATTTGTAACTTGTGGTATGGGTGGAGGTACTGGTACTGGTGGTGCTCCCGTAATTGCAGAAATTGCTCAAAGTTTAGGAGCTTTAACAGTTGGAATAGTAACTAAACCTTTTAGATTTGAAGGCAAAAGAAGAATGGAACAAGCTCTTAAAGGTGTCGAGGAGTTAAAGAAAAATGTCGATACTTTGATAGTTATTCCTAACGATAGATTAAGAGATATAATAGATAAGTCAACTCCATTACCTGATGCGTTTAAAGAAGTAGACAATGTTTTACATAGAGGTGTACAATCTATAAGTGACTTAATAGCTGTGACTGGTCTTGTCAACTTAGATTTTGCGGATGTCAAGGCGGTAATGGAAAAACGTGGTAATGCCTTAATCGGAATAGGTCTTGGTGTCGGAGAAAATAGGGCTATAGAAGCTGCTAAACATGCTGTATCTAGTCCACTTTTAGAAACAAGTATCGAAGGAGCTACAGATGCTATCATCAATATTACTGGTGGAAAGTCTTTAACTTTGTTCGAGGCAGAAGATGCAGCAGAGGTAGTAAGATCAGCTGCAAATACAGATATAAATACAATTTTTGGTGCAGTTATTAACGAAAACTTAAATGACGAAGTAATCGTTACAGTTATTGCTACTGGATTCGATGACGAAGCGATAAACAATGAGGGCGATTATATTCCTAAAGAGGAAAGAAGAACTGAACAAGAAGATTATGATTTGCCACCTTTTTTAAGAGATAGAGATTATTAAAAGTACTGAGTATAGTACTTTTTAAATTTGACTTATTTTTTTCGATATGATATCATTTTTTTGTAAGGAATTAAAAATATGAAACATAATAGACTTTTAAAACTGGGATTGGTTTTGGTTTCTTCATTATTAATAGTTATTTTAATTAAACAGAATGTTACAACAACGAAGGAAAAACCTAGTGATCCTGGGGAAAGTATTTCTTCTATGGCATTAGAAAAAAATTCTGCTCTAGTAAAAAAAGTCTTTGATAGCTTAATTTTACTTTCGAATAGAAATATAGATGATGAGTTTTATCGTTTTGCTTATTTTAATGTCAAAGATAAAAATGAATTGTCGCAGGAAGAAAAACTTTATATAGCGTTTGAAAGTTTATATAAAAATGATGATTTAAATAAAGAGAATATAGAAGGGGATATGGAAATACTTCGTACATCTAGTGATCGGGTTAAAGAGGAAATTGTAAAACTTTTTAAAGATGATTCTTTTGATCCAGTCAATGTAAATTATAAATCTTCAAGCAGTTGTGGAATTGTCGATTATTTATATACAGGTACCGATTATGAGTTAAAGTTTAAAAGATGTGATAAATCGACAATGGGACTAAATGTTTCTAAGCTTGAGAGTGCTGTTAAAGATGGCAATTATATTAGACTCACTATAAAGTCGATGTATGCTGTACCAGAAAGTACCGATAGTAACCAATATATAGTTAAGAATTACAATAACGAAGAAATTTTAGCAACAGTGAATTTCGCAGATTTTAATGAAGACTTGTTAGATCAAGTTGATGTCAAAAGTTACGTCTTCTCTTTCGAGCTTAAAGGCGATGATTATTATTTAGTCAATATAAAAGAAGCTTAAAATATTTTTAATAAAAAAATAAGAAGCGATTAAACTTCTTATTTAGAGTGTTAAAAATATTTTTTTATTGTTTTTAAGTCTAGTATTATCAGGATTGATTTCTAGAGATCGATCAGCCCATTGTATAGCTTTTTCTATATTTCCTTCTTTGTAGAATGCGTAAGATAATAGATCTTCAACAGTTCCATTAAAGCTAAAAGTTTCATTGATATAGCTTTTAGGATGTACTTTTATGTCTAGTGCTTTTAGAGAATATTTAATTACTCCGTCCCAATCTTCTTCTAAGTAGGCAAGTAGTGCTCTTTCGACAAAGGGGTCTCTTAAGTATGGTGCTTCGACCATAGCTTTTTCTAACCACATCTTTGCTTCTTCGTAACGGTTTAGGTTTTTGTAACATCTTGCTATAAATCGCATTGAGGCGCATCTTTCGTCTTTCCATGTTGCAGTTTTTAGACTTAAGTGTTTAATAAGTGTATCTATGGCTTCATTATATTTACCGTAATACATGTATTCACGTCCTAAATAATGGACATTACGGTCGTCATTAGGTTGTTCAGTTACAGAAAGTTCTAAAAGTGGTAAGTAACTTGAACGGGATTTGGTTTTGTCTGGATAATGATTAAGAGTTATATTATCAAGAGTTATAAAGTTTTCAGCAGCTTCATAAGTAAGTACTTCATGTACAGGGTGCGTCCATTTATAGCCATGTCTTTTATGAATTTTTTCTATGTAAAAGTTTACTAGGGGAATATTATTTTCGTCAAGACTCCAGTTGTAATTATATCTTGCTCGAGTTGTATTTGAAGTCCATGCTTTTTCTAATTTTTCTCGCCATCCTGGCTCAAAAATTTCGTCTAAGTCAGTGCAAACACAGATGTCTGTATCGTTTGGAACTAATTCTAATGATTTGTTTCTAGCTATATCAAATCTCCAGGGATTAATTATTTCAGTTGTTACGTGTACTCCGTGATTTGTTAGGGATGCTACTGTGTTGTCTGTAGAACCTGTATCTAAGACGTATATTTCATCTGCTTCACTCATAGATTTTACCCATCTTTCAACAAATTGTTCTTCGTTTTTAGAGATTGCGTATACGATAACTTTTAGCTTTTCCATTTTTACACTCCTGAGCCTGTAGCTCCAGTAGCTCCAGTAGCTCCTGTTGCTCCAGTTGCACCAGTAGGTCCTTGAATACCTGTTGCTCCTGTTGGTCCTTGGATTCCGGTAGCTCCAGTGGCTCCTGTTGCTCCAGTGTCACCTTTGTCACCTTTATCGCCTTTATTACCTTGAGTTCCTTGTGTTCCCTGAACACCTTGTACTCCTTGTACTCCTTGAATTCCTTGAACACCTTGTGCTCCAGTAGAGCCTATAGCGCCAGTAGGTCCGATGTCTCCTTTGTCGCCTTTATCTCCTTTGCTTCCTTGTGTTCCTTGAACTCCTTGGACACCTTGTACTCCTTGTATTCCCTGGATTCCTTGGATACCTGTAGCACCCGCTGGTCCTGTTGGTCCTTGTGGTCCAGTAGGCCCTGTTGGTCCTGTTGCTCCTGGTGTACCTGGGATACCTTGAACTCCTTGAACACCTTGTGCTCCTTGTGGTCCTGTAGGTCCAATAGGTCCAGTAGGCCCTGTTGCTCCAGTTCCTCCAGCACTTCCTGATGCACCAGTAGGTCCTTGTGGAATTGTTAAATTTAAGAAGAAGTTAGGTGTAGCCCCTGTGATAGAAGCACTTGCAGCACTTCCTGGGGCTCCAGTAGACACATTTCCAATTGTTAATGTAACTATTGGTGAAGACCCTGTAGGTCCAGTAGGTCCTTGAATACCTTGTGGTCCTTGTGGTCCAGTAGGCCCAGTTGGTCCAGTTACTCCTGGTGTTCCTGGAGTACCAGGTATTCCTTGAGGTCCTTGTGGTCCAGTTGCACCTGTTGCTCCTGTAGCACCAGTTAAACCTTGAAGACCTTGTGGTCCTTGAGGTCCTGTGGCTCCAGTTAAGCCTTGAATTCCCTGAGGTCCAGTTGGCCCCGTAGGTCCAGTTGGACCAGTTGAGCCAGCTCCACCAGGTATTCCTTGAGGTCCTTGTGGTCCAGTTGCACCTGTTGCTCCTGTAGCTCCTGTATTACCTGGTAATCCTTGAGGTCCAGTAGGTCCTTGGATACCTTGTGGACCAGTAGGTCCTGTTGATCCAGGTAGGCCTTGGATACCTTGTGGTCCTGTTGGACCAGTCGGTCCAGTTGGTCCGCCAGCTGGCCCTGTTGGTCCCTGAGGTCCAGTCGGTCCTGTAGGCCCTGTTGCGCCTATGCAATGACAAACTTTATCTGGGAACCAACATCTTTGATTGTTTCCTTCAAACATTTTTTTATCTCCTTTCACTAGTAAAATATGCACGTATGCAATTTGTTGAAAAGTGTGAATACCTAGAAAAGATTAATTTGACAGTTTTTTCCGTATATTATAAGTAAAAAACATTTTGCATAAAAATAATTATATGTTATAATATTTCTTATGAGGTGGGTTCTGTTATGAAATCAAAAAATATGAAAATCATAATTATAAGCTTTTTAATAATAATAACAACTTTTCTTATAAGTGGAACTTATGCAAAGTATGTGTCTCAGATAGATTTATTGGATGAGGCAAGAATTGCTAAGTGGGATATAGCAATCAATAAATTATCTCGTCAAGATATAGATTTGTTCAGTGATTCTTATTTAAATGGTTTAATAGAAGCTGCAAATGGAGATAATGTCGTTGCTCCTGGTGCCAGTGGCGAATATAAATTTGAAATAGTTGGTCAACCTGAGGTGAGATACAGAATTGTAATCGATGTCGATCCCAACAATACATACGATGATATAGGTCAAATAGATTATTTCTTAGATGGAGATGGTCCTTATACTTTAGACGAGCTAGCAGGTGAATTACAAAATTTATATTCTTACGATAGAACTTTTGAACCTGGTAATAAGTTAGAGAAACATCTTCATACAATATCTTGGAAATGGGATTTTGAAAAGGGTAGTAATGAAGCTGAAATAGAAGCAAATGATAAAATCGATACTAGTCTTGGAAATCAAGCAGTTATCGATAAAGATGATGCTAAGTATGAAACTCAAAAGCGTGTTAAATTATCACTTACTATTACTGCTGAACAAGTGACTCTTCCAAATGGAGAACTAGTTGAAGCTGATAAAAACTAAAAAGTAATTAGGAGTAAAATAGATGGATTGGTTAGGTATTAAAGAATTTTTAAAGGATTCTTTTAAAATTATTATAAGTGTCGTAATATTTTTAGTGATCGTCGTATATATATTTTCAATTACTCAAGTAGTAGGAAATTCGATGAATCCAACTTTACAAAATAAAGAGTTATTTATAGTAAATAAATTACAATATAGAGTAAGTGAAGTTAAAAGAGGCGATATTATATCTTTAGAGTATGCAGATACAAAGTATTTGATAAAAAGAGTAATTGGAATGCCAGGCGATAAGGTTTATATTAAAAATAGTAAAGTTTACATTAACGACAAACTTTTGGAAGAAAGCTATATTCCAAAAGATTATCAGTATAGCGATTTCGATTTAAAGGCAAGCTTCGGATATGATGCTATTCCTGAGAACATGTATTTCGTTTTAGGGGATAATAGAGAGAACTCTAAAGATAGTAGAGAAATTGGGCTTGTAAAAAAAGAGGAAATTATTGGTAAAATCTCTTGGAGGATATGGCCTTTAATAAAATAATTCAATTTAAATTTAAGACTTTCATAATATATATTATGGGTCTTTTTTTGTATACACTTTATTGTAAATAAGGTTGACAGGAAAGCATACTTAAATGTATAATTATTACGATAGGGAGAGTGTAGTGATATGGATAAAAGAAAAGGGGTAGTTATAGCAATCGCGCTATTGTTACTTTTTGGAACAGGTACGTTCGTTTTTGCGAATCCTTCAGAAGAAGAGGGTGTTATAGAAAGCACTGGTGGAGGACCTAATGTTAAAAAAAGTGATACTAATACTGATGGTATAAATACAACACCGCCAGTTCAAACTGATGAAGGTTTAGACGATACAACTCTTAATGATGGGACTTTAAATAATCAAGAAGAGAATCAAAATACTGGAAATACGACAAATCGGCCGAGTGGAAATCATGGAAATTACACAAATAATTCTAATACTAGCAATAACACTGGTAATGTAGGAAGTAATAATAACAATGTCAATTCTAGTGGTAATAATAGTTCTTCCGCTGGAAATAATACAGGATCGAATACGGGAAATAATAGTTCGTCTGATAATAACAATTCTGGTTCTAATGAAGGATCTACTGGTGGAAATGGAAACACAGGCAATGGAGAAAACAATGGTGGTACTGATGATAATAATAACTCAGGAAATCAAAGTGGAAATTCAGGCGAAAATACCGGAGGCAATACTGGAGATAATAACCAAGGTGGAGATAATTCCGAAGGTAATGGTGAAAATAAACCAAATCCAGGCGAAGATAATGAGGCAAATAAAGATGATGAAACTATTAAGGATGTTCAAGATAAGCTAGATGAAATACTTGATGATTTAACACAAGATAACATCGATAATATTAAGGACTTGATAGATAAAATCGAAGACGAAGCGAAGAAAGAAGAACTACTTGAAGAGATTAAAAACTTACAAGAACTTCTAGATCTAACAGAATTAATTAAAAATTTAACAGAAAAAGTTAATAATGCTACTAAAAAAGAGGATATCGAAGAAGCTAGAAAGATGGAAAGTGAAAATGATATCAATAATAGACTTCATAATTTAGAAAATCTTTTAGTAAAAGAAGATGCTAAAAATAAATTAGAAGATTTAAAACTTAGTATGGCTGAAAATGATAAAATTTTAAATGATAATCAAGCTCCAGTTGTTTTAGGTGTGAACGATGGCGATGTAGTTTGTAAAGTTAACATTTACTACGGTGAAGGTGAAGAGGAAATTAAAGCTTTTATTGGAACAAAACCTATTACCTTAGAGAGTATCAATAATATTCAAACTGAGGGAACTTATACTGTAGAGTTTTATGATAAAGCATTTAATAAAACTACATTAACTTTTACAATCGATACAACTCTTCCAATAATCTCAGGAGTAAAAGAGTTTTACAATTTTGAAGATTTAGAAACTGGTGTTAAATTAACAGTAAATGATGCGAGCGATACTATTATATATATCGAAAAAGATGGTATGATTAGAGAAATTACTGGTAAAGAATTAATGCTCGATAAAAATTATGTAGACGGTACTTATAAAATTTGGGCTGTCGACAAAGCAGGTAATAAATCGATTGAGTTACAGTTTATTATTGATAAAGAAAAACCAATTATTTCAGGTGTGGTAAATAAAGTTTATAATTTAGCTGATTTAAAAACTAATATAAATGTGACTGTAAATGAACCTGATACAACTATTTATATCGAAAAAGATGGCGTAGTGAATACTTTCGCTGGTAGTACAGTCATTGATGAAGCATATCTGTCTGGAACTTACAAAGTTTGGGCAATCGACAAGGCTTTCAATAAATCTGATGATATAGAGTTTATAATCGATAAGGATGCACCTCAATATAAAAATTTTGGAGTCGTTAATGTTAGTCGCATAGGAACTGATAAAAATGTAAAAGAAGCAAGTATAGGTGATCAAATTGAAGTATTTGTGACTTTTGATGAAATGTTGGGTGAACAACCAATAATTAAGTTAAATAATGAAACTTTAAATGTTGTTTATGAATTGGTTAGAGAAGATTTACATCTTTATAAAGCTATTTATACGGTTACAGAGATGACAGGCCTTGGTGAAGTAGTACTTAGTGTTTCGTCTTATAAAGATAATGCTTTAAATGAAGGGTCAGAGTTAAATAATAGTAACATTAATCATGAGTATTCTAGTGTAACTATTGTTAAAGGTGACGATGTAGAAGAACCTGGTGATAAAGACGATGAAGATGAGAATTTGAAAGATGCTTTTGAATTTGTAAAGGGTAAATATTTCCATGATGAAAAAATGGTAATTGGCTATGAAAATTATGCTGGTATGATAATAGAAGATGTTTCAAATCATACTCAAATTGGAGTCACTGAAGATAATCCTTACACTACAACAGATAGGGTATACGAAACGAGTGGCTTAGATGCTGGAACTTATATATTTACTGTTTATGATTTAGAAGGTAATGTTATTGTAAGTGCAAAAATGTACTATGATAATGTCAATCCTCTTTTATCAGGTAAAGGAGTTCAAGATGGTGAGTCTAAAAGTTTAGTAGACGGAGGAACTTATGAAAAGTTGGATTTCAATGTAACCGATAATGCTTTAAATTTTGTCACTATATATAAAGATGGTTTAGAGGTTGAAACTAAAAAATTTGGAAGCTTTGGCAATAGAAGTTATAGTAAAACATTTACAGAAAATGGAACTTATAAAATTGTAGTGCAAGATAAGGCTGAAAATGAAGTAAGCGTAGAGTTTGTCATAGAAAAGAACGAGTCATTGTTGTCTAAAATGATGTCTATAATAGGGGTAAGAATTTAAGTTTTGGGAGGTAGTAAATGGCATACATGAAGTTTAAAGAATTAACTAAATATTTTGATTTCAAAATAGAAATAGTTAATATAGAAGATTTACCTGATTATACAAAAGAATATGTCGATGAAGGTGAGAAAATAATACTTGCTTATAAAAACAGTAAGGACTATGTTTTGTTCACTAATAAAAAACTAATACTTTTTGATAGAGATGCTTTAGCAATTTATTATAAAAAAGTACACATGGTACCTTACAAGTCTATTTCATCAAGTGCGATAAATTTTGTACCAGGTAAAGTAGAATTGTTATTCAGCTTAGATAGTGGTTACCAATTACATATAAATTTTGTTGGAATGGATCACGCCAAAAAAGAAAATTTAAAGAAATTATATAAACTTATGATGAAAGTATCAACACAGTAGAGTATTCTGCTGTGTTTTTTTCGACAAATTTTTAGTTTATTAAGTGTTATACTAAGATATATTTATAATTGACTTGAAAAATATACATAATACGTATATAATTTTATATAGAATGAGCGTATTTAGACTACGTTAAAAATTTGAAAGGAGCAAAGATTGGATGGAAGAAAAGAGTAAAAATAATATAAAAGGATTAGTAATATTAAGTGCCGCAATTTGTACTTTGATTTTAGTAGGCTTAGTAGGCTCATATGCTTTCTTTATAAGTCAAGTAGAACAAAATAAAAATCAAGAAGTGACAGTAAAAACAGGAACGCTTGAACTTATTTTTAATGATGGCAACAATGGATTCAATAGAGAATTAGATTTTGGTGAAAGTGCTGAGAAAACTTTTACAATAGAAAATACTGGTAGTAAAGAAGGAATAGTAAGTGTAAGTTGGATGAATTTAATAAATACATACTTAGAAGGTTCAATAACCTATACTTTTCTAGAATCTGATACAGAAGATGGCGAATATACAGAAATAATTTCAAATAAAAATATTCCTGTTGTAGAAAATGCTACTGATAGAGTTTTGGCAAGCGGAATTACGATACCAGCTAACGTTAAGAAATATTATAAATTAATAATAAATTTAAACTATACAGATTTTGATCAAACAGAAGATTTACAAGCAAAGCTAGAGACTCAGTTTAAAATAACAGAAGGGATATTAAAAGATCCAACACCATCCGAAGAAACTTTAGCTAAGTTAGGAAAGATAGTTAAAGAAGGAGAACCAAACTTTGTTGAAGCAGCTTCAACTAATGAAACAGAGGACGGATTATTTTCCATGGAAGATGATTATGGAACAAGCTATTATTATAGAGGATCAGCAGATGACAATTATGTTAAATTTGCAGGTTTTTATTGGCGAATTATACGAGTAAATGGTGATGGATCACTTCGATTAATATATGATGGAACACGTGCTCATGTAAATGGTTTTGGTGATAATGATAGAAGTGCAATATTGGGAAAAACTTTTAATTTAAATAATGACAATAAATATGTTGGTTATATGTATGGACCTGAAGGTACTGATCCTAGTACAAGTAAAGAAGAGGCGCAATCTCATGTCGAAAGTAGTAATGCAAAGATGGAAATAGATACTTGGTATAAAACTAACATAGATGATAAAGGATATTCAATGTACTTATCTGATACAGTTTTTTGTAATGATCGTACTACTGCTTCGGAAGATGAAACTTGGAGTTCAAACGATACGAAAAAAGGATTTGGAAAAAATGTTACAGCTTTTAAGCCTTTATCGAGGTTTCTAATATCAAGTGCGAATTGGAAAACAGAGGATGTTGTACCATCATTTAAATGTGCGAATAAGAATGATGCATTTACGGTAGAAGAAAGTGAGTTTGGCAATGGTGCTCTTACTTATCCAGTTGGAATGATAACAGCGGATGAAGTTAATGCTGCTGGAAGTGGAATATATAGAGGTAATAGTCGATATTATTTAGCTAAAGGTCTTAAATATTGGACGTTAACACCAGAAGATTTTACTGGAAGTTTTACAAGAGTATTTTATGTCTCATCAGATGGAAAATTAAGTACCTACAATACTAAAACAGCTTATGCTCTATCCCCAGTAATAAATATATCTTCTAAATATATAAAAGATTTTATTGGAAATGGTGGAATTGATGACCCATATCGCTTATCTACAGAAGAGTATTAAGTATATGTTTTAAGAAGGGAGTCTAACGCTCATGAATTATAAACAAAATGAAGTAAGAAAAGGGATAGCTATAGGAGTAATAACATGTATCCTAGTGTTGGTAGGATTTTTAGGATCGTATGCTTTTTTTATAAATTCGATTGAAAATAATAAAAATCAGGAAGTAACTTTAGAAGCTGGTACGATGTCATTAGTTTTTAGTGATGGAAGTAATGGATTTAATAAAGAACTAGACTTTGGTGAGAGTGCAGAGAAAACTTTTACAATAGAAAATATTGGAACTAAAGATGGGGTAGTAAGTGTCAGTTGGATGAACTTGTTAAACACATACTTGGAAGGTTCAATGACTTATAGTTTTTTAGAGTCTGATACCGAAGATGGTGAATATACAGAAATAGTTTCGAATAAAAATGTACCTAGAACCGAAACAGTTAAAGATAAAGTTTTAGCAAGTGGAATAACGATACCTGCGAGGACTAAGAAATATTATAAACTCATAATAAATTTAAACTATACAGATTTTGATCAGACAGAAGATTTAAATGCAAAGCTAGAGACTCAGTTTAAAATAGCAGAAGGAATTTTAGATGATCGTACTGATATGGAGAAAACTTTAGCTAAGTTAGGAAAGACAGTTAAAGAAGGAGAACCAAATTTTGCCGAAGTGGCTATAACTGATGAAACAATAGATGGATTATATGGAATGGAAGATGACTATGGAACTAGTTATTACTATAGAGGTGCAGTAGAAGATAATTATGTTAAATTTGCAGGTTTTTATTGGCGAATTATACGAGTAAATGGTGATGGATCACTTAGAATAATATATGATGGAACTAGTGTACATGAAAATGGAATGAGTAGTACAAATAGATTAGCATTGAATGGTCAAGTTTTTCATACAAATTATGCTGATGCAAAGTATGTAGGGTATATGTTTGGAGGAGAAAATGGAGTTACAAGTAGCAGTAGGGAGGAAGCACAAACAAATACTGTAAACTCTACTATAAAAACTAAATTAGAGCAGTGGTATGTAAACAATATAAAGAACAAAGATTTAGATCAAAAAGTAGCTGATAATATATTTTGTTATGATAGAGTTATCCCTGGAAAGGAAACGACAGGATGGGGTTACGATACAGAATTGGGATATGGAAAAAATCCAACAGCATATGCAGTTTATGCTAGAAGTGGAGTATTGGCATTAAACCATGATAAAGTTCGTCCACAATTCACTTGCAGTCAAAAGAATGATGCTTTTACTTTCAGTGACACAGTAAAAGGTAATGGTTCTAACTTAGAAAAAGTAGGATTAATCAGTGCTGATGAAGTATTAGCTGCGGGAAGTGGAAAGTATAATACAGAAAATGGTAATTATTATTTATATAAGGGAAGCTGGTATTGGGCAGGGACACCTTTTTACTATCGCAGTAATGAAGCTGTTTTGTTCACTATTGGAGCTAATGGTCGCCTTTTTATGGCTGAAGTGCAAGCTAAAGGTGGAATAGCACCAGTTATAAATTTAAATGCTGAATATGTAAATACATTAATTGGAGATGGGACGATAAATAATCCTTTTAGAGAAGAAGGATTGGAATCTTAGGAGGTTATTATGAGGACTAAAAGTATAAAAAATAAAATCTCTTTAATAGTGATAGCTTGCACTTTAATTCTAATAGGAATTTTAGGATCGTATGCATTCTTTCTAGGTCATGTTAGTCAGAATAAAAATCAAGATATAATAGCAGAAAATGGAACTATGGATAATCCGTTTGAAGTTTTATAGTGTTTATAATTCGAGGTAAAACTCGGATTTTTAAAATTGTAGTTGTAATAATTTGTGAACAAGAGTACAATATATTTAGAAAGAGTTGATTATATTTGAGTTTAACTATGAAAAGAGTAGTAGCTTATTTGTTTGACATAACGGTCGTAACTTTAATTTCTAGTCTAATTTCGATGACTACTATTAATCCGAATTATGAGAAAAGATTGACATTAAATGAACAATACACTGAGAAAATGAAAGAATTTGAAGACCAGCGAAAAGAATTGGACGAATCTAATGAAGAAGAGATTAGAAAATATTTAGATACTGTTACTGATTATAGTGCTGTGTATATTTTAGAATCTAGTAAAGCTATGCTTTTTGAAAACTGTGTTACAGTAGGGCTTTTAGTTTTATACTTTGGAGTGTTTGCTTACTTTTTTCAAGGAGAAACAGTTGGTAAAAGAATTTTAAAAATTAAAATCGTTAAGAAAGATGGAGCACAAGTGGGATTTGGCAACTTACTTTTAAGGCTAATTATACTTCATGGAATACCTTTTGTAATCATCAATAGTATTTTTCCATTTTTTATGAACAGTAGCTCATATATGATTTTAAATTCTATAACATATTTATTGTCGGTGGGGTTGTCACTCGCTATATTGATAACAACTTTTGTCAGTAAAAATAATCGGGGATTACATGATATGATCTCGTCTACGAAAGTTGTAGTAAGGTAGGTGTTTAAATAATGAATTATATCATTTATTATGGATTGGGCTTAGGTGCTGTACTCATTACAATAGTAGCCCAAGTATTTATAAATATTACATATTCAAAATATAAAAAAATACCGAATATGAAAAAAATGTGTGGGTTAGACACTGCGCGAGAAATATTGGATTCTAATGGATTAAACGACTTATATGTCGTCATGACTAAGGGGTTCTTAAGTGATCATTATGATCCTCGTAGAAGAGTTATAAGATTATCGAATGAAGTTTATAAACAAGAATCGATCGCGAGTGTCGCCATAGCGGCTCATGAATGTGGGCATGCTTTGCAAGATAAAGATAATTATCTTTTTCTTAAGATTAGAGCTTTTTTAGTACCTATTGTAAATGTTTCTTCCTTTTTAGGATATATTGCTATAATGATCGGATTTGTTGCAAACTTGACTAACTTTATTTTTGCGGGTATCGTGTTAGAATCGATTATATTGTTATTTCAATTTATAACATTGCCAGTTGAAATAAATGCTTCTAAAAGGGGACTTTTAGAACTTAAAAAGTTGAACGTATTAAATGCCGAGGAAATGTCAGGCGCTAAAATGGTTTTAATATCGGCTGCTTTGACGTATGTAGCGAGTCTTGCGAGTACTTTTTTAGAACTATTTAGACTAATTTTAATTTTTACTGATAACAAGGATTGACAAACGAAAAAAAAGTGATATAATAACCCTCATTCAAGGGGTTTTTATTATGATTAATAGAAAAAGAGCTATAAATAGGCTTATAAGGAAAACATTTGTAGAGATGTGTTTATTAATATTTGCTGTGATCGGAAGTTATTTTGTTTTTAGTCGTGCAAATTTGTCAGAATCTTCTAAAATAGCGGAATCTTATTCTACTTCAGAAAATGCTTTGCAAGTAATGGTCGGACATAATGATAATGTGACATATTTAAACAATGGCGATAATTTGATCGATAAAACGATACTTACTGTTAGAAATCCTAATAGAGGAGAGAAGCTTGTAGATATTTATTTAGTAATAGTCAATCCAGGTGAAGTAAATTTAGATGGAATGTTTATCAATTATTTAGGTCAAATAACACCAGCTAAGGAAGCATTTATAGATATGAATACTTATAAATTAAAAATTTACTCAGGAAAAATAAGTGGATATGAGAACCTTAAAGGTGATGTGCTAATCTATAGTAAAAATTATGTTAACAGTTTAAAATATACCTTTGCGATAGAAGAAATAAGCTATAAATAGTATAAATTTTAGTATTTTGCACATTCTAGTAAGGGTGATTAAAATGTCAGGCGATAAAGAGCTACTAGAATATATGAAAAAAAATATCGATATGGGTTTAGAAGCTTTAGAAACTTTGGATAAACAGTTGGAGTCGACAGATAATAAAATTAAAAGTAATGTCGATAAAGCTATAGTTGAATATAGAGAATTTAAAGATCAAAATGAAAATTTACTAAGCGATTTGAATGTTGAACCTAAAAAAACTAATTTGTTTTCTTTGCTGATGGTTAAAATGAGCTCGAAAGCAGAATTTATGAAAGATAATAGTGATTCTAAAATTGCCGATGCTCTCATACAAGGGTATAATATGGGAATTATAGATATTACTAAAAAGCTGAAGAAATATAAAGGGGAAGTATCTAAGAATGTTTTAAAATTAGCGAGTGATTATAAGAAAATGATGGAAGCTAGTATCAAAGATATCAAGAAGTACCTTTAACTTCTTTTTTCTTTTCATTAATGTTTAATTTTGTTATAATTGGGGTGAAGGAAGCGGTTAATAATGAAAATAAGCGTTGGGGTTAGTAATAGACATGTTCATCTCACTAGAGATACATATGAATACTTGTTCGAAGGAAAAGAATTGGAAAAGAGAAACGATTTAAATCAAGTTGGCGAATTTGCTTCTACAGATACAGTCGATATCGTTTATAACGGCAAGACTATTCCACATGTTAGAGTATTAGGACCTTTTAGAAAGTATAATCAAATAGAATTATTGGGAAGTGATTTAAAAGAGTTAGGACTTGTGGCTCCCGTTAGGAGAAGTGGGGATTTAGACGATACTCCTTCTGTTATAATTAAAAATAATGATCGAAGCGTAGAAAGCGATGGAGTTATTAGAGCAGAAAGACATGTACATGTTCCTACTAGTAAAAAGAAAGAATTAGGTTTAGAGGAACGCGACGAGGTAATTCTTAAAACACCTTCTTCATCTTTTACTGCTTTTGTCAAAATATCTGATAATGGTTATTTAGAAGTTCACATCGATAAAGATGAGGCTTTAGAATACGGTATAGAAAATCATCAAGAGGTAGAGATTTTAAATGTGGAAAATAGGTAATGTAGAAATAAATGGACCAATTGTAATGGCACCTATGGCAGGAATATCAAATTCGGCTTACAGAAAGATCATAAAACAAATGGGAGCAGATTTAATTTATGCCGAAATGGTAAGCGATAAGGCAATTGTCTATGACAATGCTAAAACTTATGATTTGTTAAAAATGGAAGAATCTGAAAGACCGATCGTACAACAAATTTTTGGTAGTGATCTAGAATCTTTTGTAGAAGCTGCTAAAAAAATAGAGAAGGTGATGAATCCCGATATAATCGATATCAATATGGGATGTCCAGTACCGAAGGTTGCTGTTAGAGCTCAAGCAGGAAGTGCACTTCTTAAAGATCCTAAAAAAATATATGAAATAGTAAAAGCAGTTGTCGAAGCGGTGTCTATACCAGTCACTGTCAAAATAAGAAGTGGTTGGGATGAAAACCATATCAATGCCGTTCAGGTAGCACAAGTTATAGAAAAAGCAGGCGCTAGTGCAATCGCAGTGCATGCACGTACGCGCAGTCAAGGCTACAGTGGAAAAGCAGATTGGAATATTATAAAAGAAGTAAAAAATGCAGTAAAAATTCCTGTTATAGGTAATGGAGATGTAACGAGTCCAGAAGAATTTGTTAAAATGCTTCAAGTAACGGGGTGTGATGCAGTGATGATCGGGCGAGGAATATTAGGCAATCCTTGGCTAATTAGAGAGATTAAAGAATACTTAGAACTCGGATATGTAAAAACGAAGCCTACCATTACTGAAAAAATAAATATGATAAAAAAACATTATGAAATAATGCTCGAAGATAAACCAGAAAAGTTGGTAATGTTAGAAATAAGAAGTCATGCGATTTGGTATTTAAAAGGGATGCCTCATTCGAGTGAAATTAAAAATGCCATATGCATGGCAAAGAGTAGTGAAGAAATATTCGATATTTTAAATAAATATAGTCACACTTGCTCTTAATCAACTATTTTATGAGCCCTCTAAATGTTAGAATTTTAACATGGAGGCTTTAATAGATGGCTATAAAATCAAAATTAGAAAAAGTTTATAAAATACAATGTGAAAAAGGTTACTATTTATTCAAGTTAAACTCCTTATTGGAAAAGAGAAATGTTACTAAAAACTCTGTCCTAGTTAAGAAAGAGATAGATTTTAACAGTATGCAAAAACTAGTCACTGGTAATTTGACACGAATAGATTTAACTATAATTGCTAAATTATGCAATGAATTACATTGTAAAATAGACGATATAGTAGAATATGTAAACGAACAAGGAGACTAATTAGTCTTTTTATTTTTTGTAGTCCTCTAAAAAGAGTTCATCGGGTTTGACTTCTAAGGCATGACTTATTCTGAACGCTAAAGAATAGCTTAAAGTCTTTTTGCCTTTTTCAATGTAGCCTAAGTGTTGAGGCGTTATACCGATCTTTTTTGCTAAAGCAGCTAATGTATATCCTTTTCTCTTACGATAATATTGTAATGTCTTATGCACTTTCATATAATTAGTATAGCAAAAAAAATATAAACTGGCAATACCAGGTCACGGTAAAATCCAAAATTTTATGGCACAATATTGTTGGTGATGCTAATGGGCAGTAGAAAACACGTCGAAGAGATAAAAATATTAAGAGGAAAAGTTTCTTATAACATTAGAAAATATAGAAAACAAAAAAAGTATACACAAGAAGAATTAGCGGAGATTGCTGATATATCATATGACTTTATGAGAAGGATCGAATCGTCCGAAGGGGAATGTGGATTTTCTGTGTTTACTTTATATAAAATCGCTCTTGCACTTAACGTAAGTATGGATAAATTAGTAGAGATAGAACTAAAAGAACAAGTCGATAGCAATTAAATTTTTTTTATAATAGGTTTATTTAAGTATTCTAACTTTGTACTTGGGTCTTTTGTCAATTCATAATAAATGAGAGATATTTTATTTTCCATTGTAGAAGACTTAAAACTTAAATTATTATTTTTGAGACTTTTAAGATATAATTGTCCTCGAGTATTGAAGCCTAAAATTTTGTAGTCATAATGTTTATGAAGATCAGTTTTTTCTATACCTAAAAGAATATGCATGAGCATTCTTTTTAATCTCGATGTCGTATATCTTTTAGATTTTATTCGAGTTAAAAATTCTTCATAGTTGTTAGCTTTAGTTATTTCTTGCTTTAATTTATTTTCTAAACCTTCATCAACTCCTAAATAAAAGTCTAAATGATTATCTGTTAAAATCTTGTATTTCAATAATGAATACATTTTAACTTCGTCTATTTCGTTTATCATGTTTATATTATAAGGGGGAATAAATTTAGATATGTCTTTTTTATTTTTAAGTTTTTCTCTAATATTTGAGGCACTTACTATGTCGGCATCTGAACTTAAATCATCAAACTTGTTCGTCCTTTTTATAGTTTCTATTTTTATTTTAGGATTAATTTTTTGGATGGCTTTAAAGTAAGCTAAACCTAAGATGTCATTGCTTTCTAAAGTAATGTTTAAACTCTTATTGAGACTAGTCGGATAATTTAAACCGCTGGCTAAGTGTTTTTTGACTTTCGAATTGAAATTTTTATTATTTTCTAAAGAAGCTACTTTTTGTAATAGACTTAAATCATTTGATTCGCTTCCAAAGATCAAAGTATCGATCTTGGCTTCATTTAGTATTTTAATCGCATAGTAGGCAAAGTAATCTGCACCATTAGTATTATAAACTGTAGGCAGTTCCAGTACTAAATCTACGCCATATTCGAGTGCTAAGGCGGTTTTGTTCCATTTACTTATTAAAGATATATCTCCTCTTTGTAATACATAGCTTCCAAGAACTAATATTAAAATAGAGTCTGGATATTTCTTTTTAATAGTGTTAATAAAATGAATATGTCCATTGTGAAGAGGGTTAAACTCACATATAATTCCTATTTTTTTCATCTTGACACCTCAAGAGAATTTTAACAAAGTTTCAGTATTTATACAAGTTTTAAGCTTTAATGGGCAAAATAATTTTAGGTTGGTGGTTTTGTGGCGAGGGAACAGGAAAAACTAGATCTATTTAAATATTTTTGGATCTTTTTGATATGCTCTATAGTAGGAGCTTTATATGAAGAAATAGTTTATGTTATCGAGTATTATGTTAAAAATCATGCTTTTGATTATTCAGTTAGAAGAGGTGTATTTTGGGGTCCTATAAGTACGATATATGGATTTGGAGGTTTATTACTTGCTTTTTTGTTAATAAGGAAGAAGTATGGTTTTATTAGAACTTTTTTAACTTCAGCTATTTCTTTAGGTGTTATCGAATATGTTTTGTCTTATTTACAAGAGTTCGTAACGAGTACTAGATCGTGGGATTATAGTAATAAGTTATTAAATATTAATGGTAGAACGACAATACCTTATATGTTATTTTGGGGGATACTCGGTATAGTTTTTGTTAAATTCGTTTATCCTCTTATAAACAAAGTACTAAAATTATTACAAAGACACTTTTATCGAACTTTAACTATTACATTGTTTGTTTTAGTGTTTTGGGATATCGTTATAACGTGGAGTGCTCTTGGAAGGCGTGAGCTTAGGCAGAAAGGAATTGAACCTTATACAGTGGTTGGAAGATTTTATGATGAATATTTTGATGACGATTATATTAAAAAGAAATTTCCTAATATGGAAGAAAAGTGACTCCTTGGTCATTTTTTTTATGGAAGTGATGAGAAAAAATTGATTTTGTCCAGTATAATATATATTAGAGGGTACTATTTGGTTCTCTTGTAAATAGAAAGTGGAGTAAAAAAGAAGTAATTATCGATACTTTAAATCTTAAAGACTATGAGATTCAACAATTAGCTCAAATGAAAAAGTAAAATCCACTTTGAAGAGGTAAATTCCATAGATAAGTGG
>CANSHI010000004.1 GCA_947646655.1 uncultured bacterium
TTTTCCACATTCTCTGATTTTTTCTGTCAAGTTTTTTTTTTACCTAAACTCAAAATTTACCACATGAATTAAACACAAAATATCATTCAGTATTAATGTATAGAAATGGTGCCTCAGTAAGATATGTATGTAAAAAGTATCATATATCAAAAAGATCACTTATGAGATGGAACAAAAGATATGATGGGAGCAAGGAATCCTTAATTGATAAATCCCATAGACCAATAGAAATACATCCAAACGCACATACAGATGTAGAAATAAAATGGATTAAAGATTATACAAGAAGAAATCCAGGTATTACAACAAATGAATTATGGTGGAAACTAAAAAAAGATAAAGGATACAGAAGACATCCAGGAAGTTTATACAGAGTTTTAAAAAGACTTGGTATTATATCTAATCAAAATATAAAAGGTACATCTAAATATATCCCTCAAAAATATGATACACCAATATATTTAGGTGAAAAATGGCAAATAGATGTTAAATATGTTCCAACAAAATGCCTGACTTCATCAGTACCTGATGATACTAAGTTTTATCAGTATACTTGCCTTGATGAAGCATCTCGTCAAAGATACCTTTTTTGGTATGATGAACAATCTCCATATGCAACAGTAGATTTTATAAAAAGATGTATTAACTATTATGGATATCAACCTAAAGAAATACAAACAGATAATGGTCAAGAATTTACTTGGAATCAAGAAAAAATTAAGGTTATTCATCCAATGGATGAATTGTGTGAAAAGTTAGGTATTGATCATCATCGAATTAGACCAAGAACTCCTAGACACAATGGTAAAGTTGAACGTTCTCACAGAAACGACAATGAAAGATTTTATTCTTTTCAGCGTTTTTACTCTCTTGAAGATTTAAGAAAACAAGGGTCTCAATATCTCAAAAGGTCTAACAATATTCCTATGAAAGTTTTAGGTTATCTGTCTCCAAATGAAAAACGAAAACAATTAACTTTTTCAATTTGATGTTTTGATATTTTAATTCTAAAGATAAAAAGAAGTCAAGACACGTTTCTCTTGGCTTCGCCTTTCTTGACTTCTTTTTCCTTTAGAATATCCTGTTGTTTAACATCAATTCAACGTATTATTCTGTCTTGTTTCTAATTTCTCTTTTTGGTGCCACATCATTGACATTCCTACATTGTTACTATTTAGAGTCTATAAAACTGTGCAAAATAGTGTGCTGAAATTGACTTTTTATTTAAAATATGATAATATATGCTTACTTGGAGGGGAAAATTGGGTATGGAAGAACACATTAGAGAAATCGAAGAAAAAATAAATGAATTAAAATCATGGCAAAGTGCTTTAGAAAGAGAAGCTATTCATGAAAAATGGGTTAGAAGAGTAGGCTATTTTGCAGCAGGTTGGGGTTTTGGTAAAATTATTACTAAAAAATCGACTTTCCTTAGCAATTTAATGATGGGTGCTGGATTCTTTATGGGTCACGGTGCTGGAGTGAGAATCGATAGTTTAAGTCAAAATTATGCTTTAGCTACTGAGATGATCGAAGATAGAGAAAAAGAATTAGAAGATCTTAAAAGATTGGATGAAGAACAAAAGGAAAAAGCTAAAACTTTGAATTTGGAGCCTACTACTGATAAAAAGTAAAAATTATTGAAGGAATTGTAAAAATTTCTTTTTTTTATGTCTTTTACACAGTTCTACAAAATATGCACTTAACATGTATTAATATGAGACTTGGGTGAGTGGCATGAAAAGATTTATTGCTAAGAAAAATGGAAAAAAGATATGGATAAAAGTTATCTTTTTTGTGACACTTATTTATATTTCTTTAGTTGTGACATTTAATTTGTTAATGAAAACGAGTATTAAGAAAATATTTGAGGATGACTCTGTTCACGAAAGTATGTTCAAATTGGCTACTAATGAGACGAGTTTGGTGAGCTTCGATTTATTAAATCCCAAAAGCATGCTGTATTTAAGTTTGAACTATGTTTTGGAAGGAGAAACAGAAAATCCGATCGATGGAATCAATATTATGAAAAAGCATGTCAACGACGAAGCCCCTTTAGTGTACATTTATAATACACATGATACAGAAAGCTATGACAGTTCTTTACTAGAGGCATATAACATAAAATATACTGTTAAAGTGGCAAGTTACATTTTAAGTGAGCGACTTAAAGATTTGGGTATTCCTTGTTATGTAGAAGAAGCGAGTATGGGAGAATATTTAAATTCAAGTGGACTTTTGTATAAGGATTCATATGCTGCTAGTCGGTATTATATAGAAAAAAGGATGAAGGAAATGCCTAGTATAAAGTATATAATCGATCTACATAGAGATAGTGTGCCAAGAAGTGCGACGGTTGCTTCGATAGACGGTAAGTCGTATGCCAAAGTGCTGTTTGTTGTCGGGATGGATCACGAAGGATATGAAAGTAATCTCAACTTAGCTAGAAGAATCGATGAAAAATTAGATAAAAGAATTAGTAGAAGTGTAATGGAAAAAAGTGGACCTAAAGTAAATGGAGTTTATAATCAAGATATGAGTCCTTTGGCTTTGTTAGTTGAACTCGGAGGGCTAGAAAACACGATAGTGGAAGTAGATAATACTTTGAATATGTTAGCTAATGCCATTAGAGATGAAGTAGGAGGGGGATAATATATGGAAAAAAAGAAAAAAACAAATTGGTTTAAAATTATTATCATTGGGCTTTTTATAATATACATTGGCCTTTATGCTTTAAATACTTCGGGATATTATGATGGCAGTATAAGAAGAAAAGTCGAGTTTACTAATGAGCAAATCGAAAAATTTGAGAATGACATTAAAAATGGTGAAACAGTCGATATCAATAATTATTTAGAAAAACAAAATAAAGATTATACGAATGGTGCTTCGAAGCTCGGCTACGAAATAAGTTCTAATATCGATTCTTTTTTGAATCAAGGTATTAAAAATATTATCGGTATTTTGAGTAAAATTCTTTCATAATTGCAGATAAAATATTTATATGATATACTCATTATATTAAAGGAGTTATTATGAAAGTAGCATTTATTTCGGACATTCATTCTAATGTCTTAGCTTTTAATGAAATATTAGAAGATATAAAAAAGGAAAGACCAGATAAAATCGTTTTTTTAGGGGATTATATTACTGATGGAATAAATCCTAATTTAATATTAGATAAAGTACGCGAATTTGGAGATTATGTATTACTCGGCAATAGAGAAAATTACATGTTAGAAATCGATGAATCTAGGGAAGCATACGCCAATTATAAACCTCTTGTTTGGACATATAGGTCTTTGTCGAAGGAAAACTTAAAATATATTTCTAACTTAATGAGTGAACAGTTGATCGATTTTGCAGGGGTAAAGGTTTTAATCGTTCACGGCAATGGGTATTTTTCTCAGTACTATAGCAATGAAGAAATATATAGCTCATGTGATAAATTGATGCAAAGGTATGACTTCGATGTTTGTGTTTTTGGACATACACATGTTTTCACTGACTTTGAATATAAGGGGAAACGTTTTATAAATCCAGGATCGGCTGGTATGTCAGTGGACGAAGCATATTACAAGTACTCAATAATAGATTTTGAGAAGGATAATATCGAAGTTCGTGTAAAGAAATTTAAAACAGAAAAAACTTTCGAAGCCGTTAGAGATTATTTACTTAAAAGTGACTATTATAAAAACAATAAGGTTTGGTGTGAAATAAATTTGAAAATGATCGAAACAGGGAAAGATTATTGCGAAATATTTTTGAAAATGGTAAATAAACGGATGAATGGAAATAAAAATATGGAAGCCGATCAATTTAATAAACTTTGGGAAGAGGTTTTTCTAGAGTTAACAAAGGATAAAATATTATGCAAAAAATAGTCTTATTTGATATAGATGGGGTTATTTTAAGCAGTTATAATTATGAAAAATTTTTAAAAAGTATTAAGAGTCAATGCAGTTTAGAAGACTTTAGAAAAATATATTCTAGTGGTCCAGTATTCGAGCAATGTGAAAAAGGAAGGATCAGTATCGACGAGTTTTGGATGAATGTAAAAACGAGACTAGGTGCCGATATGGGGACAGATGAGTTCATTAAACTTCATGCTTCTTGTAGAGGACAAGTTTTTGAGGAAACAATAGAAGTTATGAAGGACTTAAAGAAGAAGGGATATAAGATCGGAATACTTTCCAATTTAAAGAGTATAGATGTCGATAATATTAGAAAAACTGTAGATATAAAAATGTTGGACTATGAATTTTATTCTTGTTATGTGCATGCGTTAAAGCCAGATAGGGAAATATTTGAACATGTTGCGCGGGTAGTAGAACCTTTAGTCAATGAAGTATATTTTTTTGACAATGTAATAGAAAATTGCTGTGAAGCAGAAAAGTGGGGAATAAAAGCAATATGTGCAACCGGTTTTGATATTTTGGAAAAAAGCCAAAGCTTATAAATAGGTTTTTAGTAAAATTAAGTTATAGTTTTAAAAATGATAGTTTAAACGAGATTTTTGTAAAAAGTTCAAGAAAAAATGAACTTTTTTTTATTTTTCATGAGAAAATTTTTACTTTTCCATAATAATAATGGTTAGAGGGGTAGAAAAATATGGTGCCCTTTAAAAAAGGCTTTTTGCCAAAAGAGAGGAAGTGATGTGCAAAAATTATGATGATGTGTAAAGAATAAAGTAAGGGTAAATTCGTTATAGAAAGTACAAGTCTTATTGATTTGTGGTATGAGGAATTTATGTTAAAAAAAATTAATAAATATTTATTGTTTAGTATATGTGTATTTTTAGGAATTTTTTGTGTTAAGTTTAATGCAGAGGCACTTACTGATTCTATAATAAATGGAGATGTAGTATGGGGACAATATTATTATACTCATCATCGTGGAACAGAATATTTTTGGGATTCTGTAAGATATATAGAAAGATTAAGTGATGGAGCAAAGTTATATTGTATACAGCCTCTCGTCCATATTCAAAACAATGCAGTATATGATGTGTATACTGATAATTATGCAGCTCATGCCAATTTGGATGATGCTACTTGGAAAAGAATAGAGAGAATTGCCTATTATGGTTACTCATATTTTAAGGACGGAATAGATCACTCCGATGTGAAATGGTATGCTGCTGCACAGATGCTAATTTGGAGGACGGCGGCACCGGATGTCGATGCATATTTTACTAGAACTATACGTGGGGAACGCGATGATAGTATTTTGAGGGATGAAATGGACGAGATAAATTGGTTAGTAGATAATCATGAACGAGTTCCCGATTTTGTCGATTTCCCTACAAGTATGTATATAGGAGATAAATTAAGTGTGCAAGATAATTCTAATATGCTTTCCAAGTTTACTATTAAAAATGTTACTGGAGGAAAAGTAGAAAAAAGTGGTGATGTCTTAAATTTAAGTTCAACTTATGGAAACAATATAAAATTTTCGTTAGTACGAGAGCATGGCGAATATAGAGCGCCTGTGAAACTTTATTATTCATCAAATTCGCAGATGGCTATTTATAGAGGAAGCTTAGAGACGATTAAAAAGGATTATCAGATTCCTGTTAAAAGAGGACGTATAAAAATAAGTAAGAAAGATGAATATACAGGTGCTGATCCAATAAGTCCTGAGGCTACTCTAGAAGGAGCAGTATATGGAATTTACAATATGGATGGTTCAAAGGTATTGGAACTGGAAACTGGAAGTGCAGGAAATGTTTCAAGTGGCGACTTATCGAGATTGGGCGATTTTTATGTACAAGAAATAACTCCTAGTAAAGGATATTTACTCGATGAAAGAAAATATAAAGTGACGATCAGTAAAGATGATCTATATCCGACTTTAACAGTTTATGAAAGACCGATAATGGGATTCGTCAAATTAGTAAAATTATTTGAAGATGAGAAAGGTGTGCTTCAGCCTGAAAAAAATGTTTCTTTTGAACTTTATTTTAAGGCTAATAATCAAAAATATCGAACAGTTGTAACCGATGAAAATGGCGAGATAACTTTGGACTTGCCATATGGTAC
This sequence comes from uncultured bacterium, assembly GCA_947646655.1. Lineage (GTDB taxonomy): Bacteria > Bacillota_I > Bacilli_A > RF39 > UBA660 > RUG11867. The sequence continues at coordinate 6,042 of CANSHI010000004.1, forward strand.
TTATATCGTACATCAGGTTAATACTTTACATGGTTATGAAAAAGTAGATGACTTCGAAATAGTTATAGATGGTAAATCGAATGAGGTAATCGTAAAACAATTGATAAATAGGCCGATAAGAGCGAAAGTAAAGGTTATAAAAAAGAATAGTGAAACGGGAGAACTTATAAGACAAGCTGGTTTTAAGTTTAAAATTAGAAAGGTCGATACTGGTGAATATATATGCGAAAATAATACGTGTATTTACGAAACAAATTCGGCAGGGGAGTTTTTAACGACTGCAGAGCTTTTAAGTGGGTCGTATGAACTTATAGAAATCAGTTCAATAAACGGTTATGTTCTCAATAAAAAAGCTTATGAGTTTGAGATTTGCGAACACTCTAATTTCATTGTAGATGAAGGACTAGGAAAATATATCGAACTGGAGTTTTTTAATGAGCCTGTCAAAGGACAAATCTTATTAAAAAAAATAGGCGAGGAGTTAAAAATAGAAGAAGGAGCTTATAAATATAATGAGGTTCCATTAAAAGATACATTGTTTTCCATTTATGCTTTAGAAGATATTATATCAAATGGTAAAATACTTTATAAAAAGGGCGAGTTAGTCGAAAGTTTGTTAACAGATGAAAATGGTGAAGCCATCAGTAAATTGTTGCCACTTGGTAAGTATTATTTAAAGGAAATTCGTACTAGTGGAGGAAATTTAATAAGTGATATTATTTATGAAGTAGTTTTAAATTTTTTAGATGAAAATACTCCCATAGTTTTTAAAAATGTAACCGTTAAAAATTTTTTGCCGAAAGGGAAATTAGAATTTGTAAAAAGAGATTACGATGATGATAAAGTATTGGCAGGGGCCTTGATAGAAATTTATAATGAGTTTAACGTTTTAGTCTTTAGTGGGAAAACGGATAAAGAAGGCAAGATATGTATTAGTGATCTGCCGATTGGAAAGTATTATTTACTTGAAAAAAGTGCTCCTCAAGGTTATGTGTTAAGCGATGAAAAAATGCTTTTTGAAGTAAAAAGTAATGGAGAAATATTAAGCTTGGAGATGAAAAATAAAAAAGAAATCGACGAAGACTTTATCACAAACGATGTAGAGAGTAATGATGTGCTAGTAGAAAAAGATGAACTACTAAATAAATATGAAGTAGAAGTTCCTGATACTATTTCTTTAAAAAATTGGAGTAATGAAATAGTGGGATTAATATTTATATTAGTGGGAGTATTACTGAAAAGAAAAATGATCAATGAAAAATAGGTGGGGAGTAGTTTGCAGTATCATATTTATTGTATGTGGGTTTTTAATGCTAAGTTTAGAACCTTTACAAAGAATAGAAATAAATAATGTCGAAGAAAAAAAGCTTGATGAATATTTTAATAGTCAAAGTGAAAACCCAAAAAGACACGAAGAAAATGATTATATCGGGATGATTAGTATTCCTAAAATCGATGTAAAGAGAGGTTTAGTTAGTCCATCTTCTAAATATAATAAGATCGATTATAATATCGAGATTTTAAAGGAAAGTGTAATTTTAGAAGGTGAAGTTAAACATATCTTTCTTGCAGCTCATTCAGGTAATTCTAGCATTTCTTTTTTTCGCAATTTAAATAAAATTCATTTAAATGATGAAGTCTGGCTCGATTATAAAGGGCAGACATATAAATATTTGGTGTATGAAATAAAAGAGGTAGATAAGACTGGAAATGTTGAATTAGAATTAGATCATCAAAATAGCTTAATCTTAGTCACATGCAAAAGAAGTGAAGATAAGCAAATTGTAGTCATATGTAAATTAGAGTAATAAAAAGTTCTCGAAATTTATTTGAGAATTTTTTCCATTAATAGTATAATGTGAAGTGGTGAAGACTCATGAAACAAAGTAATATCAGAAATTTTTCGATCATTGCTCATATCGATCACGGTAAGAGCACGTTAGCTGATAGGATTTTAGAAATAACTGGTGGCGTTGAGAAACGCGAACTAAAAAATCAAATGTTAGATAGTATGGATATAGAAAGAGAACGCGGAATAACTATTAAACTCAATGCTGTAGAATTAAAATATAAACATAAGGGCGAAGAATATATAATGCATTTAATCGATACTCCTGGACATGTCGATTTCTCTTACGAAGTAAGTAGAAGCTTAGCGGCATGTGAGGGTGCAATATTAGTAGTAGATGCTGCACAGGGGATCGAAGCTCAAACTTTGGCCAATCTCTATTTGGCACTTGAAAACGATTTAACGATTATACCTGTTATAAATAAAATAGATTTGCCTAATGCCGATATTCCAAAAGTAAAAGAGGAACTAAAAAGTGTTTTAGGTTTCAAAGATGAAGATATCATTTTATGTAGTGGTAAAACAGGTGAAGGTGTAGAAGAGTTAATACAAGCAGTAGTAGAAAGAATAGATGCACCTAAGTATGATAATAGTGCTCCAACACAAGCTTTAATTTTTGACTCTTTGTATGATGCTTATCGTGGTGTCGTTGTGTCTGTAAAAGTAGAGAAAGGTACTATTAGAGTCAAAGATACGATTAAATTTTTAGCAACTGGTGAAGAGTACGAAGTAGTTGAAGTAGGTGTCAATACGCCTAAAACTGTATTAAAAGATGAACTTATTAGTGGTGAAGTTGGATTTATAAGTGCAGCGATTAAAGATATCGAAGCTGTAAAGGTAGGAGATACAGTTACTGTTAAACGAAATGAAGCTTCTTGCCAGTTAGCGGGCTATAAACCTATGAAACCGATGGTATACTCTGGATTGTTTCCAGTAGAACCAAATAAGTATGAGGCCTTAAAAGAGGCTTTAGAAAAATTAAAACTTAACGATGCCGCTTTATCTATCGAGCCCGAAAACTCAGATGCGTTGGGCTTCGGGTTTAGATGTGGTTTTCTCGGATTATTACATATGGATGTCATAGAAGAGAGAATTAGACGTGAATTCGATATCGATATAATCGCGACAAGTCCTAGTGTAATTTATAAAGTTAATTTAACTAATGGCGATGTAGTTACTGTCGATAGTCCAAACAAGCTTCCAGATCGAGCTGTTATAAATTATATTGAGGAGCCTTATATTAGAACTAATATTTTGGTGCCGACAGAGTTTATAGGTTCAATAATGAATTTGTGTCAAGATAAAAGAGGAGTTTTTGATAATACAGAATATATAGATCCGACGAGAGTAAATATTCATTATTACTTGCCTTTATCAGAAATAGTTTATGATTTCTTCGATAAATTAAAGAGTTCAACTAAAGGGTATGCCTCTTTCGACTATGAACTTTCTGATTATCGTGAGTCAGATTTAGTCAAGATGGACATTTTATTGAATGGTGAATGTGTCGATGCTTTAAGTGTGATCGTACATAAAGATTACGCTTATCAAAGAGGTAGAACGATAGTTGAAAATTTGAAGAAGATTATTCCTAGACAAATGTTTCAAGTTCCTATTCAGGCATCGATCGGTTCAAAAATAATTGCAAGAGAGACTATAAGTGCGATGAAAAAAAATGTCCTTGCAAAATGTTATGGTGGGGATATATCTCGTAAGCGCAAATTATTAGAAAAACAAAAAGAAGGTAAAAAGAGAATGAAGATGATCGGTAGAGTTGAGCTACCGAGTGAAGCTTTTCTTTCAATACTGGAATCAGATAAATAAGGAGTTAATATGGAAAAACAAGAAATATTTAAAACAGAATTAAATTACATTAGTGACGATAAAATTAGAGAGAGTGCTAGTACAGTTATTGGCATGCTTCCCGATTACTTTTTTCATGAGGCGGCAAGTTCTACGAGCAAATATCATCCAGCTTATACTTTGGGAGATGGTGGCTTAGTTCGACATGTCAAAACAGCAGTTAAAATGGCTTATGAGCTTTTTAACATATATAAATTTGATGATGAAACAAAAGATTTAATAATATTCGCATTATTGATTCATGATGGCCTGAAAAAAGGTGTCGTAGAAGAAAGATATACGAGATTTGATCATCCAATTTTGATCGGAAAGTTCATTCAGGATAACCGCGATAAGCTTTCTTTAAGCGAAGAACAGTTAGAGAGAATTGTCAAAATGGATGCCAGTCATATGGGTAAATGGAATACTAACGAATATAATCCAGGTGTAATATTGCCACTTCCTAAAACAGTTGAGGAAAAATTTGTACATATGTGCGACTATTTAGCGAGTAGAAAATTTATCAATGTCGAGTTCGATTCTAAAAATGATATTTTAGTATAAGTAGAAGATGGTGAAATAAAGCTCACTATTTTTTATTTTAAGGCAATATATATGAGGTTTTTTTGAGAACAAAACTAAAAAAATACGGGCTTGAATTAATTGCCATAAAATGCTATAATTGTGTCAATCAGGGTAGGAGTGAAGTATATGGCAAGTATTTATATACATATACCTTTTTGTAGAAGCATATGTTCATACTGTGATTTTACAAAAGTACTTTACAACAAGGAATTGGTAGGACCATATTTAAATGAGCTTGCGAATGAGATAGATGATGCTTATGAAGGCGAGTTAGTCGAAACGCTTTATATAGGTGGTGGCACTCCTTCATGCTTATCTTTAGAAGAACGAATGAGGCTTGCAGAGATTATTAAAACTTTTAATCTCAGTAAGACAGTGGAATTTACTTACGAGTGTAACGTCGAAGATATTACTGATGATTTGCTCATGGATTTAAAAAAGATGGGAGTCAACAGATTAAGTATCGGGATCGAGTCATTCGATTATTGTAAATTGGACTTTATGAATAGGGTTGCAAATTACGATGATGTCGAGGCAAAGATTAAAGCGGTAAGAGAGTTTGGTTTTTCAAATATAAATGTCGATTTGATGTATGGAATACCTTACGAAAAACTTAAGGACTTAAAAAAAGACTTAAATTTAATGCTTAAATTAAAGCCTGAACATATTAGTACTTATTCACTTATCATCGAAGATCATACGATATGTAAGATTAGAGAAGATGAAAATATTCGTGAAGAAGAAGAAGCTCGCATGTATAATTATATCGTCAGTAAGCTAGAAAAAAGTGGTTATAAACATTATGAAGTTTCTAATTTTGCTCTTAATAATTATGAATCAGTACACAATTTAGGATATTGGAATAATTGTGAGTATTATGGGTTTGGATTAGGAGCAAGTGGCTATATTAAAGGATTCAGATATGAAAATACTAGAAGTTTTGATGAATATCTTTTAGGCCATTATAGAAATGAAGAGCATTTGGTAAGCCCTCAAGAAATGATGGATAATGAAGTGATGTTGGGGCTTAGGAAGACAGAAGGAATAAATTTACAAGATTTTTTTGATAAGTATGAAGTAAATATTCAAGATGTTTATCCAGTTAAACCACTGATAAGAAACGGGGAACTCATTTATAAAGATGGTTATATTTTTATTAATCCAAAATATATTTATGTGATGAATGAAATTTTATTAAAATTGATTTAAAGGAGATTTTTAAATGAATATGAAGTCAAAGAAAACGATAGGTTTGTTAGCGTGTCTCATGGGATTTGGTATTATGAATGTCAATGCGGCAACTTTACAAGTAGGGAGTGCGACTACTACAGCTGGTGCTACAGGCGAAGTCAACGTCGAGTTAAAAGATGCCGATTTGAGCGATTATAGCGAGATTAGATTCGGATTTTCATCAAGCGATTCTTCGCATGTAACATTAGATTTTACAGTCGAAAATGTTGCTGGTATGGGATATCAATCACTAGGTGATAACAGCTATAAAGTTTCTAATCCTAATGGATTTGAACCCGATAAAACGATAGGAAAGATCACTTTCCGTACGACTAACGATTTATCGGCACCTTTTAAAATAACACCTATCAATGTGACTTTTGTAAAAAAAGATGGTACAGAAGTTGCTCCTAATACACAAGGCGTTTTAATTAGAGAAGGAAATATCAAATATGATGCCCCTAAATCTAATGTAGCTGCCTTAGAAAGTCTAACAGTAAGTCAAGGAGCTTTAAGTCCAGTCTTTTCAAAAGATGTACAGGAATATAAAGTGCAAGTTAGAGATACTATTCAATCGATTAGAATAAATGCTCAGGCAAGTGAACGAGGTACAGTAACAGGTGCTGGAGTTAAATCGAATTTACAAATGGGCGAAAACTCATACGACTTAGTAGTTACGAGTGAAGATGGGAGTAGTACTTCTACTTATAAAGTTATCGTAATTAGAGGAGAAATCGCAGAACCTAGTGCTTATTTAAAAAGCTTAGAAATAAATAATATCGGAGCAGAATTGAGTCCTGAGTTCGATTCTAAAAATAATAAGTATACTGTAACTATTGGAGAGGAAATCGATGAACTAACTTTTAAATACGAGACTGAAGATCCACTTGCTACGGTGACTATCGAAGGAAATGAAAAATTTGAGGTGGGCGATAATCTCGTTAAAATTATCGTAAAATCATCCGATACAGAAAATCCTACAGAGCAAGTTTATGAGATTACAGTTATAAAAGAAATTCCTGAGTCAGAAGATGAGTCTGAAGACTTGACAATCGAAGATACTGATGTTAAGAAAAAAACTAATGTTTGGTTGATAGTGGGGATTGTAGCAGGTATATTAGCTATAGCTGGTGGAGTAGCCTTTGTGTTGTTTAAGAAAAATAAGAAAGGCAAAAACAAAAATAAAGATGATAAAGGTAAAGGGGCTCCTAAGAAAAAATTGTCTTTGATGGAAGACGATGAAGAAGAGGAAGAAGAAGATAATTCTGAGACCTTAAACGAATACACTGAAGAGGATACTGATACTTTGCAATCTACAGTGACTTTGAATAGAACTGCTAGATTGGCAAAAAGAAATAATGAGAGCGTTACTGAAATTTTAAAGGGAGAGCTTTTTGAAGATGAAAAGACTCGTCAATTCGATTCACACAGTTTTCGTGAAATAGTCGATGATCCTCAAGATGATGATGATAAAACAAAAGAATTCGATTTTAGAGATTTCGAATAAAAATGTGCCGTAGAGGCATTTTTTTATGACATAATACTTTGTCAACCTAAAAAGGTTGACTTCGTTTAAATAATGTGATAACATTTTAATTGAGAAAGCGAGGGAATATTATGGCAGTTAAATTAAGACTTAAAAGAATGGGTTCTAAGGCTAAACCTTTTTACCGTATCGTTGCGGCTGATTCAAGAAGTCCAAGAGATGGAAGATTTATAGAGGTTGTCGGTACTTATAATCCTATAGCTAAGAGTGATCAAGTTACTGTAGATGAAGAAAAAGCTCTTAAATGGTTAGGAAATGGAGCTCAACCAACTGATACAGTTAAAAACTTATTGTCTAGTCAAGGAATATGGGCTAAATACAAATCTGCAAGCAATAAAACTTCTTCATCTAAAAAGACAACAAAAAAAGAAGGTAAATAATTATGGATGTAGTAAGAGAGTTTACTGAAAGATTGGTCATGGGTTTAGTTAAAAATAAAGATATAGTAAAAGTACAAGATTTTAAAGATGAAGACGGTACTATAATATTAGATATCATAATCCATAGCGATGATAAAGGGACCGTTATAGGAAAGTCTGGGTCTACTATCAAAGCTATTAGAACACTAGTAAATGCATGTGCCTATAAGCAAAAATTGCGTAAGATTAAAGTAAATGTCGATTCTATATAGGAAATTATAATCGCTTGGCGATTTTTTTCTTTGCTTTTATCAAAATTATACAAATATTTGGGGTATCATGTTATACTATATTTAAGAAGTGGGTGATAATTATGTATGTCAACTTATTCAATGAAAGTGTACGAGTAATAATTAAGCGCAAATCGATTAAAAATATTTATTTTAAGTGGGATGACGACGTGCTAATTGTAACTTGTAACAACTATTTATCACAGGCGCAAATCGAAAATATAATAAAAAAGAACGCGAAAAGCTTGATTAATTTAAAAAAGAGAACGCCTAAAAGCGATTTAAAGAGTAATGAACTTTATTATTTAGGTGAAAAATATGTAATCGAGTATGACGGCGTTAGTAAAGCTTATATCGATGGAGGCAAGATCATTTCTAAAGATATAAACGAACTACAAAAGTTTCTCGGTAACCAGTGCGTTGTAGTATTTAACAATCGTTTGGAAAGGCTTAAAGCACAGTTTAAGGATTTACCCGAGTTTCGACTTAGGATAAGACATATGTCGACGAGATGGGGTGTATGTAATATGAAAAGTATGACAGTGACACTCAATTCAGAGTTAATAAAAAAAGATGTTTCTTTAATAGATTATGTCATTATACATGAACTATGCCATTTTAAACATATGAACCATTCGAGTGAATTTTGGCAAGAGGTTGAGAAATATTATCCATACCATAAAATGGCGAGAAAATTACTAAGGGAGAGTCAAAATGATTGAATCAATTAATAATGAGAGAGTTAAATATTGGGCAAAACTAAATGAGAAAAAGTATCAAGAGAAAGAACGTTTGTTTTTGATCGAAGGGCGACATTTAGTAGAAGAGGCTAAAAAGGCTAATCTATTAAAAGAAGTCATTTTGCTAGAAGGAGAAGAAATCGAGTTTTCTAAGCAAACAATTGTTAGTGAAAATGTAATGAAAAAAATAACAAACTTAACTAACATCCCATCGATAATAGGTGTTGCAGAGTTCTTAGAAAAAAGAGATATTGAAGGCAACGTACTTCTTTTGGATAGAGTTAGCAATCCTGGCAATTTAGGCACGATCATTCGCAGTTCGGTGGCTTTTGGCATCGATACGATAATTTTGGGAAACGGGTCTTGTAGTATATATAATCCCAAAGTAGTAAGAGCAACAGAGGGATTAATGTTCCATGTAAATATTATAGAAGAAGATTTGACTAAAAGTATTGAAAGTTTAAAGAAGCAAAACTATAGTATATATTCTACGAGTGTCACTTCGGGTAAGATATTGGGCAGTTTCCATTTTCCTACTAAAACAGCTGTTGTCATGGGAAATGAGGGAGCAGGCGTTAGCGATGAGATTAGAAATTTATGTGATGAATTTTTGTATATCGGGATGAGTGATAAATGCGAATCTCTAAACGTTGCAATAGCGACTTCTATAATTTTATATGAATTATATAAATAAAATTTAGATGAACAAAAAAATAATATTGGCATAAATTACTATATGAAAAGTATTAAAATTGAAGAATATAATCCTAGTATGGGTATTCTTATAAGCTTAGAAGATAAAGAAGACTTTGTTCCACGAAATGGAAGCATAAATATGGATATAGATAAGATTCTTGCCAATCCTAGTAAATATTTGGATAAAGATAAAACGTATTATTTTTATTGTCATCAAGGTAGTAGAAGTAGGCGGGCAGTACAAATATTAGGAGTATATGGGTATAAAGTTGTAAAGGTGACTATCTAGTGTCACTTTTTCTATTTATAAATAAGTAGAAGTGTGTTAGAATTTAATTGAGGATGAAGACTATGAAGAACTTGTTTAAAAGAATGGATATACCTTTATTAGTTTGTACTATCATAATTTGTATAGTAGGTTTAGTCATGGTTTTCTCAGCATCAAATATATCAAGTGTTCTTCAGTATAAAGTTAGTTCTTATTATTTTTTTAAGAAACAAGCTATCGTTATGGCGGCAGCATTTATAGCGGGATTTTTATTTTTAATAAGGATTCCGATTAGTAAGTATCAACATCTTAAAAGTATTATGATGTTGGGTATTATTGCTCTTTTAGGGGGGCTTTTTGCCTATGGTACAGTCACCAATAGTGTTTTATCTTGGTATAATTTAGGATTATTCAAATTGCAACCTAGTGAATTTGCTAAGTCTGTTGTAATCGTATATTTAGCTTGTTATTTTGGTAAAAATATCAATTGTGATAGACGCTTCTTTTTCATAAGACCGATCATTGCATGTGCAATTGTTGCAGGACTAATATTTATTCAGCCTGATTTGGGTACTGCAGCAATAATTGGTTTAGTGGTATTTTTTATGTTTATGGGAGTGCCATTTAGTAAAAACGATAGAGACGTGAAGATATGTAAAATACTAGGGACAGCTATGATTTTAGTTGTGATGGGAGTTATGGTTTTCGGCGGGGAACTTTTAAATAAGGAGCAAGCTAGTAGATTAGTATATAAAGAGCCTTGTACGAGGTATTTAGAGAAGACTGGTTATCAAGTTTGTAATGGTATGATTGCCATGAATAATGGGGGATTATTCGGTGTAGGATTAGGAAATAGTACGCAGAAATATTTGTATTTGCCTGAGGCACATACCGACTTTATTTTTCCAATCATAGTAGAAGAACTTGGCAGTTTAGTAAGTACATGTATCATAATAGTATATATATATATGTTATTTAGAATATTGAGAATTGCAAAGAGGGCTAAAGACTTGACAGGATCTTTAATCGCTTATGGTACTTTTTTGACCATTTTACTTCATTTAATAGTAAACTTTGGTGGTATATTAGCGTTGATCCCACTAACAGGAGTACCAGTGCCTTTACTTTCTTATGGAGGAAGTATTACTATTAATACGATCGGGATGATATTTTTAACTTTGAGAGTATCTATTGAATCAAATCAGAATAAAAAGCCTGTAAAGGCGAAAAGTAAAGCTTAATTTAAAGCTTTTTTATTAATTTCTTAAAACTTGGTGATACTTGTCTTTAAAGGCTCATTATGATAAAATTAATTTGTGGTATGTAAAAGATGGAAGGGGAAAATTATTTTTAATAAAGGAGCAATATGAAAGTAACAGAATTTAAAAATTTTAAAAGAATAATTGCAGCGGGTTTAATTCCTTTAATGGTGGGGACACCTCATGCTAAAGGACTTAGTTTAGACGACAAGGGAACAGAAAAATCTTGGAACAAAAGTGATATTATATCAACTCAAGAAGTAGTAGAAAATATTCCAGAATATTATAAAGAACAAATCGTTAACCAGGGATATAATGAATATACACCTCTTAATTTGATAGAACAAATAAGTATCGATGTAATTAGTGATGAAGACTTATCTTGGCTAAGCAAATGTAATTTACAAAACTTAAAATTAAACTTTTTAGAGTATCCTAACTTTGATGCCATGCAAATAGGAACATTACCTAATTTGGAAACTTTAGAGATTTCTTTTATAAATTTCATATTTTATGATAATAAAAAAGATTGGGAGAACGATAGTAAACAAAGGAAAAGAACATTTTCTAAAATGTGTTACAGCTATGAAAGTGATCAAGTTAATGTCCATGGATTTGTAAACGATATCGAGTTGACGAATGATATGGCGGTGCTTATTCAAAATGCCCCTAATTTACGAAATCTTATTGTTGTAGATTTCAGATTTACTGAGAATACCGATCTATCTTGGATTGCCAATTGTAATAATTTAAGATCTTTAACATTAATGCCTTATTATGATGGCTATTGGGATTTAAAAAGTAAATTACTTTTCCTTTTAGGTGAGCTATCCACTTTAGAAAATCTTTATATTAGAACAAACTGTGCCGTTATTACGGATAAAGACTTTGAATTTATGAGGGATATACTCTCTATTTATCCTATACATAAAATAGATTTTTTAGGAAGTAATGGATTTCATTTTAAATCGGTCGACGGTTATAGATCTTTGAAACCTAGTTCAACATATAAATTAGACTTCGAGCAGTTAGATTTTATTGAAAAATTAGATTATCGCAATGAATTATATACAGCAGGAGTTTATATAGATGATGATCAGTTAAAATATTTGTCCGAAAAGGGCATAGATGTCGATTTTGGAAAAGAGACGAATAAGCATAATTTTAAACGTATGAATAAAGAGTTAAATCGTATATTAAAATTATTAAATATACCTGAATACGCAAGTGAAGAAGAAAAATTAAACATCATTTTGAAGTATATTTTCAAGGAATATTTTTATACTTTAAAAAAGATTAAGCTAGATTTAAATAGTGATTATCGTGACTTTTATAAATACGGTTTGATGTATGGAGCTTTTGATAGGAAAGGGGTCGTGTGTGGTAATTTTGCTTCACTTTTAAATGCCTTATTAGAACGTGTTGGAATAGAGACTTATTATATTTCAAATGAGGGGCATGCTTGGTCAATGATCAAAATTGAAGGAAAATACTATTATATAGATCCTACTGACTTAGATGCTATTTATGATTATGCTAATAGTCTCGGCATAATGAGCGAAGAAGCTATGATGAAAAGGGTGCGCAGAAGTTCTTCATATTTAGCAGATCCAGTTACAACTGAATTAAGTAGTGATAAGCGTCATAGTAATGCTACTATTCCTTTTTGGTTCGATGAATTTAAGGATATAGTAGATGAATACAGTACTGAGTGTTCAAGTAAAAAATACTTTATAAAAAGATAAAAGTAACTTCGACTTGTAAAAGTTACTTTTATTTTGGAAAGCTGGTTTTAAAGGCTTTTTTATAAATATATAGGCAAAAAATGGTTGTAAAACTTATATTCATTTGCTATAATTAAGAGGATAGGAAAGAGTTACGTATGAAGAATATTTACGATATGACTAGAGATGACTTAATTATGTGGTTAAGCACTTATAATATTAAATCTTTTAAAGCTATTCAAATATTTGAATGGTTATATGTGCATAGAGTTAAATCTTTTGACGAGATGACTAATTTAAAAAAAGAGTTGATAGAACTTCTTCAGGAGAACTTTAGCATATCAGATATAGCAATACGTAAAAAAGAAGAGAGTAGCGATGCTTTAAAGTATTTGTTCGAATTAAAAGATAATAATTTGATCGAAGCTGTCGTAATGAAGCATGATTATGGTGTAAGCGTATGTGTGTCTAGTCAAATTGGATGTAATATGGGATGTAAGTTTTGTGAAAGTGGCAAATTAAAAAGAGTACGCAACTTAGAGCCAGGAGAGATCATATTACAACTTTTAAAAATTGAAGAGGATGCTGGGTTTAAAATTAATTCAGTAGTTATCATGGGAATCGGTGAGCCTTTTGATAATTATGAGAATATAATTAAATTTCTTAAAATCGTAAACGATGCTAAAGGAATGGCTATAGGTGCTAGACATATAACTGTTTCGACTAGTGGATTGGTACCAAAAATACGTGAATTTGCCGATTTCCCTTTACAGATTAATTTGGCAATTAGTTTACATGCCTCTAATGACAAGTTGAGAGAGGAAATAATGCCCATTAATAAAGTTTACAAAATTGGTGATATTTTAGAAGCGGTTAAATATTATATAGAAAAGACGAATAGACGTGTTACTATCGAATATTTACTTTTGAATAATGTGAATGACAGTAAAGAAGATGCCAATGAATTGTGTAAACTTCTCAGAGGTCTAAATGTTTACGTTAACTTGATACCTTATAATGAAACTAGCCACTTAGAGTTTGTAAAGTCTAGTCAAAAACGTAAAGATGAATTTTTTGAAATTTTAAATAGAAATGGAATAACTGTAACGGTTCGTAGGGAGTTTGGTGGAAGTATTTCGGCTGCCTGTGGACAGTTACGAGCAAATGAGGTGAATAAATCATGAAGTCATTTTTTATAACTGATCCTGGTATTGTTAGGAGTCATAATGAAGATTCTGTTATCATCGTTAAAAATATGATGGATGAAATGATGATGATCGTAGCTGATGGAATGGGTGGACATCGAGCTGGCGAAATCGCTAGTGGCATAGCTGTTTCTCATTTAGGGGATAGATTTAGAGCACTTTCTAGTATTGGAAGTAAACTCGATGCGATCAATTGGTTAGATGAAAATGTCGCAATAATAAATGCTGAAATAATAAAATATGCTAACTCTAATCCCGAATGCTTAGGAATGGGAACTACTTTAGTTGTAGCAATTTTGACCGATGAATTTTTAATATTTGGCAATGTAGGTGATTCGAGCGGTTTTGTATTAAAAAACGGAAAATTACACAAAGTAACTAAAGATCATACTCTCGTAAATGTCCTAGTAGAATCTGGAGAGTTAACCGAAGAGGAAGCTATTAACCATCCTAAAAAAAATGTTTTGATGAGAGCTCTTGGTGTTTCGGATAAACAGGAATTGGATAAATTTTCGGTTGAAACAGATATCGATGCGATACTTCTCGCTAGTGATGGACTTACTAATATGTTAAGTGTTGAACAATTAGAACATATTTTAAACGATAACGAATTAGATATCGAAACTAAGTTACATAAATTAATTAAAAAGTGTAATTCTCGTGGGGGAACAGATAACATATCAGTAGCATATTTAGTTAAGGAGAGTAATGAATTATGATAATGAAGGGGCAAAAGATTAACGATCGATATCAGATAATCAAATCGATTGGCGAAGGTGGTATGGCGAACGTTTATCTTGCATATGATACAATACTCGATCGAAATGTAGCTGTCAAAGTGTTGCGTGGAGATTTATCGCAAGATGAAAAGTTTGTTAGACGTTTTCAAAGAGAAGCTTTGAGTGCCAGCAGTTTATCTCATCCGAACATAGTGGAAGTTTATGATGTTGGAGAAGACAACGGTTCCTATTATATGGTCATGGAATATATTGAGGGCAAACACTTAAAAGAGCTAATCAAAAAAAGAGGTAAGCTTACTTTAAGTGAAGTTATCGATATTATGAGTCAGGTGTGTGATGGTTTAGCAACGGCGCACGATTCTTATATTATACATAGAGATATAAAACCTCAAAATATAATGATATTAGATAGTGGGCTTGTAAAAATTACTGACTTCGGAATTGCAATGGCTTTAAATTCTACTCAGCTAACACAGACAAATTCTGTCATGGGAAGTGTGCATTATTTGCCACCTGAACAAGCTAGTGGAAAAGGTTCTACTATGCAAAGTGATATATATTCGATGGGAATATTGATGTATGAACTTCTTACTGGTACACTTCCTTTTAAGGGAGACAATGCGGTAGAGATTGCACTAAAGCAACTTAAAGAGCCGATACCTAATCTGAAAGAAAAAATACCCGATGTGCCTAATTCGGTTGTAAATATAGTTAAAAGAGCAACTGCCAAAAATCAGAAAAATAGATATGCCGATGCAAGAGAAATGCTTGAAGATATAAAAACAGCAATGGATGATTCGAGAACTAATGAAGCCATAATTGAATTTAAGTTTCCAGAAGTAGAAGATTTAGACAAAAGTTCTAATAAAAAGATGAAGGAAACAGCGACTGTTAAAAAGCAGCCTAAAAAAGAAGAAGTTGTAGCGACGAAAGTGACGGAGGATGAAGTGAAAAAAGAAAACAAATTGTTATTAATTTTGGGGGCAATATTCACTGGTATCGTAGTTCTTGTAACGGCTATATGTGTCATTTTGCCTCGTGTTACAAGTGTCGATAATGTTAGAGTTCCTGAGGTAGAAGGTATGGAGGAAGTTAAGGCTGAAGAGCTTTTAATGGAGGAAGGATTAAAAATTAATCCTGAACTACAGAAAGTCCCTTCTGATACAGTAGAAGAAGGCAAAGTCGTTAAGACGGATCCGGCTGCGGGAAGAACTGTTAAAGAAAATACCGAAGTTACTATTTATATTTCGAGTGGAGCAAATGCTCTTACGGTAGAAGATTATACAGGTAAAAACTATATCGAAGTTAAAACGAGAATAGAGACTCAGTATAAGATCAATGTCAAAACTGAAAAACGTACCGTAGATAATCCAGCAGATTATAAGGCAAGTGAAATAATCGATCAATATCCTAAACCTGGTGAGAGAGTAATCGAAGGCGGAACTTTAATTTTATACTATCCTGACATTGAAGAGTTATATCCCGATTTTACAACTGGAGATTATTCTTTAACAGAAATCGAAGAATTTGCTAAAAAATATAACTTAAAATTTGAGGTAATCAATTTGCCGACAAATGAAAAGCCAGCGGGATCGATTATAAGTCAAAGTAGAAGTCCAAATACTCCTATAGCGCCTAATGCTAAATTCACTATTACGATTGCACAAGAAGAATATGAAGGCGAAGACGACATGGCCGAGGGCGACAATGAATAAGACAGGCAAAATAATTCGTATCATTAGTAATCTATATACTGTTTTAGTAGATGGAACTTTATATGAAGCGAGAGCCCGTGGAAAATTTAGACATGAATCAGTAACCCCTCTAGCAGGGGACTTTGTCGTTATCGATACTGATACGAGCTATATAATGGAAATAAAGGAGAGAAAGAACGAACTTTTAAGACCGAGTATTGCCAATGTCGATATTGGACTCATTGTTACGAGTGTTAAAAAGCCCGATTTGAGTTTAAATTTATTAGATAAAGAATTAGTCGTTGTCGCTTCTAATGGAGTAGAGCCTGTTATCGTTTTAACTAAATGCGACCTTTTGAGTGCTGAAGAGAAAGCTTGGATAGAAGATTTAGCTCAGTATTATAAAAAAATCGGGTATAAGGTTTTAACTAATGAGAATTTGGGCGAGCTTAAAGAAATTATAAAAGGAAAGACAGTTGTTTTGACAGGGCAAACAGGTGCTGGGAAGTCTACACTTTTAAATAAGTTAGATAAAACATTAAACTTGAAGACAAGTCCTATAAGTGAAGCACTAGGTAGGGGGATTCACACTACTCGTCATGTCGAACTGTTCGAAGTGGCAGGTGCTTACATAGCGGATACACCTGGATTTAGTGCACTAGATATCAATTTGAGCGAGAAAGAATTGGCTAAATGGTTTCCAGAATTTAGAGGAGCTACTTGTAAATATAAAGACTGTATGCATGATAAAGAAAATATATGCGGTGTTAAGCTTAGACTGCAAGAGGGACGAATTTTAAAGAGCAGATATGAAAATTATATAAAGTTTAAGGGTGATTTGAAGTGAATATAGCAGTATCGATTTTAACTAGTAATTATGATGAGGAAGAGACAATTGAGAGAATTAATAAGACAGATGCTTCAGAGTTACATGTCGATGTAATGGACGGCCATTTTGTTTCTAATAAGACGTCTTTTAAACATTTAGAAAAAAGTAAAAAAAAGCTAGATATACATTTGATGGTTTCGAGGCCTTTTGAATATATATCAAGATATGCTTTATTTAAAAATGCCGAGTATATCGTCATACATGTCGAGTTAGAGGACAATTTAGAAGATCTTTTATCTTATATAAAGTCCCGCGGTTTAAAGTGTGGACTTGCCATTAATCCAAATACTCCTATAAGTCAATTGAATCCTTATTTGGAATTAATAGATGAAGTTTTAATGATGAGTGTCGAACCAGGTCTGGGTGCTCAGAAAATGTTAGACAATGTAGAAGATAGATTGCTTGAGTTAGTCGACATAAGAAATAAAGGCTATAATTTTAGAATAGTTGTCGATGGAGGAGTTAACGATCAGACTATAAATAGAGTTAAAATGGCGGATGTAGTAGTTTCTGGATCATTTATATGTAAAAGTGAAGACTATCAAAAACAACTCGATCAACTTAGACTTTCCAAAGATGAGAAAAAATGTTAGAATATGGAAGAAGGAAGTGTGTGAACAATGCAGCAAATCGTTATAAAAAAGTATGAAAGTAAAAAAAGCATTTTGACACCGATAATATTTTTAGTGATCGGCATTTTGCTATTTGTAAATCCAGGTGGAATAAGCGAGTTTATCTCATATATAATTGGAGGAGTCTTTTTAGCACTTGGAATTTCTAAATTTATTTTCGATAAGAGGAGAAATGATCATACGACAGGTGACACTTTTTATAGTATTGTCATGATCGCTTTAGGTATCATTTTTATCGCTTTTTCAGGAACAATAGAATTTTTAGTGAGACTAGCGATGGGCATTTGGATTATTATAAACGGTTTAAATACTATTGCTGTCGGTGCTAATTTGATGAAAGTAAATAAGCGTTCGATGTTGAGTTTGATAATTGGTTTTGTATTATTAATTATGGGTGTTTATACGATATTAGTTGCCAATTTGATGTTTCAAACTTTAGGTATTGTAATAACTATATATGCAGTTCTTGAAATAATCGATTATATATATGTTCAAATTAAATCGAGATAGGAGGACATTTTATGCTTAAAATTAAAAATTTACATGTCGAGGCCGATGGAAAAAAGATTATAAATGGTCTTAACTTGAATATAGTAGATGGTGAAATTGCCGTTGTGATGGGGCCAAATGGTGTTGGTAAAAGTACGATATGTAAAACGATCATGGGGGATCAAAACTATAAAATTACAAAAGGTTCTATAAATTATAATGGTGTCGATTTGTTAGAAAAACGCACAGATGAAATAGCCCTTTTAGGGGTCTTTTTACTGATGCAAAATCCTGTTAGTATTCCCGGCGTTACAAATGCAGAAATGTTAAGAGTAGCTAGTGGTGAGCGAGGAATTAACGAATCGATTTTTGAGTTTAATAAAAGGTTGAACGAAGCTACTTTGAAGTTGGATATCGATAAGAGTTATATTCATCACAATATAAATGAGTTTATGAGTGGTGGTGAAAAGAAAAAAAATGAGATGTTACAAATCGAAATATTAAAGCCAGGATTAATTTTACTCGATGAATTAGATAGTGGGCTAGATATCGATTCCTTAAAAATTTTAGCTACTAGACTTTATAATTATAGTAAAGAGAATAAGGCTTCAATCTTGATAATTACACATCATGTCAATATTTTAGAGTATTTGCAACCCGATAAGGTTTATGTCTTAGAGGATGGAAAAATACAAGCTGAGGGAGATTTAAGTTTAGCAAAAAAAATAGAAAAATTAGGCTTTAAAGGGGCGTTTAATGGATGTGAATAAAGGAGAAGAGAATAAAATATTATTGACAGATGATATAGTTTATTTGGATAAGTTTGTAAAAAAGTCATTTGTAAGAGTTGTAGGGAATTGTACTTTAAATGCGATTAACTTACACAATAATATGAGTTTAAGAATAGAAATCGATAAAAACAGTGTGCTCGTTTTAAACATTTTTGATTATGCTGTTTTAAATGAAGTTACTTTGGATATTACTTTAGATGATGGAGCAAGTTTGATATTAAACGATGCTTTTATAGCTGATGTAAAATATGGATTATATATCGATACTAAGTTATATGGTTCGAATGCGAGCGTTTATGTCAATGTTAGAGGGATCAATGAAGAAAATGCTACATCTACTGTCATAATGAATGGATGTGTAGCTGGTGGTATAGATGGTGTTACATTAAATGAATATGCTAAAGTGATCAACAAAAGTGATAACTCGGCTGTATTAATTCCTAATTTAATAGTAAATACTAATGAAGTGGAAGCGAATCATGGTGTAAGTATCGGAAGTATAAATTGTGATGAGCTATTTTATTTAATGAGTAAAGGCATTAGCAATAGCGATGCATCTAAAATGATTGAAAATGGTTTTTTGTTATCAATTATGGATGAAGATGTAAAAGAAAAAATTAAAAATGTTCTTGTGGGGAGGTGATTAACATGAATTTCAAAGATGATTTTTCCATGTTAAATAAAGACTTAGTCTATTTAGATAATGGGGCAACGACTTTTAAACCATCTTGTGTCATCGAGGCTATGAACGATTATTATGAAAATTATACTGCGAATGCTCACCGAGGCGATTACGATATCAGTTTGAAGGTAGATATTGCCTATGAAGGAGTAAGAGATAAGGTACAACAATTTATTAATGCTCGCCACCGTGAAGAAATTATTTTTACCTCTGGAGCAACAGAAGCATTAAATATGATAGTATCGGGCTTTTTTGAACACGTTTTAGAACCTGGAGATGAAGTAATCATTTCGGAGGCAGAACATGCATCTAATGTTTTACCTTGGTTTAGGTTGGCTAATAAAAAAGGAATCGTTATTAAATACGTACCCTTAGATGAACACTTACATGTTACTTTAGATGCTATTAGGAAAACGGTCTCGCCTCGTACTAAGGTAATCGCTTTAGCAGAGATCACCAATGTTGTGGGGGATGTTAGACCGATAAAAGATATATGTGCTTATGCGCATAGTCGCGATATTTTCGTAGTGTGTGACGGTTCACAGAGCGTTCCTCATAAAGTAACAGATGTGCAAGATAACGATGTCGACTTTTTAGCATTTTCAGCTCATAAAATGTGCGGACCAACTGGAGTAGGAGTTTTATATGGACGAATGGAACTTCTAGAAGAGTTAGAACCTGTCAATTTTGGTGGAGGGATGAACGAATCTTTTGATAATGAGAATGCAATATTTTTAAAAGAATTGCCAGCAAGATTAGAAGCTGGGACACCTAATATTGCTGGAGTCATAGGTCTTGGAGCAGCGATAGATTATTTAATTAAGGTAGGACTTGATAATATTTATTATCATGAGATTACTTTAAAAAAATACTTGGTAGAAAAATTGGCGACAATTAAGCACATCGATATAATAAATGAAGAATGTGATAGTGGAATTTTAGCATTCAATGTAGATGGCATTTTTCCTCAAGACGTCGCAATATATTTGAGCAAATATAACGTCTGTGTTAGAGCAGGGAATCACTGTGCTAAAATATTAAAGAAGAGTGTAGGAGTTAGAAATACGATTAGAATCAGTCTATACTTTTATAATACGAAAGAAGAAATCGATTGTTTAGTGGAACTATTAAAAGATCGCGATAAAATTATGAAGGAAATGATATAGATGGATGCAAATTTAAAAAGAGAAATAATGCTAGATAATTATCAAAATCCCGCGAATAGAGGGAAACCTGTAGATGAGAATTATATCTCTGTCAATTCAAATAATTCCTCTTGTATCGATAATATAGATCTATGGGTTTTAATAAAAGATGATGTTATACATGATATAAAATTTATGGGTGAGGCGTGTGCTATAAGTACGGCAAGTACTTCTATAATGACGAAAGAGTTAATCGGTAAAAGTCTTGATGATGTTAAAAAAATTATAGAAAACTTTTATAATATGATTGAAGAGCGAGAATACGAAAAAGAACTGTTTAGCGAAGCTATAGTGTTTGATGAAATATACAAGCAAGCAAATAGAAAAACTTGTGCCACACTTCCTTATAAAGGTATATTGGATGCAATTAAAATATATGAGAACAATAAAAAAGCATGAGATATGCTTTTTTATAATACTAATGTTTTGATTTTTTACTTTTTTGTAAGTTAGAGTCGAGCGTAAAACTGCGTTCTTCGATTGTACCAAACTTATCGACGGTTTCGTTATACTGTTCCTGTAATCGTTCTACTTGTTCTCTTAATGACAATATTTTTTGTTGTATCTTTAGTTTATCTTGTTTATATTCTGTAGAGTCATACTTTATGTCATACAAGATGTTTAATATCGTATTTATCGAATAAAAACCTTGTAATATGAAAAGAATATCCATTATTACACCTATTCCAGCACCAACAAGCGAAAAGGACAAAATGTATTTTGTGCTTTTTTGAGTATGTTCTTTATCTTGAAAAGTTTCGGTAACTAGTATTTCAGTATTAACTGTACTGTCTTCATCCGTTAATATTTCTTTCGGTTCTGTATACTGGTACTTGAAGCGAAGGTCTTTTAAGTCTTCTTTTTTAAAGTGATAATTTGTATCGGTATTACTGTATTCATAAGCTGAAACTTTGCGAACATAACCACCTCCAGCAGTATTTCTCTGCCATGGCTCACATATTTTTATAGTAGCAACATAAGTTGTTTCATCTTCATCAAATATAATTTCGGGTTCGCCAATTTTCTTTCCAGTTTCTAAATCGTATGTTTGAGTTATTGTTTTGTATTCAACTATTTTATCAGATGCGACTTTTCCAACGCGACGGCCAGCCACAAAAAGAGTAACTGGTATTAATACGAATGAAAATAAACGAGCGGCTAGTAAACCTTTATTTATCCATAGTTTTGTATGAAATGATTTGTTTTCGTTATATTCTTTAGTTAACTGTTCCTTTTTAACTTCTAGGTTAGATTTTTGTTGTTGTAAATATTCGATTGCTTCTTTTCTTTCTTTTAAAAATTCTCGGTTAGAATTACTTTTGCCAGCAACCTTTTGAATATTTTCTTCTGTAAGGAAATCGTATCCCAAACCTTCGGTTTTAATACCTTTAATTTCATCTTCTATTAGGCTTTGGTTTTTTATTGTTGAAAGGTCTTTTGCCAAAAGTCTACCTATGTTTTCATTATGGACTTTAATGTTTTGCTTCTTCAAATATGATAGAATGTCGTTGCGATTAAACAGAGCTTCATATAAAATTACCTTATATATTGTTTCATAAACTTCTTTAATAATTTCTCTTTTCTCATCCTTATTATGCGTATTTAAACTGTTTAATGCCTCTATTAAACTGATCGTGTTTTTAATAATACTTGAAACATCATCTCCTTTTTTAAGTGAGTCTTTTATAGTAGTGTTTAATAAATGCAATTCGTAAAAAGGTAACAAGTCTTTTTCTAATTCTTGAGTTAATTTCTCTAGTCTTTGAATATAAGGCTCACATATTAAACTTTCATACTCGAGTTGCATTCCTTCAAACATCATGTCATTTTCAAAGCTTGGGTCATTATTAAAGTCATCTTGAATTTGGTTAAAAGTCGATTTATATTTTGTGACATCGAATAAACCTTCAAGTTTAGTAAATATTCCCTCTAAGTTTTTCACTTGAGCTTCATATTCCTTATGACCTCTAGTAAGTTCGATTTCATTAAATTGGTTCATATTAGACCTCTTTTCTAAACAAAATTACATTAACATATTTTTTTTACTTTGTCAATTTGAGGATCCAGCAGGAATTTGACTTTGAATTAGAGTTATGTTAATATAAATTTTGAAATTGGTGATTATATGAATAGATTAGCAAAAAATAAGGTTGCTCCGTTGGCTTTAGTACTCGGTATGTTACTTTCAAGTTGTGGGGAAAAGGCTGAGTGTGAAATACCTTCTAGACATGTTCATAAATATATTAAAAACTTTGGTGGAAATAATGCAATAGAAAGATACATCGATGATGAACATTTAGAATATTACGGCTATAATTGGACATCAGATTATATTGAAATGACTAGGGAAGACGAAAAAATATATAAACTATTTAAAGATAATGGGATATTCGATGGGGCTGAAAATTGGGATTATCTTTATAAGCAAATGGCCTCAAATAAGGATTATTTAGAGTTTTATTATGAATATACTGTTACGGAATATAAAACTATTGAAGATGAGGATGGGAATGAGACAGTTGTGGTTGAAGAAAATACGTACGATGGCTGGACTCGAAATCCAAACTATATTCACAATACGGGACGAACAAGATTATGTCATCATAGATATTTTGGATATTGTGTCGTTTATAAAGATGACAAATTTTCTTTAGTGCAAAGTCCAATAGTAGACGATATACGTTTTGTTATAAATGATTATCCTTACTTCGCAGAAAATAATACAACAATAGTTCATAAATACTATAATTATTATCCTAGTGAATTACCAAAGTTAAATCCTGAAAACTTTAATGACTTTTGTAGTCCTGATTTAACTAATAAGGAATTAAAAAGAGGAAAGTCTAAAACAATTTCTAAACAAAATTAAAAAAGCTCTGTAGAAACTTTTTTAGTGTGTTCGAACTTTATTTTCGTCTTTATCGATTATATATATTTCGATATTATTTTTATTAGCTAGATCTAAAAGATCTTTGAATTTATAATTACATCTACCGAGTTCATTGGATTGGACCCAGTCTTTTGATTTGCCGATATCTTCACCGAATTCGCTTTGCTTTTTATTAGTGGACTCCCTCATGAACTTAAAAATCTCATTAGCCTTATAGTCGTTTGCTCTTATTTTCATAAGTACACCTCGAAAAAATATTACCATATATTGGTAACTTTAAAGGCATAAACGTATGTAGAATACGGACTTGAATTGCTAAAAGGTTGTAATATTATGATAGATATAAACTCTTTAACCTTGTGTAGTAGGGGTTTTTATGATAAAATTAGTTATATATAGAGAAGGTGACACATATGAAAAGCGGTTTTGTAAGTATAATTGGAAGACCAAATACAGGTAAAAGTACATTGTTAAATTCGATAGTCAATGCAAAACTAGCTATAACTAGTAACATAGCGGGCACTACTCGAAATACAATCGAGGGGATATATAATGAACCTGAGACACAGATTATTTTTATAGATACTCCTGGTATACATAAACCTAAAAATAAATTGGGCAGAATTTTGAATCGTGAATCTTATACTGCTACGAGAAATATAGATGCTATTCTCTTTTTAGTCGATTCTTCCGTTCCTTTTGGAGCAGGAGATGAATACATATTAAAAACTTTTAAATCTACTGATGTACCAGTCATTTTAGTTTTAAATAAAATAGATAAAATTACTGATGAAAAGTTATTGAATAAAATCAATGAATATAAAGATTTATTTCCTTTTGCAGATATCGTTCCTGTAAGTGCTTTGAAAGATGATAACATAAAAGAGTTGATCAATGTCGTGAAGAAGTATTTAACGGACAATATTCGTTATTATAAGAGTGATCAAATAACTAATTTGAATCCTAAATTTATGATAAGTGAACTCGTACGAGAAAAAGTTTTAAGACTAACTAAAATGGAGGTTCCACACTCAGTGACATGCATGACTAGTCATTATGAAGTCAAAAAAGATTTAGTCGAAGTATACGTCGATATAATTGTAGATAGGGATTCACTTAAGAAGATCATCATCGGCAAGGGCGGCGCGATGCTTAAAGAAATAGGAACGCAGGCTAGGCTCGATATCGAAACGATGTTTGACAAAAAGGTATATTTAGAGCTTTATTGTAAAACTGTACCAAAGTGGAGAGAAAAAGAGTTTTTACTTAATGATTTAGGATTTTCTAAAGATAAGTGAATAAGTTTGTAATTTATATCCCATGATAATAATAGAAAAGGGGATATGATTTATGACAAAGAAAGAAGCATGGGAAAGATTTAGAAATACTGGAAGAATTGAGGATTATTTAGAATATAAAAAAATAGCTAGGAAAGAAGAGTAGAGTTATGATTCGGGAGTTAGAAGGAATCGTTATTAGTGAAACACCTTATAGTGAATCGAGTAAAATCATCAACGTTTTAACTAGAGATGCTGGCGTAGTCGGTATCATGGCCAAAGGTGCCAAAAGAATAAAAAGCCCATTAAGAGTTTCTACAGAGAAGCTAACTTTGGGCGTTTTTCACGTTTATTATCATGAAGGAAAACTTTCGACTTTGGTAAGTGCAGATATTTTAAACCCTTTGTTAAATATAAAAACTGATATTATTAAGATCGGCTATCTTACCTATATCGTAGAACTTGCGAGTCAAACGGCTAAGCAAAATGGAAGTAATGATATTTATGCGATTTTAAAGTCGACAATTTTAAAAATGGAAAGTGGCTTAAATCCTCTTATTTTAACTAATATTTTGGAATTAAAGATGCTCGATTTTTTAGGAGTGGGGATCGATTTAGATAAGTGCATTAAATGTGGGAATACAAAAAATATTATAACGATAAGTGGCGATGAGGGTGGCTATATATGTAGCGATTGTCATACTAATGAACCTCTTTATGATGAGAAAACGATCAAGATGTTTAGACTTTATTATTATGTAGATATCAATTCGATTACAGATTTAAAAATAAGCGAGGAAGTAGTCGATAATATCAATACTATTTTAACTGAATATTATGATCGTTTTACAGGTCTGTATTTGAAAAGCAAAGAATTTTTAAAAACTATTGTAAATTAAAAATATACCTGGGATAGTATATTTTTTTTATTCGCTTTTTAAAAGGTTGGCAAACTCTTCTTGACTCATCGCTGGTATGTTATCTTTTTCATAAAGAGGTAACAAGTGCATGTGATAGTGTTTAACTACTTGTTCTTCACCATAGTTTATAACCGTTTTAATACTTTTTAAATTAGGGTATAATTTTTCCATTTTTTGTATCAAAAATTTAGCAGCTTCATGTATTTTTGTGTTTATGTCATTATCCATGTCGAGTATAGTTGTATAATGTTTTTTAGGTATGATAAGTAGATGTCCAGGAGTGTGAGGATAAGCATCCATTATGGCCATTATATCTTCCGTTTCATAAACTACATATGCTGGCAATTCTCCTTTTACTATTTTGCAAAATATATCATTCATATTTTTTCCTCCTATAATTATATTAACATTTTGAATATTTATCTTCAAGTAATTTTAAAATAATATTGGACTTGTAGGTACAATTGACTAGGAAGTTGCATATTTTAAAATAGGAGGTTTTTGAAATGGCATATTTTAAAGAAATCGTAACTAAAGCTGTCGTTGGAAAGGGTAAGAAGGCGACTACGGGAAAATATTCAATTAAACCTGAGGAAACACCTAATACAGTTTTGGGGTGTTGGATTATAAATCACAGATTTAATGGAAGCCTTGTAAATGGGGAAATTTATGTAAATGGTAATTACGATGTAAATGTTTGGTATTCTTATGATAATGATTCTAAAACGGGAGTATGTTCAGGTAATTATTCATACAGTGATAAAATGAAGGTGCCTGTAAATGTCGGAACTAAACTTACAAATAACTCAGAAGTAATCGTCAACTCTTTAAGCGATCCGAATGTTGTCGATGTCGATATTATGAATGGAACTATTACGTTTACTGTAAGAAAAGAGATGGGTGTCGAAGTAGTCGGAGACACTAAAATTAGAGTAAATGTGGAGGATAATTTTGAAGATTATATGGAAATCGTCGACGAAGATGTTACTGAGGAAATATTTGAAGAAATCGATTCTCAAGTTAAGGAAAACTATATTAGTGAGAGCGAAGTTATCGACTCTACAAATGATGATGAAGCTTAATTGCTTTTTCTTTTGAAAAAAAATTACCTTTAAGATTTAGAGGTAATTTTATTTTATGTCTTTATCGAATGAAATATCACTAACTTCATAATGACGTCTATTCGATAAGAAAGAAAGGATTTTTGTAGATAGCCAGCCGAGGATAGCTAGGGCGAAGAAATATATCACGCCGAATATTGAGAACTCGGGTGCTGTTTCTGTTAAGAGGGCGATTATTGAAGCACCAGCACTCATTGAAGTTACGATTGTAAGACTGTCTACAGATTTACTAGTGACATCTTGTTTTAAACCGTCAAATAATTTTTGAGCACTGGAAACATAATTTTTAGTCATATCCCAAAGATATTTTATATAGTTTAAAGTATCTCTAAGTGTCTCATAACGATAACCTGAAATAGCTAAAAATTCTTCTAAATCACTATCACTTTTAGCAATCTTTTCGCGTGTACTAATATAAGTACTCATTTGATTAATTCTTCCATCAATTAAATTGATCGTTTTAGCGTATCCTTCTAATTTAGTAGTAAATTTAACGATATCGGAACCTTTTACTTTAGCGTTTTCTTTTACTGCATCGATTTTTTCCCAAATAATACGGTGCATGTTTAAATATCTATGAAGTTGACCTTTAAACTCTCTAATAAAGATTTGTTCTTCGATATATCTTTCGATGTTCTCATTACTTTTCTTTTTATTATTGATAAAATAATATTTATCTCCACGAACAACATCGTAATTGTTATTGTTAAATTCAAAGTATTTTTGTTTTTCTGTACGAGAAAGAAGGGTAGCCATCTCATCTTTAGAAATTTTATCGCATACTACAAAGTAAGGGTAGACTGTTTCGATATTGGCTAGTTCTTTTGGTACAGGAGCACCTAAATGGAACAGATAGCTAAATGCTGGCGAGAGTTTGTTCTCATAATAATCTGTCACTTTATCGATATCAGCAAAAAGTGTGTCTTCACTGACTTTAGTATTGTTTAAAACGATTAATCCATCTTCAAAAATTTTGACAGTAATATACTCACTCGTAGTAAACTCTACGTACTCTTCACCTGATACACCATATTCTATTTTTCCTATATTGAGGTTCTTTCTATATTCTATTAATTTATTTTCGTCTAATTTTAATTGAGTTTTAGCATCTCTTAAAAAATCATATATTTCGGATAGTTGTAACATAGTTCTTTGAAACCAACCACCGATGTAGACATTGCGTATTTTCATAATTCATTACTCCTTTAAATTGTTTTTGAGAAAAACATTGCATCATCTATATTAAAACCATAATCGGTATAAAGTTTATGAGCTGCGACTCTAAAATTTCTTGACCATAGCTCAACCGTCTTACACCCTTTTTCACGACATATTTGAAAAGCAAAATCTAATAATTTTGTACCAAGTTTATGTCTTCTAAAGTCAGGATGAACACAAACATGGTTAAATATTGCATATGTATTCATATCTTCGTATATAGTTGGAATTACAGTAATCTTTAGATGAGCAACTATTTTTCCATCTAGTTTTCCAATGACATATAATTGATTCGAATCGGCATTAGTCTGTTTATATATACTCTCAGCATAATCAATACTTGTATTTTCTTCAAAACAGAGATTACACAGTTCAATAGTTCCTCGCAAATCGTGTTCTTCCATTATTTGAAAGTGTATATCCATTTAAGTACCTCCTATCATATATAGTATATCAAATTTTTAGTATGTTTTAAAATGTAAGTTATAAAAGTTTACAAAAAAGAATTACCTTTTTAAAAGTAATTCGATTAATTCATTAACATCTTTGTCCTGAGAAACTATTTCATATACGCAGTTTAAAATAGGGGAGTCATAATTTTTTTCTTTAAATAACTTATAATATACTTTTAAATTTTCATAACCTTCAACTGTGTTATTTTTAAGATACTCTCTTTTTTCGTCTTTGTTTCCTAAAGCAAGGATGGTACCAAATGTTAAATTTCTGCTATTTTGACTCGTGCATGTTAAAGTTAAGTCACCAATACAGGCAAGAGTTAAGACTGAATTATTTGAGCTAATATTGTTAAAAATATTTTCTATTTCTTTTAGAACTCTCGTAATATAGAGACATCTTGTAGATGGACCATAGTTTAACAACATTCCACTTCCTATAGCATAAGCATTTTTTAAAGATCCAGCCATTTCGATGGCTTCTACTTCACAAGAATATTCTAAGTAGACATTTTTAAGAGAACGAGAAATCAACTCATAAGAAGTCTTTTCTTTAGCTCCTATAGTAAATCCAATCGGCTCAAGAGCTGCAATATCTACCGCAAAGGTTGGACCTGATATAACGGCATATTTATTATTTGGAAGTATTTTTTCTACGATCTCAGTTAGCAAAAGACCATTATCTAGTATTCCTTTAGAACCTAAAATGAGAATTTGGTTTTCTTTTATAAATGGTTTTATATTATTAAAAATGTTTTCACAAAATTTGGAACCCGTCAAAACATATATTAGCTCTGTATCTTTAATAGCTTCTTCAAAATTGTTAGTGACTTCTACTTCTTTTGGAACAACAATTGTACTAGGATCTTCCTGTTCAGTCCACATAAATACATGGCAATCACTAGTGAGTAAAATTTTAGTAATGGCTTTGGCATAAACGCCTGAACCGATAACTGTTACTTTCATCAATTTTTCCTTCTTTCTTTGTCAAGTTTATCTAAATTCTTTTCATAATTATTGTTTTTAGGTTGGTAGTATTTTCGTGTTTTTAAATTTTCTGGCAAATAAGTTTCATCGACCCAGTAATTTGGTGGGAAGTTATGGGGGTATTTATAGTTTGCCGAGTGTCCTCTTATGTTTTCTGGTATTCGACCAGTGATACCTTTTCTAATATCCGATAAGACGGCATCGATAGATATTTCACCAGAATTACTTTTAGGAGATAGAGCCATTTCTATGACTACTACTGATAGAGGGATACGACCCTCATCAATTCCGATCATCTTGACTGCTTCAATGGCGGCATGTATTTTTGGTCCAATACCAGGATTAGCAAGACCGATATCTTCATAGGCAATAACAGTTAATCTTCTAAAAATACTGTCCAAGTCACCAATTTCTAAGAGCATACCTAAATAGTAAAGACTGGCATTTACATCGCTGCCCCGAATCGATTTTTGGAGGGCACTTAAAAGTTCATAATGGTCGTTGCCATTTTTATCTGTTGCTAGAATAGGTTTGCCCATTATTTCACTCATCAATTCTAAGGTTATGTGGTGATTTTTGGCAGTATAGTAAGACATTTCTAAAGTAGTTAAAGCACTTCTAAAATCGCCATTAGCATAGGCGGCAATATAATTTAGAGCATCTTCATCGATTTTTATCTTTTCTAAATGTTTAGAGTACTTTTTGATACCTTTTTTAATATCTTCACTCGTTAAGTCGTTCAGTTCAAAAATTTGTACTCGACTTCTAATGGCAGGGTTAATAGAGTAGTACGGATTCGAAGTTGTTAAGCCGATCAGTATTATAAGTCCACTTTCGACATAAGGAAGAAGCAAATCTTGTTTGTCTTTATTCAATCTATGTATTTCATCCATGATTAAAATCATTTCACCATTCATTTTTGCTTCTTCGATCACTATATCGAAGTCTGCTTTGTTGTTTATGGTAGCATTCAACATGCGATAGGGAAGTGCTAGTTCGTTTACGAGAGAAGTCGCAATGGATGTTTTTCCTGTTGCTGGCTTTCCCCAAAGAATCATGGAAAAAAGTTTTTTATTTTCTACTAAGCGGGTAAGTATTCCGTTGCTGCCCGCTAAATAATCTTGACCAATAATATCGCTAAGTTTTTGGGGTCTGGTCGTATTTGCAAGTAACTCCATTTTATCATCTTCTTTCTAAGTTGTAGATATGGATATATTATATGATAATTATAAGATTTTTACAATAAAGAAAGTAAAGTATATATGTAAAGGGAAATTGCTAATTAGAGCCTTTTATGCTAATATATACTTGTTTTAGAGTGAGGTGTATTATGTTAGAATCGATCAAGGAAATTATAACTTATATGATCAATCATCCATTGTATGGGTGTGCAGTAATTTTTGGTTTAGTTTGCTGGCTTTTTTATCGGAAGATAATTGGAATAATGGGCGAAATATGGGTGAAAGTTGAGCTGATGTTTTTAAAAAAAAGCGATTATAAAATTTTGAACGATATAATGATCGAAGTAGGCGGTTTAACTCATCAAATCGATCATCTCGTTATATCAAAATTTGGCATTTTCGTCATCGAGACAAAAAATTATTCAGGGAAAATATATGGGAGTGAACACAGTGAAAAGTGGACTCAACGGTTGGGTAAACAGAAATATGCTTTTCATAGTCCTATAAGACAAAACTATGGGCATATAAGTTCTTTAATGGCATTTTTAAATATCCAAGAAAACAAGTTTATCTCGATCGTAGCTTTTGCCAATGATGCCAAATTAAAAGTGAACGGTAAAGTTCATGTAGTTAATTTCTGCGATTTACGAGAAACAATTAAAAAATATAGGGTGGAACTATTTAAAGATGAAGACGTGATCGATATATTTTTAAATATATCTAATGCAAATATAAAGAATCGAAAAATGAGAAGAGAACATGTCAGAAATATTAAAAAAGATTTAAAGGGAAAAGTGTAATCATGATACAAATTGACCTTCGTGACCTTAGTATGTTATACTTAAATTAAGAAAGATACAGAGGTATATATGAATCATGTCGATGAGTTTGTAGTAGATTTAAAGTATGCAAAAAATTATTCTGATAATACAATCAGTTCGTATCAGACTGATGTTATAAAAATGTTGGAATCTCTAAATAATAAAGAGATTAAAAAAATTACAAATGACGATATAAAAAAGTATTTGAGAAGTGAGAGCTCATTAGCGAGTAAGAGTCTCGCTCGGAAGATGTCGGCTCTAAGAACTTTTTTTGATTTTTTAATAAAAAAAGACTATTTAAAAACTAGCCCGATGGATGGAGTCGAAGGTCCTAAAATAGGTAAATATTTACCTGATGTTTTATCAATAGGCGAAGTCGATAAATTATTAAATATCGAACCCAGTGATAATTTTACTTTTCGAAATAGGTGTATTTTAGAGCTTCTTTATAGCTCTGGTCTTCGAATAAGTGAACTCATAGCTTTAAAGTTACCAAATATAGATATCGATAATTCGATCGTTAAAGTGATGGGGAAGGGTAGCAAAGAGAGGATTGTGCCTTTAAGTGATATCGCTACCGATTATTTAAATAAATATATTAAGGAAATAAGACCAAAAATGCTAAAAAAAACACAAACGGATGATGTGTTTTTAAATAACCATGGTAAGGTACTTACGAGACAAGCAGTTTTTAAAATGATCAAGAAACGTGGTGAAGAGATAAAACTCGGTAAAGATGTTTCTCCACATACTCTTAGGCATTCTTTTGCGACTCATATGCTTCAAAACGGTGCCGACATCAGATTTATACAAGAACTTTTAGGGCATAGTGACGTGGCGACTACAGAAATATATACCCATATAGTAAACGATGTGTTAAAGAAAGATTATGACGAATTAAATCCTCGTGATAACTAAAAAAGGGAACCAATCGTCCCTTTTATTAGTCTTCGTTATTAGCACGAGCTGAGTTGTTATTTCTAGCGTTAGTATTGTTTCTAGCGTTATTTTTAGCATTGTTTTTGCTAGAATTTTGTGCTTTAGAACGTGCACTGTTATTATTTCTACTCATAATCTTAACCTCCCACTATTATTATGAACAGGAGTTTGTTTAAAATGTATGGTAAAAGGTGGAATTTTAGTAAAAAATAATTTGACAAAAATTTAAGTAAATTATAGTAAAATTATTGATTTTTAACCCTATATTATTGTATAATCTTTAATGTACATTAAAAGAAGAGAGGTTTATATGAAAACAAAATATATGAAAAAAACAAAAATTGTATGTAGTATTGGTCCTGCAAGTAATGAGCCAGATGTAATGGAAAAAATGGTTTTAGCAGGAATGAATATTGCTAGACTTAATTTCACACACGCAACTGATGAAGAAAGAGCAAAATTTTTATCTTCTGTTCACCATGTTAGAGAAACAACAGGTGCGAATGTTGCTATATTGTGGGATACAAAAGGCCCAGAGTTCCGTTCAGGTATGATGGAAAACGATGGAATCGAATTAGTTCCTGGTAAAACTATTAGAGTCGTTAAAGAAAGTGTTGTAGGTACTAGTGAGAGATTTAGTGTTAACCATCCTGAAGCTTTAGATTCGCTTAAACCTGGAGATGCATTCTTACTTGAAAATGCTAAAATGAAATTGGAAGTTAAGAGTGTTGAAGAAGATGGAATTACTTGTGAAATTATTTCTGGAGGACGTCTAGGTAATAAGAAAAGTTTAAGTGTTCCTGGTGTCGATTTAGGCATTCCATACATTTCTGAACAAGATAGAGCAGATTTAAAATATGCATGTGAACATGGAGGAGAATTCCTAGCAACATCATTCGTTTCTACTCCAGAAAACGTTTTAGAACTTAAAGAAATTTTAAAATCTCATGGTAGAGAAGATTTACAAATTATATGTAAGATTGAGAATCAATTAGGTGTAGATAATTTAGAAAAGATTTTAGAAGTTTCTGACGGTGTTATGGTTGCTCGTGGTGACTTAGGGGCAGAAGTTCCAAGTGAGTTATTACCTGTAATTCAAAAGCAAATGATTCAAACTTGTAGAAACATGGGTAAAATATGTATCGTTGCTACTGAGATGCTTGAAACTATGATGGAAAACAGTCGTCCAAAAAGAGCAGAAACTAGCGATATTGCTAATGCTGTATTAGATGGAACAGATGCAGTAATGCTTTCTGGTGAAACTACTATAGGTAAACATCCAGTAGAAACTGTTGCAGCTATGGCTAAAATTTGTGAAACTACTGAACAATATGCTGATTTCGATTATGCATTCCAATATAACAAATTAGATGATATTACAGCTGCTATTGCAACGAATGTTGTAGAAAGTGCAAACAGATTAGATGCTAAAGTTATATGTGCAGCTACTATTAGTGGATATACAGCACGTGTCATCAGTAATTTAAAACCAGAAGCACCTATTTTAGCTCTTGTACCAGATGAAAAAACTGGAAGAAGGTTAGCGCTTAACTGGGGTGTATATCCTGCACTTCTACCTGTTGAGGATACTATAGATGATGTACTTAAGAGCAGTGTTGAGGCAGCGAAAGAATTTACTGACTTAGAAAGTAACGATAAAATCGTTATTGCTGGTGGATTCCCTAATACTAAAGTATCTAAAACAACAAATCTGATGAAGATTGAAGTTATCGATTAATTATATAAACATTCGACAAAGATCGAGTGTTTTATTTTGTATAAAGTGTAAGATATTTTCATATAAAGTATAGAGTGGGGGAGATCATATGAAAATATTGTGGCCTTTTATTTTAGCTAGTATTGCTGGACTATCTACAATGCTTGGGTGTTTAGGAATCTTTATTCCTGTAAAGAAGAAAGATGAATTTATAACATTTTCAATAAGTTTGTCTCTAGCTGTGATGATCATGGTAAGCGTTTTTGATTTAATACCGAGTTCTCTTCCTAGACTAAATTCAGGTATTTTAGGTAATACTTTATGGTTTATATTATTTTTTGGTACAGGAGTAGTTTTAGTACGTGTATTTAATAAGTTAATTGAAAAAGAGAAGGGGAGTAGTAACCTTTATAAATTGGGAATTTTAAGTTTTATTGCCTTAGTATTACATAATCTTCCTGAGGGAATTTTGACTTTTTTAAGTACATATCAAGATTTTAACTTAGGGGTATCACTGTGTATCGCTATAACACTGCACAATATTCCTGAAGGAATTAGTATTGCTGTACCAATCTATTATTCGACTGGTAGCATTAAAAAAGCTTTAAAATGTACGTTTTTATCTGCTTTAGCTGAGCCTTTAGGAGCTTTGTTGGCATATTTAGTTTTTAAAAACTTTATTACTGATGGAATGATAAGTTTATTTTTAATCTTAGTGGCAGGAATTATGATCACTCTTTCGATCGAAAAAATGCTACCAGAAGCGATAAGTTATAATAAAAAAAGAGCCCTTATATGGGGGCTTATCATAGGTATTATTGTAGTAACGATAAGTTTACTTATTTAGAAAATGTGATATTATTAATAAGGTATACATAACTGTAGTAATAGCAACATTAGTTACTAAGAATATTATAGAGGCAGTTCCGACTCGATTAGAAACAGAAGTAGGGGCGAAGTGAAGGGATTTTGACTTTTTATTACGGTTATGTTTTTGGATTTCATCTAAGTCTATTTCCCTTCTAATCAATGCCTCTTCTAATATTTTAGCATGTTCTAAAGATATTTCGCCTTGTTGAATTTTATAAGATAGCATTTTCAGAATATTTTGCAAATCGATCTTAGATTCGATTGAAGATATTTCATCGAGGACGTTTTGTTGATGAGTAGGATCATCTAGGTTAGAAAAAAAATTATTTAGCATTTAAATCACACTTTCTTATAGATTATTATTCAGCAATACAGAAGTTAACATAATGGAAACACACGAAAGTCCATTAGTTAGCTTTTTTAATTTTTCTATATATCCAATTTGCAAACTTAATTAATAAACATAATATTCCTAATATTGCTATCACAGACATTATTATATTTGTTTTTAAAAATTCTATTATAAGTTTAATTCCCATTTTTTTTCTTTTCTTCTAAATATTTTATAATAATTGTTTCAATTAAATTAGATAATGTTCTATTCTCGTCTAGTGCCATATTATCTAATTCTTTTTTTATGTCTTCAGTTGTTCTAAATGTAATAGTTGTTGTTTCCATAAAATTCGTTCTCCTTTATACAAATATTATAAAATGTTTACAAAATACTTGAAATGTACACTTGTGTATGTTATACTATTATTGTGTACAAATCAAGAATATTGTGTACAACGTTTAGAAAGAGAGAAAAATAAAATGGAAAAAGAAAGAAAAAAAATATTAGATAGTTTAGTTAAAATGGTAAAAAAAGAGGGCGAATATATAGTCGCTTCGAACTCTTTTTCAGTAGATGATGTTAAATACTTTAATGACTTAAACATTAAAGTTTCAAAAGTAAACTTAGTTCGTCCAGGTTTACTTGGAGACTATGAAGTGGAGTATGTAGGTACTAAGTTGGAAATGGGGCTTAATTAATGCAAGATTATGATACAGACGTAGTAATAGTTTCCGTATTAAAATATGGAAAAGACCCCGACAAAATGGGCACTAGGTTAGATTTGTTACTTACAGACCCAAACCTTTGTGGTAACAATAATAAGTTTGTTGGTTCAGTCCTAGTAACACAATGGTATGGTAGTACAAATGTTTTTGATGATGTTATAAAAAATGACTTAATTCTAAAAGTATGTAAAGCACATTTTGTTACAAGAAAAGATTTTAAAGACCCAACAAAGTATACTAGCAAAGTACAAAGTTTAAAGTATAAAGACAATGTTATTACTCTATTACAATCCGACATATGATAAGTATTATCTTAGGTATTACAAATACGTACACTATGATTATTATTTAGGTTATGAAAATCAATATGGACATATGGTTGTAAGTATACTTGTTATACAAGATAAAGGGTTGGTATCTGTAAATGATTTAAGAGAATACATGTTACAGAAAAATAGACGTAAAATAGGTCTTAAAGAACGCTTAATAAATCGAGGAATCGATTTATTAAATAAATTAAAATGAGTAGAAAGGAGTATGTGTTTATGGGTACATATATTTTACTCGAAGGTGCCACTACTGGTATGGAAGGTATCGTTTCACAATTAACAACTGGTGTAACATCAGCTGGGTTATTTGGAACAGTATCTCAAATTTTCCCATTCATTATTGTTATGATTGGATTTGCCTTCGGTTATAAAGTTCTACGTAAAGTAGTCAAAGGTGCTTCTAAAGGTAAAGCTAATGTTTAGTTTTATCTTTTTATTTTAGAAAGGATTTGATTTTATGTTTGAAGTTGCCACAACTTTTTTAGAACAATTAATCACATTATTGCCTGGTTTAATTAGTTTATATATTTTATTTGATTTAATCGGTGCATTACTGTTTGGGAAGAGGTGAGGTGTATGATTTATGTTCCTGATACTAGTTATGCTTGTTATTTTTTATATAACAAAGACACTATTAGAGCATATCGAACTATGCCATACAACCCTTCCTATAACGGTGGTTCAGTTAATATTGATTATCGTGATTACTACATTAATTCTAACTATCTTTATCAAGATAGTTATGAAAGCTTTAGCTACTATAGCAAGCTCCCCGTTTGTCTTGATACTTCAGTTCTTACTAGTGATGTTTATTATCGCCATGATTTTGATAAAATATTAATCATTTTTACTATATTGGTTATATTTTGCATTATAATGCCCCTTAAAATCTTCTCTAGACTGTTTAAAAGAGGTGGACTATGAAATACTTAAAATATATCATAATGCTCTGTATTGCTTCTTTATGTTTTATTTTCATAGACAATGTGTATGCTTATGCAGTAATTGATACGAATTATGGTTACTTTTATCCAAGTGGTGTTGATTCTCTTGATTGGGGTCGTGAATGGGGTACTTGGGGTAATACTTACGATAAAGACTCTCCATGGCTTTATTCACTTGGTTATTATTGGTCTGCTGGTGATGTAAAAGGTAGTCATATAACTATTAATGCTGATTACGAGTTGGGTATTAAATGTGAAGGTTATTCCGATTGTCGCGTTGAGAATTATTTAAATTCAGCTCAAAACAGTTTAAAAGCTTCAAATTTAAGGTGTGGTATAGGAGATTATAAAACTGGATATAATTCTACTTACTCTCCAAAAATTACAAATTTTCAAACACATTTTTTGCAAGATGATGATTTTTTAGGCTCTCAGTATATAATACATGTAAGATTTACTTAT
The DNA here is from genome assembly GCA_947646655.1 of uncultured bacterium. Taxonomy (GTDB): domain Bacteria; phylum Bacillota_I; class Bacilli_A; order RF39; family UBA660; genus RUG11867. The sequence continues at coordinate 43,944 of CANSHI010000004.1, forward strand.
AACCAAGATATACCAGAAACTATTAAAAATAACACTAATATGTCATGTTGGTTTGAGAGAAACCCTTCAAATGGTTTGTTTGCTCAAACTATAAAAGGTCTTTACAATACTTCAGCTCATTACTATTACGCATCTTCTTTATTTCAATATGCCGTAACAGAAGATCCAAATACTAATATCTTAATTGATATTACTAACGAGGGTAAAAAGACAAATGAAAAATTAGATGAAATTAAAGACCAAAATGATGCCATTATAAATAATGGCGATGCCACTAATAACAAATTAGACGGTATTCAGGACCAAAATGATGCTATTATTAATAATGGTAATGCAACTAATAATAAACTTGATGAAGTAAACGGAAATATAACAGATAGTGATACATCAGGTGCACAAGATAGTGCTAACGATTTTTTTGGAAGTTTTGATGATAATGATTATGGCTTATCTGATGTTATAACTTCTCCTCTTAATATTATTAAATCATTAACAAATGGTGTTTGTGTTCCTTTAAAGTTTCCTGCTCCATTTGTAAATCAAGATATAGAACTTCCATGTTTGACTCCTATTTATAAAGAGTATGCTGGTTCATTCTTAACTATTTATCAAACTATTACTTTTGGAATAATATCTTACTGGGTTTGTATTAATATTTTTAGAATGGTGAAGAATTTTAAAAACCCTGATAATGATGAAATAGAGGTGCTCGATTTATGATTAATGCGATTTTACAAGGAATTATGTCTTTAATTATGGGCTTAGTAAGTGTACTTTTAAGTCCAATAGATTTACTTATAAAACAATTCTTGCCTGATTTAAGCGGTGCTTTTAGTGCTATAGCTAACATGTTTAATTATGTTGGTAGTTTTATGGGCTTCTGTGTAAGTGCAACTGGTTTATCTAGTTCTACTTTATCATTAATTGTTTTATATTATACTTTTAAATTAACTGTACCTTTATTGATTTCAACAATAAAAACTGCAATTAAATGGTACAATGCATTGAAACCGTAGGGCGTTAGCGATATACTCGCGCGCCCGTAGGTTGGAAAGGAAAAAATCATGTTTCAAATCTTAATAATATTTTTAGTAATTGCTTTAATAATGCGTTTTAGACATACTAGAATTAAAATTAAAACTTTTTTTAGAAAGGGGTTTGCTCCTAAACGTGGTAAATTTGGTGTTTATTGCTATTGTGGTAAACAAGGTAGTGGTAAGACTTACAGTGTTGTAGAATTTTTAAGAGATGTTAAAGTTCCTATTTACTCTAATGTTCATCTTTATGGAATACCTTACACTTATTTTACAGGTTTTGATAATTTACTTGAACTTCGTAGTAAATCTAACTGTGTTATCGTTTATGATGAGATTTTTACTGCTTTAACTAAGGGCTCTAAGATTAATACTGATGTTCTTGACTTCCTCTCTCAAATGCGTAAACGTCAAATAATCTTTATTACAACTGCTCAAGAATGGTTAGAAATCAATATAACACTTAGAAGATATTGTAGATATCAAATTGACTGCAAAATGCTTAATATACTTGGGTTAGGAATTTTAATTAAGAATTTTTATGATGCTGAGCAAATGAAATGGTCTCAAGAGGATAACGAGTATGTCGCTCCTCTCCTTGAAAGTACGATTTCCAAATGTAATCTTGTTGTTGCCAAGTCTTATGATACTTTTGAGCAAATTTCATCTAGTTAAAAAGCCCTTAGGCTTTTTATAGAAGGGGGTGTGGGGTCTTAACCCCACATATATATTCAGCCTCGGAAGAGGCACCTTAAAGTCGCATAGGCGACCCAGTCGTCGATATGGCCCCAAAGGGGTCTATCAGACTGGCAAAAGTTAACCTTCTACTTGACTAAAGGTTAACTTAACCGAATTTTTAATAAGAAAGGGTCCCATAATATGAGTGTTAAAAGTGTTTATAATACGCCTATGCACTCACATGTAAAAATCTATAACACGGAAATAAAAACCTATGCTGATGGTTCTAAAAAAATTAAATATCATTCATATGGTGTTGTAAAGGGTTTGAGCCGAAAAAGAGTAGGGGTAGGGGATGAAAAAAATCGAGATTATTGTCGTTATAAAAATCTTTATAAATCTAAGCAAAAACTTATTGATTTGGTTTATCATAATGCACTTGTTAGTTCCTGGGAATACTTTGTCACATTGACTTTTGACCCGAAAATAGTTGATAGTTTAGACTATGAATGTGTTAGTAAAGCATTAGCCAAATGGATCGATAATATGAAACATCAAAACCCTAATATGTCTTATATTTTAGTTCCTGAGCTTCATAAAAGTGGCCGTATTCATTGGCATGGAGTGTTCAAAAGTGTTCCAAACTGGAAACTAGAACCAGCTAGGAACGAAAATACTGGTCGATTAATATATAAAAACGGTGTCAAAATTTATAACTTAGTTAATTATAAGTATGGTCACACCACTGTATCCGAGATACAAAATCAAGAAGCCGTTAGTGTTTATTGTAGTAAATATATGACAAAGGACATGATAGATTTAGATTATAAAAAAAGATATTGGAGTTCAAGGAATTTAGAAAAACCCAATATTGAATATGCTTACTTTAATGAAGAAAACTTAGATTTTTATATTGAGAAAGGCGAAGACCTGTACCGGTCCGAAAACACGATTTCTTTTAAATTAAGAAGTTAACATAATATCTATTATGGGAAGTTACGTATAATTATCTTTTATGTAGGTATTTGTTAATCTCAATTACTGCTCTGTTTTATCTAATACCATATTATCATATATGTATTTGTTCTTCAAATAGATTTTTCATTACTTGTCATATATTTGATACTATTTTTATATCATCAGTTTAATTTATTTTTATTTATTTTAACTTAGCTTATAATATGTTTACCTTATGTATATTTTTATTTATACGATTAGGCATTCGTAAAAGAAGCATATAAGTTATTTACATTATTGTCTCCCCTATCTTTTTGAGATAAGGACAGTAGGGGGAGTTTATTAAAAAAATGACCTTTATGGGCCAATTTATATTTTAATTAAAGTTATAGTAATGCTTTTTAAATGCTACAAGTGAATTATTTCATTTGAAAAGATCCACGTTTACTAGTATGTACTAAAAACTCATCAAATAGTGTAGGGCAAAAGAAAAAAGTGCCTATTTTTAAAGACTACTCCCCTTCTCTATTTCTATACTTTTCTTGATTCAATCTCAGCCATCTTTGCAAAAACTTCTGCATAATTTTCACGAGTCAATTCAGAGTATCCTAATTCTCTTAGTGCTTGAATCTTAACCGTGTTTAATTGTTGAGTGCGAGAAAGCTTTTCTTCGTTACGTTGTTCGATTTCTTGAACGAACCTTGTTCTAGCCTCGATTACCCTATTCTTACTTGCTCCTCCATGGCTATATAAACCTAAACCAGAGTGTATGATTCCTTCAAAGATAAACTGTTTATCTTCGTTAAAGGCAAACTCGTTAGGATTAGTAAATCCAGTAAGCTTACTAATATAAGCAAGAAAGTATTTTACTTCTGTAACATTTTCTAAAGATTGTAAAATGTGATAAATGTATGTTAAAGCTGCAATATTCTCATCATGCTTAAAGTCTTCAGTAAATTTATCCTTTATAATATATGTTATATCAGAGAAAAGTTGTTGCTCCTCTTTTTTTAGCTTTTTAAGATCCGCTATATTATCGATTTCGATTGTATCCTTGATGCTCATGTTGAGCCTATTTTCTACATCCATGATATAGTCAGAAGTAATTTTTATTTTACTTAATGTCTTTTCATTTCCATCTTCTATGTCCAAAAGTTTAAATAAAAGTATTTTCTTTTCTTTAGGCCATTTATTGATCGTTTCTAGTTCGAGATAATTATATATCATCTGTCTAGAAACGCCTAAATATTTAGCAAGTTTTACTTTAGATATTCCTAATTCTTGTAGTATTTCGTTTAATTTATTCATTGTGTATAACCCTCCTAGTTTTACAATATCATTTTACAACATTGGACACTTGTTTGTCAAGAAAAACTTGACTTTTATAAATAATAACTTTTCGATATAAAACGACAATTACTGTGTAAAGCGACTATAAAGCTATAGATACATGAAGTTATATGTGATAAACTAGTTTTAGAAAGAAGGCTGTTATATAATGAAAAAGTATGTACTGTATATAATTATAGTTATATTGGTTGCTGTAATTGCAGTTGGTGGAACATATATCTTTATGGAAGGAAAATTAAACAGTCAAAATAATGAATCAGAAAGTAATAACAAAACAGATAGCAAAGACAATCAAGAGAATTTTAAACCAAATGATACAGGAGCTAAATCCGGTGTTGAATTGGTTAGTACTAAAGAAGAAGGTTCTAATATAGTTCAAACGTTTAATGCTTATATGAATGGTAAAACTGTACCTGTTATGATCAAATATGAATATGGTAAAGATGCGTATTACGCAGGTGAACCTGACGATTATGAATATGTAAAAGGTGTAATGAATGGCACTCAAATTTATTGGCATCCTTTAGAACTTAAAGGTAATTCACAAAAAACGAAAATAATGAATACTGCCATTATTGAAGAAAACTTTACTACTAAACATTTCAGAATTATTAAAGGTACTGATAATAAGGATTATCTTGTAGTTGTAACTTATAATTATGATTCTGGATATAAATTTGATGAATTAGATGCCGCTTTTGCTACACAAGAAGATAAACTGTATGTTTTTAATGACAATTTAGAAATGATAAATCTTGATAATCCGAATGCCTGTGGTGAAACTTCTGGAATACTCGCTTATCCAAGACGTCAAGGAGTAGAAGTTAAAGAAGATCCTTGGTATTCAAATGAATTTGATATTGATACTAGTATTAATGATAAAGGTGCGAATAAAATGAGAGTTAAAGTTGAAAATAACCAAATATATTACTTAGTACCTATCTATAAAAATGACGAATGGAATGAGGGCACATTAGAAGAAAGAGTTTATTCTATAAGCAACAACAAATCTTCTTATAAAGTTATTAAGACTTATAAAATTATATCATCAGCAGGTGGAGGAGCATGTTAAAAGAACTATTAGATTAGTTCTTTTTAATTTCATCGAAAAAAGACTTTATAGATACCAAAGTCTTTCTCCATTTTTATAAACTTTGTCGATTATGCCACTTCCTAAGCATTCTTCACCATCATACAAAACACAAGCTTGTCCTGGGGTAACGCCAGTAGTTTTTCCTTTATATATTATTTTAAGTTCAGTGCCACTTGTATATTCTATTTCTATAGGAATATCTTTACTTCTATATCTAAACTTGGCTGTACATTTAGTAGGACGTTTTTTACTTATAAAATTGATATCTGTTATGGTACAAGTATCACTATAAAGGTATTCATTAGTATCTCCAAAAGCGACATATAATACGTTTTTTTCAACGTTTTTACCTACCACATAATGTTTTTCTTTATTGCCGCTTATTCCGACGTTTCTCCTCTGTCCTATAGTATAGTTCATTAAGCCATTGTGTCTTCCTACAATTTCTTTTGTATTGACATCGACGATATCTCCAGGATTAGGTTTTAAATAGTTATGAATAAACTTTTGATAATTTCGTTCTCCTATAAAGCAAATACCTGTCGAATCTTTTTTAGAGGCCGTATAAAGGTTTAATTCAGCAGCTATGGCACGTACTTCTGGTTTGGTCAAATGTCCGATAGGAAATATTACATCTTGTAAATTTTCAGATGGAACTTGAGCTAGAAAGTAAGTTTGATCTTTGTTGTCATCTATTCCACGAAGTAGATTCCCCTCTTTCATTCTAGCATAGTGTCCTGTTGCTATATAATCGGCTCCTAATCTTTTAGCTTCCTTTTTAAATAAGTCAAATTTAATATATTTATTGCACATTAAATCAGGGTTAGGTGTACGTCCTTTTTTAAGTTCTTCTAAAAAGTATGTGAAGACGTTATCCCAATATTCTTTGATAAAATCAATACGGTGAAGTTCGATGCCAAGTTGTTCTGCTACTTTTAATGCATCATTATAGTCTTCTTCTTGAGGACAGATTGGACCCTGATTAGGATTGCCTTCGATGTCATTATTCATAAGCGAGTCCCAATTGCGCATGAAAAGCCCTATAACTTCATATCCTTCTTGCTTTAAAAGATAGGCTGCAACAGAAGAATCAACTCCCCCACTCAACCCTACTACAACTTTTTTAGGCATAATAATTTCTCCTCACTAATCTATATTATTATAAAACTAACTAGCAAAAATTTCAATAATAACAGAGAAATCGATTAAAGAGTGTTATATGAGATTTATGAATAAACTTAAAATCTTATTACTTAAGAAGTAAATTAAAGTACTATTAATAATAACTATAACAAGGATGATAATAAATCTATAAAAATGGTAGACTATAGTTCTATATAGTTCTTCACGGTTTTTATTTATTATACATTCGACGAATTTGATTATATATCTTATAGAAATAATACTAAAATACAACATGATTGCAGTGTATATGAGTTTTGAGACTATAAAAAATAATAAGTAGAAAATAAGTCCTTTAGCATGAAATGCTGACAAGAAAAGTCCTAATGTAAAACCGATACTTAATCCTTCATAAAATATATAAAATATTATGGCTGGAAGTCCTACAACCGAAATAGACAGAATAAAGATTGCTGATATAAGTATTATGTTAGATATAAAAGTATTTTGATTAGTTGTACTGATAAGAGTTTTAAAACTGTCTATACTGCTACTTAAATCTGGTTTATAAGTAAAATAAAAAAGAAAGCCTATGATAATACCTATTAAAAATAATGCACCTACAAATTTAACTAAAAAATTATTTTTAAAATATTTCATGTCAAGTTCTCCTAAATAATTATATTTAAGTCTTTAATTTTTATGAATAATATTGTATAATTATTTTAGTTGAGGTGAAAATACTATGGCATATAAAGCTAAAAAGAAATCTAACTTAGGAACAAAGATTTTTGTCTGGTTTATGTTTGCAGCTATGTTATTTAGCTTTGTTGGATCTCTACTATATTATTTTTTAGCAGTAAAATAATCGGATTTTATTCCGATTTTTTAATGAAAAGTTTTAACAATCTTTTTTTGTTTCCTTAGAAGTTCTTCTTTAGCTAAGGCGACTGTCATTATTTGGTTAGCTATGTAACTAAATTCATGACCATAATGGCTACAATCAAATATTTCTGACCGATAAATAGTTAAAATTTTAATTATATCAAGTTTAGATATTTTGATTGTAAGGTCATCATCGACAAAATATATTTCATCGAAGTTGAAAATGTCTTCATAATTACATCCATTTCCAGCTAAATAACTATTCCAGGCATCGTCTTCTTTGAAACAATAATTCAAAATTTTCGCAATGCTATCGATTAATGTATGTCTACAAGCATATAATTTACAATCTCTAAATATAAGTGTTTTGACTTGACTAAAATCTATAAATTTTTTTGAAATATATTTTAAACTATTTGGAATACTTAGTGTATGTACTATAGGACCGTCGGTAGAGTTATTATCCATACCAACTTTTTGAAGTCCATCGTTTAAATACAAAAGATGAATCGGATCTTTCATATCTCCAAGAATATTACAATCTAAAATTCTCAAGGACTTTGGAAAAAATATTTCTGTTTTATTTTGTATGCTTTGTTTAAAATATGATAGCATGTTTCCCCCTATGTTACCTTTAATTTCTATTATACCTTCTGGCAATGTATATTTAGAAGATGCTGGAGTGTTTTTCTTGATAAAATCATAAATATAATATAATTCAAAATCTTCGCTATCTTCCAAACTAGGTCTATGATGATGTTCCATAAAAGGTGTATACTCAATTTCAAACTCGCTGGCAAGTGGAATTGCACGTTCTACACGTAAAGAATGATTGAATATATATTGAAACTCTTGGGGTACCAATATCTTTTTAAAATATTCTCTTAAACCGAACTCTTTTTCACATTGTAATAAAAATATTGTTTTATTTCTATCTTTAAGCAGTTCTTCAAAATTAAACTTGTTTTCAGAATTTTTACATTCACGTTCTATAAACTTAATTGCTAAATTCATATCTTCGCCAAATTGGCTTTCCATATATGGATTTACACCAGTAATTATATTTTGTAGTATATCAGATAATATTTTTTGGTAGAATTTGGATTCAATGCCTCGACAGTTTTTAATTTCATCGTGCCAATTTGAAAACATGTCATAAGATAGCAGATAAAGCTTTAGTTCATACAATTTATAGAGTTCTTCATCACTTACCATATTTTTTCCAAAATAGTAATATACCTTATATAATTGTTCAACTTTTATAACGTCTTTTAATAAGTTTGCTCTATTGCTTTCAGTTACCTCAAATTCCCCTAATCTATCTAGTTGCGTATTTATTTCCTCTATTTTATCTTTATTTTTATATACATAAATTTCCAATAACTTTTCTAAAAATGCTATTTTAATTTCTTTACTTATATTGGAATTTACGATATTTTCGGCATCGTCTTTAGAAACTCGATGGGCTAATATAGTTAATTCTTCTAACCTTTGGTCAATATGATCGTCTTCTTTAGTTTCTAAGGTAGAGAGTCGTATATAATTTTTAATTTCATTAGTAGCATGTTCTTTTTGACTTTTAAAAATTAAATAATCATTTTCTAATATAGTTATTTCATTTGCAATTGTTGCTTTATTTCTGCTAGATAAAATTAGACTTTTTCTAAATACCTCTTTTAAAGCTTTAAGTCTTAAAAGGGCTTCTGTTTCTAGTTTTGCTATTTCTGCAAGATACAAGTTCATCTTTAATAGTTTTGTTTTATTTGTAGTATTTCTAAGTTCAGTATTTTCATCAAATAAGTCTAACAACAGATTGATATATAAATTCAAGCTTCCTTGAAGTTCTGTACTTTCTAAATCTTTCGAATTTAAGGTGTGACATTCTTTTACAATACTTGAATATTCACTTTTATATGCCTTATAACTTTCTAATTCTTGTTCAGTCAATTTACTCTTTGGTGGCAGTTTAATTGTACTATTGAGATTAACTATAGCTACGTTATTTTTCTCATCATGCTTATTAAACATACTTAAGGCAAAATCCACCCATTTTTTAAATTGTATTTTCATAATAAAAAACCCCTCTTTTATGAGTAATATCTTAACATATTGCTGCTTGCTTGTCAACTACTAGTGAAAACTATATTTATACGAAAATGTTTTTATCTTTTTTGTACAATGATCCAAGTTCGCGTGATTTCATAAGGTCTTCGACTAGAACTATTTTTCCCTTTTTTTGAGTTGTTTGTATATCAATAATCCTTTGATTTGTTGAACCTCTAAATGGTGCATCTAAACTTCTATTTTCTATTTCAAACTTGCCATCAACCAAGACATCTATGTACTTAAATAATTCTTTGCTTTTAGACATTTTTTCAACTTCTTCATAAGTAAATCCTGTATAAACCCAAATATCTAGCCCTCGTTTTTTTATAAATTTGGAAAGTTCTATAACGGCATCTAATTGGTATAATGGGTCCCCACCCGAAAAAGTTATTCCTTTTTGTCCCTCAAGAGTACTTATTTCTTCTTTTAGTTCTTCTATATCGTATTCAATTCCTCCCTTAAAATCGTGTGTACCAGGATTGTGACAATAAGGACAGGCATGAGCACATCCCTGTGTCCATACAACTGTCCTTATTCCCGTTCCATCGACTACACTATCTCTTTGTAAAGGACTAGCTAGTCTGATTTTCATTATTCACCTTTTTTGCATTCTAAGTTATCGAGGGAGTGCTTTACTCTATCATGTTCTTCAGCACGTTTAGCGTTGTTAAATCTATCAACTGTTCCTACTAAATAACCTGTAATTCTTCTAATTCTTTCGAATTTTACTCCTTCTCCAACTATTTTCTTTTCATTTGCGTTAATCATATTTTATTTCTCCTTTTCTTTTTATTTTATTCTTCACAACTAGCGCATTCGTGTCTAGATTCATCAATTCTTTCAATTGGTATTCCCTCTGATTCATGTCTTCCACAACCTGGGCATACATCCCCTATCACACCTGTATAACCACATACTGGGTCTCTATCTACTGGATGGTTGATGGCTGCATATCCCATTTTATTGTCATGCATACATCTAACGATCGCTTCAAAAGCCTCTAAATTGTTGACCGTGTCGCCATCTAACTCTATGTATGAGATATGCCCTGCATTAGTTAAAGCGTGATAAGGTCCTTCGATTTTAATTTTATCGACTATGGGTATATTATATCTGACTGGTATATGGAAAGAGTTTGTATAGTATTCTTTATCAGTAACACCAGGAATGGTTCCATAAATACTTTTATCTAAGCCTGTAAACTTACCTGATAAACCTTCAGCTGGTGTTGCAAGTAAGGTAAAATTAAGCTTGTATTGCTCGGAAATATTATCTACTCTTTCCCTCATATGAGTAATAATTTCGAAACCTAATTTTCTAGCTTCTTCTGTTTCACCATGGTGTGTTCCTATGAGGGCAGTTAAACATTCGGCAAGACCTATAAAACCTATTCCTAATGAGCCATTTCTTAAAATAGGTGTAATGTCATCTTCATCGGTTAAGTTTTCCGAACCGATAAACAAACCTTGTCCCAATAAGAATGGAAAGTTATACTTCTTTTTTGTACATTGAATTTTAAATCTTTCTAAAAGTTGATCTTTTACTAAATCGATCTTTTCATCTAATTCTTTATAGAAAGCATCTAAGTCAGCGTTTTCGTTACTAACAATTCCATGTTTAATACCTAATCTTACTAAGTTAATAGTAGTAAATGATAAATTACCACGGCCTGTTGCAATTTCTTTATCAGGATTAGCTACATTTCCCATAACTCTTGTACGGCATCCCATATAAGCTACTTCTGTATTAGGGTCCCCTTCTTTATAATATTGTAAGTTAAATGGTGAATCGATAAATGAGAAGTTAGGGAAAAGTCTCTTAGCTGAAACTTTACACGATAATTTGAATAAATCATAGTTTGGGTCTTTCTCATTATAGTTTATTCCTTCTTTTACTTTAAAAATGGAAATTGGAAATATAGGTGTTTCTCCCCTACCCAAACCTGCGTCTAATGCAAGCAAGTAATTTCTTATAACCATTCTTCCTTCAAAAGATGTATCAGTACCAAAATTTATTGAACTAAATGGAACTTGGGCACCTGCACGTGAATGCATAGTATTTAAATTATGAATAAATGCTTCCATTGCTTGAAATGTCATTCTGTCAGTTTTGGCAAGTGCATTATCATAAGCTTTTTTGAATATTTTTTCTAATTCTTTGTCTTTTTCATAAAACTCTTTAAAATTTTTAATTTCAAAATCGATTTTTGGCAAACTTTCAATTTTTTCGATTACTTTATTAAAGTCTACTTTTTTAGTGTCATCTAATAAATCGAGATAGTCACGAAGTGCCTGTTTAAACTCTTTTTTAAATGTTATTTTAACTCCCGGAGCCATATAATAATCGAATGCTGGAATACTCTGCCCTCCGTGTTGGTCATTTTGGTTAGACTGAACTGCAATTGCAGCAAGGGCTGAATACGATATTATTCCTTGAGGAGGTCTTAGATGACCATGCCCTGTCGAGAATCCTTTTTTAAATAAATGATCTAAATTAATTTGACAGCAAGTTGTCGTTCCCATCGGTAAGAAGTCCATATCATGAATATAAATATCTCCTTCATCATGAGCACTTGCAAATTTTGCATTCATCATATAACTTTTGGCAAATTCGCGAGATAATGTGGAACCATATTGTAACATGGTACCCATAGGTGTATTGCCGTCTACGTTGGCATTGTCTCTTTTGGAGTCTTCTTCAATAGCTGTTTTAAGCGATAAATTTTCTATCGCTTTCATGAGCTTATGTTGTCTATTTTGGAATGCTTTACGTGATTCATTTCTTCTAAGCCTATAACTTGCAAAAGAATCACATATATCGACATAACCCATTTCTTTTAAACTTTTTTCTATTATATCTTGTATTTCTTCGATTGGAATATTGTCATCTGGAGCATAATTGTTTTCGATTTCCTCCATGACTTTAACAAATACTTTATTGTGATCGTCTTCAGAATATGACACAGGCGTATTAGTGTTTACAAAGCCTTTTCTAATAGCAACTGCAATTTTAGCACTGTTGAATGTTACTAATTTTCCATCTCTTTTTACTACTTTCATAATTTTTCTCTCCTTCTATGTTGTGCTTTAAGTATAACATCATACAAAAAGAATTGTTGTTGCATTTGCAACTAAATTAAAACTTTTTTAAATTTGTTTTTTAAAGCCTGATTTTATGTAAAAAAAATTATAGTCAAACAAAAAATTTCATAAAAAAATTATTTGTTTTTTCTAAACTTTAATAAAAAAAGAGGTGTTAACCTCGTTAAATAAAATTATTTTGGTTTTTTCTTTGGATTAATAGTAAAAGGCTTTGCATCAGTCCTCTTACTTTCTTCATGTTTCTTGATAATGTGAATAGAAGAGTTATCTTCGTCCGTTGTAACAGATTGTGCTTTTTCTTCTAATAATTCACGTTTTAAGTCTTCTAATGCTTTCTTTAGTTCAAGGACTGATTCTTGTGAGGGTAATGAAGTATTTTCTTTATGTTCTTTATTATCACTTAAATCTTTATCTAAACTGCTATTTGAAATATCAATAAGCGTTTCTATTTCTCTATCAGAGAGATTCAGATATTTTTCTATTAAACACATAAAAGCAATTTCACGAGCTTCAACAACCTTTTTCTTTTGGTCTTCAATCGTTAATCTTTCTGCTGAGCCACTAACCTTTAAAATAGTAATATCATCTAATGATTTACCTACCTCATAAAAGATTTCACCTTGTTCATTATTATTATCAATTTTAAGTGATTTTGCTGTTTTCAACCTTTTTTCATATTTTATTGGTACAATCAATGCATTTAAACCTGTCGGATGTTTTAAGTATTCTGTTTTTTCTATTTCTGACATTTCTTCTAAAACATCCATTACATTTAGTTGATCGAGTATCGTGAAGCGAGCATTATTGTAGCTTATAGTTTCTTTTAATACTAGCCACATATTAAATAGTGGTATTAACATAGATAGAAGCGTAGCCTTTATTGCATTTGGATTTAATTGCTTTACTAATTCTGCCTGCCTTTTTGAGTCAATTTTATATCCAGCATCTGCCACATCTTTATTCATTCTCAAGTTATTCGCTATTGCCATCCCAAAACTTGCAATTATTGTTGCTAACCATAAAAATATATATTCCATAATATCCCCCTGAAATCGAGTATTACTATATCATAATGGCCTATGAGTGTCAAGATTTTCTTTGCTTAAAGTATTGACAACACAGCTTCGAAAAAAGTAAAATGCTCAACTTTTGGCAAATAATAACAGAAATAATTGTCGAATTATGGGACAAAATAATATTGTGGAAGTGATTTACATGAAAAAATTTAATAAATTTCTATTAGCATTATCGATAAGTTTAGCCATGCCTTTAAATGCTTTAGCTTATTCAGAATATATTATCCCAGGAGGAGAATCTGTCGGAATCGAGATAAATAGTGATGGCATATTAGTTGTCGGTTTCTATAAAGTTAATGACCGATATAATAAGGGAAATCCTTCGATAAAAGTGGGAGACAAAATTCAAGAAGTAAATGGGAAAACAGTAAACTCTGTTGAAGAGATGGTTAATTCTATGGAAGAAAATGTCGATAGAGGCATAGCATCGATAAAAGTATTACGTGATGGAAAAGAAAAGTTTATCGATTTGGAACTTGTTAAAGATGGTGGCTCTTATAAGACAGGACTATATGTCAAGGATGAGATTACAGGTATAGGGACTTTAACTTACGTAGATCCTGAGACTCTTATATATGGAGCTCTAGGACATAATGTTGTAGAATCCAATACTAACCGCTTAGTAGAAGTTAAAACGGGAACTATATTTAGAAGTAGCATAACTTCAATCGATCGAAGTGTGGCTGGTACACCAGGTGGAAAGAATGCGAAATTTTATTCTTCGAAAATTTATGGAACGATAAAGAAAAACACTACTTCTGGTATTTATGGTATGTATACGGATACTGTCCCTGATAAGAATGCTTTAAAAGTTGCGAAGCCTGAAGAGATCGAATTAGGCGAAGCTAAAATATATACGGTTTTAAATGGTGAGACTTTGGGTGAATATACAATCAATATTACAAAAGTAGACCCTGACAATCCAGTTAAAAATATTTATTTCGAAGTTACCGACCAAACTTTGCTCGAGAAAACTGGAGGAATCGTGCAAGGAATGAGTGGTAGTCCGATCATACAAGGTGATAAGATCATAGGGGCTGTAACACATGTCGTAATTTCTAATCCTTCCAGTGGATATGGTATAAATATTACTACAATGCTCGAAGAAGGAGAGAAAAAATAGAGTTAATGATTATTAGCTCTTTTTTGTTGCATTTACAACATATGTCTTATGATTTATATGTTATACTCTTTATTATAGGAGGAGTAAAAATGAAAGAAATAATTGTAATTAATGGACCCGCTGGTATAGGAAAGGATTCTTTTGTAAAAGAGTTTTCGAAATATCGAAAGACTATAAATTTCTCATCCGTAGATAAAGTTAAAGAAGTTGCTAAAATCATCGGTTGGACAGGAGCAAAACTCGAAAAAGATAGAAAGTTTTTAAGCGATTTAAAAGCTTTAACTACTAAGTATAACGATATGTCATATGTCGATACAGTAGAGGCGATTCGGAAATTCAAGAAAAGTGACAATGAATATATGTTTATACATATTAGAGAAAAAGAAGACATAGAAAGGATTGTCAAAGAATTTAAAGCGACTACTTTATTAATAGTTAAGGACAATGTGGAAATTATAGCTTCCAATGTAAGTGATGCCAATATTTTTGAATATGAAAAGTATGATTATACAATTAAAATTGATGTATTAGAAAATTTAGAAAAATATGTTAAAGATTTTATTAAGGTTTTAGAAGATAACGAAAATAAGCATACTACTTAATGTATATGCTCATTTTTTATATTATTCTGCTGGTGTTTCGAAATCTTTTAATTCGCCGTTTTCAGTCAAAATTTTATTTACCTTTTCTGTAGCAGCATTCAGTTTGTCACCACAAACTTTAGCTAATTTCATTCCATTAGTAAATTTTTCAATCGCATCGTCTAAACTACAAGATCCCGTTTCTAACTCTTTAACTATGAGTTCTAATTCTGTTAAATTTTCTTCGAATGTCTTTTCTTTTTTTTCTGTTTCCATTACTATTTCTCCTTTGATTCCTTTACTTCGGCTAAAATATAACCAGAAGATAGTCTAATATCTATTTTATCCCCTTTTTTTACACTTTTATAATCGGATATTACTTTATTATCGGATGAAACAACAGAATATCCTTTTTTTAATATTCCTAAGGGATTTAAAAGTTCTAGTTTATTTAGCAATAATTCATAATGTTTACTTTTATCTTTATTTATATTTCCGATAGAAGACTTTAGTCTAGTTTCCAACAATAAAATTTTCTCTCTATCTTTTTCGTAAAAAGAAAGAGGATTTTTGAGAACATATGATTCTCTTACTTTAGCAAGTCTAGAATTAGAAAGCTCAATTTTATTTTTAATAAAGTTTTCTAGTTTATCGATAAGCCCTGATAAATTTTGTTCTTTTACTTCATAAAAAGCGGTAGGATTTTTTAGAACATAAGCATTTTTTAATGCTTCTAATCTTTTTGAATTTAATTCTATTTTTTTAGAAATGCTATTTTGTAATCTGATTTTGTAATTTTCTATAAGACTTATGACATCAGCCATATTGGGCACAGCCATCTCAGCAGCTCCTGTTGGAGTAGGTGCTCTTAAGTCTGCTACAAAGTCAGCAATCGTAAAGTCGACTTCGTGTCCAACTGCACTTATGACGGGTATAGTGCATTCATAAATAGCGCGAGCAACAATTTCTTCATTGAACGCCCATAAATCTTCTATTGAACCTCCCCCACGTCCAACTATGAGGACATCTAATTCATAATTTTCAGCTAACTTAATATTTTCTGTTACACTATACTTTGCCGTTTCTCCTTGAACTAGAGCTGGAAATAAAATCGTTTCTGCGACAGGGAAGCGCCTTTTTATAGTCGATAATATATCTCTAATTGCTGCTCCTGTTGGTGCTGTTATAACCCCTATTCTTCTCGGATATTTTGGTATAGGTTTTTTATGTTCTTTTTTAAAAAGTCCTTGTGCTTCTAATTCTTTTTTTAACTTCTCATAAGCTATGTAGAGTTCCCCTATGCCATCAGGTTGCATTTTGCTAACTACTATTTGATATTTGCCTGTATTTTCATAAACAGTTACTTTTCCTTCGACAAAAACTTTTGTACCTTCTTTTGGTTCAAAATTAAGTGTTGAAGCAGAGGTAGCGAACATAATTGCACTTATTATGCTAGTCTCGTCTTTAAGACTAAAATAAAGATGTCCTCTCGAGTGAAGTTTGAAATTGCTTATTTCGCCTTTTAAATATACATATCCAAGGTGAGGATCAGCTTCAAATTTTCTTTTGAGATAATTATTTAATTGACTAACTGTTATATAATTTGCCATTACTATTCTTTTTCCTTCATATACTTGTCTAAAACTGCATTGATCATCTTGCGTACTTGATCGTCAGAGTATTTTTTCGCAAGCTCGATGGCCTCATTGATGACGACTTTTATAGGAGTATCAGTATATTTCATTTCATAAAGAGCTATGCGAAGAATACAAGCTCCTGTTATTTCAATGCGGTTAATATCCCACTCTTCTAAATATTTGTTAGCTAAAGTATTTAATTCATCATAATATGTATTTACTCCATAAACTATTTCTTTAACGAACTCGTTTTCAACTTCAAGATTTTCTTTAATACAATCCTCAATTTCAAATTTTAATTTGTTTTGTTTATATATTTCAATTTCATATAATATAGTCATTATTTTAACTCTTAGTTCACTTCTTGTAGATTGCATTTTTTTTCCTCCTAACTCTTTTCTTTGCATAAAATGATTATAACAGAAAAAGACCATTTGGTCCATATTTTATAATTATTTTTCTATATTATTCTAAACGATATTCATTACCAATCGTTCCATTACCTTTTAAAGACATAAAATACTCTGGAGTTAAGTTTATGACTGGAACTAAATGAATACCTTGATAATTAGCATACCTATAATTGGGATATGAATTTTGAGCTGTTAAAATAATATTAGACTTGCCACTATTTTGAGAATCGGGGGTCATCGACCAATAATCAAATCCCTTATACATATAGTATTTTGTGTTGTTGCCTGCTGATTCGCCACCTGATCCTGCGATTATCGACTCATCTCTTGTAAGAAATCCTATTGGATACTTTGAGGCACCGTTTCCATATGTGGTATCGTCGACTGTAAATGCATCATTTTTCTGCGGGCATGTTAGTATTGGTTGTCCTTTTTTGGTGCCTCTAAATCTTCCACGTCCGTCGTATAATGCGCCATTGTTTCCATAACCTAGGTAAGGATTATTATTTTCAAAACTTCTATCATTACAAAATAAAGTGTCTGAAATATATTGGGATAGATCTAAAATGTTTTCTTCATACCATGTTTCTAGCACAACTTTTATATTAGAATCTACTACATTTGACTGTGCTTCTTCTTTACTTGTTGAAGATGCTGTACCCGCTGGACTATACATATATCCCACATATTTTTCATCGTTAGTTCTAGTGTTGTATAGTACATTTTTAACCGCTATACGATCTTCATTTTTTTCTCCTGACTTATAAGGTTGTGTTCCGTCATAGAGTAATCTTACCGATCCATCACCATTTATGCGTATAATTCTCCAATACATTGGCTTCCCAATCTTATCGCCATTTTGGGGAATATTCGCCCATTTGCCAAATTGAACATAATTATCTTCTACTGTACCTCTGTAATAGTAAGATGTTCCATAATCATCGGCCAAAGCATATAATCCGTCGGCTGTTTCATCTGTTATCGATTTGGATAGAAAATCTGGTGTCTCGTTTTTAATGGATTTTTGTAATTTTCTTAAAACTGTTTCGGCATCTAACAATTTATCTCTTCCCTTACTGTTTTCTATTAAAAAAGTGGTACTGAATGTTGCCTCTAAATCAGTAGTTTGATCTAAGTCTTCTAAATAGTTCAGTTTAATAATCAGTTTATAATAAATTGTAGAGTTTTTAGGTATAACTAAATTGCCAGCAAGTAAAGTGGTAATAGTTTGTAAGCTCGTAGGTACTTTATAATTAGTTATTATATCAGTATAATTCCCGTTTTCTTTAGATGAAGAGAGTAAGCTGTAAGTTAAAGAGTTTTCTAAATAAGTATTGACTAAGTTGTTCCACATAATTCTAGTAGTTGCATCGGCAGTTCCAGTGTTTTTGATTGTAAAGTTTTTCTCTATTGTACTTCCAAATTCAAGAGCTTGATTTATCTCAGGGCTATTATCTGAAAAAGTGAGTGCTAGTGTGGCAGTATCAGTATTAACATTTTGTGGATTGCTAGTTACATTTGAAATAAAGAACGCATATGAACTAAGAATGCTTATTAACAATAAAATTCCAGAGCTTATTCCAATTATAGTTTTCTTCATGTTACTACTTATACTTATTTTTCCCATTCCTATCACCGATTCTAACAATATTTAAACACCCCCCCCCTGACTTTGTCAACAAAAGTGAATTAGAGAAACAAAAAAACCAAACTTTCTCGGTTTTTGAAAATTTGGTATTTAATTAACTGATTGCAAGTATTTCTATGTCGAATGCTCCTCCTGGTGATTCGACAGTAACTACATCGCCTACTTTTTTATTGAGCACAGCTTTTCCAATAGGAGATTCATTTGATATTCTGTTTTCACTTGGATTTGCTTCAAGGGAACCGACGATTTGATATTTTTCTTCTTCGTCATCTTCCACATAGTTTATAGTAATTGTAGATCCTAACCCAACTATACCTTTAGATACAGTTTCTTCAATTATTTTGGCATGGTCTACAAGATATTCTAATTCTTTTATGCGAGCTTCTAATTCAGCTTGGTCATTTCTTGCTGCATCATAGTCAGCATTTTCTGATAAGTCTCCTTGAGCACGAGCATCTTTAATCGCTTCAATTACTTGAGGTCTTTTAACAGTTTTTAGTTCGTTTAACTCTTCCTCTATTTTAAGAAAACCTTCAGCAGTCATTAAACATTCTTTTTTTGTCATAATTATCACTCTTTCATTCTTTTATTTTATTTTTGTATTAAAAAATGGTTCCTCTTTTTGAGACCTTTTTAATAATACTAGATTTCATCATATTTGTCAAATACTTTTGCACGCATCATACTAAATTGCTCACAGATTTTGGGCACTTTTATTTTAACGATCATTTTAGGATGATTACAGAAGTCTAATCTGTTTCCATCTTCATCTATTATATCGGTTATCGTAAATTCAATAGTATCCATGGTTGGCCCAAATATTTGAACAGTATCACCTTTTTTAAAGTAGTTTCTTACTTCTAAGGTGATTTCATTGTTTTCACTATTTAATACTAGACCTAAAAAGTCTTGATTCGATTCTTCTTTTCGTCCATTGAAATATTGTTCATTAACGCCAGGTAGTTTATCAAAAAACTGAGGTGTAGACTCCCTATTTGCTACCCTATTTATGATATTCAAGGCATAATCAATATATTCATCTGTCAGGGAATTTGTGCTTATTTTTGAAATAATTTGTCTATAAGTGTGTAAAACGGTCGCGATATAATAAATCGAACGCATTCTACCTTCGATTTTAAAAGAATTAACTCCTATATCGATCATATCCTTGATATAATGAACCATGTTTAAGTCTTTTGGCATCATTTCAAATTGTCGATTATCTTCTGTATCGAATGTCCAGCGACAAACTTGAGAGCAGCCTCCGCGATTGGAGTCACGATTAGTTGCATAGTTAGATAAAACACATCTACCCGAGAAAGATGTACACATAGCTCCTTGTATAAAACATTCTAGTTCGGCATTAGTTTCTTTTTTGATACGAATTATGTCTTCTTTAGAGGCTTCTCTAGCTAAAACGATACGTTTTATACCATGATCCATATAAAATTTTACCGCTCTGGAATTTAGACAGCTGGCCTGAGTACTCAAATGCACTTCTAAATCGAGGTCGTTTTCTTTTAATACATTTAATACGACAGGATCACTCACAATTATGGCATCGACTTTTATGTCGCTTAAAAATTTTAAGTAATCTACTAGTCCTTCTAAGTCTTCGTTATGGAAAACTATATTTACTGTAACGTATACTTTTTTATTTAAATTATGAGCATATTCAGTAGCCTCTTTTAACTCTTCCAATGAAAAGTTTGTCGCATTGGCACGAAGTCCAAAAACTCTGCCTCCTAAGTAAACGGCATCGGCACCATAAAGTAAAGCAAATTTCAATCTTTCCATATCCCCAGCGGGGCTTAAAAGCTCTATCATTTTATATCACCTATTCTGTAAATAGTTTTTTTATGTAAAAATCCGTCTGTAGTGTTTGTAACAATTTCATTACAAATAGCCTTTTCCATAGTTTCACGAGTTAGAAATTCGGAGTTAAACAAATAAAATTTAATCTTCGTATCGTCTAAGTCTTGTGTGACGAAACGGATATCTAAGAGATGATCGTCAAAAATGGCGGTTCCATATTCATTTTCTTTAAGTTGGAATTTTATTAGGTCAGAGTTTTTAATGTTTAAAGTCTTTTTTTCTTTGTCGCCTAAATGTTTGGAAAAGTTGGAAAGTAATTTACGACGAGAATACATGATCATAGGGTATCCAAAAGTATTTATAATCAACGGTTTTTTAGTTCGATCTAATATTTCTGTTATTTCATCGATAGTAATGTCAGTCGATAGAACAAGTGAGTCATAATATTCAGTCCAAAAGTTGACTGTTTCATAAGAATTATTTAAATGATTTTGAAAATTGATCAGTTCAAGTGATGAGTCTTTTAAAACGTAGAATAAACCGACATCTTCGACGATTATTCCTTTTATGTTTTTAGGAATTTGAAGTTTTAAGAATTGGTCGATATCGTTGTCTGTAAGGAGTCTATTTACTAGTAGATAGCCTTGTGTATTTGTAGCAGATATATCTTCCAGTGAAAAAGAACTGTACCCTACTGAAAATCCTTCCAATGGAAAAAGAAAGTTAGAAATGCCTAACTTTTGATAAAAATCAATATCTTCTAAATTGCTTATGTTTAACAATATTTTATCTTTTTTCATCATTTTTATAACTTACACTAAGTCCGTCTCCAATATCGTAAAACTTAGTAGTGAACTCCTTATTCGTTTTTAAATATTCGATGTAGTCTTCTATTTTACTAACTAAGCTGTTAAGGTTTTTAGACATGTCTTTTGTTCTATTTCCTACTAATCCATGAAAATGAATATTATCTGTTATGATAACACCATTTGGTTTGAGATAGTGGCTAAATTTTTCGAAAAATTTTGTATATTGTCCTTTTGCTGCATCGATAAAAATCATATCAAAGCTTCGCTCGCCTAAACTTACTTCTAGTGCATCTTGGAATACAACTTCTATTTGATGTTCGAGACCACATTTTTTAACATTTTTGATAGCTTCCATGTATCTTTTTTCGTCTCGCTCGATAGTAGTTAATTGAACATCGGGTGCAGCAGAGGTCATAAGGATTCCACTGTAACCGATGGCTGTCCCTATTTCTAATATTGTTTGTATATTATTTAATTTTATAAATTTCATGATAAATTTAATAGATTCTTTTTCAATAATTGGAACGTTTTTCTCTTTTGCATATTTTTCCATTTCAATTATAGTTTCTTTCATTTATAATCACCAACAAAAGTATTATATCATATTTTAACTTCTAAATCAATTGTGGCACTTTTGAAATTTGATATTAAAATCTGAAGGATCAGTATTTTTTTCATTAAGTTTTGCTAAAATTTTGTCTATTATTATTTTGATAATAGGACTTACTCTATCCCCCAAATTTTGGATCAGTTCTCCTGCTTCTTTATATAGTCCACAGTATATCATATTGTATAAATTTGGATTTTCGATATTTATTTTTGGATGAGAAGCTAAAAAACTATTTTTTGTAAGAAATTGTAAATCCTTTAAAGCTAAAAGTGAATAATGATCAATAAGGCTTAATCGACAATTAGATTGCATGTTTTCTAAATAAGAAATAGCTTCTTCTATTTGATCGTTTTCAACTAGTTCAACTAATTGTTTTTTCTTATTCATTTGTTCGATTGTCGCTTCTCTAAGTAACACAGTTAAAGCATTGTAAGCTTTTGGAATTTCCACTCCTTCTTTTTTAATCGAATAAATTAAAGTTTTGGCATAATTAAACTTTTGAGCATAAATAGCTTTTCTGATTTCTTGGTGGATAGGCCTTGCTGGGATTTCTCGTTTAGATTCCCCTACCGTTAAATCTTCTAATGTGAGATTTGATGCCATGTTTTTTAAATCAGCTTCTAGTGGTATCATTGTGGAAATGATATATAAATGACATTTATAGTATGAAATAAATGGTTCTACTTTACATTTTAAAAGGTTTCTCAAATAACCAGTTGCCTTTTTAAAGTCTTTGGTTTCTAAACAACGGAAATACAGATGAGAAGAAGCTTGATGAAAATATGGTTTTATGTGATAGCACAATTTTAAGCATTTAGTAGCTAGCTCATAATTTTTTTCTTGTAATAATTTTTGGGCAAATGCATAAATAGTTTCTACATCTTTGTAAATATAGAAATTATGTGCTCTTGTTAGTATACCTAATTGTGATAATATATTTAAATCGATATGAGTAAATCCTATTTGTCGTAATGTTTTTTCATTTATTTTGTTACAATCGTTTGGTTTCATTTTTTCTCCTTTTTAACTATGTTTTTTCTGTGTTAATATGTGTGTTCTTAAAGCCGATGTGTCTTCAAGCATTTTTTCATTGGTATAATTAAGAGCTTTAGTAAATTCGATTAATCGGTCTCCGTTCTTTATGTCACCACTTATATAAAATTCTTTCGCTGCATATAGTAAACATTTGAACTGTTTTTTAGTGCTTAGTCTTAGAATTTTATTTATTGTGTATATTGGTAGTCCCTTATTAAGCAGTTCGTAAAAATCTTCTGTAACTGGTTTTGCTGGTTCAACATTTTCATTAATCATTTCTAAAGTGGATAGTTCTATGATATGTTCAAACTCTTCTTGAATAGCAATTAAAACTTTATAAATGACATTTTCTTTGATATTTGTGAGTTTTCGTGTTTCTTCGATTGCAGAAAGATAGTTACCAGAATAGATCATATCAAATATATTAATCGGTTTAGATCGGAATGGTCTTCGGTTTATTCTTGTCGGCAACTTGTGAGTATAAATCATAGATAAAAGATCTTCTAAAGCCATAAGTGTAAATTTTTCTATAAGACTCAATTGTCTAGTTTGTGAGAATTGTTTAAGTAATAAGTAACATTCTAAATATTTTTTATCTGTTAAAAGGTCTTGGGTAGCATTTTTTTCATTGACTTGTTTAGCGGCTGCTGATTGTATTAAAGTGAATTTTACATGGTAATCTTTTTTTCTCTCTACAAGATTGCGATTTTCTCCTAAAATATACATAGACTGCAAAAATTTTTGAGCATATGCTAGAGTTCTCAATTTATTTTCTGCATCAGGTTTGTAAATATCTTCTCTATCATCGGAAACTAAAAGTTCATAACTTTTGAGAGATTTAGCAATTGTTTTTAAGTCTTCAGGTAAATTAGTAATTGTGCTTAAAAGATATAAATAAAATAAGTAATCGGGTTGATATTTTTGACTAGAGTTGTTTAATAAATTTCTCAAATATTTTGTCGATTTTTGAAATTCACCATTTTTTATACAAAGTGCAAAGAGCTCATAATTTACTTCAATTTTAGAAGGATCTAATAAATAGCATAAGTTGAGGCATTTATGAGCAAGATCTAAATTTTTAAGACGTATTAGTTCAAAATAGTATTCAAAAATATTATTAATGCTGTTATATGTATAAGATGCTCCTTTTTTTGTAATAAGTCCTTCATTAATCAATTGAGATATTTCTGACTTCCCTAAAGATAATGCTGAAAGTTCTTCAAATGTTAACCTTCTTCCAGTGTTTTGATTTTGGTTTTTCATAATTTCCACTCCTTTTTGGTGCTCTTTATAATATCTTAAAAATGACAAAAAAGCAAGAAAAAACCATTAGTTTAGTTCTAATGAGTTTTTTAGTTCTTCGTAAGATTCCTCACAATAAGCATGGCTTTCGTCTGTTATATAGAAAAATGAAACGTTATATTGGATGTAATCACCAGTATATGAAAGATTATATGTGTTGCTCGTTTTTGTTGTTTCACTTTCAAACTTCCAATTATAGCCATTTATAAGTATTTCTTCAGGTTCTTCGGTAACTTTCAAGTGGTCGATACTGCCCTGTCCATAGTTGTGGCGATTGGGATCATAGCCACCTAAATATCTTTCGCTTATGTAAAAGTTACAATACTTATCTTTTGTCGAATACAATTTATATGTATCAGTACTTCTTTTATCTTCTAAGAAGCCACTTGGAACTTCAAAAGTAAGTTCTTCAATTTCAGGATAGTCTTCAATAATTTCTGTATCATCTGTTTCGGTAGATGTCAGAGTATCGTCAGTTGCTATTACATAGACGAAGAGACTGAATATCGAAAATAAATACAGGCAGGAAATGATGACTATAGGAACAGTAGTCGTACCTCCTTCATTATAGGCCTTTAAAAGAGCATCTTCTTTTTTGCCACTTATATTGTAATTTATTATATTTATGGCTTGTTCTTCGACGTGTTTCATATAATGACGTTTAAAAGTAAAGCCAGCATAAAGTCGTAGTAGCAAGTTTAATATGAATACTTTAGCTCCTCCAAATAGGAAGATAATAATATCAAATATTAGAAAAATAGTGGCTTCTAAATATAATTTTCTGTAGTAATAATATAGTGATCCGAATAAGAAAGCGAGAAAACTAAAGTTTTTCTTCTTTAAGTCTTCTTTTCCTACCCCAATATATGTATCGATTACTTCGGGAGTAATGTCTATCTTTTCTTTTACTGGTTGCTTCTTTTCTTCCTTCGTTTCTTTTGAAGGAGTATCTTTTAATTTAAAACCACAATTATTGCAGTATATACTGGTCTTGTTTATACGTGCATTACATTTTGGACATTGCATATTGTTTTCCTCCTTTAATACTCAAACCAAAGCCCTTCTCTTTTTAAGCGGTTGACTTCGTTGTCGTGTTCTGTATTAGTTTTGTTAAAATAGGTTTTTCCATTTTTATCGGCGACAAAAAAGTAATAGTCGTGTGTGGAAGGGTAAACAGTTGCTTTGATGGAATTAAAGCTAGGTGAAGCGATTGGGCCGATTGGCAAGCCTTTTACGCATGTACCACGGGTATTATATTCATTACAAGAGTTTAAGTCATCCCATGTTAAATCGACAGAGAAGTCCTTATTTACAGCATAATACGTCGTGACATCACTACCGAGTGTCCATCCAGCTTTTAAACGATTGTAAAATACACCTGCTACTCCTTCACGATCTTTGCTGCGAGCACCTTCTAGTTCGACAATACTTGCTAAAGTCATTATTTGGTTCATCGAATAATCTGTTGTTTCTATATCAGAAGTAAGTGAAGAAAGTTTGCTTTCTGTTTCATCTAAAAGTCTTTCGATAATTTCTTTAAGTGAAGCAGTCGTCAAAAATTCATATGTTTCTGGGAAAAGGTATCCCTCTAATGGATGATATACTTTTTCATTTAAAATATCTTCTGTTAGAACATCATATTTTTCTATCAATGTTTTTATGTATTGTTTATCGTCAAGAGTATTCAATACTTCTTCTTTAGAATAATCAAAATTTTTACTTATTACGTCGGCAAAATAATCGAGCCTTTTACCTTCGACAAATGTAACCCAAATCGTATCGTGAGTAACTTTGCCTTTTATTATGCTACTATAAATATCTTTAGCGGTCATACTTTTTGTAAAAATGTAGTCTCCTGCTTGGGGAGTGCCAGGATTAAATTTAGCATATAATTTCATAACGATGTCTGATTTAATTAATCCTTCTTTTTTTAAGTTCGCGATGATTGTATTTGTTGCTTCGCCCGTTTTAACAGTAAAAGTTATATTTTCTTTGGCATTTTTATCTACAGCTTCTAGGCTATTTAAATAATAAAATGTTATTCCACCTACACTTAAAAGCAAAAAAGCGAAGACACAAGCAATTATAGTTATAATTATAGTCTTCTTCTTCATCGTTAAGCTGCCTCTTGGTTTTCTTCCATTTGTTCTTTTAAAACTTGTTTTTGAGCACTTGCTAAGACACTTTCTATCATGTCCCATTCTTCTTCTGTTGTGACAGGATCTATATTTAAGCTTTTTCCTGTTGGATCATAAATACCAGCATATGTTTGAATACTACCATTTTCATCTATTTGATGATCAGTATAAACGAGATAATGTTTGCCAAACTCTTCTGAATCGATAGTCATTAGTACTTCACACTCAACTGTTTCTCCTTTATCATTTTTCATTGTAAATATATTTTTATTTTCACTTTGCATAATTTTATTTTCCTTTCATTCTTATGTATGTGTTTAATATAACACTTGCCGCAACGGCATCGATGATGTCTTTTCTCTTTTTTCTAGACATATCGGCATCTAGCAAGTAGTGTTCAGCCTCGACTGTGGAAAGTCTTTCATCCACGAGATTTATCGGTATATCGAAGTGGCTCTCTAAAAATTCTTTAAATTCTAAACTTCTTTTTGAGGCAAATCCTAAAGAATTGTCCATATTTTTTGGTAGCCCTAGGGCAATTTCACCTACTTGTTCTTCAGTTATTAAAGCTCCCAATGGTTTTAATATATCTTCATAACGGTTAAATTTTAAAGTTTTTAAAGGATTAGCGATTAGACCTAATTTATCTGTTATAGCGATTCCTAAGGTTTTAGTTCCCAAATCTAAGCCTAAATATCTCATTTAATGTAACTCTTTAACAAAGTCTCTACGATCTTTGCTCTATCTAAACTGGCGATTTTTTTTCGCGATTCTTTATAACTTGAAATATATCCAGGATCTCCTGACAAGAGATAGCCGACCAGTTGGTTGATAGGATTGTATCCTCTTTCCTCTAAGGCATCATATATTTCAAATAATGTCTTTTGTACTAAAGTTGTTTCTAGTTCATCGACATTGAATAATCTCGTTTCGTACATCTGTTACTTCACCTCTTGTATTTAATTTTATCAGAATATTTATATGTTTTCAAGAGTTACTGGCTATTTTCGACTTTTACTAAAACTTCCCTAGGTTTCGATCCATTTTGAGGACCTACGATCCCTCTTTCTTCTAGCAGATCGACTATTCTAGCTGCTCTATTATAGCCTACTTTAAAACGTCTTTGGAGTAGACTGGCACTTACTTTTCCAGTTTGGACAGCAAATTCAACAACTTGATCGTAAAGAGGATCGTCATATTCTTCGGCTGGCGAATTTTCGCCTGCTAAATGACTTTCGGGAATCTCATCGATCATAGTATCATAACTCGCAGCTTGTTCGTTAGATACGTGTTTGATCAATCTCTCAACTTCGTCATCAGATATAAAGTTTCCTTGAATACGTTCAGTAACACTTGCTCCCATAGGGAAATATAACATGTCACCTTTTCCTAAAAGCTTTTCTGCCCCTCTTCTATCTAAAATCGTACGTGAATCGATCTGACTTGCTACGGCAAAAGAAATACGTGATGGAATATTTGCTTTAATAACACCTGTAATGACGTCTGTAGATGGCCTTTGTGTAGCGACGATTAGATGTATTCCAGCGGCACGAGCCATTTGAGTAATACGCATTATAGAGTCTTCTACTTCTTTACTGGCTACTACCATTAAGTCCGCTAGCTCATCGATGATAACGACTAGAAAATACATTTTTTTCTCAACTTCTTCGTGAGCCGCTTCATTTTGACGTTCGACCCATTCGTTATAGCCAGCAATGTTTTTAACATTTTTTTCGGCGAAGAGATCGTATCTCTGTTCCATCATTATAACTACTTTTTGAAGTGCTGCACTAGCTTTTCTAGGATCAGTTACTACTGGCCATAGAAGATGGGGTATGCCATTATAATTAGAAAGTTCAACTTTTTTAGGATCGACTAAGACTAGCTTAACTTCATCGGGTCTTTTGAGCATTAAAATTGATGCAATAAATGAGTTGATACAAACTGACTTTCCTGATCCAGTAGATCCAGCGACTAAAAGGTGGGGAGTTTTAGATATGTCAGCCCATTTTATACGCCCCATGATATCTTTTCCTAAGGCGACTGGAATGTTGGCCTTTTCGACGTCTTTTGTGGGACGAGATAGTACTTCTCTTATTGGAACTGGTATTACTTTGGCATTAGGTATTTCAATTCCTACTGTACTTTTACCAGGTATAGGAGCTTCTATACGGATGTCTTTGGCAGCGAGTGCTAAGGCTATTTCTTTATCGATTGATGTAATTCTACTTACACGAGTACCTGCTTTTACTTCTACTTCAAATTGGGTAACAGCTGGACCTTCATGAATTTCTACTACTCTACCCGAAATTTGGAAGTCATTTAGTACTCTTTCTAATGCTGCTTTATTAGATTGTAAAAATTCAGTAGAGTTTACTTTGCCTAAAGGCTTAGGTTTGTCTAATAAGTCGATCGTCGGAAGTTGATAGTTTTTATTTTCGACTATGAGTGGTTTGTTATCTGATTGCTCAGGAGTCTTGGTATTAAAATTTAGTTGTGTTTGTTCTTCATGATTTCCATTTAGTAAGTCGTCCATATTGGAGTATACTTTAACATTTTCAAGTGTTTCAATACCAATCGTGTTGTCGAGATTTGGCGACTCTGTTGGAGTTTCATCATCATTTTTACTCTTTTTACCAAATAAACCTTTCTTTTCTTTTTTGATAACTTCTTCTTCAACACCTTCTTCTTCGTCATCGCTCGATCCACGCATACGTGAGAACATATTTTTTATTCCCTCTAAGATATCGCTTATACTTAAATCGAAGCAAAGGATGATACCTAATATTCCTATAACTACTAGTACGATTTTAGTACCGTCAAATGCAAAACATTTTGTCAAGGCTACTGTACAAATGCCACCGATGATACCTCCTCCCGAATTTGCTGTATAGTTAATGATACCAGCATCGAGAAAGTTATTGATAGTCGTTTCGATAATTTCTTTTCCATTTAAACCACCTTGAATAGCATACTCTAAATGTGAATAAACTAGTAATGCCAATATGATCATATAAATACCGATAAGACGGATCGTGAAAAATTTAGGGAGTTTTCTTTTTACGATCATATAAACTCCTACTATCAAGCAGGCTAATAAAGCGAGTATATACCACACTCCCATTAAGAAGATGGCAAAACCACAGATAACGTTTCCTACTGGGCCAAATTTACCACATCCCATAATCGCTATTAAGATTAAAAGGACACCCCATAATTCTGCTGCATACGAGTCATTTTTTTTTACACTAGACTTGCTTGTTTTCTTTTTTGCCATACTTCTATTTTTCCTTTCATTGTTAAAAATTTTTTTATTTCATGCCATACAAAAAAGCATGCCACTATATTAATTATATAATATTAGTATTGGATAGTAAAGTTTTTTCAGAAAACTAGACATTTAAAAAATATCTCTATCAGAGACATTTTTTCATTTTGGACATTGTACAGTGGCTTCACATCTAGCACCCCAAATGTTTCCTTTCCAATATGTATTTTCCCAGGTAAGATATTGTCCACAGTTGAAATCTGAACGATTAGTATTATTACATTTCGCATATGTGATATAACAATTATTTCTTCCATTATAAGAGAATCTTTTTGCTGAGTAGTTTTTTATATAGAAACAGGCGGAAGTAGATGATGCTGTATTTTCTACATCATCTGTAGTACCTGCTGATACAATATTGAATGTGTCACATTTTGAATTTGAGCATTCGTCTAAATACAAAATAATATTATAATCTTCTAAATCCGTTTCTGCAATAAGCCAAGCTCTTATTTCTTCAGAGCTAACTGTGACTCTAATATTTGTGCTCTTTGCATAAAACATTCCAACTTGATTTTCAATGCTATCTTTTTTAAAACTTCTAAGGTCGAGTACAAGTAGAGAATTGCAGCGACTAAACATATCGTGTACGTTAGTAACTTTACTTGTATCGAATTTTTGCAAATTTAGATTAACTAGTTTTGAACAACTTGCAAACATATATTCCATATTGACTACATTAGATGTGTCAAAATTTTCTATATTTAGTTCCTTTAAATTTGTGCAACTTGAAAACATATAACTCATATTGGTAGCTTTACTTGTATTGAAATGACCTAGGTCTAAGATTTCTAAGCTTTGGCAATTTGAAAACATAGCTTGCATATTAGTAACCTCTCTAGTATTAAAATTGCTTAAATTTAAAGTTTTTAATTGGTTACAATACCTAAACATACGGCTCATATTAGTGACTTTTTCAGTGTTAAAATTTTCTAGTCCTATAATTGTAGTTAATTTGCCTACTGGAGCATCATCAGAGATAAACATATCAAACATACGATACATGTCTGTTACGTTACTTGTATTAAAATTACTTAAATCTAATGTTTCTAAACTTTGACAACCTAAAAACATACTAGTCATATTAGTAACTTTATTTGTATTAAAACTAGTTAAATTTAAAGCTTTTAATTTGTTGCAATGTTGGAACATGCTGTGCATATCTGTAACATTTTCGGTGTTAAAATTTTCTAATCCTATAACTGTAGTTAGTGTGCCCGTTGGGATATCATCAGAGATAAACATATCGAACATACGATGCATGTCTGTTACATTACTTGTATTGAAATTACTTAAGTCTAATATTTCTAAACTTTGACAGCCTAAAAACATACAAGTCATGTTAGTAACTTTATTTGTATTAAAGTTGCTTAAATTTAAAGTTTTTAATTTGTTGCAATGTTGGAACATACAGTGCATATCTGTAACATTTTCGGTGTTAAAGTTTTCTAGTCCTATAATTGTAGTTAATTTGCCTACTGGGGCTTCTTTAGAAATAAACATATTAAACATATAATTCATGTTTATTACATTACTAGTATCAAAGCTACTTAAGTCGAGTATTTCTAAACTTTGACAACCTGAGAACATCGAGTTCATATATTTAATGTTCGAAGTGTCTAAGTTTTCCAAATATTCTATGCTTTCTAGATTTATAAAGTCAGAAAAAAGCTTAGAACTATTTTGATTAGCTATTATTTTTCCCTCTGCTTGAATGAAAACATCGTACATTGTATTATCTTCATTGTTGGGTACTAAATAGCTCATTACATTTTTGTGCTGTCCATCAGATAAATCATAAGTATATGTAGCATTTTCTTTTGGGTTCTTTTCGATCTCAAAAATAATTCTTTTTATTTCCGATGAGTGTTGCCATATTTTTTCATTATTTACTCTTGCCATTAAAATGTTAGATAGGCATTCTGTGATGTTGGAAAACAATTCGTTTTGTAAATAACCACCTTTTAAATTAAAATTAACTGTTTGATCGGCTGAACTTTTGTTTTCGATTATTATTTTAATATCGATTACACTATTTAATGAAGCTATTTCTCCTTGTACATTTTGATCAATTTTTTCAATATAATATACTGTTACTTCTTCACTGTTGCATAAATAATCTAGTGCATATTTAGTATTTATGTTGTTTAAACTTTTTAAGTTTAGAGTTAATTCTAGTGATTCGCCACTTGACACTACAATTGAACCATTTTCGTAACGATCATTTTGACTAGTTAGTTCATACTTTAAATTAGCTACTGTTATGATTGCAGCTTGTTTGTGTTCAAGTATATGGAAGTAAGAATATGTTCCGCCTACAAATAAAGTAAAAGCTGAAATAGTTATCATCGACGTAAAAAATCTCGTCTTCATACGATCTCGATACTTAAATTTTTTATATAGCTTTTTTAATTTGTTAAGTATGGATTTCATTTTACGCCTCACTATTCGTTTAGTATTTTTATATATTAAGTATACACGTATTATCAATACGTTGCAAGAATTTTACTTATTTAAGATGTAAATTTTTAAAATATGTTTTTAAATAAAATACATGAAGTTAAGTAAATAGCGTAGAAGATGATAATTCTAATAAAATAAAAAAGTGCTGTATCTCGGAATGTGTGGGCGAGTTTTTTATTCAATAAAAATAATATATATAGAATTAGGAGGTTGAAAAAATACTTATATTCAAAAAATGATAGTATTAAAAAATATATAAGTATGGGATAAAATTTTTTGGTATAAAGTAAACTTAGTACTACTAAATGAAAATTGTAAGGAGTTAAATTGCTTATAAGAAAATCCAAGACAAGTAAAATAATAGTCATTTGTTTATTACCATTAAGTAGTTGAGATTGTTGAAGTCCACGTATGGTTTAACATAAATAATCTGTTCTACTCCCTCTTTAACTATTTTTTCTACAGTACCTATTTTTATATCTCCTTCAACTTCTTGAAGTCCACTTGTTGTGACTACGTTACCTTGTTCTACGTTTTTGTAGTTATTGACGTTGCGGACAATTAGAAGATTGTCTTTTTCGTCATAGCCACTTAATAATCCAAAAGCATCTCCAACTTTGATACTTAAATTGACTTTGCCTGTTAGAAGAGATACTTTGGCGGTTGTCTTATTAGCGCTTTCTACTAGTCCTACTAACCCGTTTTCATTTATAACCGCTGCGCCATCGTTTACTTTGCTGGAAGTCGAGATAGTTAAGTAGTCATAAAAGTCGTAAATGTTTCGAAGAGCTATTTTACTTAGTATGTGAGAAGTACTATCAAAAATGTTTAAATTTTCTTGAGATTTTTCATATTCTAAAAGAGTTTTTTCTAAATATTCAATTTTTGTCTCATACGATTTTTTAGTGAGTTCATCTAAATTATTTTGACGGAAGAGAGAAAAAATGTTTGCCACTCCAGTCAAGAAAGCGTTGTGTAGCATTATAAATACAAAGAGTACTAATAAGACTCTTAGAAAAGGTCTAATCTTGTGCATATGCTAGTCTCCCCTCTTCTACATAGCTATAATATTCTTTCGGGCCAACAATGATATGATCTAAAACTTTAATGTCCATAAGACAGCCGACTTCGGCCATAATTTTTGTAGTTTCATCGTCACTCGCACTGGGCGCGGGATCGCCACTTGGATGATTGTGCATGAGTATAACTCCACTCGCGTTTTCTAAAAGAGCTGTTTTAAACACTTCTCTTGGATGTACAACTGACATATTGATTGTACCCTTAAATAACACTTTGTGTGTTATATAGCGATTTTTATTATTTAAAAATATTACTAAAAAGTTTTCTTGTTTGGAATTATAAATAAGTTTTGCAAAATGATTATATGCTTCCATCGAATTTACAATTTTAATTACTTCTTTTTCATCCTGTTCTTCGTATACTCTCCTGCCTAATTCTAAGCTGGCAAGGAGAGTTATACTTTTAACAGTGCCTAAACCTTTTATGCTTTTTAATTTATTAATACTTAGATTTTTTAGATCGCTTATATCTTTTAAAGAGCTTAATATTTTGGAACTCAAAGTTTTTACTGATTCTCCTTTTGTTCCCGTCCTTAAAATGATAGATAGAAGTTCTTCATTCGATAAAGCACTGCTACCTTGGGCTAAAAGTCTTTCTCTCGGTAAGTCAGATTTAGGGATTTCTTTTAATAATGTTGTCAATCATACCACTTCCTTATAAATGTTTAATAGTTCTTCGTTGATAGATAATTTACTTTCTTCATTTGTTTTCATCATTAAAGTTTCGTATTCGTAAAATTTATCTAAAAGTTCGTTGTTTAAGTTAATCTGTTTTAAATAGTAATTGATGCCTTTTTTAGATAAGTAATTTGTCATAAACTCAATGTTTTCGTCTTTATTTAAGACTGAGTAATATACTCTAAATATTCCTTCGTCTTCGAAAACTACTCCTCCTAAGTTTTTTTGCATTTTAGTGGCATTTTCTGAGTCTTTGAATACTCCAATTTGAATCGCGACGGCATTGGTACTCTTCTTATTAAAGGTCTTACTCTCTACTTTGCTAAATAAGAAAAATGCAAAACCACATCCTATTAAAACTGCTAAAAATACTGGATACAACTTTTTTTTCATATATTTCACCTCGCGATTATCTTACAATAAATTTCTTATATTTTATGTCGAACTAAGTAGGAAAGATTATTTTATTAAATCAGATTTTTTAATAATAAATAATTTGTAACCTTTGTAAAAACAGTAAAAAACTTCTTCATGGGTAATTTCATTTTTATCTAAGACATGTTCTAGCCATACTTTGCTTTTTTTAATTTTTCGCAAGGTACTAGTTTGAATTTCACCATCAACAATTAGAGGTAAAGGATAATTTTTGTCGAAGAGTTTTTTTTCGAATATCGATAGTTTTCCATTTTGTTCTAAAAAGGCATATTCGACATCACCTATACTTTTAATACTTTTTTGTCTTAGTTCTAGAAGAAGATCATCGATAGTATATCTTTGGCGAGTCATTTCTTTATAGTTTACTACTCCTTTATTTATGATGACAGAAGGCTTTCCTCCAAAAATTGTTCTAAATTTTTTGGACTTGAGGGCTATTCTTGCTAAAACGATTTCTAAAATGACGAGAATTACGATTGGTATAATGGTCATAAAGATTGTATCTTCTGTATTTTCAATGCTTATTGCCACTAATTCTGCGATTAGAATAGATACGATCAAGTCTACTACTCCTAATTGACCTATTTCTCTTTTTCCCATTAGTCTATACATAAACATTACAAAAAAGTAAAAGAAAACTGTTCTTAAAAGTACGATTATTAGTTCTTTCATATTGATCACCATTTATATTATGGCAAATATGAGTATATTTTAATCATTTGTATTGTCAGTAAGAAAAAAGTCCCTCTAATATATATTATACCGGACAATTTTGATTTTTCTCATGTTTAAAGTCAATAATAAAAAAATTTCTCTAAATAATTAGAGAAATTTAATTGTTTGAAGCTTTATTATGAACAAGGATATTACTTTGAGTTACATAATAATTATGATTGTTTTTGACTTCAAAATTATAAACAGTTGTTTGATTTGTATTTTCTTTAATCGATGATATTTTTAATAAATTTCCTTCAGAATCCATTAAGATGTCACCCACTTCAAATTCGCCAATTGGCATCCATGTTTTAGTTTTTGGATTATAAACAGGGTGGTTAGGTGTGATATGCATTTTTTCTGTGTTGTTATCAAATTCTATTTCTAAAACTTTATTTGTAGTATGTATCATAGTATTTAGGATTATATCTTCTTCAACTTTTTCTTCTTTTTCATTGTAAGAATAAACTTTATCTCCCTGTTTTAAATCTTGGATTTTTTTATAACCGTTTGGTGTATACACTAGTGTATCTTTTGCAAAACAAGTAGGTGGTGTTAGATTATCACTAGGTATTTTAAACGGATCAGATTGAGTGCCCGTTCCCTGCATGCCTAAAACAGTTTCTGCAGATAAGTTGATTACAGGTACAACACCATAGGAAAGACCATCCACATTTGCTTGGTTAACATAAAAACCTATAAACCCACCATTGGGATTAATTCCATATATTGAAAGTTTTCCGATATTAAAATTGTTCGGGGAAGCAGACCAGTAATAACTTCCTTTGTATAAATAATAATTTTTGTTTATTCCTCCGCCTTTTCCACTTCCTGCTAAATTTATTTCGTCCACTGTTATTAATCCTATTTTCTCATCTAACTTTCCATTTCCTTTTTCTGTATCACTTTTTGTAAAAGCATCATTTTTATTAGTACATGTTAGTTTAGGACTTGGATTGTTTTCATTAAAGTTATCATTGTAAGATGAAAATCGCTGGAAACCTCCAAAAGCAGTATTATTATTGCCATAACCTGGTGTAGTGCTTTCATTTACCCACCATGTTTGTGGCGTGCTAGCTGTACTCCTGTCATTACAGAATATATTATCACTTACATAACTATCATAATTTCGGTCAGAAATATTGGTTTTATACCAACTTTCCAATTGAGATTTAATATTGGTGCTCGTTTCATTTGATTGGGCTTGACTTTTGCTCGTACTGGCAGTTCCATTAGATCCACCATACATAAGTCCCGCATATTTGGCATCATTATTATAAGTTGTATTCCATGCTATGTTTTGTATGGCAACTCGATCTGTAAAGTTTGTTCCATTTGCATAAGCACCTTTTCCATCAAATATTATTCTAATACTTCCATCACCATTGATTCTGATAATACGCCAATAATATCCTACAAATTTTACGTAGTTATCTGTGACAGCTCCTCTGTAATAGTAGCTGGTCCCATAGTCATCTTCCATAGAATATAATCCATCTGCTGTCTCGTTAGTTGTTGCAGACTCAGCAAAGTTTGGTGTTCCACTTTTTGAGGTTTTGCCTAGTTTGGCTAAAGTCTTTTCGGCTGGACCGTTTTTCTTCCAATGAGCATATAAAGTTTGGTTGGCAGTTATTTTAACATCAGTGTTGGCTGTAATTTGTGTTCCTCCACTACTTTCTGTGAACCAGCCTAAAAATTCATAGTTTGTGTATGTCGGATTATTTGGCATTATATATTTTGAATCATATGTAACAGTCTGACTTTGTGTTACAGGTGTTCCACCATTGGCATTAAACGTCACTGTAAATGTTACAGGTGTCCAGTTAGCTGTCAAGGTGGCATTTCCGTTTCCTATCGTGTATGTATTTCCAGATAAGTTACCTTCACCTGTCTTTTGCCAACTATAGTTGTATCCAGTTTTAGTTGGTATTCCTATGGTAACGTTTTCTCCATAATACTTTGTTAAGGTTGTATTTCCATTATATGTGCCACCATTTGGATTTATTGTTAGTGTAAATTGCTTTCTTCCATAATAGTAGTCTATTTTGTTTGTTTCTTCATTAGAACCCACTATTAAGCTTTTTGTGGCGGGGCTTGTGAATCCCGTGTAGCTTTCTACTCCTGGTGTTACTTCTGTTCCATAGTCTACTGTGTTTTCTTCACTTTTTATGAGCGTATATGTGCTTCCATCGGTGTTCATTTGATAATGGTTTGTGGTGTATTTGTATTTGTTGACTGTCCAATTGGCCGTGACTCCTGAGTTTCTGTTTTCACTTAAAGTAAAGGTATTTCCTGTTAATGTTCCTCCTAGATTTGTCCATCCATTAAAGGTGTAACCGTCCCTAACGGGTGTTTTTAATATTTTACTCGTTTCGTAGTACATACTTTCTACTGTGTTGGCACTTGAACCTTCGTATAATCCTCCTTGAGGGTTGATCGTTAAGTCGTATTTGTTTCTTGAATAATTATAGTTTAAAACGTTTAGCGTTGGTGGTGTACTTGTCTCTACTTTGATCGTTAAGTTGCCTTTTGGTGGGGATGTAAATCCAGCATAGTTTTTGACATCTGGGCTTACATTGGCATTGAATTTAGCTTGTCCTACTTCCGAGGCAGATGTTGTGTAAGTCGAGCCATCGGTGTTCATTTTTTTATGGTATACGATATAGTCATAGTCGTTTGCTACCCACTTTGCTACTAGGTTGGCATCACTATTTCCCATTTTGAATGTATTGTCTGTGAGCTCGCCGCCTGTTACTTCCCAACCTGTGAATGTGTGTCCTTCTCTAGTTGGTGTATCAATAGTAGTAGTCTCTTCGTAGTACATAGTTTTATCGGTGTTGCCTTGGTAGTTTCCTCCAGCAGGGTCTATACTGAGATGATATTCATTTCTTAAGTAATTATAAGTTATGACGTTTTTTGTTGGGTTTTCTGTGTCAATTTCGATCGTTTTTGATATTTTATCGGGGCTTGTGAAACCTTGATAAGTTTTTACTTCTGGACTTATTACTGTCCCATAGGATGCTTCATCGATTTCTGTTTCTATTGTTTCATAGCCATGGCCTCCTATATTTTGTAATCTGTGTTCTACTTTATATTTGTATTTGTTTGCTTCTAGGACTGCTGTAATCGTTACATCTTCGTCGGTATTTAAAGTGAAGTAGTTACCTTCTATCGTTCCATTAGTCGCTATCCAGCCTCCAAAAGTATATCCTTCTTTGGAAGGTGCTGTGAGTTCGATCGTTTCTCCATATTTTACTTCTCTTGTGGTTTCTTCTCCATCAACGATGATTGTTATATTATGTTTATTACCTTCCCACTTAGCTTTTAAGGTTGTATTTGCTATACCCATCGTAAATGTTGTACTTTCTATTTTGGATGATGTTCCGATTAATTCCCAACCTTTAAAATCATAGCCGAATCTCGTCGGATTTTCTATTTCTTTCGTTTCATTATTCATGAGCTCATAAGTTTGAATGTTTACAAAATCGTTCCATGTACCTCCATTGGGATCGATACTTAAAGTATAATATTTGTATTTGACTGGTTGGCCTACGTCGAATTTTGTTACAAATATGGCATTTAAATCCGCTGTTTGGTCATATTCTGTATTGTTTAGGGTGATGTTTAGATTGTAGTAGTATTTCTTACCAGCTGGAACGGATACTTCTCCTACTAGTAATTGTTTTAATTCTTCTTTCGATGTCGGCATATTAGCTGTTGGCAAAATTTCTATTTCTTCTCCGTCTTCGCTTTCTTGGTATGTGAGATTATAGCTTAAACTTCCTGGAAGATAAGTATTAGTAAATTTGTCCCAATCTATGCTTAGAGAACCGTCTAATGTCCCTGTATTTTCGATTGTAAATTTTTTAGTTATCGTTTCTCCAAAATCTAATGTTGCATTTATTCCAGGATTTCCATCGGAGAATATTAGACTCATCGTTCCAGTTTGTAAATCGGCACTCATTCTTCTTTCATTATTAGTGTTTATTACAAAATATCCAAATGTCGTGACAAGACTTATAAGTATTATACTTCCAATTATAATTATTAATGTTTTTTTATTTTTTTGTAAGTTGGTTATTATATTTTTCATTATTACTTTTCCTTTCACATTATAAGGACTATTGTCGCTAGTCTACATAACGAATTATATAAAATTTTGTCGTTTTTTGCAAGTGCTTTTCTTTACTTTAGGTTTATATTATCATATCTTTTTTTGTTTTTTTGTCGAAAAAAAAGAAATGATTTGTGTTCATTTCTTTTAAGTCAGATTCGTTATATTATAATACCTGTTTTTTTATGTTGATATCCGATACTTTTTGATTCTAAGTTATTTGGGTAACGAGTTTGCAAGTAAGCTTTATAATTAGTATAAAATCTTTTTTTAAAT
The DNA here is from genome assembly GCA_947646655.1 of uncultured bacterium. Lineage (GTDB taxonomy): Bacteria > Bacillota_I > Bacilli_A > RF39 > UBA660 > RUG11867. Next base: position 83,544 of record CANSHI010000004.1, read on the forward strand.
ATTTGTCTTAACACTTCATCTTTAAAAAGTAATTTTAACATTATGTCTAGGGTGGTCTCATAGTTTGTTACATTATCAAGTTTATTTAAAAGCTCGCAAGTGTCTTTTGTTGAGGAAAGTTTTGATAGCTTTTTAGACATAACTAGAAGATTACCGAATAATAAAATGTTTTCTAATATAACTTTGGGATCTAGAGAGCCATTTGGTATTCTAAATTCTATTGTGTTAAATCGTTCAAAAATGTTAGAAAAGTTGACTCCAGTTTGTTTTTTGCCAGATATATTTTTTAAATTAATGATAAAATCATGTATATTATGTATGCTGTTTAAACGCCAAAGATTGTCGATGTAACAGTCAGAAAAAGGCTTAGCATAATTTAATATTTCATTTCTTGGAAGAGATCCTGGAGGATTAGAAATTAAGTAGAGAATAAATTCAAATTTAGTATATAAATATAAAAACCAATACCATTCGTCCAAAGTATTTAAAAAATCACTGCTATAATGGATGTGTCCTCCACAAAGCTCATTAGTATATAATTCATTTTGCTTGGCAAAATCACATATTTTGTAAATCGTAAGTAGGTCCCTTGCTGTCCAAGATAGTTTAGGTGAAGAAAATTCTATTCCCTTGTTAGGTATAGAAAGTTCTTCTTTGACATCATACCCACAAAGTTTTTGATAGGTTAAAAGTATGCCATAAGACTTATCTCCTAAACATTCTATTTCTGTACCAAATTGCAACTCTTTTGGTAGAGAATCCATAAATGAAGGTAAGGAAATTTTTAGCTTTTGGGGCAGAGGTTTTACGTTAAACAACTGATGGGATAATGCTCTTTTAATATTTTCATCGTTTATTTTATTGAACGCTTGAAATACTTCATAATCGGTAAAGAAATATGCTTTTATCGTTTTGATAATCAATTGAACATTTTTAACTTTTGTGAGCAATTTAAGTTGATAAATATTGTTATTTATAAATTTTAACGATTGTATGATATATTCATCGGAAGTCAATTGATTGGCGAAGGAGTAGGCTGTTTTTGAAGAATTTATAAAGGGTAATATTCTTATAATAAACTCTTCACAGGAAACATTTTTAAACTTTTTTAATAGAGATGCTGTAATAAAAGTAATGTGTTGTCTTCTAAATTGTGGTGATAGGCTCAGTTTAATTATAATATTAATCGTCTCATCAAATTTATCTAGAAAAGGAATTTTGATAGAATCATCAACATTTAATAAATATTCAAATAAAGCTTTATGAATGGATGGAAAATCATTTTCTATACTTAAAATATAATTCAAATTGTTTTCAAAATCATCCATATTAGTTCCTCCTATAAAAATATTTTTTGATCGGATAATTTAAATGTTTTAATATTTTCTTTTAAAAATTCTTGGTTTTGGTGAGTAAGTAAGCGATTTTTGTGATATCGTCTTCTAAAAATAGTTCTGTTGGTTTCATCTTTGAAAAGTAAATGAAGAAAAATTTCCAATGTTTCTTTTTCGTTCTCTGCTGACTCTAGTTTTTGAAATAGTTCGTAGAAGTCTTTAGTTAAGGGTAATATAGACATCTTTTTGGCTAAGACAATTAAATTTCCTAGTAAGAGAATATTTTCTATTATAATCTCAGGATTTAAAGAACCGTTAGGCATCCTAAATTCGATAGTTCCAAAAGTACTTAACGCTAAAGAAGGTCTTTTTTTAAAAAGTTTTTGGACTTCAATTATAAATTCTTGTAAAGTGGTACATTGTGCTAGTTTGGAAATGTTTTCCGTGAAAATTTTGGAAAATGGAGAAGCATAGTAAAGTATTTTTTCTCTTGGAGATTCCCCTTCTCTGTTTACTGTGACATAGAGAATGTTTTCAAATTTTGTAAATAGGTAAAATAAACAGAAAAGAGCAAAATAGGAATTAAGGTAGCTAAGCGAAAAATGAATATGTCCTCCACATCTAAAATCAACTTCTAATTTGATAGATGCTGTTTAAATCTTCTTCTTGCCATGATAACTTAGGAGAGACAAACTCTAATCCATCTGCGATTGTGGAATCTGATTTTATTTCATAGTTTAATATTTTATTTGAATAGGCACTGATCGGCCTTGAATTATCTCCAATACATTCAATTTCTACTCCAAAAAGTAATTCTTTAGGAAGAGGATCTTCATAACTAGGAATAACAAAATTTTTCTTATATCCTTTATCAAATATATCCATTTTCTGTAGGTTATAAAAGTGCTCTAAAAGTTTCCTTTTTGTAGCTATGCTTCGAGTCTCTTTGATAATGTGAAAAAGTATACCATTTATGGCGATATTTTCATAAATACTTTGAATTTTTTGGTCGAATGAAGGTAGTGCTAAAATTTCATCGATATTTAAAGAGTCTTTTTCATCGAGTAAAAGTTCCATAACATGATCGGAACATTTTATTTGGTTAGAGAATCTATGAATATATGGTAATAATCGGAGGGTTACTTCGGCATTGTTTGCTTTTAAAGCTATTTCTTTTAATGTTTGTTCGTCATAATGAACTAATAATTTTTTTCGTAAAATAGAATTATTTAAACTTAGGATAAGAAGTATTTTAAGAAATGGATTTTCATATTTTTTAATATATTCAATTTTTAAAGAATCGTCTTTTATTAAAGTTAAACGATTAAAAACGTTTGTATTACAAAAACATGCTTGATAATGAAGCATCATAAATAAAAATATTTCGTCAGAATGAAAACAACTTACTAATTTTGCCACAGCTTTTTTAGTAGCTGATTTCATACTGACTAGAATTTCTAAGAGCTCTAATATTTCAATATCATCCAAACGAATTGCTTTATTCAGTTCTTCATATTGACTATTTTTAATTTGTTTTAAAAGAAGATTATATAAATCATTGTCCACTCTTTCCATATAAAAAACCCCTTTAATGGGTCTTATAGTATAATAAAATAGTAAAATTTTCAAGAAAAAGTTAACATATTACAAAGTTTTTCGAATAGGTAAACTAAAAATATATATTATTAGAGAGCTCGAAAGTGAAACACCAAACATGAGTAAATAAGTCGTATATAGCTTATTTGTCGACATAAAGAATAAAATAATCAAACTAGTTAAGATAATGCTTTGTGTCATTAAGCTTTTATGTTTAATTTTTTTACAATCTTTAGCTAAAGTATAAAAGAAATCGATAAGCAAATATAGATAAGTTGCAGAAAAAAGAATTTCTAAAACAAACGTATTTTTTATGAAAAGAAACCATATAAACAATATTAATAATAATAATTCTTTAAAATTAATAGTTTTGAAAAGATTTTTTTTACAGTATTGGAAGTATTTATGTTTGTGTGTTTCAATAACCCCTATTTTATACAACATAATTTCGATAAAATATAGTATCCAAGGAATAAATGTTGTATATTTTAGGATTAAACCAATGTTCACTTTGCCACCCCATTTAAGCTGAAACTTTTAGCTTCTGTTATTTCAACATCGACAATTTGTCCTATTAAATCTTTTGAACCTTCAACGTTTACTAATTTCATCGTTTCAGTATATCCACATACTTTATTATTGCCTTTTTCGCTTATACCATTAATGAGTACTTTAACGGTTTTGCCGATGTATCGTTCATTAGCTTCTAAACTGTATTTATTAATAACTTCATTTAATCTGTGAAGTCTTTCTTCTTTGACTTTTAATGGGACATCATCGGGCAATTTTTCCGCTGGTGTTCCTACGCGTGGAGAAAAGATAAATGTGAAAGCACTGTCGTATTTACATGCATTGACTACTTCAAGTGTTTCTAAAAAGTCTTCTTCTGTCTCTCCTGGGAAGCCAACGATTATATCGGTCGTCAGAGAAGCAGATGGGATACGAGATTTTATTTTGTTAAAAAGTGCAATGTATTCTTCTTTCGTATAACGTCTTCCCATAAGTTTAAGAATGCGTGATGATCCACTTTGAAGTGGTAGATGTATATATGGCATGATGTTATCGCACTCGGCTATAACTTCTATTAAAGAATCTTCAAAGTCCCAAGGATGACTCGTGACAAAGCGGATTCTTTCGATGCCCGTTTGGCTTACTTTTCTTAATAATTCTGAAAATGAAAGTTCGTCCTCGATATCTTTACCATATGCATTGACGTTTTGGCCTAAGAGAGTTACTTCTTTGTAACCGTCATTTTTGAGTTTTAAGACTTCATCTAATATATAAGAAGATTTTCTACTTCTTTGTTTTCCTCTAGTATATGGTACTATACAGTATGTACAAAATTTATCACATCCATACATTATATTGACCCAAGCTTCGATTTTGGAATCTCTTGTATATGACAATCCTTCGATGACATCCCCTTCTTTAGATTCGACTTCGATATCGGTTTTGGACATTTTATTTAAAAGCATATTTGGCAATTCGTGGATGTTGTGTGTTCCGAATACTAAATCGATGTATTTATGTTTAGATAAAATTTCTTCACAAACGGAAGGCTCTTGAGCCATGCAACCACATAAACAGACGATCATATTTTTATTAATTTCTTTTTCATGTTTGCAACGACCTAGAAAGCCAAAAACTTTGTCATGAGCGTTTTCTCTAATAGCACAAGTATTTAATATTACTAAGTCGGATCCTTCCATTTTATCTACTTCAATAAATCCTAGTCCTTCGACTAAGTTTTTGATCAATTCGCTGTCATGAACATTCATTTGACAGCCATAAGTTTTTAAAAAATATTTTTTACCTTTAAATAAATTTTCATTTCTTAAAATATCTGCTTCATAGTATTTAACAATTTGTTGATTTCTAACTCGAGCAGTTTTCAAATCTGGTAATTTCATACAACCACTTCTTTCGACTTACTAATTATATAACGAAGGACATGATAAATCAAGATTTCTAAAAAAGGCTACTCTATTCAAATATTAAATCTAGATTGGTATTATAATATTTTTCATCAATTAAAACATAATTGGAACCGATTACGATTTCAGAATCTTTATCAAACTGTTTGCTTTTATGAGTTAATAAATTATACATTAGAATGTTCTTTTTAGTAAAGCCGTCTTCATCATATTGTGTAATAGTCATGAAGGTGCTAGAAGGATTAAAAGAAGATGCTGAGTTTTCAAATGTTTCAATAATTTTTTTCTTTCTCATATTATAAAGAATCGTGTTACTTCCCTTTTTTAGAAGTACAATATGTTCTTTATTTTTACTTTTTAAATAGTTAAATAAATTTGCTTCTGGAAATTTGATTTCATCGTATATGCATTCGGCATTTTCTTTAGAGCCTTTATTTATACCATATAGTTTATCGCATATAGTTGTGTGATAACCATATGTATTATCTAATAAAACTTCATCTACCCTACTTGGCTCGTCCAAAGTTTTGCCAGTTTTTACGTTATAATAAACATATTGTTTTTCAAAATTTTGATTTTTATAAGTGGGCCCATAATCGATTTCTAAAATGTCATCGTCATGTTTAAGAAGTGAAATCGAATATATAGCTTCATTACTTTTATAGGCAATTTTGTCATCACTTATATAAAACCAGGTTTTAGTTTTAAAAGAATCTTCGCGGTCGATAATTCTAAAAATGTTATCCTTTTCTTCCCTAATATACATGTTTTTAGCATCCTCAAGAGAAAAAATTTCTTTACCCGTTTGGAGGCTTATTATTTTTTCATTTTCTTCATAGTTACTTATTAAAGCATAATAACCATTTTTTTGAAAATCATTTTCAGGAATTTTTACTTGAATATAATCTTGGTCCCATTGGAAGATTATTTTGCCTGTGTGATCGACTATACCTGATGAGTTTTTTTCATTATCCATAAATTCAAAAAAGCCATAGTCGATATAATTGATGTGATAGTTACCTTCGAATACTACTTCTAGCTTGTCATTATAAATTTTATTTCCCGCTAACCATGTACGATAATTAATTAAATATTTAGGTTCGATATCTGTTTTAATAGTCTCTTTTGTTTCATTTTCAATATCGATAAATTCGTACGTATTATCATCTGTTTGAACAGCGGCATAACCATTATAAAAGCTACCCACTTTTTTATATTCAGCAGGGATAATTTTTTCGCCCTTGAAATTTATAAAGCCGAATAAATCATCTTGTTTAAATGCGATAGGTTTTTCAGTATCGAATAAAATATTAAGTGCTTCATCGATTTTTTTATTAAAGAAAAATGTTTTTATTAAAAAGAAAAGAAAACCTAATAGGATAATGGCAATGATTAGTATTGCCAGTTTTTTGTTTTGTGATAATAGTTTTTTCAAATATATGACCTCCTAATTTCTTCTGTTTTTGCTCAATAGCTCGATGTCGGTAGAGAGATTTTTAATACGTTCTATAATTCTTCTAGCCTTAACTTTGTCAACACCATTTTTAGTGTTACTAAGATGTATCTCCAACTCTTCGATGTTTAAGTTTGATGAAAAAAATGTTGGTAGATGGGCATCCATACGATATTGTAAAATAGTGCCTAAAATTTCGTCTCTAGCCCAAGGAGTTACAGCCTCTGCCCCTATATCGTCGAGAAATAAAATATTAACTTTTTTCAGTTTATTTATACGAGTAGCAAAATCTGTTTCAAAAGCTTCTTTAAGACTTCTTAGTAGTTCGGGATAATAGACGATAGTAATATCGCGTTCAGTTTTAGCTAACTCATTTAACATGGCACATATGAGATATGTTTTTCCTGATCCAAAAGAACCGTGGAGGTAGAGACCTTTTTGATGAGGATCGGTTTTATATGTATCATAAAAAGCTTTAAGCCATTTTATAATTGCAACTCTTTTGGAGTCTGTTAAGTCGATATCTTTCATACGTGCTTTGCTTAAAGCATCGGGCATTTCATAATAATTACATGTAGAAGAGGTCTCTTGTAAATGTTTTTTTTGATATTTACAAGCGACATATTCAAAGTGAAGTCTGTCCTGTTTAACATGTGGGAAATAGACAAAACCAGTAATTTTATTTTTACACATATGGAGGTTTCGGCAGTTTTGACAGTTTTTAAGCTCTTCGCTCGAACGCTCTATTTTGCTAGTATGTTTCATGACTTCTTTATCGTCTAAATCTATTAAGGATGTCACATAGGCAAAATCTTTATCTTTCATAGCTTCTTTAAAATTTGTCTCTAATGTTTTTTGATCAAATTTGCCAAAACTTTCTTTCATGTTATCACCTAAATTCTTTCATCATCATTTCTAGTTCTTGTTTTTCTTGTTCACTTACTTCTTCCTTATCTTGAGTTTCATTGAACCATATCGGTGTTGGTGCTTCTGTTTTAGATACTTTCGTATTGGTGAACACTTTTGCTTTGTTCTTTTTATGTTCTTTTTCTGCTGTTCTCATAGCTTTATCCGCAGTTTCGATGTTTAGACGTTTCCACTGGCCAGCGATCGTTTCGACGTAGCCTTGTGTTAATTTGTTGTTATTGCTTTTTAAAACATAATCGATTAAAACATTTATGACACTCGGTTTTAGTTCGAGATCTACGGCTAGATATTCTAAAAGTTTTAAATCTCTATTAGTAGGTTCAGCACCATGGTATTTGCTTCGCAGGAAATCAAAAGGTGAAGTGTTTTCAAAAATGTAGAGCATTTTTCCGCGGTTAGACATATCCCCTTCTGGCGCTTTTAAGTGTTCAGGCTGTGTTCGATAAATTAAAGTTGGCAGTGAGCCACTGTTGTTAAATTGATAATATTTTCTAGCATTTAAACGAAGGTTTTCTTTGTCTATGACTCCATTTTCATTTATGACCATTCTAAGAAGTTCACACATTTTAAGAGTATCTAGATCATAAACAAATGCTAAAGAGTTAATAAGAGTACGAGTTCTTTTATTAAATGCTTTTTCGTTTACTAAGTCTTTTGGTAAGGAACTTATGAGAAGAGCGAAATCGATATAGTCGTCTTTTACTTTGGGACCAGGACTTTCGCTTTTTTCGATTTCAGCATCAGTCGATAGATTTAGGGTGTTGATCGATTTAAAGTTCATATCGATACTTGAAGTAATTTCTTCATAATCTTTTGGAACATTTGTCTGTTTTTTGTAATAATCGATTAAATTGTTGTACTCAGTACTTCCGATATTATTATATAAAATTACACTGAATATAGGATGATTAAAAAACTCATTAGGGGTGAGTGGACTATATATTTCGTAATAATAATCGTTTGTCTCGCCCTCTTTAAAAAAACTTCGTAGAAGACCAATCGACTCCAAAGCTTTTCTAGCTGTTGTCACGGGTTCAAGTCCCAATTTTAATGTACTCATCAAGTGGTGATGGTTGAATTTTTGATTTTTAGTGATGCTTCTTTCGAGATCTTGCCAAAGAGTAAAATATAAACTGGTTGCCGAAGAACCAATTATAGGTGCATAAAGTGTTATGATTGTCTTTCTCTCGTAATCTGTAAGGGTTGTTCTATTTACGACTGTATAAGTGTCTGCTGGCAAAATGGTTTTAGCCTCCATAACTTTATCACCTCATAAGTAATATTGTATATTAGTTTTAGGAAAAATACAATAGAAAAGACAAACGATAAATAATTAAATTTGGGATTTTGTTGGTAGAAAAATATCATTGACTACTAGCAAGAATGGTCTTTTTTGAATTTTTAAATAGTTTTTTTGGTAAAATTTACCAAAAGGTTGGTATTTTTATGGAGTTTAAAGCTAATGATTACAATGCAAATGAAGTTCTTAAATTTATTAGACAGTCGACTGGCAAAACGCAGGAAGTTTTTAGTCATGAAATTAAAAAATCTAAAAACTGGGTTAAGAATAATGAACAAGGGTTAAATAGGTATTTTTTTGAAGATTTGGTAAAGATTGCGAAATTGTATAAAATCGATATCATAATAAAAAAAAGAGACTGATCGTGGTTGATCAGTTTTTATTTGGCTTCTTCTTGAGCCCTAGTTTCTCTTATAACAGTGATCTTAATTGTACCTGGATATTGCATTTCAGATTCAATTTTCGTTTTTAAATCTCTTGCGATTTTAAAGCTTGTTAAGTCGTCAACTTCTTCAGGGCGTACCATAACGCGAAGTTCACGTCCTGCTTGTAAGGCATATGATTTTTCAACACCTTCCATACTATTTCCTATCTTCTCTAGTTGTTCTAATCTTTCGATATAGTTTTCAAAAGAGTCATTTCTTGCTCCCGGTCTAGCAGCACTTAATGTGTCTGCAATTTGGACTAGCCATGCAATTACACTCTTTGGTTCTACATCTTTGTGATGAGATTGGATAGCGTTTACGATTATATCACTTTCGTTAAATTTCTTGGCAAGCGATGTACCTATTTCGACGTGGCTACCTTCAATTTCAAAATCGATAGATTTGCCGATGTCGTGTAGAAGACCTGCTCTTTTAGCGATCATGACATTTTCACCCAGTTCACTTGCTATGAGTCCACACAGTTTAGATACTTCTATGGAATGTTTTAAAGCATTTTGTCCATAACTGGTTCTAAAATGAAGTTTACCGATCAATGTGACGAGCTCAGGGTCAAATTTGACAAGTCCCAATTCTTGAATAGTCTCATTACCGATCGACAATACTCGAGCATTCATATCTTTACAAACTTTGTCGTAAATTTCCTCAATTCTTCCTGGGTGAATGCGACCATCTTTAATCAATGTTTCTATCGTAATGCGAGCGATTTCTCTTCTGAAGGGATCGAATGATGAAATGACGATTACTTCTGGTGTGTCATCGATGATGAGATCGACTCCTGTAATAGATTCTATTGTTCGGATGTTTCTTCCTTCTCTACCGATCAATCGCCCTTTCATTTCGTCACTAGGTAAATTGATAGTCGTCACCGTTTGCTCAGTTGCAACATCGTCAGCATATTTTTGCATAGATTCGACAAGTAAGTCTTTAGCTTTTTTATCAGCTTCTAAGGCAGCTTCTTGTTCTCTTTCTCTAATCATATTAGATATTTCTGTAGCCATAGCGTTTTCGATGCGTTCTAAAATTTGGCTTCTAGCTTGTTCTTTTGAAAATTTTGAAATGTCTTCTAGTTTTTCTAGTTCACTTTTTAATAGCTCATCCATTTTTGCTTCTTTTTCTTGGATTTTGCTTTGCATTAAAGTTAAGTTATTATTTTTTTCATCAAGTTGTATATCACGTTTTTGTAATAGTTCTTCTCTTTTATCTAAAGATTTTTCACGTTCTAAGAGACGAGATTCTGTAAGAGTAAGTTCACTTTTCTTTTCTTTTATCTCTTTATCAGTGTCTAACTTTAATCTGTGAGATTCTTCCTTTAATTCTAAAAGGGTATCTCTTTTGTGCTTATCGGCTTCTTTTTTAGCTTCAGCAATAATACTTTCGGCCTTTTTGCCAACACCTATACCAGTCAATGAAATGACCATAAAGATACCGACGGCACCGATAATCAACCCAACAATGAGAAACAATATGGAAGTTATAATTGTTGCCATATTTGTCCTCCAATTTCTATTTAGTAGATATATATCTACAATTTCATTATAATTGATTTAGAACGATAATTCAAGAAAAAGTGAAAACATATGCATAATGAAAAAGTAATTCTCAATTGCAAAAGTAAATTCTACTCCTGAAAATAAAAAAGTGGAAATAACTAC